>JAMDCQ010000017.1:102821-104476 GCA_023488905.1 Candidatus Bathyarchaeota archaeon
TGGGTTGGGTCAAAGCAAACATCGCCAAAGAATTCCGCAAAGGAACCGTCTGCTCCACCAACACCATCATGCAAATGGCCGGCGCAAACTGGCTCATGATCGGGCCAGCTGAACAAGCAGAATGGGTCTTCCCAGCCGCAGCAATCACTGACACATACATCGCATCAGCCGCAGCTGACCTCGGAACAAGACCGCTAGAAGAAACTCACCCAATCTACAAGGCATTCATGTAAAAACCCCTCTCCTTTATTTTTTATTTTTTTAAAATAAAATTTAAAAAAGTGCTTGCCCTGAAACCGCTAAGATGGTTCGAAATCGTCTTTGGATTCACCGTTTTAACACTACTCGCCACTTACCTTATCCCAGGCGACTCCGCTTTAGTCGGCGCCCGTTTTGTTCTCGGATTTGTTTTCATAGTCTTCTTGCCCGGTTACTGCTTAGTTAACATATTATTCTTAGGCAAAAATAGGCTCGACATAATCGAAAGCTTTGTGCTATCCGTGGCATTAAGTTTCGGTTTAACAGGCTTAATCGGATTATTCTTGGGGTTATCACCCATCGGAATAAACTTTCTCTCCATCACCATATCCCTCGGAGTTGTAGTGCTGGTGCTAGCCGCCGTTGCATACCTAAGGAAACGCAGCGAAAAGCTACCAGTACTTCAGATGGAGAGCACGTAGCAGATAGGCGCCTGAAGTTTTAACCGCAGACTTGCCATATGTTCCGCCCAGCCGCATCATATGCAACACGTAGCCTGGGCGCAGATAGAATTGCTGATACGCCTTAGACCTGAGTTCCGCGAGTTTTGTCATACTTAACTCTGGAGTTTCAAAGGTTGGTCCAGCCGTGTCAAAACGGTCAAAGTCATTGACACGTAACCAGCCGTTTTTGACTACCTGCTCATACATGGGTGTCCCCGGATAAGGTGTAGCAATGTAAAAACCCACGTCTTCGGGGTTTAATTGCTGAACGAAGCGGATAGTTTGTTTGGCGGTTGCTTCGGTTTCGCCGGGAAAACCTAAAACGACGTTTGCGATGGTCATTAACCCGACTTCGTGGGCTGTTTTGAAGGCTTTTCGGGTTTGCTCCAGTTTGATGCTTTTGTTCATGGCACCCAAAACTGCTTCGGAGCCCGACTCTACACCCATCCAAACCGCTATGCAACCTGCATCCTTCATGGTCTTCATGAGTTCGCGGTCTACCATGTCTACGCGTGTGCCGCAGTCCCAAATTAGCTTAAGATTTCTGTTATGCAGTTCTTGGCAAATTTGCAGCACACGGTTTCGGTCAACGCTAAATGCGTCATCGTAGAAGGTCACTTGGTCAACGCCGTATTTCTCATGCACAAACTGCATCTCGTCAACCACGTTCTTGGCGCTGCGCATTCTGTACCCACGCCCAAACATGCGGACCGTGCTACAGAAGTCACACCAGTACACGCATCCACGGCTACTAACGAGCGGAATGAGGAGTTTGCCGTTGTGTTTGAGTTTCTCCAGTGACATCAGGTGATGCGCGGGGAAAGGCAGACTGTCAAGGTCTTGGATGAAGGGGCGGTTTGGGTTGCGGACGATTTTGTCGCCGTCACGGTAAGTTATGCCCAAGACACTTTTGAGACTGGAGCCGTTTTCGAGTTTTTCTGCTCGAAATCATGC
>JAMDCQ010000017.1:104486-104917 GCA_023488905.1 Candidatus Bathyarchaeota archaeon
TGGCGAGTTCCAGCAGAGTTTCTTCGCCTTCTCTGCGGACAAGAATGTCTAGGCTCGGGTACTCTTTGAGGGCGTTTTCGTCCCAAAAAGTTCCATGCGACCCGCCAAGAACTATGGTTGCGTTCGGCTGCACCTCTTTAGCTATAGTGAGTATGTTCATGGCGGATTTGTAGAGTAGCGTGGTGGCGGTTGCGCCGATGACGTCTGAGGGTGTCTGGGCGACGCGTGTTCGGAAGGTTTCGTAAGTGAGTCTTTCGGCTTGGCAGTCTATGACTGTGACTTGGTGCCCTGCTTTTTCAGCGACGGCTCCCAAATAAGCGATGCCGAGCGGTATGAAGGGTGGATGGGAGTGGACGCTTGGCGGGTATGGCGGATTAATTAGAGTAATTTTCATGTTGGGTTAGCCTTGACGGGTGATTTCTAAATGTTGG
>JAMDCQ010000018.1 GCA_023488905.1 Candidatus Bathyarchaeota archaeon
TTGTAAGCAGACGGCGAAGGCTCGATTTGAGTTCGAGTTGACTGTTTGGTGGTTGTGAAAGGTGTTTTGTTTATGGCTTTTTGAGCGTGAAAATTTTTTATTAGGGTGGGTGTGGTGTTGGTTTGGTTGCGGGGTTTCTTCGCATGCTAGTGTCCATTGCATTGTGCTGTTCGTTGGTTCTTGTGGAGAAAAAACCAATCGCAACATGGCGCCACACGCACAATCAGGCGTTTCCATGTATTCTTGTGAAGAAAAACGCATATCCCACACCGAAACAGAAGCGGAAATACAGCCTGATCCCAAAAAGCAAAGCTGTCCTCAAGCAGACATGTGGTGTGCCGTAAAATTTCCCACTCACATAAAGAGCGCAGAAGTAAAGACCGAGTTTTAGCGCTTCTTATAAGGGGCGAGGTCTATGGCAGAGCAACAAATGTAGCGACACAGTCACGTTAATGTAGCGCTTTTAGGACCTGCTCGTAATACCTTGGGCAATAAGTCAGCGTTACCTGCAGAAAGCTGCCTTTGGGCGATGCTACTTCTTCAAGGTTGCCTTCTACGATTATGGTTTCGTCGCGTTGGACTTGTTGGCGGAACTCTTCCATGTAACTGAAGACGCGGACGACTTCGAGGGCTTCTTGGGGTCCACTGAGGACTTCTAAGGGTTCAATGCCATATACTGAGGGGATGAATGGTCCATCGTCGTCTGCTGTGACGCGTGCTTTAAGTTTCACCCAGCCCTTCTGATGTATGCGTGAATTTGGGTCGTATTCGTTTTTGATTTCGCCCCATGCTTTGACGGGTTCGAATTCAGCTTTTATGATTCTGCCGCTGTTTTTGCGGTCGTCGAAAAGTCCATAGATGTATTTGCGGCGTTGATGCCAAACAAAGTCTTCAACATCGAAGTTTTTGAATAGCCAACGTTTGCCCTTCATGGCGTCCTCTGAGGCGAATTCGTTTGTTAATCCAGAGTTGGGGTCAGCATACAATTCGGCGTTGATTTCGCGAATTTTGCGATTTTCTTCTTTGCCATAGATGGTGAAGTCGATGTCACTGTATTTTGGATGATGAAAACCATGCAGCATGGAACCGAAAACGCCGAAGCTTGCATCTGAAACGCCTGATTTACTTGTTGCAACCTCGAGCACGCGCTCCATTGCTGCCAATAGCGGGTCAGTGGCACCCGTCTTCAACAGTTCCTGCAATCGGGGCTGTGGCTGCCGCGCTTCAAAAATTAGATCCTGTGGGACACCGACCAGTTTCAAGCCAAGCATTTCATGGTTAACGAGATACTGGGGATATTTTTTGGCGACGAGTTTCATGCCTTCGTCGTTATAGAATTTGTAGTATAGTTCACTTCTGCCTTCTCTTGGCGCGCGTGGATCGGTTGAGTGGAATATTTTTGAGCTCGCGTATTCGGCGTCGCAAAGATATGCGTCTTTGGGGTGGCTGTAGCCAAACACGCGGAAAATTATGCCCTCAGCGCTTTGGATGGCGTCACGGTCGCGCAGTTTTAGGTTGGCCATATGTATTCTTCTTCTGAAGTGGCTGTTCCAACAACAACTTGGTAGAAAACTGTGTCGTTATGTGTGGACTGAACTTTTTCTAAGGTGCCTGCAACCTTGATCTGCTGGCCTGCTCGCGCGACGTTTCGGTAGCAGCCGATGTTTGAGGTGACTTGTAGGGGGATTTGTTCTATTTGGAGTTCGGATTGGGGGTCCATGGGTTGGTAGTTGCTGATTTTGTAGATTGCGGGGCGGTACATGGTTTCGGTGTCGTTGCAGACCGTTGCAGAGAACCTCACAGGAGCCAACGCTGTGTAGGTGTAGTCGCCGTATTTGCCCTTGATTTCCTCGGGCTTCTTTGTGGCGTTGTACATCCAGATTTTACCCTTGTACTTGCCCACGAAGTGGCGTGCGGCTTCTATGCGGTTGCCGGCGATGTAGCTGACTACTCCTTGGTTGGCGAGGATTTGGAGGGTTTGTTCGACTTGGCGGAAGTTTTCTGTGCCATACACGACGAAGTCTATGTCGGATTCGGGGGCATGCATCTCCAAAGCTGTGGAGCCATGAAGTCCCAGATCTGCATATGGAACAGCTGATTCTTTGTGGATGAGGTCAACGATTTCAAGCGCCATTTTCTGGAAGTCGTCGGGGTTTTTGAGGTTTTGAAGCCAGATTAAGCGGTCTTTGGGAACAAACACCTGCTCAATCCTGTCGAGCGGTGCGGTGATGAGTTCTTTACCGCGTGTTTTATCAAAGAAGAGGTAGTTGGGGAAGTTTTTGCGGAAAGCCTCAAGGAAGGTTTGGTAGTTTTTGGCGGTGTAGAGTTTCTCTGCGCGAAACAACTGACTGGTAAGCGGTTTTACGCCGAACTTCCAAGTCCGCTGAAGCATCTCCACGTTAAACAACTCCCTGTACTCTGCTGGGATGTACTTTAGGAAAGCAAAAACCCTGTCATCAGGGTGCTCGTAACCGAACGTATTCATAATAAAGCCGTCTTCAGTGACGAATGTGTCACCATCCGCTGGAACCCAAACATCCGCATCCTCCATAAACTCACACCGCCAAAATAAAATCGCCAAGAACTAAAAAAGCTATTCCCATCAACAAAAAAACGCAATATCAGTGCCAGACCAGTTATTCATATGCCTAAGCTCAACAAAGCACATCATAAATGCAGTATTACTGCAAAGGATAATATCTCGAATATATATCATTGACTGTATTTCCGTACGACAAAACATCACATTCCATGAGAAAAAAATAACGCTTTTAAAGCAGAACCATGTGTGAATTGAGTATTAACACTCAATACATGTGATAGTGATGGATTTAAAAACCAAGAAATTCGCCCTCTCATTAACCGCATTAACCCTTACTGCAGTGTTGCTTGCTTCTACAACTTACGCTGCGATAACTACAAGTCGAACGCTTAGTTCATCTGGGTCAGTTACGGTTTCTGCCAACTTGGGGGTTTATTCTGATAGTGCCTGTACTGTGCCGTTGTCATCGTTTAGTTGGGGTAGTTTAACTCCAGGTGGTTCAACTACAAAGACAGTTTACATTAAAAATACTAGCAGTGGAGTATCTCTTGAGTTAAACATGAATGCCTCGAATTGGAGTCCAATCAGTGCTAATGGCCCAATTACGGTGACATGGAACAAAGAAGGCACGCGTCTATCTCCAGGGCAATCGACACAAGCTACCATAACCTTGACCGTCTCTTCAGGCATCGCGGACATCACTGACTTTAGCGTTCAAATTGCCATAAAAGGCACCCAATAAACTCCTTTTTTCAAATCCGACTATTTTGTTTTGAACACCCGCTTCACTTCTTCGACGTTCACTCCTAAAATCTCAACGTCATCCATGTCTCCGATTGCCTTTTGATGGATACCTCTTATGTGGCTAACTTCGACGGGATTTAAGCCCATGATGCGTGTGCATGTGGCGTCGGTGGCGACCGGGTCTGTGCCTCCCACGATGAGGTTCATGTTGACTGGGGTGCCTTCGGTTGGTCCCTTTCCTTCCATAGCAACAAACCCATCCACCACAGTCAAATGCGATTTCAAAACAGAGTTTATGTCCACTATAACTTTGCTTATCCCCATCGCATGGTACTTGAATTTTAGTTTATCAGGCAGAAGCCCAAACATATTCTTCATCCCCAACGTGACCTTGGTTGCCACATGAGTTTTCATCTTTGCAGCGCTGATAATCGCTGATTCGGTGACGATTCGAGGTACCGTTAGGGTTTTGAGGGCGTCGCCGTTGGGAACTTTGAGTTTAACTTTGTCCTCTACGTGTCTTAGGTTAAGGTGTTTTACGCCGTATTTTTCGCATAGTGCCGCCATACCTGTGGCTTGGAAGGCTTTGTCGGCGTTGGTCATGCTGGCATCTGACTCAACTACAAAAATCTCAACTGGGAGGCTTTGGAGTTTCTGGATTAAGGCTTCCACTACGATGGGGTCGGTTGTGGCTCCTGTTTCCCAAGTCATGGTGGTTATGAAGTTGACTTTGATGAGCACCTTACTGAATCCCGCTAAGGCTGTTTGGTAATCGATTAAGTCCAATGCTTTGAAAACGGGTTCAAGTCCACGTTTGCCTTTAACTACCGAGACTTTTGAGGGCAAATGAATCACTTTCTAGTGTTTCAGGGGATGGTTTAAACGTTTATGGTTATAGCAGAAAACCTGCAGTTAACCCGAATGCTAAGCCTAGGAAGATGGGGAATGGCAATCCTGGGAAAAGTCCTTTCTTCTCAAGCATGTAGAACGTGATTATTGAGCCAGCTATGATGCCGATGACGGATGCTAAAACTGGCAGGATGCTTGAGGGGAACCCGAAGATCATGGCGCCTGTGAGCATAGAGTAGAAGACTAAGTCTCCCAAGCCCATCTGGATGTCTTTGAATGCGAAGCTTAAGCCTTGTAGTTGATCAAGTCCTGACTGCGCGATTTTGCCGACTGGGCCTTTGTAGACTGCGAAGATGTCGTATACCGCTAGAAAAATCAGTATCAGTACTGCGCTCCAAAGGGAGAGGCTGGCGATGTTGTAGCCGAAGAACATGCCTAATGCGCCGCCGACGAGGATGACTGCGACGTTTCGGGCTGTGCTTCCGAAGCGGAATATCGCCAAATCAAAGAGCACCGTGAACGCGACGGCGAGGGGAATGATGATTAGCCAGTCTGCTAAGAAGGGTAAATACGCTACTAATGCGGTGAGGTAGACTATTGAGAGTAGCATTGCGGCTGTGGTTAAGGCGAGGACGATGAGGCCTTTGATTATGCGTTTGCTTTTGCGTTTGAGCAGTATGTAGAATACTGTTGCACTTATGGCTATGAGTCCGACAAAGTAGAAGGCGTTGCCCCAGTCTGCGCCGGGGGTGTCTTGGGGAATCGGCGTTACGGGTACGACAGGTGTGGATTGGGGTAGCAACACAAGTGAGCAGGCTAAGCCGAATAGCATGCTTGCCAATATTGGAAGGAGGTAGATGGCTTCGAATTTGAAGGTGTCTGCTGGAGTGTTCTTGGGCTCTTCTGTTGGTAGCGGTTGTGTCATGTTTGTTGGTCCATTCGGTTTATGGTTAGCGATGCAGTTAGATAGCATTGGTCGCAGAATAAGCTTTGTTTTTTATCCACCTCAAAGATGGAATTTGAGAAATGCATAACACAGTAGCTGTGGGTGCAATGTTGCAAACCCAAGGTGTGTCCCAACTCGTGCACGGCTTCTTTTAGGATTCGCAGTTTGAGTGCGCCTGAGTCTGGTTCTTCACCGTAGAATTCGGGCCTGAGGCGCCAAAGAGAAATCAGGCCCACGCGCCCTGAAATGTATGCTTCGCCGAAGACATAGTTCAATCCTGAAGCGTAAACATCGACGTCTGCTATGCCTAAAACCCGCTGGAACTCGCCGTGGTTGTGTGCAAAGGTTTGGATGTGGTTTAGAATTTGTGTTGAGTTGTATTGGTTGCGTTCTTTGTTAAATGCTTGCTGTGGAACAGCTAAAACTTCCTGTGATACGGTGCTGGTTGTGTCTGGGAAGATAGCTGTTAATGTGCGTGATACATCCGATAAGATGTTGGGCGCGATTTGCCCCATGGCTAAAAGGGCGATCTTCAAGTTTCTTCACCTAAACATCGTAGGTTTCACCTGTTCTCGGCGCGGTTGCGTCTAGTCCAAGTGTGGTTTGGGCCCAGTTTGCGAGTAGTTCGCAGTTGCCTTCTGCGCCGTGCACGACGTGGACTTTGGGTTTGCCTTGGAGTTTGGTTAGGGTTTCTTTGAGTCTGCTTGCGCCGCAGTGGCTGCTGAAGTCGAAGTGGCGGTATGCGGCTTTGATTTTTCGGATTTTGCCGTCGAGGGTGCATACGCCTTTTTCCATGAGTTCGCGTCCGGGGGTGCCGGGGATTTGGTAGCTGACGAGGTAAACGGCGTTTATGGCTTTTTTGCCGAGTTTGGAGAGGTAGAATGCTGCTGGTCCGCCTTTGAGCATGCCTGCGGTTGAGACGATGACGCAGGGTGTTTTGAGGGCTTTTCTGCGATCTCGCCAACCGTCTACCCAATCACAGCTGTGCATGGCGTTCATGAAGAGGCGGGGGTCTTTGAGGAACTCTTTGTAGTTCATGATAACTCTGCTGGCTTCTCTTGCCATGCCGTCTAGGATGACGGGGTGTTCGAAGTGGTTTGCGGCTAGGATGGTGGCGATTTCTTGTGCGCGTCCGACGCCGAAGCTTGGGACAAGGACGGTTCCGCCGACTTCGACGACTGCGTTGCAGGCTTCTATGAATTGGCGTTCGAGTTCTGGGCGGGGTGTGTGGTCCGCGTCTGCGTAGGTGCTTTCTATGGCGATTGCGTCTAGTTCGCCGTAATCTGTTGATGCGCCTGGGAGGAGTTTGCTTTCTTCGGTGTTGAAGTCGCCTGTGTAGAGGAAGCGTTTGCCTTCTGCTTCGATGAGGACGGATGCGCTGCCGGGGGTGTGGCCTGCGTTTAGGAGGGTGATTTGGATGTCGCCGACGGTTTGTGCTTCGCCGAATTGGAGGTGGCGGTTGTTGCGCATCATGGTTTTGAGTTCGAGGTACTCAAAGGGGAGGTAGTAGCTTGAGAGGTGGATGAAGTCCTGTATGAGTAGCTGTGAGAGTTCGAGGTTGAGTTTGTTTGTGTAGAGGGGGATTTTGTCGTTTATGTAAAAAATCGGCAACGCGCCACTGTGGTCGAGGTGGCTATGCGTTAAAATCAGGGCGTCTACGTCTTTGGGCGGCACATGCATCGGAAACCCCGGCTCATTATCCAACATCACGCCATAATCGATAACGACCTGTGTTTTCGCCGTCTTAACGCTGATTCCGATCCTGCCGACTTCTCTTGCGCCGCCTAAAAACTTGATCTGCACACAAAACCAATCCTGCGCTGATATTTGTCGATTAAGAAGGAATCTTTTGTGTTTTAAAAACCTTGGGGAAAACGCTGGAGACGTGCGGCTCACAGCAAACTAGACCCCCTTATTTAAGGGGCCGGAACCTGTCTTTTTTGCGTCTGCGTTCTTTATGTGGGTGTTTTGGTTTACGGCACACCTCACGTCGGCAACGGGGCGCGATTGCATTTTGGGAACAGGCTGTGTTTCGGCTTCTGTTTCGGTGTGGCATATGTGATTTCCACCACACGCCATACATGACTCCATGTTGAAACCGACACCATGTGAGTGTGAAAGCATGTATAGACCGCTTTTTTCATCACAAGAATTGTTGAATATCAATGGACATCGCAATGCAATGGGGCACTCGCATGGCCCAACAGACAACTTTCCGCCCGCAACAACCACAACACAGCGGTGCCTAATAAAAAATTTTCACGCACAAAAAGCATTAGAGAAAACGCCTTTTACAACGAGGCAAAGACCCCGCCGCCTCTTCTCAGATAGAAAAATTAATTATCACACTCCAGATACCAGCTAACATGATGCGATGAAAATGAAAGTCAAATACGACCGCAAAGCAGACATACTCTACATCAAACTCAAAGACGCCAAAATCACCGACACCCGCATGCTAGGCGAAGACATCTACGTCGATGTGGATAAGGACCAGAGTTTTGTGGGCATAGAAATCTGGAGTGCCTCCACAAACGCCATACAACCCCTCTCCAAAGACATAGCCCAAGAAGTCAAAGCCACCCTACAAAAATGCGCCTAAACGCAAATTTTTAACAAACCAAACGCCAACGATAAAATAACCGTTGTAACAGTTTACTGGACAAGGAGACCCTAACGCTTATGGTGCAAGTTGAGTACGACAAAAAAGCCGACGCCCTCTACATCTGGGTACGAAAGGCAAAGTACGACATAAGCGAAGAGCTAGCAGAAAACGTCATAATCGACTTAGACAAAGCTGGTCGCATCATAGGCATCGAAGTTTTAGACGCCTCAAAAAACATGGGAAAAGAACTAGTTACAAAAATCTTGACCACAGAAAAACTGGAAGCAACAGCATAGAAAATCACGCGCCCTCTCAGCCGCTACCTCCCCTCCCTTATTTAAAGGCAAAAAACTGTCCCTCTTCATCGGCAAGACACTTCGTGCAAGCGAACTGGAAACGCCCCTTTTGCATAAAATGTATGTATTTTTGATTAATCCATTGGCACTTGTTACTTGTTATTGATAAAAAGTTTTAAATAAACAGTAGATTATTATGGTATTGCGAGTAAGTGCCTATCCGAATCAATGATGCCCCGCATGTGTGGGTGTGGATGTAGTAGGATGGGGTTCGCATTTTTGAGGCCAAAGATAGTTAAAGTAACTTAACCTGTGATTAATTAAATCCTTATATCGAACAGAACCTGCCAGAAAAGGGATATTCAGTTTCTGAACGTCAAATCTTAATTGAAAACTTAGAAAAGTTATTACATAGTAGCTCTATCTTATGCTTTGACTATTATGATACCTGTGAAGACTGGAATCGCCGGCTTCGACGAATTCCTAATGGGAGGCGTACCACCCAAAATCATATTGCTGTCGGGCGCTCCGGGGTCAGGCAACGAAGTCTTCGCAAGACAAGTCCTCTTCTACCGAGTAAAAAACTGCCCCGTCACCTACTTCACAGTCAACGCCACCGCAGAGAGCATCCGAGAAGACATGGCAGCATACGGATGGAACCTAACCTCCATCGAAGAAACCGAGGCATGGCGGTTTGAAAGCCTCAAAAACACAAAAACAAGCGACCTAACAGAGATAATCTTAGACGAAATGAGGCAGGCAAGAGCAGTCGCCATAGACTCCCTCTCCGAGCTGCTCCTCAGCCACGACATAAAAGACATCGTGAACCTATTGACCTCTATGACGCATCAAAACCGCAAAAGCCAAACTTTCCAGCTACTCCTCCTAACCGAGGGCATGCAGACCCCGTAGGAGGAAACTACCATCAACCACTTCGCGGAGGGCGCCATAAACTTCGCATTAAACTGGGCGTCCGACTCAACGAGCAGGCATCTGATTATTAGGAAGATGGCGGGGACAATTATGCCCACGCGCAGGTTAACTTATACTTTGGGCAAACGGGGCTTCATCATAGAAACAGCCATCAGAATATCCTAACCCACCCGCGCAACGTGGATTGGTAATCAAGAGTTGCCCTTCATAATTCTATTATCCCCAAAAATAGACGTATCCATCGAAGCAACATGAAACCGATACACGAAAACTGGAGCCAACTTGCACATGACTGCATGCTAATTGTCTTTGTCTGCGGCACAATAGGTATAGCAGCAAAGTTCGTCACATTCTTCAATCAATGGGTCTATTTCCCCTCATTCCCAAACATGCTAGACGCGACGTTTCTGATCTCCGCAGTGGTTTACCTGGGCTGGAAATCACGTAGACGCCACTAACCTCCCCCTTCAACCGGGGCCTATACTCTACAAGTTTCTTAGGGACAAAACAGTATGGTGCGTGAGGGGAGCTATTTTTTCCAGTTACTACCCTGCGACCACTTGTAGAAGCTGGTCGGCGTAATTTTGATAATGGGAAGATCGCCTTCTTTCCATCCGCCATCCTCAGTCTGGTACTCAGGGTACTTTTCTTTTAAGAGTTCATGGGCATAGCGGTATTCTTCGCCGTTCCACATGATTTCAGCTTCGCCCTGAACGCGGATGCCCTTGGTATTGGACCAATTGTTTTTGTCGTAATCATCAATAACCAGCGATACTTGAGGGTTGGATTCGATGTGCTCAAGTTTCGGTGTATCAGGCTCCGAGGCGAAGTAGAAGTATACGCCGTCAAAGACGGGCCAAACAGGTCTAACTACGGGTTCACAGTCTTCTGTTGCTGTTGCCAGTCGTCCAACTGGTAATTCAGATATGAAGGCTTTATCGGCTTTTGTAAGTTTTATTCCCATTTGACCACCAAGCATACAAATTTAGCTGCAGAGAATACTTAATTTGTCAACCTTTAATACTTAATGCTTCTGTGCTCCAGCAGTAAATGCGATACTAAAGCAGCTGCAGATTTATTTTTGGCAGCGAAGGCAAAGGTATACCTGTCCACCGCCGAAAGATAGCTTCTCAATGTCGCTGCCGCATGATGTGCAGATTTTATCTTTCATGTTCGGTCCCATGGTTGGAACGTAGCTGCCTTGTTTGCCGTAGAGGTCAACAAACTGGTCTTTGCCGCCTAACCGGATTCTTTGCTGAACCACAAATTGCAACGCACCAAAAAGGGCATGTTGTTCGGCGTCTGTGAGTTCTGAGGCTTTTCTTTTCGGGTACAGGCCTGCACGGTAGATTATATCTTGGAATGCACTGTTGCCCAGCCCCACAACGATTGCGTCTTTCCCAACCAGCACCGTTTTTAGGTTAACATTTCTGTCCACAAGTTCCTTTGAGAAGCGCTCAAAAGTGAATTCGCCATCGATTGGTGAAGCGGTAGCGGAGAAATCTCGATGATAAACGTAGCTTTGCTCAAGCTCATTGTCGCCTCGCGCTTGGATGATGCCCATGCCCGTAACGTAACTGTCAGAGTTGTTTTGTCGCCAAAGTCAAGTTTCAGCGTGAACTTGGAGGGTACCGCGGCGTCTTTGGGGTGGTAGAGGATTACTCCGCCGTATTCTGGGGCAAGTAACAGGTTTTGTGCTCCATCCAGCTTACTCGTATGGTGTTTCCTCTGGAAACCACGGGTTCAATCTTGTGACCGCAAAGTTGCTGGAAATCTGAGCGGTAAGTGTTTATGAAGCCTAAGTCTTGGTATTTCGTGCAGTTCTGAAGACTAAATGCCGAAACTTGTTTTCCGATGAGTTCTGTGTTCATTTGTTTGGTGAGTATGTATGCTTCGGGGAGTTCAACACTCAAAGTCAGCCACCAATAGTCAATGGTCAGAGGCTGTATCTTAGGTTTTTGTTTAAGCCGGTTTTGAAGTCACATACACTGTTACTGCAATTGCCACAAAAACAAGCCCACCCACAGGCAGAAACACTCCGAACAGTACATCACCGATTTTATCTGCAAACAAAAACATGTAAACTGCGGAAATAACTGCAACCGATAGCCAACAACTGGCGACTGTTACACTTTTGTAGTCCAAAGGGGGTCAGCTCTCCCTATCGTTCTATCGACTTAGCTATTTATAGCTTAAAAAGAGCCCAATGCTCTATGGTAGACAGCAAAAATCTAATATCCTTAGCTAAACGCATCATAATATATGATCCGTCTTGTTCAGTTGGGCAACAACATCGAAAACATTATCCAGCCCGAAGAACTGAAAAAACAAAGCTTAGATAACGTGTGGCTGGAACTAGTTGAACCCACCTCAGATGAGTTGCAAGCCATAGCCGACGCCACTGAGTTGCCAATTAACTTTTTGAGGCTACCCAAAACAGGCGGCGTAGTCGAATTACGCCTTGAACTGGGTTTTAACATAATTAATTTTCTGGTTATGCAGGATGTTGCTTCAACAAAAAAGGCTAATCCCCTTATAATGGCGTTCTCAAAAAATTTCCTCGTAACCGTCGCATGCCCAGAAACAGAGTCGATAATCAAAAATGCGAAAGAGCGCATGAGCAGAACCAAAATTGATCCACCCTCGCAAGTCACTTACTACATCATTGACGAAGTTGTTGCCCACCATTACACCCACATAGAAAAACTTGAAAATCTAACCTCTAAAATTGAAGAGGAAGTCGTCGAGAAAACCACTCCTGAAACGCTCAAAAAAATCTTCAAACTAAAATCCAACATGATTAGCTTTAACAAAGTGCTCTGGTACGAGCGTGGCCTCGTTTTCAAACTTCACAAATGCGATGATAGTTGCATGGTTTCGAAGGCACGTCAACTATTCGAAAACACACATGAAGATTTAACCAGACAAATAGACATCGTGGAAACATATCGGGAAATCCTCTCCGACGCCATAAACGTGCATCTTTCCGCGACTTCAAACAAAATTAACTTCTCCATTAACAGCTTAACAATCGTCATATTCTACTTGACAATCGTTACTACAGTAACATCTTTTCCTAACACCATCGCCACCTTCTTTGGCATATCCCAATTCGGCAACACAGACATCTTCATAGTTACTGCGGCACTGTTAGCGTCGATACTTCTACCCTTTATTTGGCTATGGAGAAAGAAGTGGTTAAGCATCAAAACGGCTCTGAGGCAGTAAGCTTGAGCAACCGCTCTGTGCCGCCAACTTTTAGGGGCAGAAGCTTAGGTATCACAACCTTAGTTGCAGTGCAGTTGCTAATCGGTGTCATTCATGTTTTCTTTGGTGCCTTGCTCTTTGTGTTCGAAGACTTTTCTATTCTTCCCATAACCGTCGCATACGATGTTTACACGTTAGTCTATGGGTTGCTGGTTCTGGTTTTCGCCGTTTTGTTGTGGCAGGGCAAAAAGGCAGGGTGGATTGGTACGGTTGCGGTTTCGTTGTTTGTTATCGCCGCCGATTCTTTGACGCTTCTGGATTTGCCAAGTATCCCTGGCATCCCTAAGGCGCCGGCAATTGCGGAGATAGCTTATAGCGTTGTTGTGATTGGTTACTTGATTCAACTTTATGTACGTAAAAGATTTTGTTTTGGCGACCTTAACTCCAATATGGCAAAAACCCAAGGTAGTTCACAAGAAACAACGCCGATTTGAGGCATCTGTTGCGGGACAGCTACAGTCACAATCGTTTATACAGGCAGCCACCCTAAACCTTGTAGGTGAAATTTTTGGATAAAGTATTACATTTTGAAATCCCGGTAGACAACCTTGAGCGAGCCAAAAACTTTTACAAAACAGCATTCAATTGGCTGATTAGTCCTGTTCCAGAACTCCAATACACCCTCCTCGGAACGGTGGAAGTTGATCAGATGAACATGCCTAAAGAGGCAGGTGCCATAAACGGCGGTATGATGCAGCGCAGCGACAAAATCAAAACCCCCGTGCTAACAATCGGCGTAGAAAACATCGACGACGCCATAAAGAAAGTTGAAAGCTTAGGCGGCAAAATCGTGCAAGGCAAAATGGAAGTCCCAAACATGGGCATAACAGCATATTTCCAAGACACCGAAGGCAACGTTTTAGGTCTCTGGCAGGCGCTCAGGCGCTAAGCTGTTTTAGGGTTATCGGAGGGTTGCATTGTTGGGGTAGCCGCGGCTCTCCCAGTAACCCAAATAGTCGGGGTTAGCGGTTAACTCGATTTGCGTTATCCATTTGATCCATTTGTAGCCGTATTGGCTTTCCGCGACGAGTTCGAAGGGGAAGCCCCGTTCAGGCGGCAACTCTAACCCATTCATTTTGTAGGCAATCAGGATGCTGTTGTCGGTAATGTAGTCTAGCGGCAGGGAGGTTGAGTAACCGTCGTAGGCATAGAAAATCGCAGCCACAGCAGAAGAATTAACTTCCGCCTCTTTTAGCAAGTCATCCACTAGAAAGCCCTCCCACAAAATGTCCACTGACCAGCCCTCCACACAATGCAAAGTAACTACCTTTTCGTACTTCTGGAACTTAGCCAAAACCTCCTCGTAAGTGTACTCTACTGTTTTGTTCACGAACCCCGTGATTTGCAAGCGATAAGTTGAAGCGTTGACAGTTTGTGGCCCCCTTATCGAGTTTTCCCGGAAATCTCCGATGGAGGAGAGGTCTTGGCATTGGTAGTTTTGGATTTCTTCGGGGTAGAGCTTCTTTGGTTTATTCTGCTCAGCGTAGTAGATGCCGAAAAGGAGCAGGGCTATGAGCATGATTGCGAAAGAGAATGCGATTATTTGCGGGAGACGCTTTTGCTTCTCCATGTTTATCAAATAAAAATCGTAAACGGCTTCCTTTAAAGGTGTTTACGAAAATTAAAAAAGGAAAAAGAACTACGTTGGAGCAGCTTTTTGTTTTAACGTGCCCAGATAGCTTGGGAGGCTTTCGATACATTGCACTTCCCGAGCAACCAACCCTTGAAGCTCACGCCACCACCTAACATTCACCTTAACCTTGCTACGCTCCAAATCCCGCTGCAAGCGCGTGGTGCCTTCTTTACCGCGGCGATCGTAATCCAGTAGAAGAACAACCTCGGCGACACCCAGTTCCTCTATCTCCTGAATCATATCAAGAAACGATTTGCCTCCGGTTTTGAGGGTTAAAACTTTGCCGTTGATACCTAACCCGTAGAGGGCGCGGGCGTCCTTTACCCCCTCAACAATGATGGGTTTGCCTTTGGCTGCATCTTCGGAGAGTTTAGCTATGATTTCTTCGATTTTTTCTAATCTCTCTTTGAGGCGAGTCGACAAGGACTTTACCTTGTGATTTTTGCCTGACGAACCACTTCTAAGCAGTCTTTTGCTTCCTTATTGTTTTCGAAGTAACATCGCACGGGTTCAAGGATTTTACCCAATTCCGCTGCAACACCGTTTTTGAGGTCCATCGGATGCAGCTTGCCCTCGGTGTAGGCTCCTTCTAGTGCTTGGAAACTCTCGAATGCTACGGTTCCGCCGAATTTGGCTGGGCGCTCAATGGTGAAGACTGGTTTTTCTCGGAAGATGATGTAGCGGCAGATGTCCATTATGGGGTTGTATTTGACGGTTTTTTCTGGGCAAAAGGCTTTGGACATTTTCTGCTTGATTTCCTCTGGAGTATCGTAGATGAAGATGCATGTGTCGGGTTTGCTCTTAGACATCTTGGCTGATGCTATGGCTTCGCGTTCTTGCCCCTCTGGAATTGGCCAAACAGCGGGTTTAGCTAAGCCCTGCAGCAGGTGATGATGTATACAGACGGGTTTCCAGTACCCGATTTTTTCGCCAATTTCCCTGCCGACCATGTTGGCTTTACGTTGATCCATGCCGAGCTGGCACATCTTGACGTTCATTTCAAAAATGTCCGCGACCTGCATCGGGGTATAGAGGTAATCGCTGACGTAGTGGGCTTCGCCTTCTTTTCGACCAGCAATCTCCAGTGTGCGCGTGGTTCTTGCGATGGTGAGTTCTTTAGCGATTTTTACTGTTTTCGCCCAGTAATCGATGTCCTTGTAGAGTTCGTCAGAGTAGATGAATTCGACTTTGTCGCCGGGGACGCCCAGTGCGAGCCAGCTGTGGCGGAAGAGGTCTGCGGCTTTGCGGATGAGTTCGCGGTCGCCGCCCAATTTATTGTTCAGCCACGCATGCCATGTGGCGAGGAAGGCTTTGAAGTGTATGCCTGCTTCGGCGAAGTCTTTCATTTTGTAAGCGCAGATGACGCCTGTTCCCAGATGTGCAAGCCCTGAGGGTTCCCAGCCGTTGTAGGCGATGGGGTGCTCCTCTTTTTCCAGCAGGGCGCGTAGGTCTTCTGGGGTTACGACTTCTTCGGTTGGCGGTCTGCAAATAAGTTCAATTTTTCGCTCAATATCCACGTAGCTTCAGCTCTATTTCTTGATAGCTTAGTATTGTTGGTGATTTAAGAATTTACTCGGATATTAAAACTAATTCAAGTCTTAAGGGGGTAAGGTGCATTAAAGCCATTGGGTTTTGATTTCTTTTATCTGCTGGAAATGGGGGTCATCTGAAATGCAGACAGCTTTTAGGATGAACGCTGTAGCGGCAATCATGCTGTCTCCCATCGGCAGGTCGTATTTGTGTCTAAATTCAGCTGAGATTTGGGCTATTTGTTCATCAACGGGTATTATTTCAAAGTCTTGCTTTAAATATTCAATTTTATGTTTGGCGATTTCCCGACCTTCATTAGCTAATGTAAGCTTATAGAGTTCATGTATAACAACTGTTGAAACGTATTTTTCATTTCGTTTCTTTTCAATTTGGATTTTTTTCTTCAATACTTCGTTCCTTGAGTTGTATAACGTATCAAAGAATCTTGTGTCGTATACCGCTCTATTCATCTTCATGCCTGAGTTTGTCTAGTTGTTTGTTTAATTCTTCGGCGGTTACATAGTCTGCGTATGCGCCTATCATATCCCATATTGACTTTTTAGGCTTCAGAAGTATGCCGTCTTCGGTATCAAGCACTGCAAGTCTTGTGCCTTTTTCTATTTTGTATTTTTTTCGGAGGCTAATGGGGATGGTTGTTTGACCTTTCTCTGTAACTGTCACTTCGCTTTCCAACTTGAAACCTCATTCTTACTTGGTATAGTTCTTACTTTCTTAAAAATCTTACATTTAAGAGGTAAACTTTTTCGCGGGCGGTTTGTCTCCCATCGTAACCTAACACTTCACCTCATAGCTGAGCGTCGCTTTAAGCTTGGTGGAGCTCTCTCGGCGTGGGATGTTATGCCCGTGCCCACCGTGTCCCATGTTTGGGTGAACCCTTCGTCACGGCGGCGCAAGCTTTGTGGGTCTTGCAGCTCTGTTGGGTCCGTCGTCATGGGTGGATTTAGCCGGTGGGAGACTGTAATAACATTAACCAGCAAAATTAAGCATTCCTATCACAAACAACGAAGCAACTAAGACTGAGTGGCGATATTACAATTATTTAATTAGGCAAACCCGCGAATTCAACTATTGATAGCTCTATGAACATCGGTAAAACCGTTTACTTCGCAGACAGACAGGAATGGCGTGATTGGCTAGCAGAGAACTACGATAAAGAAAAAGAAATCTGCTGATTTTTCCCAAAAAAGCAAGCAGCAAACCCCGTATCCTCTACAACGACGCAGTGGAGGAAGCGCTATGTTTTGGGTGGATAGACAGCACTGCCAAACGAATCGACGAAGCCAGTTATGCCCAGCGGTTTACCCCCAGAAACCCCAAAACGCCCTATTCAGAGGCCAACAAGCAGCGGCTACGTAAACTCGTTAAAGAAGGCAAAGTGCTTCCCTCAATAGAAGACTCAATCAGAGAGATCCTCGCTGAGAAGTTTGTTGTGGCATCCGACGTTTTGGAAGCCATCAAAAGCAACGAAAAAGCGTGGAATAATTTCCAAAAGTACTCCCTCGAATACAAGAGAATCCGCGTCGGCTACATCGAAGGCGCAAGAGACCGCCCAGAAGAGTTCAGAAAAAGACTAAACAACTTTGTCAACATGACAGCTAAAAATAAACAGTTCGGCTTCGGAGGCATCGAAAAACACTATTAACAATGTGGGGCCGGGGCCGAGATTTGAACTCGGGCGAAAGGCTCCACAGGCCTCTATGCTGCCAAGCTACATCACCCCGGCCGCGATGTGGTTTTGGTTTTGCTTGGTGCTTTAGTGATGTTTGAATTGTCCTTATTTTTGTTTTCGGAACATCTGGGGTTTCAGTGGTGGTGGTTTCTTCCCTGATTTGCATAGCTCCTGTTTTTGTGAGATCAGCAGAAAAGGTTAGCAATAAATTTACAAGCAATAGCACCTTACCTTTATTGGGTGTCTAAATGACTTGTTATTTCCGCCATCTTGGCACAGTTTTTGAAGAAGCCGGAATCGTCATCACAAAAGACAACCGAAAAGAACTTGCCAACATATTCCGCCAAATAACCTGCGAGGGGGATTGCCCCGCGATTTGGCGCCAAATCAAGAAACGCTTGGCTGAGGATGAAGCTGGCTTTGTGGCGGAACTCAAAACTGCTTGGGCGAACCGTCCATCTAAGACTTAATTTCATCTAGCAAATCGTTTAGTTGCCCAAATAGCTCCAAAAAGCGGTAGCCCTTCTGGGTTGTAGTGTACTTGTTGACTTTTTTGGCAAGTAAACCCTGCGAGGTCAGCGTGTTCATGTGACTTTTAAGCTGTGAATAGTTTAGGTTGGCGTTGTACATGATGCTGGTTTTGGTTTTTTGGTGTTCACAGAAAAGCAAAATCTCGGCTATGATGTCAAGTTTGCCTCTTCTTGCGCCTCTGGCGCTGTTTCTTTCCCTTTCATGCTTGAGTAGGACAAACTGGAGTGCATGAGAATTCAGCCTTGTTCTATCTTTGTTGTTTGTCAACTTGCCTCTCTTCAGTTTAATTCTCAATAGATACTTTTGGCACTTAAACGAATGTGACTGTACGCTAACAGTAACAATCAACCCTAAATCTGCTGCAGCGTTAACGGTTTAAATAATCAATTTGACAAAGCATGTTTAGAGTTGCAACCGATGAGTCAGAAACTGTTGGTTTATTCGGATGGCGGCGCAAGAGGCAATCCTGGTCCTGCAGCGATAGCTTTTGTAGCCACCGACGAATCAGGCGTAACCGTGAAAGCTGATTCACGCTACATCGGCAAACACACCAACAATCAAGCAGAGTACCAAGCACTGCTGTTGGCTCTAAGTTTTGCGTCAGAACAAAAAACCTCTGAAGTCGTCTGCCATCTTGACAGTGAATTGGTGGCTAAGCAACTCAACGGTGAATATTCCGTTAAAAACTACGAGTTACAGCAGCTGTTTGGTCAGGTGCAATGCTTGAAGGGGTGTTTTAAAAAAATCGTTTTTGTTAATGTGCCCCGAAGTCATCCAATGATTCAGAGGGCTGATGCGCTGGTGAATAAGACTTTGGATGAAGAAGCCAGAAAACGTTTTCAGTGAGTACTCACCACATGGCTGCTTTAGATGCGATTTTTTCTATAGGCCCCCTTATTTAAAGGCGCATACGAAAACGTATCCGAAACAAAGGAAACCACGCGACGTCTCTGAGTGTACCTCCCCTCCCTTATTTAAAGAGACAAAGTGTGTGAGTGGTTTACTGTTCCCTTTCTGATTGTTGGCTGGGTCACCATGTTTCAGCCTCGCCCAGCAAATTTGAAATGACCCCACAGGAGAGCCCACGCGTGGGCCATCAGATGGGCCAACAGGTGGTACAATTCAACCTTTCTATTCAAACCACCTACTAAGGTAGCGATTGAAAACCAATCAAAAGTGATTGATATGAATCAAGAAACCAAAAAAAAGCCGCACCTGCCACCACAATACAATGACAAAAGTGTGTGATGCATATGGATTTAGAAGAATTGATATCTTCATCATGCAGAAGAAAAATAATTAAATACTTGGCTGAGAACGGCCCAACTAACATAATGCGCCTAGTACTGGGAACTCGGGGTAAATACCCGCGAATTAATTCTGAACTGCAAATCCTGCAAAGAGAAAACATAGTAGTAGATCAACATAAAGATCGAATGCGAATCATCAAGCTTAACAAAGAAAGCCCCAACGCAGTCCTTGTGATTCAAGCGCTGAAAGTACTCAACAGCGGTAAAACTAAAAAGCCCCTATTTTTCCAACCAGTGATTCATGAGAGCAAACAATCTCTGAAGGTACAGTAAACTTTACAAGAACCGTATCACAAATATTACTATAAATTAAAGAAGGTTAACTATGCGTAAAAGTTATGCCTTGACACTTATCATTATTTTAGCAGCCTCAAGCCTAATAATGGTCAAACCTTCTTTTGCATCCGTATCCGCAGTATCCACACCAGAGTTTACCATTAAGCTTGTAGACAATTCCTATGATACTCCAGCAAGTACTTCAATAAATTCATATAATGGCTCAACTGTAACTCGCCCAGGCTCTCACGTGGAGAATAAAACTATTGAATTACTGATAGAAAATCAACCATACAGCCATGACTACGTTTTCTTCTATAATATCCGCACAAAAGGTCACTTCGAAGATGAATGGACAACTTGGCTGTATCCTTATGGGGAAGATTATCCAGATAGCTTTACCTCTGAAGCGTGGAGCTTAGGGTTTCGACCCTTATATGCATCGAATTCTGACTACACCATTGTATCATATGGCGCAAATAGTTATCCTTCTAACGCTCAGGTGGATTTTTCAGCAAAAGCATTACTTTATAACGTAACTCCCCCTCCATCAGGGACTAAATACCATCCAACCCTATACACGCTTATTGCGGCAAGCGATTGGAGCAGTACCCAGACAATTCTCATAACCGATAACTCCACTATCGTGAGTTCTAGTCCGCCAGCAACTATAAACCCTTCAGAGAACCCGACGGCGACATCAGATCAGTCTGATCCTCAAAATGTAACTCCGTTTAGCTTGGATTGGATGCAGTTTACAACGATTGCCTTGTTAGGTGTTATTGCTGTCGTGTCGGCAGTTGTGGTTGTGTTCCTACATACGCGAAGAGTTGTTGCATAGCTGACTATCAACCATCACTTGATCTTTTCAGAGTCTAGCGAATTTATAACTGCCTCAAATTGGTTCGCTTTCACTTACCGCCCACTTACCGTAACTGGGTTACCCACTTACTGTAACCGTTCTACCGATTTTAAATGTCTAAGAACGAAAGTACTCCATCAAACAAATAAATGGAGGAACAAAGAATGGAAAAAACTAAAAATTCGGCAAAACAGCAAGCCCACAAAATATCCCTATTAAGTAGCGTGGAGGTGATTTGATTGTCACAACCCATTTTTATCGCTGTTGATCCACGTTACGATGACCTAAACACTGCAATGACTAATTGCCAAGGCGGAACTTTATTGCTTTATCCTGGTGTTCACGCTCCATCACAAGCCATTACCTGGGCATCAGGCGTGAGCATTATGGGAAGCGGAAGACAAAACACAATCATCAGACCCACATCTGGACAGATAGGCATTTTAGCTTCCGGATTATACCGATGCAGCTTAAGCCATTTGACTCTCGACCTCTCAAATATTACTCAGACAGGTGTTAACCTAGAAAATTGTAGTGAACTGTTGTTTGAGGACATAGCCATAATCACTGGCTCTGGAAGTAAAACGACCGCGATCAAAGGAACAAGTTTATACAGGTGTAACATAAGTCATGCAACGCTTGACCTTTCAAACATAGCTTCAAATGGTGCAGGAATAAAACTCATCAAATGTAAAGAAACGTCCCTAGACGACATAGCCATAGTAAACGTTCCAAGTGACGTTAACGGCATAATAATCCAAGGCCAAAAAGAAGGCAATACTGCTGCTTATGAAATGAGTTCTTTGAATGTTATTCGAGGAATCTCAATTAGTGGACAGAATTATGGTCAAAACCAGACAGGTTACGGAGTTAGAATCATCGACTCATTTAACACCCGTATTGAAAATGTAAAGCTTTACCATCCATATATTGGGATACAGCTTGAATGCAGTGATACTCTAGAAAACGGCGGTTATACTGAAGGAACAAGCATCAGAGACGTCTCAATTACCAACCCAGTTAGCTATGGTTACAGACATTTAAACGCTCGTGACCCTGCGGTTCCCGGTAATCCTACTGCTAATGCAAGCTTTGCATTCACAAGAATTGAGCACATGGATATTAACCTACATACTGCAGGTAGCACAGGCTTTTATATTCCAGGTGCAACAGTTGACCCCTTAGGCACATGTACACTTGACAGATGTGCAGTTGATCAATTAAACATCTGGCTCCATGCTGATAATACCGTTGGAATAAGACTTGGTTGTAGTGCAGACCAGCTAAGCTTTAGAAACGTGATTCTTGAGAACTTCAATAATAGTAGTACCTGTAAAGGAATTGTTATTGATTCCACATTCGGCGGCAAAAATATCCAGTGGTTACAGAAACCGTTGATAATTGGTGAAACCTATGACGAACAAATAGATGACCCGTATAACCTGCTAGATAGTAAATGCTTTGGTTTCATAAACAAGCATGTGCGAAATGATTCAAATGATAGTCCAGCAATCGACAGATGGTATAGTGATTATGGTAGCGATAACAATCTCACAGCTGAAATAGATGGTTCAACGGGCAAAATAAAAGCTATAGATTTAACTTTGGGTTCTGGAGATTCAACAGTCAACTTAGCGACTGGTCACACGGGCAACATTAGATACATAATTCCGAGTGGTGATGATAAAACTCTAGGCTTAGGCAGCGTAGGACACAATTTAGCCTATGTCGATACAGACAAAATCTATGTTAACGAATTTAGAAAACTCAGCGATGGCACCGTATGGGATTTAGGGCAATGGCAAGCAGGCACAGTAACAACCGTAACCTCTCCGCTGACGATCAGTAGCCAAAGCCTCGTTTTAAATCAGTCATTAATCAGCATTGGGGTAGGGCAAATTAGCAATTGGAGCACAGCCGATCTCATCGTTAACTCTGTTAAAGGCACCTCAAGCAGCGGCGCATTGAAGGGCGGCAACGAATTTACCTGCGCATGGGACGCTACATACCTGCAACTTGTAGCCCACAATAAACACCTCTATCTGGGCACTTCTACAGGCAAAAACGTGTATATCCAGCGAGGCTTAGACATCGGCACCACATTAACCCTCGCGGGGCAAGCGGGTTCGTCAGGCCAAGTATTAACAAGCCAAGGTTCAGGAAACACGCCAATATGGGCTCCTGCAACATGGAACGGTGGCACAATCGCTGCAAATTTAACTATATCCAAAACAGACCCCGCCATCACTTTAGCTTGCACCGCTCACAAAAGCTACTCTCTAATTAGCTACTCGGACAACAAACTATATTTCACCTACACTGGCACGACAAACTTAGCCACATTAGACACGAACGGCGACTTATGGCTGTTGCGGCATCTCTACGTAAACGGTGGAGCAGCAATTCAAGGTACATTAGGTGTAAACAGTACAGTAACTGCAGGAGGATTAAATCTTTCAAATCCATCAATATCAAATGTTACTGCATCAAGACAGCTAAGTGTAGATCGAAATAGCGTGTACTACAGCTACTATAATAACAGCGGCAGAGCAATGCTTGTCCATGCATCGGTTGTCATCACAGGCACAGGCGCAAACGGATACTTCAGCGCACAAATTATCCTAGGCTGGTCTAGCGGTTATGAAGCAATAGCCAACGCACAAAATGACTATTGCACCCGCTCAAACAGCTTCACTTTCCTGGTGCCCAACGGATGGCATTACCAAATCAAAGATTCATCCGCATCCGGACATAACGGCGGCGTAACACTACAATCAGTACAGGAGATTTTGCTATAACCAAAAAGCGGAAACAAAAGAGGAAAGCATTATGACAGAAGACCAGAATTCGCCTGTTATGCAACAGATCGGTATGCTGAATTTGCGCATTAACGATATGATGACTCAGCTCAACGCTGTCATGAAAGCCTTGCTCGAAGAGAACGCTGCTCTCAAAAAAGAAAATGCTAAGCTAAAAGCAGAGCAGGAAAGCACGTCCTAGAACTTGCCTCCCTTTTTTCTTTTTTTATAAGCGAAATAATAGCCTATTTTTGCCCTCTGCAAACCATGAACAAGCATGCCTCTTCAATGCATACGTTCGAACCAGAAATCCGTCAAACGCTCCAGCGGCTCCCCAAGCACCCTATAACCGCCTCTACCAAAAATGCGTCGCCCATAAAACTGCGCCTGCGCTTTAGCTATAGCGAACTTGAGTTTTGCCTCGCTAAAGCCCGAAGCATAGAGAAGCTTGTGGCGGATTAAGCGGTAATTTTTCGGTTCCTCCCAATCCTCAATAGCAACTCCGTCGCCCTTCACCCGCTCGTATAGGGGCGCTCCGGGGATGGGATAAGGCAGGGTGAATGAGAGGTAATCCAGCGGTAGCTTGGAAGCGAAGCGTATGGTGTCGAGCACGGTTTTGTCGTTTTCTCCTGGGTAGCCGACGATGAAGAATGCGCCGACTTGTAAGCCTGCAGCCTTAGCCGCCTCCACTGCATGTTGTGCTTGGGCGGTTGTGATTTGCTTGTTCATTATGCCCAGCACGACGTTGTTGCCTGATTCTATGCCGAAGAAAACGCGGATGCACCCCGACCGCTTCATGGACGCGGCTACTTCCCTGTCCATTGTGTCCACCCGCGAGAGGCACTCCCAACCCACACCCAACCGCCTACGCACCAACTCATCGCAGACACCCATCAGATGAGTACGGTTAAGCGTAAAGCAGTCGTCCGCAAACCAAACCCGCTCATAACCCAAAGCCGCAATCGCTTCCACTTCATCGACAATGTTGGCTACTGAACGAGTGCGCATGTCTGAGCCAAAGATGGGGCGACTGCAGAAATCACAGCTAAAAGGACACCCCCGAGAAGTGATCATGGAGGTGGTTGTGTAGCCGAACTGGTTTTGGTAGTATTTTTGGTAGGCTTCGTTGTCGAAGAGTTCTCGGGCTGGGAAAGGGAGACTGTTGAGGTCTTCGATGAATGTGCGAGGCAGTGTACGCACAATTTCGCCCCCGTTTTCTCTGTAAACGAGGCCTTTTATGCTGGATAATGCCGTTCCTCCATGCAGCTTGGATTTAGCCAACTCAACCATAGTCTGCTCCCCCTCACCCACCACAACCACATCAAAAACGCTCAAAAAACTCTCAGGCGACCACGAAGGCAGCGGACCACCCACCACAAAGAGGCAATCTCCGAGTTGGCTTCGGCAGGTTTCCGCCAATTCCACAGCGCTTTTCTTCATGGAGAACATGCAGTAGAAGCCCACAATCTGCGGTTGCCCCTCCACGATGAGTTTTATGGCTTGGTCGCGCTTGAGGAATGTGCAGTCAACCAGTTTCACTTCTATGTCGTGGCTTTTGAGGGCGGCGGCTATGTAGCCTAAACCAAGCGGTGGAAACCGAAAGATGGAGTTGTCGTTGGCTGGACGAAAAAACGGATAAACTAACACAACCTTAACAGCCATTAAAAATTTTGCCTCAGAAATTTCGCTAAAAGATTACTCGTTTAATCATTTAAAAACGTTGCATAAAGGTAAAAAAATAAAAGAAAAAATTACTGGTGGGGTCGTTAGGCCTTTGTCGGGCTGGGTTGTGGTGGCGTTTGAACAAGTATGTTATCTTTGCTCCACATCCAGTTTGTTTGGGCAAGTACTCGGATTAATGGGACGGCGATTAGCATTATTATGAAGGCTTGTAAGAGTCGTATTGCTGGATACAGGAAGGGCGCTGAAAGGAAAGCCAATTGAACCGCTTCAAGGGGCATGCCATAGATTCCCTCGTAAACTTGTGGTAGTGCGAAGGCAAATGAACCCCATATGTTGTCTGCTTGGTTGCCGATGAATGCTAAGAGGAAGAAGAGGGCGGCTCCAAATCCTACGGATAAGCGTTTCCTAAACAGCATAAGCGGTGCAATAAGTAGTACTGCTATTATTTTGTCCCATAACACCCAGATTGCGACTTGGGGGTTTCCAAAGGAGTATACGGGTGGAGTGAAAACGAACGCGACCATTAGCAGTATGAATGGTATAACGGCTAGTTTCCATTTCTTGTAGAATAATGCCCCTGAGACGAAGGCGTTTAGTGGCGGCGACAGCAGGAAGGGTAAGTTATATGGTGACATGCCGGTGAGGACGAATGAGACTGCAGCTCCTAATAGGGCTGCTGCGGTTCCTAAGTAAGGTCCTAGTACTATACCGAACAGTGTTGCAATTAATGCTGACAGGCTGATGGTTAGGCCACCTATACCTACTGGAATAGCTAGCGGTACAGCGACGTTTACTGCGACGTATAGGGCTGCGAATATTGCTGCGAGGGCAATTTGTCGGGTTGTAATCTTATTCATCGCGTCTTAAGCTCCGTGTATTTATCTTCATCGTTATGTAATTTTTTACATAGCGTCATCCTATAAAAGACTTCTCCCACCAGATTATTACACAAGCAACCGCTAAATAACCCCCCCCCACCCCCACAATAACCAAATAAACACCAACAAACAATCAAAACCGAAGGCAAAACAATGAAAGCACTCCTAATCACTGGAACCCTCGCAGAAGCCACCGTAAAACAATACGCCAAACAAAGCCAAACCCCAACCGAAATCCTCACCCTAAACGTCCAAGTCGCCGCTTTTTTAAACCCCCAAATCATCAGCCAAGCCCTCAAAAAACACAACCTCAAAGACATCGACATACTTCTTACCCCGGGCCAAATCCTAGGCGACACCAAAACCATCACCGATGCCACAAAAATCCCGTCTTTCAAAGGGCCACGGTACGCCGCCGACCTCCCAGTTGTGCTGGATTGTTTAGGCGATGTGACGCTTTCAACTTTTGTGCCTGCGGACGATTTGCTTAGGCAGAAGCTTGAGGCTAAAGCTCTTGCGGAACTAGAGAAGGTTGAGCAGAACCGAGAGGAGTTACTCAAAAAGTCCGGCAACTTGGTGATTGGTGGGTTGGCTTTTGGGAAAGGGTTTCCGATGCGTGTTTTGGCGGAAATCGTGGATGCCCCCCTGTTGGATACAGCGGAGATTGTGCGTTTGGCTAAGCGCTATGTTGCCTCAGGCGCACATATCATTGACGTTGGTATGGTGGCTGGGCAGACCCGACCCCAAGATGCAAAACGCGCCGTTGTCGCAGTAAAAGCCGCTGTAAACGTGCCAGTCAGTATCGATACCTTGAACCCTGTTGAAATTGAAGCAGCAGTAGCCGCGGGGGTGGATTTGGTTTTGAGCGCCGACGCAGGCAACATGGAAGCGATCGCGCAATTTGCAAAGGATGTTGCTATCGTAATTATTCCCACTAATCAGCGCCGAGGACTATTCCCAAAGAAACCAGCCGCACGAGTAAAGATGCTTGAGCGACTAATCAAGCAAGCCAAGCAACTGGGCTTCAAAAAAATCATCGGCGACTTAATTTTGGAGCCGACAAACATCTTGGATTCCTATGTTGCGTTTCAAGAGTTCAACCGCAGAAACCCCGACGTTCCTCTTTTGATTGGTATTGCGAATGTGGTGGAGCTGTTTGATGCTGATTCTGTCGGGCTCAATGCTTTGCTGGCGAGACTGGCTTCCGAAGTGTCGGCGGATATTTTGTTGACCACCGAGAAAACCCCTAAAGCTCGCGGCTGCGTGCGTGAGGTTTCTGCTGCGGCGAAGATGATGTTCCTTGCTAAGAAGCGCGATTCTGTGCCGCGCGATTTGGGTTTGGATTTGCTTATCTTAAAAGAGAAAGTTGAAAGAGAAATGCCACTCGACCTTGGCAAAACAAAAATCGCTGTGGCTAAGAAGCAAAAGAAAAAGCAAGTAGTAATTGACCCCTGTGGAGTTTTTCGTGTGATGGTTGACCGGGAAAGTAAAAAACTTGTAGCTCTGCATTACAATTCTTCTGAGTCAAAGGAGCTCACCTGCGCCATTCGCGGGTTGGATGCGGAGGCGGTGATGGCTGAGGTTTTGAGGTTGGGGTTGGTTTCTCGGTTGGAGCACGCGGCGTATTTGGGTGGCGAGTTGGCGAAGGCTGAGGTGGCGTTGCGGGTGGGGCGGGATTATGTTCAGGATGCGGATTTGTTTGAAAAATGAGTGTTGAACATTTTTGACATGTAAATGTGTAAATTGTAACGCCTTTTTTATATGGAGAAAAACGCCAATTTTGTCGCCTGTTTTTGAGGTTATTTTCTGATTAGGAGCTATTTTTGCGTCTTTTTATTAATCGGGGTAGCGCAATTAACGTTTCGTAAATTTTAAATATAAAACGGGTTCTACATTATTTTTGAGGTCAATATCGTGGCGAAGGCTCCAAAAAAAGCAACTAAAAAGGCGAAAAAGAAGAAATAAGCCGCTCTAAAGCTGGCTATTTCCTCACTTTTTCTTTTTACACCACAAAAAATATACCCCCTCAAAATTATTTGAAAGTAAACATAAAAAGCGATAAGGCTCCAAAACTAACCTAAACGAAGATTTATCTTACTAAACGCAGTAAACTAGATCGTAGGTGAAATTTAGTTTGGAAACTAACGCATTAAGCATAGGCTTTGCTGGATTACAACTAGAAAACCCCACGATGCTCGCCTCAGGTGTCATGGGTTACTCAGCAGAGTCATTCCATCGCATAGCCAAAAGCGGTGCAGGCGCAGTCGTCACCAAATCCGTCGGTATACAACCCCGAGTCGGCTACGTTAACCCAACGGTGGTTCAGGCAGCGGCGGGTTTGATTAATGCAATGGGTCTCCCAAACCCCGGCATAGATGTTTTCAGTGAAGAAATTAAATTCTCAAAAACCATCTTGCGTGTGCCACTCATCGTTAGCGTCTTTGGCTACTCCGCAGAAGAATACGCTACGGTTGCCAAGAAAGCTGCAGAGGCAGGTGCAGACGCAATTGAGTTAAACGTTTCCTGTCCGCACGTGAAGCAGACGGGTGCAGAGATAGGGCAGAACCCAAAAATTCTCGCTGAAGTCGTGCAACAAGTAAAAGCCTCAATCAACAAGCCCCTAATCGTCAAGCTGTCGCCTAATGTTGCAGACATAACAGTTCTTGCGGAGGCAGCTGTCAAAGCTGGAGCAGATGCGTTGACCGCCGTGAACACGCTCAAAGCCATCGCGATAGATGCTGAAACCATGCTGCCGATTCTCGCCAACGTGAAGGGCGGATTGTCGGGTGCTGCGGTTAAGCCGGTTGCGCTTCGCTGCGTCTACGACATCGCAGAAAAGTTTGAGGTGCCCATAATTGGATGCGGCGGCGTCTCTAACTGGCGCGATGCCGTGGAATTCTTTTTAGCAGGCGCCTCAGCCGTGCAGATAGGCACCGCAGTCGCGGACGACATTGAGGTTTTTCGTTCAGTAACTAAGGGAGTGGAGAATTACTTGAGAAAGAAGCATTATCGGAGTGTGAAGGAGATTGTCGGACTTGCCCACCGCAAATAACACCCTGCGAACCACGCAGATTGTGCAGATACGCACAGAAAGCCCAACAGTGAAAACTTTTGTGTTACCCGACCGCCTATGCTGCAAAGCGAAGCCGGGACAATTTTTGATGCTCTGGATTCCAGGCATAGACGAAATCCCGCTAAGCATCATGGATGCCTCAAACGGGTTGGTTTCAGTTTCAGTGAAAGCAGTCGGCGACGCAACCCGCCACCTCCACGCGATGGCGGCAGGCGCAACCGTTGGCGTCCGCGGCCCATACGGCAATAGCTTCACGGAAAGCCGAGGTAGAGTTCTCCTTGTTGGTGGCGGAACTGGAACCGCGCCCCTGCTGTTTTTGGCTAAGCTGTTGGCCTCCAAAACCGAGCGACTCTCATTCGTTGAAGGCGCCAAAACCAAGGATGAGCTTCTCTTTGTCCGCGAAATAGGCGGAGTCTGCCAAGAAAAAAACATTATCACCACAACCGAAGACGGCACCGCCGGCCTCCAATGCCTCGTCACACAGCCCCTAGCCAGTCTACTCGATAAGGACCGCTTTGACATGATTTACACTTGTGGTCCAGAAATCATGGTGAAAAAGATTTTTGAGATGACGGAGAAACGAAAGCTGCCCATCGAGGCGAGTTTGGAGCGGTTGATGCGTTGCGGTATTGGTTTGTGTGGAAGCTGCGTTATCGGCAAGTACCGCGTCTGTCGAGATGGCCCAGTTTTCAATGCGGCGCAGCTACGCGAGATGAAGGATGAGTTGGGTATTTCTAAACTTGGCTTTGACGGCTCCAGAATCCCAATTTAACCCTTTTCCTTTATCAACGAATTTCCGCATAATGTGGCGCAATGTATTGTCGCTTTAATTCACCATCCTATTAGGCGCCAAATAGGATATCATTGCAGAAACCTATAGAGGGTCCTCTTGTAGGCTAATTTTAAAATAAAAAATGAAAAGAGAGGAAGTTTAGCTCTCTTCTTGTGGCAACCCGACCTTGCGCAAGTAGTCTTTTGCAAACCGCGGATTATACGCAAGCAGCTCTTTGCTGCGCAGCAACCTACGTTCAAGGCGGTCTAGGGCTACTTTGAATGTGGGTTCAACGCCCCATCCCTCGCTGGCGGCAAAGAAGCTTCCTCGTGTTGTGCGGAATTGGAGTCTGCAGTGGATCATGGGTGTTCCCCGCATGTTGGTGCCTTTGTGGGTTTTCATGTAAACGAACAGTGACCCCATCTGGAATGCTTCTTGGAAGCGGCGGGCAAATGAGTCGAACTCTGTCATCATGAATTGCTGCTGATCTGGGCTTATTTCAACGTCTTTTGTTCCAAACTGCACTGATAGGCGGCGTTCTGCTGTCTCCATTTGGCTGATGGGCTCTAAGAAGTCCAGTTTGGTGACCACACCAACTAATCGGTCTGAGTCCACAACACATAAGCAGGAGATGTCGTGTTTATGCATCAGTTGCTCGCATTCCCGCAGGTTCTTTTTCGGGTCAACCGTGATTACTGGTGAACTCATGATGCCTTTGGCGGCCACCGCTAAAGTTTCGATACGTTCGCCAACAACATCCTTGTTTCCTACACGTTGAAGCGGCCAATACAGGTTACCTATGATGTCTTGAATGCTCACTAAACCCGCAAGACGCCCTTTTTCGATTATGGGAACATGGGATATGCCGAATTCCCGCATTAAACCCAAAACTGCACCGACGCTTCGGTTACCTTCTATAGTGTGTGGCGCCCGCGTCATAATTGAATCCACCGGATTGTTGCCCCATTCGGCACCCACAGTAGCATGAATTACCGCTTCATCAGTCACGAAACCAACGATCTTGTTCTTCTCAAAAACTGGAAGCTGCCTCACACCGCTGCCAATCATTAATCTGGCGACGCGGCTCAGTGAATCTCCTAAGCTTACCTCAGGGGCAACTGTCATCAAGCTTTTGACTTTTGTGCGGGTTAAATCCAGCCTTGTTCGGAGAACTGAGCGGCGACTTACCATACCCACATAGTTATCGTGGTCGTCTAATACAGCTAAGACAGGGGGCAAACCTTTCTTGAAGCCCTCTAGACATCTAGATGCGCTATCGTTTTCCAATACGGTACTGAATTGCTGAGAATAGATTTCCTTAACAGTAGCGGAAACTGCCATAAAATTCACTGCAAACCAATACTCAAAAGTAGAATTTAAACGTTAAACGCCTAAACCCCAAGTTCTTTAGCCCGCTAATATTTATTAAACAAGGCACGATTAACTGATTAGTGTATTTGAGACAGAACCTCATATTGCCCCTTCTAAAACGTGCCAAGTTCTATGTCCAATATAACAATCGTTCAATATAACCCGCTAAGTAATACAGAAAACCGCATCCAGTGATAGATAAAACTAGAACAATTTATCCTTGCACTTTAAATAAGCCAGCAAAGACAGTTATAATTTGAGGGTTAACCTCAAGCTAATTTTAAGAGCAAAATCTTTAGCGAAAACCGCTTTTCTTCTCCGCTTCTAATAGGAAGGGACCTGTTATTTATGGCTCTAACACAAAAGGAATATGTTGACGAATTAAAACTTGAATGGAAAAAGCTCTGGCGAGAACGCATAGACGACAAAGTCCGCGCTGAAGGCATAGCCGTAAACGATTACGATTCTCTGTTCATCGATAAAGGCACCGTAATCCATGCAACCAGAGACTTCAAAGTTTTAAACTTCAAAGACATCCTAGACCAGCACCAAGTAACAAACGCAGAAAGATACATCCCCCCAGACCCCAAAGTTGGCGGATGGACAAAATTCGTTAAAGACAACATAACAAAGCAACCGACCAAAAAAAGAGCAACCGCATATTTAGAGGCAAAAAAAGAAAAGCCGCAGGCAAAAAAGAATACCCGCGGTTGGCTTCACATCTAAGTTTTCTAACAAGAATAGTGTGAGTTGTTTGGCGTGGTTAGTTATCGAGATAGACTAGACATCATAGCAGACATACTAAACGTCGTCGCTAGAGAAGCTAAAAAAACCCAAATTATGTATCAAGCTAACCTGAGCTACAAAGTTCTCCAACGCTACCTAAACGAGATAGCTGAGGCGTCCCTGATCAGGTTTGAGGACAATAACCAAATCTACCTCCTAACAGGCAAAGGACACGAGTACTTAGATGCCTACAAGGATTATGCACGTTGCAGCAAGAACATGGAAAAACGACTAAACGATTTCTCGATTAAACGTAAAATCCTGGAAAACCTGTGCCCCAGTAAGATTCAGGTTCAGGGATACATAGACCAAGTGGCTAAGTAGAAGGATAAGTATTTGACTAAGCTAACTGTATCTGTGGGTTTACTGTTTGCCGCATTGCTGTGCAGTACCCTGTTATTTGCTACAGTTTCAGCCAGTCAAGGAAGCGCTCAAGCTGCAATTGCTTCAGCTAAAAAAGCGATTGTTAACGCTTATGCCTCGGTTTTGCAAGCAGAATCCGCTGAGGCCAACGTAAATTCTTTGATAATTGCGCTCAATGATGCTGCTAACTTGTTGTCTAAGGCTGAATTAGCGTATTCCGCGCAAGACTACGATTCCGCCTACAGTTACGCGAGTCAAAGCCAAAGCAAACTAGCAGGTGTTGCTATTCAAGCGGATGAGTTAAAGCAGACTGCCTTGTCGGTTGCCTCACAGAATTTACTGTTTACATTCCTATCTTTAATCGTGTCAATAGCGGTTCTTTTTGCTGGCATCGGCGTATGGGCACTTTTAAGTAAACGAGACGCGAGGAACATAGATGAAACTGCAGTCATATAAGAGCTTGATATTGGTCATTGCAGCGTCCCTGTCGCTACTGATAGCCTCTCCCTCCCTGCAGCAACTGATAGTGTTTCCAAGCACCGAAAGTATAACCGAGCTATGGCTACTTGGGCCCACACATGAAATAGTTTATCCTTCAAACATTACTGCCGGAGAAAACTTGCGCTTGTATCTAGATGTAAGTAACCATTTAGGTGCCTCAGCCTACTATGCGGTTGAAATCAAATTCAGAAATCAAACCCAGCCAGAGCCAGACACCTTTAACCGCACCCACAGCAGCTTACCTTCCATCTGCCGCTTTAGTTTCTTTGTTCCTGACAACCAATCATACGAGTTGCCGCTGGATATCTCCTTCAACTACGAGCTTGACCCCAAAATTCCATTGCGCCTAAACATGCAGGATGTTACAGTTAACGGTGAAACTATTGATGCTAATTCAACTGTGATCGATTGGGATATTCCCAAAGCTGGCTTCTATGGGAACCTGTTTTTTGAACTTTGGCGGTTTAACGAGACAACAAGCACATTCCAGTATCATGAACGTTACGTGGGGTTATGGCTGAAACTGGCCACCTAACAATCAAGGTGCCCTGTACATCAACAATTCTTAGAGGCTGAATATTTTGGTTCTTAAATCAAACACAATCTTGGTGATAGGTGCTCACCCAGACGACATTGAATTAGGATGCGGCGGAACGGTCCGTGTAGCTTCTAAACTGGGAAAAAAAGTCATAGCCGTCTTCATGTCCAAAGGTGAACACAGCGGCAACCCAGAAATCAGACCCAAAGAAAGCACTGCCGCCCTAACAATGCTTGGCGCAAAAGAGGTGCACTTCGGAGATTTCCCCGACACAGAAATTCAATGTTCAAGTAAAGCCATAGATTTCCTAGAAGCATTCTACATTGAACATAAACCCGAAACAATCCTCACTCACACAGTAAACGACATTCACCAAGATCACCGTCAAGTTGGCTGGGCATCGATTTCCGCGTTCAGAAATGCACCGCAACTGTTGGCTTACGAGACTCCGAGGGTTACGCCGTCTTTTTCCCCGACATACTTCGTGGATATCTCGGAATGTGTTGATGATAAGTGGACCGCATTGAAATGCCACATTTCGCAAAAAACAAAGCGTTACATCACCTATGAATCCATGGTTAATTTAGCCTCGTTTAGAGGTAGCCAAGTTAGTTTGCCCGCGGCTGAAGCTTTTGAAGTTGTGCGCTATGTTGAACGAATGCCTCTGTAATGGTGATAAGCTAATGATCGTGGCCGGTCACCAACCTAATTATTTGCCTTACCTTGGCTTCTTTGATAAAATCAAACGTTCAAACGTTTTCATAATTGAGGATAACGTTCAGTTTGAGAGGCAAGGCTTCACAAACCGAAACAGAATAATGACCTCCGACGGAGTAAGATGGCTAACTGTACCTATCGAACACGAAAACAAACCCTTACTCATAAACGAAGTAAAAATAGCAAACAAAGGCGAACCCAACTGGGGACGAAAACACTGGTTAACCCTCAAGCATGGCTACTGTAAAGCGCCGTTCTGGGATAGATACTCTGAATTTTTTGAAGAAACATACGAACAAGAGTGGGACCTTTTAATTGACCTTAACATGCATCTCATAAAAAGATTAATGGGTTATCTCAAAATCGACACACCCTTAATCCTCAGCTCATCGCTTAACGTAGACGGAAAAAAATCCGAGTTAATTGTCGCTCAATGCAAAAAAGTCGGTGCTGATGTACAGCTTGCGGGAAAGGGCTGCCAAGATTACATTGACCGCCACCTGTTTGAGCGGGAAGGAATAAAACTGGTTTTTCAGAACTTTTCTCACCCCGTCTATCCGCAGACCCGTGAGGGGTTTGTAGCGAACCTCTCTGTTGTTGATTACCTGTTTTGCACTGGAGCTATGTTACGGTAATTACTTTTTGTAGCAGTAGATCAAAAGTTTTAGTGTGTTTGTTTTTTTAGTATTAAGAAGAAGAAAGTAGCGCCCTTATTCATCATCTACCAGCGGACTTGGCTAAAGCTTCTGTTTTGGCGTCTGCGTCTGGTTTGGGTTGCTGGTTGGTTGTGGAGATTTCCTCAAGCAGAACCAAAAATTTTTGACTACTAAAGGAGCGGGAAAAATGAGTATTTCAGGTTCTTGCCCATATTTCTCAAACCAAAGCATAGACGAAATTACTAACGAAATTAGGTCAATGCTTAAAAGCGGAAAATTAACCGATGGCCCATACGGTCAAGAGTTCGAAAAAAAATTCGCACACTACAACAACACCAAATACGCCATTGCGGTAAGTTCGGGTTCAGCATCACTCGATGTTGCCCTCCGTCACTATGAACTACGCGGGCGGGAAGTCATTGTTCCCACTAACACCTTCATTGCCACGCCAAACGGCGTGATTTTTGCGGGTGGAAAACCCGTATTCGCCGACATGAACGCCCAGACTTTAGGCATAGACATAGAAGACGTCAAACGAAAAGTCAACAGGAACACTGCCGGCGTCATTGTAGTACACATTGGAGGGTTAGTTTGCCCACAAATCCACGAGCTCAAAGCATTCTGCCGCCAGAGAGGTCTCTTCTTAATCGAGGACTGCGCGCACGCCCATGGAGCCATGATGGATGGGAAAAAAGCTGGAACCTTCGGCGACGTAGGCTGCTTCTCTTTTTACCCAACTAAAGTCATGACGGCATGTGAAGGAGGCATGATCATAACCGACGACGATGAAATCGCAAAAGAAACACGGATTACCCGTACAAATGGCCAAAACACTGATCGGTATATGGTTATGCTTGGGCATAATTGGCGCATGAGTGAATTATCAGCGATTGTTGGGAAAAATCAGCTGGAGCACCTTGATGAATTCCTGGCGAAGCGTAATCAGGTTGCAGGATGGTACCAAGAAGCCCTATTAGACGTAGAAGGCATCGAACTGTTTCATAAGCCACCAAACTTTAGACATAGCTACTACAAGTACCCCATAAAACTCGCAGACACAATCGACCGCATAAAACTTGCAGGTACACTCAAGGAGCAGTACGGTATAGAAACAGGGCACGTTTACTATCCTCCCTGCCACCTACACCCATACTACAAAGAAACGTATGGTACAAGGGCAGGCGATTTGCCGACCGCTGAACGGGTGTTACCACAGGTGATGTGTCTACCGATGCACTGTGGCGTCACTAAAGAAAACGTCAAGTACATCAAAAACGCCCTAATAACTGCATTAACAAAGTTGCCCCTTCAATCCATCACCGTAAGCAGTGCTCTTTAATGCAGCAAAAACAAAAAAGCTCCCCTGCTCAGGCGCAAAACCTGCCGCTCAGGCGTTTTCCAATCCGAAAGGCAGAGTTAGATCGCTTCAAATTCGGAAAACAAGCATACTACCAATCTGTGGGTTTAAACACAGAGGGCTCGAGGCTCTGTTTGGATATTGCCTGCGGTGCAAAGCCTTTCCCTGAAGCTGACGTTCTATGTGACCTCTATGTTGAGCCTGTTCCAGATCGAAGCATGAAAAAACTTGAAACTGCTGGTAAACCGTTTGTTTTATGCAGTTGTTATGCATTGCCATTTAAAGACAGCGCGTTTGAATTTGTAACAAGCTATTACCTAATTGAACATTTAACCCAACCATGGATTATGTTTAAAGAGCTGAAACGTGTGTCACGGCATGGTTACATCCAAAGTCCATCTTGGTTTAACGAATTCCTGTACGGCGAATCTGTGCATTGCTGGGTTGTCTCTAAAAAAAGAAACACGCTCTGCCTAAAACCCCTCAGGGGCGCCCTATCACCTGTTCGTTTCGGCTTTATTTTTCATCGCCTCTACAAACATCAAACATGGCAACTACTTCATGCTGTCCTAGACGAGAGGCTTCACCTCTTCACTGTAAGATATGACTTCTAAAGGTACCTTCTATGCCTAAGCTTATCCGTTCATCTAAACCGTTTTTTCCAGAAGACGACATTGAACCCCTACTGGCGGACATCCGCAGGATCATTGAAGAAGGGCAGTTTAGAAACGGCAAAAACGTGAAAACCTTTGAGACCATGGTGGATAGATACATCGGCGTTGGTGGCGCGGTTGCTTTCGATTCTGACTCCAGCGCTTACGAAACAGCCCTGCGCTTCTTCAACCCAGCGGGCGGAGAAGTTATTGTCTGCACTAACAGCTTCATTTCAGTACCCAACAGCGTAGTCAATTCAGGTGGCAAAGTCGTCTTCGCAGACATTAAAGCAGACACTCTCTCCATGACTTCAGAGAGCCTATTGCAAAACCTTACGCCCAACACCCGCGGCGTCATCGTAACACACATCGCCGGCTTTCCAAACCCCGACCTAAAAACCATCATAAAGATTTGCCGAGACCACCGGTTGTTTTTGATAGAGGATGCAACCCACGCCATCGGCGCAACCGTCAACAACCAAAAAATGGGAAGCTTCGGCGACGCAGCAGTCTTTGCTTTCACTCCAACCAAGATTTTAACGACTGGAGAAGGCGGCATGCTAATCACAAATAACAGTCAACTATGCGAGTTCGCTATACGATATCGCTTTTATGGGTCTGGTCCTGGAAAAACGGACTTTGCTGACTTAGGCAGGCACATGATGCTTCCCGAGGTTTCGGCTGTGCTGGGAACTTACCAAATACGGCGACTTGAAGAGTTCATCAATCGACGTAATGAGATCGCTAAAATATACAATGAAGCATTCAAAGATGTGCATAGCATACAAACTATAGTTTGCCAATCAGAAAGTAGGTGCAGCTACTACAAGTACCCACTGATTCTTGACAAAAAAACTGATAAAAAAGCTTTTACTAAAACACTTTTCGAGGATTTTGGCATAGAAACAGGCAACGTTTTCTATCCGCCCTGTCATCTTCAAGGTGTTTACAGAAAACTCGGAGCCCTCTCATACGGCAGCTTAGCAGTGGCTGAGGACGTTTTGTCTCGAACAATTACGCTGCCGATGCATGCTGCTTTAACCGATGAAGACGCCTTGTTTGTGACTGAAAAAATCTCGCAGTTGTTGAGGGCTAATTTTGCTGTGGCAAGATAATCGTGGCAAGGGTAAGCTGGTCCCGAAGCGAGCGGCTACCTGCGTGGACACGGCATCATACTGGGATAAATACACAACAGAGTACCTCTCCAACCAAACAGCCACAAATACCCCCAGCCACCAATACATAAAATCGTTTTACACTCAACTTGTTGTGTTGGCGCTAAGCCGATTAAACCTAACTAAGGATACAAGGATCCTCAAGGTTGATTTATGGAATGAAGGCGTAGAAACCTCCAGAGACATACTGGGAAACATGCCTGATTTTGACACTGTGGGCTTTGACTTCTCTAAAAACGTTTGCCGCCTCGCCAAGAACAGGTTGGACAATAGCGGTATAGTTCAGGCGGCTTGTCGGACTCTGCCGTTTTCGTCGGAGAACTTTGATTTACTTCTAGATTTAAGCACAATAGATCATATACCGTTTGCTAAAACCAAAGAAATCTTCGCTGAGTACTACCGGGTTATTAAGCCTAAAGGGTTGCTGGCGGTTGCGTTCTGGCAATCTAACTTGGCAACAAAATACTTGCTTCATGTGGATCCAGAACAGCTGTATTTTGACAGGAAAAAAGTCGCTGGCGTGCTTGAAAAGTTAGGCTTTGAAATCGTCGATAGCTACAACACGGGGGCATTACTGACAGTTATGGATTCCAATCTCTGGCTCGGTCAATTTTTGTTCTGGCGACTAAAAACTGTGCTCGAAGACAAACTCTTTACCTCAACGGCGCGATGGGAGCCCCACTTTTCCAATTGGCTCGGTGGACTGCATGTTTTTTACGCTCGACACCCATGAAAGTGCATGTTCCCTAACCATTTTATAACTGGTTAAAGATTGGCACATGCCTGCAAGCGCAAAATTTTTTAAGCGCTTTTCACTTCGATTTATTTAGTAATGTTTTGATGCACTGTTGATTAGTGGGCTGAAGAAGGCTAGGTTTACTTCACTCATTTCTCAACGCAAGGTCTAACCAGAATAATTTGCGTTTTTTGGAGAAAAGAATAATGAAAGTCGCTATAATCGGCTCTGGGATAGTGGGACAAGCAACTGGTATGGGGTTTGCGACAAACGGAAACACCGTAATATTCCACGATATAAATGAAGAAAAGCTTGCTAAACTGACAAACTTAGGCTATAAAACGAGCGAGGATTTAACTGAAACAGTCACCAACTCCCAAATCATATTTGTCTGTGTACCCACACCCACAGTTGACAATAAAATAGTTTTAACCCACATTCAAGACTGCACACGAGACATCGGAAGCTCCATAAAAAAAACTAAAAGATACAAGTTAATCGTCTTTAGAAGCACAATTCCCCCTCAAACCACAAGAACCAAGCTTATCCCCAGCTTAGAAATATCATCAGGAATGATAGCGGGAAATGATTTTGACGTCTGCACAAACCCCGAATTCTTGAGAGAAAAAACCCCACTTGAAGACTTCCTTAACCCAAACAGAATCATCATCGGAGAACTAAATAAGAGAGCTGGCAGTGTGCTGCAAGAATTGTATTCGCCATTCAGGTGCCCCATCATCCGCACCGATTTAGATACCGCTGAAATGATAAAATATGTCTCCAACGTCTACTTGGCAACGAAAATATCTTTTTTTAACGAGATATTCTTGATTTGCCAAAGATTGGGGTTAGATGCACGAATAGTAAGTGAAGCTGTCTCACTTGATCCACGCATCGGCAACTATGGCGTCACTGGAGGAACACCATTTGCTGGAATGTGTCTACCGAAGGACCTCACCGCTTTTATCGAGTTCACAAATGCCAAAGGCATAAACTCGTTGCTTCTGAGGGCCGTTGCAGAGGTTAACCAGGAAATGTGTTCGTACTGTTCAATAAGCCATGAGCTCCAAGTGCCGAGGGAGGAATACATTGATATTAGCAGTAACTAGCGTTATCCTAATGTCAATTTTTGTGGTAATGTATTCTTTGTACTACCTCTATGTTATGCGAAGCAGAGAGTCAATCTCGGATTTTTTAGCAAAAATAACCAAAATAGAAAACGGAAACACTAACTCCCAACTATCAGATGTTTCAGTAATAATATCCACTTACAACGAAGCAAAAATCATAGACAGAAAAATATCAAACATAGCCGAATTAAATTACCCCTCAGAAAAAATCGAAGTAATCGTATATGATGACGCCTCGACAGACGGAACCGCTGACCTCGCAGAAAGACAAATTAAGGAAAAAAACCTCAAAGGCAAAGTAATTCGAAACAAAAAACGTATAGGCTTAAACAAATCGCTCAACGCGGCTTTAGCTCAGACAACAAACAACCTCGTTTGCATGACCGACTCCGATGTTTTACTAGAAAAGGACGCTCTCCGTCATTCAGTTAATGTTTTGAATCATTTCGAAAACGTGGGCGGAGTGACTGGGCGGATTAAGCCTATTTTTGAAGGCGAAGGTGTTGCTCAACGAAGCGAAACAGTCTATCGAGGTTTTTATCATCGGTTTATGCTCTCCGAAAGTTCTCTGCATTCCGCTTTTCCCGGAAACGGCCCCTTGATTGTGTATGATAAATCAAAAGTTCCTTCGCCCATTCCAAACGATTATGGCAGCACCGACGGAAACATCGCCATCAATGTTATACGCCACGGGTTCAGGTTCATTTACATACCCGACGCAGTAGTCTTTGAGCCCTCACCTGAAACGCTCAGCCAACATAGACTACAAAAAATTCGGCGCGCCAAACGGTTGTTGCAGGTTTTTGTTCATAACCGCGACATTTTTAGAGACAAGAAATATGGTAATTTTGGGCTCAAAATTTTCCCACTTAAACTGCTTACACACGGCTTGGCACCTGCTCTCCTGTTCATCGGATTGTTCCTCCTTGGCATCGATATTGTTCTTGCCGGGAACCTCACGCTTTATGAAATAACTGGTGCGTTGCTGATTGCTGTTCTAGCGGTTTCAGCTGTGTTTAAGCGTGTAGGCAGCATTCTGTCAAGCTTCCTTTTGCACGAATTTTACCTATTCATTGGACTTTTTTCTGCTTTTGGACGAAGCATCTACTGGAATACAATCGAAAGGAAAACTAACTTGGAACTCTAAGCGCGGTGACTTTATGAATCTGCTGAGGGTGCTCTATTACCTCCAATTAGCTAACAGAAGGCTTCATTGGGACCAAGAGAAGCTGAAGCGCTATCAGGGAAAGCGTCTTCGAAGCATAGTGCGCTATGCAGATGAGTACATTCCTTTTTATCATCGCCAGTTCAAGGCATACGGTGTCGATGTCGAAGCAATACGTTCAATTGATGATTTATCTAAGCTACCAGTCACTAAGAAAGACGAATTCAAAAAGCAGGACCCCCAAGAAACAGTATCCAAGAAATATGAGTTAAATCAGCTGAAGAAGGTGCGGACAAGCGGCTCAACAGGTACACCCTTTCAAGTGCATATTACACCGATTGAGGATGCTTGGCGAAAAGCAATCTACATGAGGGCGAACATTGCATGCGGGCAAAAACCGCGAGACCGCTGGGTAGTACTGACATCGCCCACACATTTCGGCGATACATCTAATCTCCAAAGGAGAATCGGGATTTACGCACAGAACTGCATATCACTCTTCGAATCCACAGAAAACAAGGTCGCTCAAATTGAGGCTGCTCACCCTGACGTGCTTGATGGTTATTCGGGGTCACTGTTTCTTCTTGCCAAAGAAGTAAAACGTAGAGAATTGAAAACAATCAAGCCGCACCTGATGTTTGGGAACGCTGAGTTAATCAGTTTAGAGTCTAGACGTTTTATGGAGGATGTTTTTGGTGCTCCATATTGTGACCAGTTTGGTTGTGCAGAAATTGACCGCTCTGCCTGGCAATGCCTCGAGCGTGGAGGATACCATATGGACTGCGATAGTGTGGTTACCGAGTTTCTGGACAAAAATGGCGAGGTGGTCTCTGCTGGTGAACGCGGAGAGGTTACTTACACAAGTTTATTCAATTACGCCATGCCCTTAATTAGGTACTCAATTGGCGATGTCGGCGTACCCTCCAACGACACGTGCTCCTGTGGCGTTAATCTCCCTATGATGGGGGTTGTTGAGGGTCGCAAAGATTCATTTCTAACATTGCCGAACAACCGCACAGTTTCACCGATGGTGTTTAACTTTGCCGTAAGCCGATTTAAGTATTATACAGATATCGATCAGTACCAAATTAGGCAAAGAAAAATCAGCCAGTTCGAGGTTAGTTTAAAAGTAGCAAAGGGCACAGCTAATCAGGGTCTTCTTAAAGAAGAATTTGTTACTCATCTCAGACGTTTTCTAGAATTATCCGATTCAGACATAAATTTTGATGTAGCCTTGGTTGATGAGATTCCTCTTTCTAAAACGGGGAAATTGATGTCGGTTTGGTCGGACTTAAAGCAACTGGGATAAACATGCTTGGCAGTTCAAAGCTTCTTGTTTCAACAGCGACACTTCTTTTCTTTAGCTGGCTAGTGTTGATTTTGAATTTGAGAACTGACTACGTGAACCTCTCCGGAGTTGCGCCTCTTGGGATGGTTTACCTGCTCTTTCCGGCTTACTGGTTAATACTGGCAGGTTTTATTGCCACATGCTTTTTCGTGTTCAGAAAACCGGATACCCCACGTTGGCTCCACATAGTTTTGTTGGCTCAGTTTGCGCTCATGCTTTACTATACGCCGTTTTTGCTTGGCGGTTTCTCTTGGAGCCCAGATAGCCTCTGGCATGCGGGTGTAGCGGACTACATGCCCTCTATACTTTCGGGTTCAAGTGTTACGTTAGGCGATTATGCGCAAAGCTATCCGCTTTCTTTCATGGTTACTTATGGTGTTGAAAGCGTTTTTTCTCTGGATGTTGTGACGTATACGCTGTACGTGTTTCCGCCCATTTGTATCGTGCTGATTTCCAGTTTGGCTTACTTTTTTGCTTCAAGAATCTCTAATAAGAAAACAGCGTTTCTATCAATGTTGCTTGCATTGCCAGCGTTGCATTATATTGAACCCCACGTTTCGCCCTTTGCAACTGGAACCGTACTTCTGTTGGCATCACTTGTCCTTCTAACGTATAAGGGTCCTAAAGCGTCAGTGCTCAGTTTATTGTTGATTGTTGCGCTTGTGTTGACGCATCCTATTTCGCCATTGTTTTTGGGCATTTACCTTTCTGCCGCTGTGATTGTCAATTTATTCTACAGAAAGCACCCAGCTGAACAAGTCTATGCAGTTCCCTACATTAACAAGTTGTCGGCAACCTCGCCAAGGCGAAATGTTCTTCGTCTGACACTTTTGTTGCTTGTTTTGGGGGCGTTTTGGTTCTATTGGACGCTCTATCAAGCCTCACCGAACTACCTTGGAGTTCAAGCAACGGTTTCTAAAGTGTTTGACTTGACATTTTTAACAAATGTCGCCAGCGCCGTCCAATGGACTGCTGGCGGTCAGGGGTTTCTTTATCCTCAAGTCAGTCAGCTTAGCCTTTTTATCTATGCTATCTTTTTGGTCAGCGTGATAGCAATTTTTGCGTTTTCCTTTGTTGATTTTTTGAGGCATAAAAAGCACGCGGGGCAATCAACGTCGCTACTGTTGACGCTTACGTTGACTGCTATCGGCTCAGGCATTATGAGCTATCTACTTTTTGCCTCGTCTGGTGAGCGTTTTCTGTTAGGTCGGGGCTTAATTGTTTTCCTTTTAATGGGTGCCGTTTGTGTTGCATCTTATTTTGCTGGGTCAGGCAAAAGCGGCCTAATCAAGACCACTGTTGCTTTTGTGTTGGTTGCGTTTCTTGTTTGTACTTTTCCTGTGATCGCGTATAGTAAAGAGGCATACAATACATTCACCCCCTCGGCAGAATCGGGGCTGGTTTTCCTCTCAGAAAACATAGACTTGTCCCAAGAAACACTTTCAATGACAAGCGACCAGCAGCTTGCAGCATACGCTGATTTAAGAGAAAACCTGACTTTAACTGGTTTTCCACCTGATTTAAACAAGCAAAAACCTGATGTTATTGTGTTACGGGTGAATTCCTATTACTTCTTGGCTATGAGGTATAACATGTCCTTAACCAACAATAGTTACACATTACTATGTGAGAATTTGACTCAAAACCCGTTGTATGACAAAGTGTATTCAAATTCCAAGTTTGATATTTATCGCCGCCCATAATGCTATTTTAGCCCTATTAGGTGAATTGTACTCTCGAGCACTAACTTTATATTACCCCCCTCATTGTACTATTTTAGTAATTTATCTTTTTTTTAGGAAGCAGAAAACATGTTTTTTAAATCTACTTTTTGTATTGAGAAGTTAGGTAAGCTACGTTCTTTTGAGCTGAAGAGTTTTTTACTTATATTAACTTTGATTGTCTCTACAGTTATCCCCACTGTTATAGTATCACCTGCTGAGGCAGCAGTTCCCACTCAACTTTCGCTTAAATGGAACGGATATGTAACGGGGGGTGGAGAGTCGCTTCTTGTTGCCGATGTCAGATCGGATTATTCCGGAGAAGAGGTTGTTCATTGCGGAGGAGGAGTACAGCCATCTTCAAGTCCCGGGCGAGTGACAGTCTTGAACGGTCAGACAGGCGCGACAATCCAGACTCGGTCTATCGCAGGTGTTGGCGATACTTGTCAAGCTCAAATGGCTGATGTTGATAACGATGGGCGACTAGAGATTATCGTACCACTTCAACAACCTGCTGGCTTAGTAATTTTGAACTCTGAAGACCTCAGTATTTTATGGAACGCACCAGGTACATACTCTGGGAATTCTGGATACTTTACTAATCCTGCTGGTGGAAGAGTAGACAGCAGTCCAGTCATTGGTGACATTGATGGTGACGGTTATAAAGACATCTTTGTGGGCATAATGGCTTATGAGGAACAACCCGAAACTGGTAGTCTAAGACATCTTGAATACGATCCAAGCGTAGGAACCATTGTGCAGCGTCAAGTTAGAATCGTTTGGCACCCTTGCGCGGGTGGTTTATCACTTGGTGATACAGATAATGATGGAACGTATGAGTTGTATATGGCTGACCGTAGTCAAGGTGGAATGCCTGATGGAAGTTGGGGCCGAGGATTAAGATCTTTTTGGGCTGAAAACTTGACTTCCCGATGGGATCTCTATGATAACATGATGAGTAGTAACATCCCAATGTTAGCTGACGTTAACGATGATGGCATACGGGATGTAGTAGCAACTGACTTGAGCAGGGCTGTTTTGGTTTTGAATTCTTCTAATGGTCATCCCTTGACTAACGATGAGGGCACAATTCTTCGCGGGTCTATAAGTGAACGACGTAATCACTATCAATCATCAATCTACGATATTGACGGCGACGGCAACTTAGAAATCCTAAGTGCCGACGGATTTGAAGCTAGTTATGATAATGTTACGGTTTGGGATTTATGGGATTGGGCGTTAGATGCCTCAATCAATACTACCCTTGTTGGGACTGTTCCTACGCGTTCTTGGAAAGGTCCTACAGTTGGTGAGGTCACCGGTGATGGGCTTATGGATATTATCGTTACAACATTTGAATTCGAAAATAATAGTGATCGGGGTATGGTTCAAGTTTACGATCATAACTACAATCTTGTAGCGTATACACCTAACAACCTACGTCATAGAGCGATTGAATCAGTTGTTCAAGATGTTGATAAGAACGCTGACGGCTTAAACGAGTTACTCGTGCTGACTCAGGGCGGGGTAATTTACTGCTTTGAAACATCAGGAATCGCTGCAAATCCAAGAGCAAGAAGTGAGGTTCAATTCTACAGTGAAAGCAGGCTGGGCGCCTCTGAATACGTACCTTATGAGCCACCTTACACTAACGCTTCGTATCCTTCTTCGCCATCAATACCGAACGATGCCCCTACACATGGTACCCCAATCCTTTCAGGTAGTGCCGACACCGATAACTTGATTTGTTATAATCAATCAACCACCGACCCTGATGGAAATTCTGTAACCAACATTTACAGTTGGGCTAAGAATGGCGTTTCTATTGCTAATCTAATTTTACCCTTCGACGCAAAGACTAATCCGGAGTTAGAATACAGTGGCTTTGCATATACAAAAGATTATTCTGGTTATGGCAATCTGGGTAACGTCTTTGGCGCGTCATGGACCGGTGCAGGAAGAGTTGGCGGTGCCTACAGCTTTGACGGTAACGATTTCATAAAAATTGAGGAGCAAGGAACAAGCTTGGGTGGAGACGGCACATGGGATGAAATCGCTGTGGAATTCTGGGTTAAAGCGATAGAAAACACGGGAAATGAGACTTTGCTTTGGAAACACGATCGTTATGAATTCAGTAAGGGGGGGTTTAGTAGTTGGACTGGTTTATATACTCCTTCTTCAGGAATCGGGTATCGGGTAGACTTCGCAGCAGATGATGCCAGCAATCAAATTACATGGTATATTTATACTCCTAATGCAAGTGATCCTGAAACTTCTATTGCATACGTTGCTCTTGCCAATATTTATGAAAATGTTAAGGATTGGCACCATGTAGTTTGTACTTATAAGTCAGGAGAAGGCCTAAGAGTTTACGTCGATGGAGTGGAAGCCGGCGCCTTACTTGGTGTATCTGGAAACATAGTAAAAACTAATGGATCCGCAAGAAGTCGTTACTTAGGAGATATGCTTGGAGACTGGGGCTATATCTTCTCAGGCGGTATGATGGACACCAATAAGGGGCCACTTGAGATAGGGCGGGAGAGAACAAGTGGTGATTTTAAAGGTATTCTTGATGAAATAAGAATATACCCCAGTGCTGTTAGTACTGATCAGATTTACCTTCGATATATAGACACCAAAAGCGGTTTTGGCACCCAATCTACAATTTCACATGAGGAGACAACTGTTGGTGATCAATGGCGATGCCAAGTTACCCCCAACGATGGACTCGCCGACGGAACAACCATAAACACAAACACCGTCACCATACAATCAGGACAACCCCAACAATACAGCCTGTTGATGAACGTTGTAGGCAATGGCATCACGGATCCAAGTGCAGGCACACATCAATACACCTCTGGAACTGTAGTTACCTTAACGGCTGATCCTGCTGATGACTACGTATTTTCTGGGTGGAGCGGAGCCGTAACAGGAACCACTAACCCCACAACAGTCACTATGGATGCAAACAAAACAGTTACCGCGACCTTCACTCCCCAATCAGAACACCTATTTGCCGATGACTTTGAATCTGGTACACTGTCTGCTTGGGCGGGACAAGAAAGCACCGCAACTGTGGTGACCACTAACCCCCACGGTGGGACTTATTGTTTGAGAGGCAGTTTGACTTCTGGTGCAAACAACGGGTGGAGCGGCGCTTATACAAGTGTTTCAGGAGCGAATCCAGTTACACTTAACGCTTGGGTTTACTTCAATGCACCGCCAAACACAGATAACGAGGACCAATGGGCACTATGCTTCAGTCAAAGCACCGCAGGAAACGCCTTAGCATACGCAGGCGTACGGCAATCCAGCGGCCCGAACTATTGGGCTATATGGTACATCAGTTCTGGAACAACCTTAACCTATCAGCTTTCAAGCACGCCGTACACATCAGGCTGGCACTATGTACAACTCTCGATTAACCGTGGAACAGCAAACAACGGCTGGGTCGAACTAAGGGTTGACGGCGCACTCGTTTGCTCAGCATACACCTTGGACAACGACGGCAGAACGCTTTCTTATGCTAGAGTTGGCTTTAGCTACTCAGATGCGCCATCCGCCGCATCTTCAACTGTATTCATCGATGACGTAACAATCGACTCTTCCTCATCACCACCCCCAACCCAATATTCATTAACGGTGAATGTTGTTGGAAGCGGCTCTGTAACAAAGAACCCCAACCAGAGTACCTACATTTCAGGTACCCCCGTCGAGTTGACTGCTGTCCCTGCCTCGGGTTGGAGCTTTAGCGGCTGGAGCGGCGACTTAACTGGATCAACAAACCCAGCGACAATAACCATGAACAGCAACAAAACCGTCACTGCAACATTTACAGAAAACCCGCCAACACAATACACGTTGACTGTAAACATAGTCGGCAGCGGCTCAGTAAGCAAGAACCCAAACCAAGCCACATACACCTCAGGAACACCAGTCGAATTAACCGCTACTGCTGCAACTGGCTATACCTTTACTGGATGGAGTGGAGACCTGACTGGCACAACAAACCCTGCTACAATCATCATGAATGCAAACAAGGTAGTTACTGCAACCTTTACCGTTAACTCAGCTCACTTGTTTGAGGACACCTTTGAATCAGGAACCCTATCGGCGTGGACTGGACAAGACGGCACCACCACAGTATCTTCAGCCAATCCATACCAAGGGACCTACCACTTAAGCTGTAGCATAGCTTCTGGCGCAAACAACGGCTGGAGCGGTGTTTACCAAAGCATCACAGGAACAAACCCCGTTCGCCTAAACGCCTACGTGTTCTTTAACAACCCGCCAAACACAAACGATGAAGATCAATGGGTACTCGCCTTCACACAGAACACAGCCGCCAACGCATTAGCTTATGCTGGAATACGCCAAGTAGACGGCACACTGTACTGGTCAATCTGGTATTATTCTGGAACTGCATTGGTTTACCAAGTGTCAAGTACCCCGTATTCTGCGGGCTGGCACAACTTGGAGTTATCATTGAACCGAGGTACAGCAAACGACGGCTGGGTACAACTATACGTTGACGGCGCACTAACATGTTCAGCAAGCAACTTAGACAACGACGGCAGAACACTCAACTATGCAAGAGTTGGCTTCAGCTACTCGGACGCGGCGTCAGCAGCTACATCAACCATACACATAGACAACGTAACCATCGACACCTAACCTCCCTTTTTTAGGTCTTTAAAAAAAGCAGTTTGCGTCAATAGTAAATCAAAGAAGAGGTTTGTTTGGTGGTTTCTGGTTTGGGTTGTTTTTTCTTGTGGAAGAAAAAAGGGGTCGATACATGGTTTCACATTCGCATGGTGGCGGTTTCAACATGCTTCTATGTTGAGCGTGTGGAGAAAATCTTACTGCCCACATCGAATCGGGCGCTGAATTACGTTGCAACACCAAAACACAACTTCCTTCTCAAGCAGACATGTGGTGTGCCGTAAAATTTCCCACTCACATAAAGATCGCAGAACAAAAATTTGATCTAATGCCAAAAAAAGGAAAGGTAAGGGTATTCCCCTTTAGGTTTTCCCGAGTTCTTATGGTCTGGATTAGGTTGACAGCTTAAAGCAGTCCCCATAGATCAGCATTGGGTGTTGCATGCTGTAGGTGTAGAGTATGCCCATTTCTGCGTTTGCGACTGTGGTATTGGCGGTTGTGTTGACGTTGATTTTGATTTCGAGGATTTTTACGCCGTTAACAAACATTTCAGCCAAAGTTTTTTGTGCATCCCAATGGAGTTCAACGTTGTACCATCTGTCAGTTGAGACGGAAACGGCTGCGGACGTCTTGTAGGTGTTGCCTGCGAATAGCATCCATTTGTTTACTCCGTCTTCGCGTCTAACCCCTGCGAGTGCGATGTCGTTGCCGCTGCTGTCGCTGAAGCGTAACACGTAAAACCTGTCGCCATTGTCGTTTAGAATCCTTGTTCCGGTTGTGCTGCTGACGATTCGGAAATCGGCGCTTGCATATACGTCTTGGCTGGTTATGCTTTTTCTTAGGTAAGCGTTTTCCCGTGTGCTGGTGCTGCCGCTGGTGTAGAATCTTGCGTGGTATTGGCCTTCGCATGGGCTGGAGCTTGATACTGATACTGTGTCTTTGTATGTGGTGATGGTTCGACTCCAGCTGCCTGTGCTTCTTGATTCAAAGCCATCTGCAAATGCTGTGCTTGTCGTTGGTGGTGGAGTTGTCGGGGTGGGCGTTGGTTTTGGGGTTGGGGTTGCTGTTGGTTGAGGAGTGGTTGTTGGTTTAGGCGTAGTTGTCGGAGTTGGTGTGACTGTTGGACTTGGTGTAGGTGATGACGTGGGTGTGGCTGTAGGTGTTGCTGTGGGGCGGGGTGTTGAAGTCGGGGTTGAAGTTGGCGTCGGTGTTGGGCTTGTGCCTGATTGTGGCGCGGTGACAGCTGGGAAAGCTAAGCCTAAAGAATTGTACTTTGGCATGTTGTTTTGGTTTTCATTCATCCAAACGGTGTTGCCTATACCCATGCTTGCGGTCTGCGAAAGGAATTCGTTTAGTTCGCTTACTGTAGCTGATGTGAAGCTGTTGTATTCGTTGAAGTCTGCGCCGACTTCAGTATTAATGAGTTTTATGCCTTTAGATTGAGCTGTTTGCATCTGCGAAAGTGCGCCTGAGGGGCTCCAGCTGTTGAAGTAGAAGTGGTAACCTTGGTATGTGTTGTCCAACGGGTCGTCTATGACCGTCCATGCCTGGTTCCATTTGTCCACTATCAAGGGGTTGGTGTAGCCTGCCGCGCGGATTTCATCCACTAAGCTCTGCATTAGTGGGTAGAAGTCGCTTGAGATGTACTCATTTATCAGTTCTACGAAGACGCGTTGGTTGTTTGGGTATGCTTCGAGGACTTCGAAGATGCTGTTGCGGATTGTGTTCCAGTTGTTGCGTGCTGAGGTGGCTGAGGCTTCTGTCGGCGGGTAGAGGTGGTTGCGGTCGACGATTATGGTATAGCTGCTGTGGTCGAGGAAGTATTGGACGAAATCCTCGTGGTATGGGTGTGGGCCGCCTGACCATGCTGGGTTGGCGCTCATGCGGTAGGTGTTTAGGCCGTTTGCTTGCATCGTGCTGATTATGTTATCTAATTGCCCGGTGCTTGTTGGGTATCCGCTTAAACCTAAGAAGACTTTGTTTGCGGATTGGGCTGGTGCTGCCTGTATGGTTGAAATCGCGGTTCCTAATAGCAGGGGCAGTAAGATTCCTACTATAACGATTGCTTTTTTGGTTTTATTCATACCTCTCTTCCTTGCCCTAATGGCGGCTTAATGTTAATTTAATATTTTTGCGAATTTTCGCTAGGTTTGTTTGCACATTATGCTTCGCTATAGTGAATCTTAATGTTTACTTAACTTCTCATGTTTGCAATGTTGGCTTCACATACTTTTGTGGGGCAAAATTTTCTAGAAAAAGCAGGAAAAGGTTCTATATCATTTTCTGAGCTTTCCAGAAGTAACTTCCTTAGGGCTTTAAAAGATTCTTTCACTGCTAGTCATATGGTTTTTTAGGTGATTTTTTGATGAATGAGCTTCGTTCCCCTATCTCAGTTGTTATTGCGACTCTTAACGAAGAGCAAGGAATTGGACCCACAATCGACGAGATGCAGCACGTCTTAAACAACCCATACATGGTTGTCGTAGACGGCAACAGCGTTGACCGAACCATTGAAATCGCCAAAAACATGGGCGCAGACGTTCTGCTTCAAGAGGGCAAAGGTAAGGGCGACGCGATGTTTCAGGGCTTACGGATGCTGGACTCACAGGTTCCCTACGTTGTTTTCACCGACGCAGATTACACGTATCCAGCGGGGTTCATTCCCCGGATGGTCGAGGTTTTGGAACAAAACCCCCAAGTTGGGATGGTTATCGGTAACAGGTTTAGAGGCGAATACAACGTTTCAAAGTCCATCACCAACCCCTTCTATTTAGGCAACAAACTGCTGGCGTTCGCTCAACTGGTAATGAACGGAGTTAAGCTTGAAGATCCACTTTCGGGTTTGAGGGTGGTGCGCAGCGAGGTTTTGAAGGATTGGAAACCCAAAAGCAAAGGCTTCGATGTAGAAGCAGAGATGAACGCCATCGTCGAGCGCAGAGGGTACCAAATCATTGAGGTGCCAATCGATTACCGTGATCGTTTGGGGGAAAAGAAACTCAAACTGCGGCACGGTTTGGGGATAATGAAGCGCATAGTTGCCGAAAGCTTTGCTTTAAACTACACCTAATCATGGCGCGTATTTTCAGGTAACTGGATATCGTTGCAGCATTTTGGAGGGTGGCATATGTTAACTGATGGTTCTAGACTGAGGGTTGGAGTAATTGGGTTAGGCAAAATGGGTGTTATGCATGCTTGCCTCCTAAACACCTTCCCCCACGTAACAGTTGCCGCTTTATGCGACAAAGGCACATTAATGCGGAAAATCGCAAAAAAGGCGTTCCCGAATGCAATAATCACAGGTGAAATTGGCAGATTCGCTGATTTGGACCTTGACGCGGTTTGTGTGGCAACACCCATACCAGTTCATTACCAAATCATCAAAGAAGTCTACGGCAGAGGAATTGCGCCAAACGTATTCGCAGAGAAAACCCTTACATCCAGTTTTCGGCAATCTTTGGAGCTTTGTGCTTTGGCTGAGAATTCTGGCGTTAACATGGTTGGCTACATGAAACGCTTTGCAGTTACCTTCAACAAAGCCAAAGAGCTTCTAAACGAACATGTTTTGGGAGATTTGGTATCTTTTGAGGGATACGCGTTTTCTTCTGATTTCTCGGAAGTTCCTAAGGGCTCTAAAATTTCGGAGGCTCGGGGTGGCGTCATCGAGGATTTGGGGTCGCATGTTGTGGATTTGGCAGTTTGGATTTTTGGTGACTTGACTGTTGAGTCTGCGACCGCAAATTATAGGTGCACACCACGCTCGGAAGATGACGTGACCTTTTACGTAAATGGACTTGACGGGTTGCAGGGCAAGTTTGAGGTTTCTTGGCGTAAAAGCGGTTACCGCATGCCCGAGTTCGGTTTAACAGTCCATGGAACAATGGGTGCCCTGCATGTAAATGACGATGAATTGCGATTGGAACTCAGTCAATCACCGCCGACAAGGTGGTATCGACACGACATGGACGACAACGTTAGGTTTCTCTTGGGCGGTCCAGAATACTACCGCGAAACCATGCACTTTTTCAACTCTATAGCTTCGGGTGCACATACCATTTCAGATTTCCGCAGTGCCCTCAAGGTTGATTTTCTTTTAGAGCAAGTACGGGAGAAATGCAGATGACAAGTACACAATTCAGTCTTTTAGTCGGCGACAACCCTTTCCACGGCATCAGCCACCTTTCACAGCAACGAGCACGCACACGCTTTGATCAAAGCCAAGAAAACGTCCAACACGCAGCCAACTTGGTAGCGCTTAGTTTGGAGAACGGCGCGGACGGCTTCATGTTCTCAGTCGATCAAACCACGCTCTCAATAATTGAACAAGTCAGCCAAAACCACAACGGCGACCCCATCCGCTTGTACGCCATCGCACCTTACGCTTACGAATACGTGCGAAAAGCAACACAGAACGGCGGCGTCTCAGGACTAGCCAAAAATCTAGCCAAAGAGATGCTTTTTTCTTCAAACATTAAAGTCGTGGCATCAAACGCTGCTGGGCTTTTGAGGTTGAACCTGTCGGCGCTTCTAAAAACGTATGTTGCATACGAGCTTTCCCGAATAAAAGCAGTGGCTAAGAAAAACGTTATTCTCGAATCATTCATGCTTCATGAAATCATAACGGACATGACGCTGGCGCTAAACCTCAAAGACCTATGCAAAACCTACATTACATTCCTAGAAGAGCAAAACATTCGGCCTGGATTTGAAACACGCAACTTCCCCTACTTAGTCAACAAATTCAGAGAGTGGAACATAGACTTCAGCAAGATAACCTTGACATCTGCTTTTAACAAGGTCGGTTTTCAGATGTGCCCCTCAAAGCAGGAATGCGAAGAAGCCCTGAGTCGCGCTTGCGAAGCTGAAGTAATCGCGATGAGTGTACTTGCCGCGGGGTATCTAAAACCAGCTGATGCAGTGGGGTATCTGACTGGTCTTTCTGGTTTGAGCGGTTTAGTGATTGGCGTTTCGAAAGAGCGCCAAGCTACTGAGACGTTTCGCTTATTCAAAAGCGGTCTGCCTTCCGTTGAGTTGTCGGATTATGTTTTGAGTGAGGTGAAAATGTGAGTTTTGTTTTGGCTGTTTGGATCGCGGTTGGAGCTGTTTTCTTCGGTGTTCCAGCAGCGTACTTTTTGTACATGAAGAAGCGGTCGGCATCTGGCTGGAACCTAAAATTAGACAGCAGCTATTTGCCCTCAACAGCCGTCTTCATTCCAGTGCACAACGAAGAAAAGGTCATTCGGCTCAAGCTGGATAACATATCCAAAGTTGTTTATCCACCTGACAAGATGCAAATCACCGTCATCAACGATTGCTCAACAGACCACACTATACAAGAAGTCAACAACTACGTCTCAACTCATTCCGCGCCGAAAATATCCGTTTTCGACAGTAAAGTTCACCTTGGCAAAGCAGGATGCCTAAACAATGCGCTGAAAAATGTTGATGCCGACGTGGTCATTATTTCTGATGTGGATTGCTTTTGGCCAAGCGACATCCTTAGCAAAGCCGTTTCTTATCTCTCTGATCCAGATGTGGGCGCCATAACTGCAAGAGAGTTACTGCTAAACCCTCAGGACACGTGGGTTACGCTTAGCGAGCAATTCTACGACAGCACCATTCAATCCGTCAGAATTGGAGAATCAAAGACCCATTCAACCATCTTTTTCCAAGGCGGATTTGCGGCATACAAAAAAATCGCCATAACAGAGTTTAATCATGCAACCGACGACTCTGGCACAGCCCTTGACATTGTGCAAACCAAGCGAAGGGCGCTGTTGATTCCAGAACTCGGCTTCTTCACGCTCAGCCCCACGAAATGGGTCAATAAAGTTGCGATTAAGATTCGGCGGGCCAGTCACTTGCAGCATCTTTGGGTGCGCTCGCTGAATCTGTTGGTTCACGGCAAATTGGTGATGCCCAAAAAAATCGCCATCCCCGAGATAATCCTGCATATCTTCAACCCTGTGTTGCTGGTGGTTTTCGCTGCCTTTTCGGTGGTAGTCATGTTCCAGTATCCGCTGCTTGCATTGCCGTTGGCAGTCTTTGTTGGCGTTGTGTTTGCTGCGAAAAAAACTCGCGTGACGGCGCTTGAACTCATACAGAACAACCTCATCTTGTTGACCGCGTTGACTTCGTTTTTTACTAAGCGCAACTTTGCTTTTTGGAAGCCATCGCAGGAATCCAGGTCAACGTTGAACGAAGATGTGCTGAGAGAAAAACAGCTGATTTAGTAAAGGAACAACGGTTCTGCTGCGATTTTTTTCTATAGCCCCCCTTATTTAAAGGCGGATACAAAATCGTATGCGGACAAGCGAAAACCACGCCACCTTTCAGCCGCTACCTCCCCTCCCTTATATAAAGCAAAAAATGGTCAGACGATGCGTTTATCGGACGGACCCGCCGTTCGCTTCTGCCCCTCTATAGGTTTCTGCATGGGTCTGATATTTGGATCCTAATATGTCTGCGAAAAACGCACTCAGCGTTGCGCTTTGCGTGGTGTCTGTTGCGTTTTCCGTGAAATCGATCGAGTTGATTGTATGGTTGAATCTTTCGTTGTCACAGTGGGATTGTGCGTTAAAAATGCTGCTGCCCTCGTCAAGAACGCCATAGACAGCCTATGCTGCCAATCTTTCCCCCCGGAAAATATAGAATTGCTCGTGGTTGACGGCAACAGCCAAGACGGCACAATCCAAATCATCAAAAACAACCTTAAACGCACCTTCGGAGACACCCAATTCATAGAGGAAAGCAGCGGACTTGGGATTGCTCGGCAAACCGTGGTGCAGAAAGCTCAGGGCAAATACATCGTTTGGCTCGACGCCGACATGACCCTCCCGAACGACTACTTGGAAAATCAAGTTGCGTTCATGGAGCAGCACCCCGAAGTGGGCATTGCAGGCGCAAAATTCAACGTCCACATCGGGTTTGGGTTGGCGGCGGATTTAGAAAACATTGTCTACGCTGTAGATTCAATCTATGGGCAACCTGGCAAGGCATCCAAATTTGGGTATCTGCCCGGCGCTGAAGGAGCAATTTACCGTGTCACCGCAGTCAGGGGCGTCGGCGGCTTTGACCCCCGCATCAACGGGGCAGCGGAAGACACTGACATCGCCTACAGGGTTAGAGCTGACGGATGGGAACTGACTTTTACAAAAGCGCGCTTTACTGAATCAACACGCACAACTTGGCGGTCCCTTTGGAAACAATACATGTGGTATGGATATGGGGGGCACTTCATCTTCCACAAAGACCCAAATTCCCTTAACCTTGTGCAGATGACGCCGATAGCGGGTTTCATCGCGGGTGTTTTGAGGGCTCCAGGAGCCTATTTGTTAACCCATAAAAAATCCTTCTTTATGCTGCCTTTTCACTATACTTACAAGCGGCTCGCTTGGCTGTTTGGCTTCTTTCGCGCCCACCTAAAAGGCTACGGGCACGACTTAAGCGAGCAATTTAGCGTTTTGGATGATGAAGAAAATGAGTACACTTATCACTGTGGGTATCTGCGTTCGAAACGGCGAAAACATGTTGCCCAACGCTGTTGAAAGCATCCTAAGTCAGGATTACCCCAAAGAGCAAATGCAAGTTATCTTCGTTGACGACGGCAGCCAAGACAAAACCCCAAAAATAATCAGCCACTACAAGACCCTGCTCAACAGCCGAGCTAAAGCTTTCAAGACGCAAGGGATCGGGCTGGGGCATGCAAGAAACATCGTTGTTGACTCGGCAGACGGCGATTTCATCCTTTTCCTAGACGCAGACGAAATACTTACACCCACATACGTACAAACGCAAGTTCAAACACTCAATGAAAACCCAAAAATAGGAGTAACCGCAGGCGTCTTCAAAACTGTCCCAAACAACTTAATCCTCAACCTTGAAGTCGCCCCACACATTGTTAACCAAAAAAGCTACGGCAAACCCAAAAATTTCGTCTGGAAAACAGAAAAACTCATCGGCACAGGCGGCTCAACCTTCCGCACTGAGGCAATACGGCAAGTCAAAGGATTCGACGAGGGCATAAGCGGCGCGGGTGAGGATATGGATTTAGTTTTTCGGATGAAGAAGGCAGGGTGGCTTATTCAACCTAACACAGCTGAACTCTACGAGTTACACAGCGGTTTATCGACGCCTGAGGGGTTGTGGCGAAAGTATTTTTGGTATGGGTATGGCTGCCAAAAATGTTTCCAGAAAACATTAGGTGCCTACTCATTTCTTCGCATGTCGCCTCTTGCAGGGTTGATTACTGGGGTTCTCTATTCGTTTCCCGCTTACAGGTTTCTTCATCAAAAACAACTGTTTTTGTTGCCGCTTCATTATGGGTTTAAGCATGCTGCGTGGACTGCGGGTTTCATAAAGGGACAACTAAACTCTTAACCATTAAAACAACAAAAAATGAAAAAGGGTTGTTCGCTGCTGTTTTACCAGTAGCGATATGCAAACCACATGTTGAATCGTGGCCAGTAGAGGGTGAACCAGTTTCTGTAGGTGAACTCGAAGTTGGGTTGCAGTATTGTTGCTGGTTCAGGGTCTGTCTGCTGGGTTGATTCGGTTGGTGCTGGGCTCGGTGTCACTGTTGGCTCAGGGGTTGGGGTTGGTGTGGCGGTTGCTGTTGGTTTCGGTGTTGATGTTGTGGTGCGGGTTTGTGCGGGTGTAGATGCAGGGGGCGTGGTTGGTTCGGGTGTTGCTGCAGTGGTTGGAGCGGGGGTTTCTGTGGGTGCTGGTGTAGGCGTTGGGGTTGAAACAGTGGTTTTCGGTGCCGCCACGTAGGCGTTTATGAAGGCGGTGCCCATGTCGTTTGGTGTGTAGCCGCTGCTAAGCATGGTTTCTCCCGCGTAGACTCCGCCGAGTCCTGAGTCGCTAAGCCAGTAGTATGCACATGCGCCGACGCCGAGGTCGTATTGTGCTTTGAGCAGGTTTGTCCACCAGTTTACGTCGTTTTGCCTGTTTGGTGAGCGCTGTAGGCATGAGCCTTCTTCGTTGATGACTAAGGGTGCGGTGATGCCCATGGTTGCGATGCCTGCTTGCAGTTGCGCTTTGAGGCCGTCGTAGTCTTTTGCCCAGTATGAAGTCAAGTCGGTTGGAGCGTAGTAGTAGAGGTGTGTGGTGTAGACGAGGTTGGTTGCATCTGGGATGGCGTTGGCGATTTGTTTGCACCAGCTTAGATCGTTGCCGTAGCCGTTGGGGAACCAGCCCATATGCCACTGCATCATGATCAGGTTAGTTGCACCTGTCGAGCGAATAGCGTTGTACATGGTTGTAAGGTAAGACATGTATCCAGAGGGGATAGCGTCTACGTCGCTGCCTAAGTTTGGTTCGTTCCATGCTTCAAAGATCGCGTTGGGGTAGTCTTTTAGCGTGCTTGCCATATCCGTCCAGAACCAGCTCCAGAAGCCTAACTCGTTGTTGCCGTAGCCTGCATCTCTTAGGAATCGCTGTGCGGGTTCATCCCAGCCGCTCATGGGGAGCCCCTGCCATCCGTAGCCTGTGCTTGCGTATGGGTCAGCTCCAAACGAGCTGGTTGACGGCGTTAGCATGTAGGGAACGATGTTTACGTAGATGCCGTATTTGTCTGCTTCTTGACATAGAGTTCGCAGGTAAGTTTTGACGCTTATCGGCGTTGTTGACGATCCGTAACTTGCCGGGTCTTCCTGTGCGGGTAAGATGTTGTCGCGGTAGTACCAGCTTGGGTAAACGAAGACCCGTATCATGTTGATGTGCCATTTGTCTCTCATTTCGGCAAAGGTTTGATCCATAACGTCAGTGGGGTTATAGTTCCATTGGTTACCCCAATTGTCACTTTGGCCTTGACCCCACAAAAGCAGGTCAGGCGCCATGCCGGCGAGGCCCATACCACGAAGGTAAACGGCGTTGCCGTCTGCATCAAGGATATAGGACCCTGATGTGTGGAGGGCAGAAGTTGTTGTTGCTGCACTAACTGACGTCACTGAAAACGCTGAGATGGTGCCTACGGCGAAAAGCGCGACGATGAACAGTGCTGTGGACTTCTTTAGTTTGCGGTTTATGGAGTGCAGTCTGTTTGCTATTGCCTGTGTATTCATTTTCTCTCTCTTCCTGAATTGGAACCCTACTGGGATGCATCATTTTTATAGGCTTTTGAAAACCGAAATAATGCGCCTTGCAAAGTCTTGTTTGCAAGCAGTTCAGCTACAAATTCAGGCAAAAACCGTGCCTTAACCCGCACATTTTTTTAGAAAAGCAAAAAACCGTTTGTTTTTTATCCAGACAGGTGAGAAAGCGATGAGTAGCGAAATTGGAGTGTTCTGCCCCACCCTAAACGTCTACGGCGGCGGGGAATACGTTGCTTTAGCCATCGCGAACATCCTCGCCCGACACAACCACGACGTGACTGTATTCTCCAACGGGAGAATAAACCCCTCCGAGATCAAAAACTTCTTCGGCGAAACCCTCCACCCCAAAATCCGAGCCCTCCAACAAGCCACCCGCTTCACCCCCCGCGGCTTACTTGACTTCTACCAAACCATCCTGCACTCATACATAGCCAAAAACAAATGCGCCACCCTCATCGACGCCTTCTCAAACTGCGTTTACCCTTGGACACACGTCAGCTACATCCACTACCCCTACCTAAACCGAAGCGCCTTCTGCCCCGAATTCCCCTACCTAACGCGCCCCCGCCTCAACCAAGCAGGCACTCTCCCCGAGGTTTTACTGGAAAAAAACCTAGTTGACTACACAAAAAGGTTGGTGCTTGCCAACAGCCGCTACACCGCTGAGGAAATCCAGCGATTCTCAGGCAAACCTGTTGAGGTGCTATATCCTCCGTTTGCATCAAAAATAGGTGAAATCGGCAAAAACACAATCAAAGAACCTGAGGAGAATCTGGTGGTTACCACCTCCCGTCTAGACGAAAACAAGCTTCTTGAAAGAATCCCCCTGATAGCCCAGCAAACTGACAGCGACATCCACTTCGCAGTTATCGGTCGCGTATGCAGCCAAACCGCCCTTGAACGCCTGCATTCGCTGGTAAAAAAACTGGACTTAGCTGACCGCGTCAAATTTTACCCAAACGCATCTGCAGAACAAAAAATCGATTTGCTACGGCGAGCAAAAATCTATCTACACACAATGATCGGCGAGCACTTCGGCATCTCCATCGTCGAGGCTATGGCGTTGGGCTGCGTTCCCATAGTTCACAACTCTGGCGGCATGCGGGAATTCGTTCCAAAGCAATACCGATACAACACCCTCAAAGAGGCCGCCCAAAAAATCACCAGCGAAATGACTGCTTGGTCAGCTGAAAAAAGCGAAGATGCAAAAGAGATAGCTGCAGGGTTTTCGTTGGAGAATTTTTCTGAACGATTTATGGCACTATTCAACGATTTCTATGGACACAACTAAAAGTGGTTTGGAGGTTTTTTTTGAGGGTTTGTCATGTCTGGGAGCGGTTTTGGCCCATAGAGATAGGTGGACTTGAACGCTACATCCTCTGGTTATCCACATATCTGGCAAAGAAGCAAGCTATTGATTTCTCGCTCATCACAGGCCGCACCAAACTAACGTGGATACCAAGAAAAATCAAAAAATTCGAAGACTCAGGCTTCCTAAAAGTATACCGACTGGGCCCAAACCCCGTTGACGTATTAAACGGCGCCTACCTGTACGCGTCACATTCCATTACTCCACCTATGCTTCTACAAAAAATGAAGTTTACAAGCCTATACAAAGAAGCAGCCAAATTAGAATGTGCAAAGTCAGCTGACGTTTTCCACATTCATGGCATCTGGAGCGACCTTGAATACATCGACTTGGGCATTTATCTAAGCAGGCGTTTTGGTAAGCCATTGGTGCTGACCTTGCATGGCGGCTTTGTAGGCAGTCCAGTGCTTGGCGGTATGCCTCTGGATTCGCCCCACATAAAAGCTATACTTGAAAACGACGTATCCGCGATTACCACTTACTCTAAAGAGATTCTGGGCGCACTTGACGGTTTAGGTTTGGGCAAAAAAAGCCACCTTGTAACTAACTTTGTTAATGCATCAAAATTCAAAAACCAAAACCCGTCCAAACCCCATGATTTAACGATGATCTATGTGGGCAGATTTGAACCGCTACAAACCCCCGACTTAGTAATCAAAGCCTTCAAACGCGTCCACGATGAGATGCCCAACGCCAAGCTCATCATGGTGGGCTATGGGCGAATGAACGAGACTCTTAAGCTGCTAATCAAAGAATTAAACCTTGAAGACTCCGTCAACATGGCGGGCAGGCAAACTGACGTCCGCAACTTTTTGTGGAGCAGCGACGTGTTTGTTGCAACAAACTTCGGATACATTGCAACGTTGGAGGCGTGGGCGGCGGGGTTGGCGGTGGTTGCACCAAAGTTTGGAATTATGAAGGAAACGATTAGTCATGAAGAGAACGGGTTGCTTTTTGAACCCCTAAACGTGGATGACTTAGCCTCTAACCTGTTACGCATAATTAAAGATGATAAACTCCGCAGAAAACTCGCGTTAAATGGCGCTCAAACAGTGCGGGAATACGACATAGGTGCAGTGGCGCCCAAGTTGTCTGCAATCTACCAACAAGTAACCAACCAATAGTTCGGCGGGTAAGCATGAGTCAGCAACATTTTTCCAGCCATTTCTTAGCTATAGTGGTCATTCTGCAAGTCGTAATGTACCTCTCGCTGTTCCTCGATTTGCCATTAGCCAGAATCGTAATCGGCACCACTTACCTGACGATTGTTCCAGGTTTAGTGCTTGTAAAACTGCTTAAACTTGACGGGTTAGGCTCCCTTGAATCCGCTGTCTACGCGGTCGGGTTCAGCGTTGTCTTCCTAATGATTTCGGGGTTAATCATCAACCAATTCGGATACCTATTCGGTTTAACCTTCCCGCTTGCCACGCTGCCGCTTTCCCTTTTCATAAACACCATCGTGATTGTCGGTGCAGCCGTAGCTTACCTGAGAGCGGGCAAACAAAAACAGGCGCCGCCCGACAAACATATGCACTTTAATTTGTCAACTTTGCTGTTGGCGCTGCTTCCAATCGTCAGTGTTGTGGGCGCGTTCTTTGTTAATGCAACTGGCAACAACTTGATTTTGATATTGATGATTTTGGCGATGGCGGGTTTGTTCGCTGTCGCCGTTGCTAGAGGCGAGAAATCCACCAAAACCTACGGCTTCGCAATCTTAATGATTGGGCTTGCACTTTTGCTGCATGTATCGCTTATATCTAGCTACATTATTCCCTACGGCGGAGATGTACCCGTTGAACTCTACGTCTTCCAAGATGCCCAGATCAACTCACGTTGGGCGCCAGTTTTCATGGTTCCCTCCGACCAAGCATACGGCAGATACAACGCCATGCTCAGCATCACCATCCTGCCCACGGTTTACTCAAACATGCTCGGCTTAGACCCAACATGGGTTTTCAAAATCATTTACCCCCTCATATTCGCAGTGGTCCCAGTTGCATTATTCCTGCTGTGGCAACCCTACATCGGCACGAAATTCAGCTTCATCGCCGTCTTCTTCTTCATGGCGCAATCAACTTTCTTCACCGAAATGTTGGCCTTAAACCGCCAGATGATCGGTGAATTGTTCTTCGTTCTACTTCTTTTAACAATTTTGAGCAAGAAAATCGGTAGAGAAGGCAAATTCGTCACCTTCGCTCTGTTCAGTTTCGGCTTAATTTTCAGCCACTACGCACTGGCAGAGATTTTTCTGTTTCTCCTCGTCTCCGCGTGGGCAGCCTCAAAGTTCTACCTCAAGCGCCCCAGCTTTAATCTGCAGCTTAGCATGATTTTGTTCTTTTTTGTTGCGATGTTTCTGTGGTACATTTACACTTCAGGCGCTGTCGTTTTCGAGAGTTTCATGTCGTTTACGGGTTACATAGCTGCTCAGCTGGGCGACTTCTTTAATCCCGCCTCACGGGGTCAAGCTGTCCTCACTGGTTTAGGACTCGCTGAATCACCCTCGATTCTAAACACAGTCAGCAGAGGCTTTGCCTATCTGACAGAAATCTTCATCGTCGTAGGCGTCATCGCTTTAGTCAGGAAAAAGCTGCCGTTCCGATTCGGCCGAGACTACATAGTCTTTAGCATACTTACCGCAATTTTCCTTGTGTTTTTAACGCTCATCCCCGGCTTGGCAAACGCATTGTCAATGACCCGCTTCTACCACATTCTGCTGATGATTCTGGCGCCTTTCTGCGTCGTCGGCATATGGCTAACCGCGGGTTATCTGTCAAAGCACAAAAAAGAAGCCGCATTTGTGGTACTCGCTATCGGCGTGTTGGTTCCATATTTCCTGTTCCAAACTAACTGGGTTTACGAGGTTGCTGGAACAGAGAGTTGGTCGATTCCGCTCAGCGGCTACCGCATGAGCCCCACGCAGCTTTATGGTTCGTATGGGTTTATCGACTCGTTTAGTGTCTATGGTGCGCAGTGGACAGCATTTAATGTTCCATATAAATTCAACCTTTCCGCTGATAATTCCTTCTACACTTCGCTGACGGCTTACGGGCCAATCTACCGAGGCTACATGCGTGAACTTTTGCCAGATACTTACCTTCGGTCGGGAGAATTTGTATTTCTGAGTTATATCAGCATAAACTATGAACAGCAATCCTCAAACGGTACCATGCCCCGACAGGTCAACCAGACAGATGTGATTTACTCGAATGGCGGAACAAACGTCTATCATATTCCCGAACGGTGACCTCCGTGAACGTCAAAGCATACCTCAAAGCAATCTATGCTGACGCAATCGAAGCCCCAATAAAATGGAAATTCATCGACCGATACTTCTCTTGGCTTGCGAGGTCTAAGCTGAAAAACCAAGAATTTTCAATCATAGGTAACAACTGCTTCGCAGGCGGCATATACCACAAATTCGGCTTACAGCACCGCACCCCAACCATCTGGACATACATCTTTCCCGATGATTACCTGCGACTCCTAGAAAACCTCGACTTGTACCTAAACCAGCCCCTGACATTCAAGACAGAAACAAATCACCCGATGGCACACAAACACTATGAAGCAACGCACCGCAGATACCCCATCGGCGTCTTAGGCGGCGACGTAGAAATCCACTTCATGCACTACAGCACCGAGCAGCAAGCACAAGAAAAATGGACAAACCGCCTAAAACGCCTAAACAGAAACAACCTGTTCGTGATGTTCTCTGACGGCGAAGAATACCACGACGACCTCCTTGAAAGGTTCGAGCGGCTGCCATTTGAGCACAAGGTTTTTTTCTCTTCAAAACCCTGCCCGCGGTCGAGTTGCACGGTTTTTGTGGAGGATTACGCAGATGAGGTGCATGTTTATGATTCTACCCGTAACCGTCGATACGAAAAATACCTTGACTTAGTCAAGTGGCTCAACGGCGAAGAAGGTTTCATCAAGAATAGAAATGTGGGAATCTAATGCTGGAAGCAAAAAATTGCGACCTAACGGTTTCAGTGGTTGTTCCCACCTACAAAAGAGCCACAATCCTCCCACACCTGCTATCCTCTTTGCGTCGCCAGACTTACCGCAACTTTGACGTGGTTTTCGTCGTTAAGCCTTCAGCAGACGGCACCGAAGAGTTACTTCAACAAACTGCAAAAGAACTCAAACTAACCCAGATAAAACAGACCGCGGGGCATATTGTTGATGCATACTTTTTGGGCATAAAGCACACTGCAGGAGACATAGTTGCCCTGCTCGATGACGACGCTGTACCCGCCGATGACTGGTTAGAGCAAACCGTGAAACTCTTCCAGACACAACAGTTAACCGCCGTAACTGGCGATTCATTTCCAGTCCTGCTAAACGGCGACGGATTCCAAATCCTCAAAGAAAACGAAGCCCCAACAGTTTACACACACCTCGATTTTGCCCTGTTCGGTCACCCCCTTCGAGGGCTTGAAGACTACAAAAACTGCATCGCAGACTCAGGTTTTATCTACGAAAGGGGAAATAACGCTTACTGGCGAAAACGCGGCGCGGCAAAGGCGTTGCTGCGTGGGCCGTCAATGGCGGTTTGGGGCGATGTCCTGCGTGGAGTCAACTTGAGCGGGGATTGGCTGCTGGGTTGCGCTTGGGAGATGGTTTTAGGTTGGCAGCTTTGGCGGCAGGGGTACCAGATGATTTATAGCCCAAACGTGAAAGTGTACCACATCGTTCACGGCCGAACGTCCAGCCGAGATTATTTGGAGCCTCGAACGGATCTTTTGTGGTCAGTGGAGGCGGAATTGCTGTTTTACCGTTTGTACCGCGACGAACCCCAACTTTCAGTCCTCAGCAAATTGGAATCTGACTTGCTGCGTGTGGTGCACAGTTTGAAGTATCTGCCCTCTAACGTTCCGTACAATATTCGCAAACTTGAAGGTATATTGCTTGGTAACATTATTGGCGCGAAATGGATGCTCTACAAACTGCTGGGCTGCCAATATTCGCCTTTGATTGATTTGGCGAGGTTCCAGAAAAGATAGCTGCATGGAGTTGGTTCAGTTTTCTCCTCCGCTTGCCTCAGTAATCGTGCTGAACTATAACGGCAAAGACTACTTAGCTAACTGCATAGAATCCGTGTTGAAAAACGAGTACGAAAACTTTGAAGTCATACTGGTCGACAACGCCTCAACCGACAACAGCCTCAAAACCGCGCAACAGCTTTTCGGCAACGACCCCCGACTCAAAATCCTACAAAACCCCGCCAACCTCGGCTTCAGCAGCGGCAACAACATCGGCTTCGAACACTGCCATGGCGAATACGTGGTTTTTTTAAACAACGACACCATAGTCGAGAAAGATTGGCTTACCAACTTGGTCGCCGCTATGGAAGAGGACCCATCGATTGGTTTGGCGCAGAGCAAAATCCTCATGATGGACAGCCAAAAAATACAGACTGCAGGCTGGCTTTTCAGCAATTATCTGGTTCGGAAACAAGCACTGGGCGAAAACAAAGACCAAGAAACCAGGTTCCAGCATACCTTCGAAGTTTCGGTGGCTTCGGGCGCTAGCATGATTGCCAAAAGAGCCCTGATCAAAGAGGTCGGCCTGTTTGACCCAAAAATCCCATTCTTCTACGACGACACGTTGCTGTCGTTTAAGGTGTGGCTTGCAAACAAACGAGTCGTCACCGTAGAGAATTCACGCATTAGACACATGATGGGCGCAACAAGCGTCTGGACCTTGGAGCGGACGACCTTTAATCTTTTGAAGGCTAAAATCTGCTTAACATTTGACATTTATTTTAAGTTGGGTGAATTGTTGAAGGCTGCATTTGTAAACTTCACGAATACCACTATCAATTCTTTGTTGGCGCTGAAAAGAAAGAATCTGCCCGTAGTCTACGCCAACATGCATGGGTTAACGTGGGCGCTTGGCAACTTGAAGTACCTCTGGCGTAACAGACAAACCCATTGGAGCACAACCAAAATTTCTCCTGAAGCGCTCAAAGAGAGGTTTGTGCGGCTGAATATTCCTTTGGCGCTTTATCTAATCCCCTCGAAGCTGAGCAACGAATGCTTCGCTTCAGCAGTTCGGCAATACGAAAACGCCATAACACTTAGGCTATAAACAGGGAGGCTAACTTTTGAGTCTTGTAAGTCTCGTCAAAATCCCCTCAGTCGCTTCAAAGCCGTTTGAGCAAGCCATTACCCAGGCGCTGCAACAAATAAACTTCAAATTCGACAAAACCGCTCGCAAAGTCGTCATAAAACCCAACCTGTGCTACTACTGGGACCACACAACAGGCCAAACTACCACGCCGCAGTTCGTTTCTGAACTCATTGATTTAATCAGGGAACAATCCTCCCCAGAGGTGGAAATAGCTATTATCGAATCGGATGCTTCGGCGATGCGATGCAAATACGCTTTCCGCATGCTGGGCTACGAGAAGCTTGCCAAAGAAAAAAACGTCCAACTCATCAACCTCACCGAGCAAGAGAGTGCAAGCGTAGATGTGGCCCTCGACGGGAACGTTTACACTTTTCAGGTGCCCAAAATCATCAGCGAAGCCGACTTAAAAATCAACGTAGCCCACATCAAATACACCGTTGACCCCGTAAAACTGACGTGCGCAATGAAGAACATCTTCGGATGCAACCCCGTTCAGAAGAAATTCAAATACCACCCGCACCTCGGAGAGGTAATCGTGGCGCTAAACAAAGCCATGCCTTTTAACCTCCACCTAATCGACAACAACATAGCCGCAGGCGTTCAACCCCGAAAAATGGGCTTAGTTATGGCAAGTCAAGACCCCGTTGCCCTCGACTCAGCGGCGGCAAAAATCGCGTGGTTAAACCCCAACAAAATCCCCTATCTTAGGCTGGCGGAGAATGAAGGTGTAGGAAAACGGGCGTATGTAGCTGTGGGCGAACCGCTTGAGGCGTTTAGGGCGTTGTATCCTAAGCCAACGTTGAAAATGCAGACTAAGAGGCGCGTGAAGCGAACTTTGGTTGCGGTTGGGCTTGGCGAAAGGATGGGACTGGAGTAGGATTCAATGAAAACTAAGCTGGGTTTAATCGGCGTCGGCGGCATCGGGCAGCTGCACCTCAAACATGCCCTCAAACTTCCAAACGCTGAAGTTTACTCAGTTGCGGATACCTCAAAAACTGCCTTGCACGCAGCCAAAATCCTCGGAGTAAAAAACACCTACACCAACTACACAGAAATGCTAAAAGCACCAGAGCTTGACGCAGTTTTGATTGCTTTACCCACACATCTCCACTTGAAAGCCGCAAACGACGCCGCGGAAGCAAAAAAGCATGTTTTCCTCGAAAAACCCATCGCAGCCACCGTAGAGGAAGCCAAAGACGTAATCGCGGCAGCCCAACACAACTCAGTGAAGCTGATGCTTGGGTATCCCATGCGATTCAACAAACACTTCCTCAAACTAAAACAAGACATAGAAGACGGGCAACTCGGCGACGTAGAAAACGCTCACGCAACCTACGTTTGCGCGGGCCCGTTTGTACATCGAGCTGACGGCCACTCTCCCGCCCCAGTGCCCGACTGGTGGTTCAACACCAAACAGACAGGCGGCGGCGCCTTCATCGATTTAGGCTGCCACATAATCAACCTCATGCGCATGCTTTTCGGCGAAGTTGTCGACATAAAAGGCCAGTTTGGGTATCGCTACGGGATGGATTTTGAGGATTCAGCCATGTGCCTGACGAGATTCACGTCGGGAACGTTGGCGGCGGTGAACGTGGGATGGTATTCGCAGGACTATCTGTTGCGGCTGGATTTGCACGGTACCGTACGCAACGCTTCCGTTGAGCATATGCCGCCAGCCAGCGTCTCATCTGCCTACCAAATGCTCAGAAAAGGCATAACCACCTTTAATCAGCCGCATTTCGATGAGTTAGAGTACTTTGTTAACTGTATTCAAAACGACGTTGTGCCTTCGCCCTCAGGGTTGGATGGGCTGAGGGATTTAGAGGCTATTTGTGCGGCTTATCAAAACCGAATATTCCTGTAACAAACGGTAATGAATCATATGAATAAGGCTCTGGAAATAGGGAAATCGTCCGCCACAGGCAGCTTCCACCTCATGATAGGCGTCGTGGGAGCCACCGTAATCATGGCAGTAGGCACCATCGCTCTGGGGATACTGCTGCCCGCAGAGGGCGTGGGCTTGTACGGCATGGCGCTGATTCCGTCCTCCATCATCAACTTCTTCAGGGACTGGGGCATAAACTCCGCTTTAACAAAAGAAATCGCCCACCTCAAAGCTCAAGACCGCAAAGCAGAAATCCACGACGTCATCGTCTCAGGCATCATATTCGAAGTCATAAGCGGCGCAGTTTTAGCGCTGGTCTGTTTCGCAATCGCCTCGCCTCTTGCCCTAATGATAAGCCCAGCAGACGCAACAGCACTATCCCTCTATATCTCAATCATGTCAATTTCCGTGTTCGCAGGCGCACTAACATCAGCCGCAAGTGGCATATTCGTCGGTTTTGAACGCATGAAACTAAACAGCTTCACCCAAGTTTTCTCTGCAATCGTGAAAACGGCGCTTGGGCCGCTTCTCATCGTTTTGGGGTTTGGTGTGTTGGGCGCTGTAACTGCCGCCATGGTTGCTATCGTTGCAGGCGCCATAATAAGCATAGCTATCGTGTACCATGTGCTCTTTAGGCCCCTTCGGAAATGTAAGGTTGGAAGATGTGATGTTAAAGCAACCTTGAGGCCGATGTTGCGGTTTGGTTTGCCGCTTACTTTTTCGACGGTAGTTATCGGTGTTTTGCCGCAGGTTTTCGCTCTCTCCATGAGCGTTTATGCTGGGCAAGGCGATGTAGCGGCGGGGCAACCGTTCGGTTGGACAATGGGCAACTACTTCACCGCCACCAACTTTGCTATCCTCTTAACCTTTGTCTCTTTTCCCACCGCAACCGCGCTTTTCCCAGTGTTCTCGAAACTGAACCCAAAAACTGAACCTGAACTTGTAAAAACAGTGTTCGCCGCCTCAATCAAGTACACCGCGCTACTTCTGGTTCCAGCGACATTGATGCTAATCACCCTTGCAAACCCGCTGATAAACACCCTTTTCCCCAAAGACGGCTTATGTCAATCACTATTTGTCGCCAACGCCGAACCTAAATTCCCCTATGCACCTATGTTTCTGGCGTTATCTGTAGTCGTTAACCTGTTTGTTTTGGTGGGCAACGTTAGCCTTGCAACTTTCCAGTCAGGGATTGGGCAAACCAAGCAAATCATGAAGCAAAGCGTTTTGACTTTAGCCTTCGGTTTGCCGCTCGCATACTTCTCTGTTGCATACTTCTATACATTGGGAACTGGTAACCCTCAACTCTCCGCCTCTTATGCGGTAGTCGGCGGCTTAATCGGCGCACTTATAGCAAGCATGCCCGGGATGCTTTGGGGTATTGTGTGGGCGTGGAGAAACTATAAGGTTAAAGCGGATTTCGGGGTGTCCTCAAAAATCTTCGCTGCCTCGCTAATCGCTTCAGTCATCGCGTTCCTATTGATCAATTTCCTTGTCTTACCGTGGTGGATAACGCTTGCCGCAGGGTTCGCCGTTTTTGTGCTGGTATACTTGAGTGCTGCCCCGCTCCTTGGCGCAGTTAACCGTGTAGACATAGAAAATTTCCGTGCAATGTTTTCTGGTTTAGGGGTTGTTTCCAAAATCCTCAATTTACCCCTCATGTTTATGAGTAAAATGTGCAGGCACACTGAAAGAAAAGCCATTCATAAACAGCTTAAGGTTAGTGAAGAGAGCTTGCACAGAGCAACTTAGTTAATAATTTAGTTAATTTGGAGGTTTTAGGTTTGGATTCTACACGTAAGAAGAGAAGTAGTGCTATCGGATTTGCCGCGGTTTTCTTAGGTATTGGGGCAGTTTTGCTTGTTTTTTCTTTGCTGTTTGAGTTGCAGGTTTTAGCCTTCATCGGGTTAGGCTTAACCTTTTGGGGCGCCGTTTTTGCTCTCACAAGAGACGGAAAATACGTAGACAGCAGCCTACTTGACGGCACCGCATTATTCAACTACACCACAATTGACCGAATGCTCACCGACTTAAAGAACAAAGGACAAGCCTACTATATACCAGCTTACCCAAAGGACGTGTTTCTGCCAGACTATCTAAAAAAATTAAGAGACCCCGTTGTGTTTATCTCTGAAACCTTCAAAGATAAACTCATAGTTGATGACTTAGCTTCGGGCAAATTCATGTCTGCACAAGCGAACGGATTTTTCATTTCTTCCCCTGGCGCAGCCATTATGAGTCAAGTGGAGAAGCAACTGCACCTTGACTTAAGCAAAATCAGCTTAGGTGAACTAGCTGAAATATTCCCAAAATATCTAACAGAAACGTTGAATTTGACCAGAAACGCGCAGATGACGTTGACTCCTGACGGTGCCAACTTCAAAGCTACAGGTATCCTCTACGACAGCCTCTACGCAGCGGAGGGCAAACCTAAAAGCGTCAACATCTTAGGCTGCCCAGTCGTGAGTGCTGTGGCTTCAGCACTTGCTAAAGTATCAGGAAAAACAGTTGTCATTAAAAATCAACTGGCCATGCATGGAAATAACGTCAGCGCAGATTTTAGTTTCGTTGAGTGAGAAGATGAATTTCCCTCTAACAATTTCTGATATTGGTCTCTGGCTTGCAGTAGCTGCCATTGTTCTTCTTGTTACGTCTGAGTTGCTGTATTCGTCTCCGAGTTATGCGTCGCGAATTGTGCTTGATAAGCGGTTACTTAGGCTGATTGCGATTGGCTGCGGTTTCGGTTTTCTTTTAACTGTTCTTATGCGCACGACCGGAGTGGGCTAAGTCCCTCAACGTTGCAATACCGAATTGATCGTTTTTCGTTTTGAGTAGTGCATCGAAAATTTTGTGTCCGTTAGTTTTTCTGTCAACCACACGGGTTGCGGCTAACGTTCACCTAAAGTTGACCCTAACCCTTAATAGCAAAGTAAACCTGCTTTTTTTGGTTTACGGAGGACGCCACTTGTTTGCAGTCGGGCACATGGCAATCGCTTACTTGCTAGGCAAAGGGTCATCGAAAGCGCTGCATACCCAAATCAACATACCCATAATCCTCGTACTCTCCATACTGCCCGACATCGATATCGTTTTTGATTTTTTATTCGGCGTCAATATACACAGAGGCCCAACACACTCCGTTGTCGTGGCAGCGTTAGTGTTTATCCCATTCTTCATTCACTACGGTAAGAAAGCAATCCCCTATTTCCTTGCGTTAATTTCGCACTCAGTAATCGGTGACTTCTTCATAGCTGGACAACTACAGCTCTTTTGGCCGCTAAGTAGAGCGCGGTTTGGTCTCCATGAATTAGGGTCCTACTACATCGACATTTTTAGCCCTGTTAATTTGGCTCTTGAAGTATCGCTTTTCATTGTCGCCACAATAGTTCTGTATAAAAGCCGTGATTGGAAAGTCTTCTTCAAACCAAAAACCACACATTTGATGCTCATCATCCCAATAACCACAGTTTTATTGCCAAGCACAATCGGTTATCCCTTCAGTGAATCCCTGCTTATAACCGCGCCTGTCTTGGCGTTTGCGCATCTGTTTTACCTTGTGCTCTTCAGCATTGCAGTCTTGAAGACGTTTGTTTTCTTATATCGTAAATGTTTTGGGCACCAAAACGCCGAGATACCGCAAAGTGGTTTTCAACCAAAGACGATTTAGCGTGATTCTTCGCCTTTTTTTATGTTCATCTCAATGAACGCTCACATTATGAGCATTTATAGGGGGAGAGGGGCCTCGCTGAGAGTAACAACCCGCTCAACATATGTGCCTGTTCTGCTTGCGGAACCAACCACAACCAACCTGCAATCCAAACCCAACGCGGAACCCAAAACGCAATCCGCCGCGCAATCAACTGGTTGTTGTTGAAACAAGAGGGGTCCACGGCAACAACAACTAATAAAAAATTTTGTGATTAAACAACTCTTATGTGCCCGCCGCAGATGCACCCAAAAAGCTCCAATGGTCAAACCTCACGCATCCAAAAAACCGAATCAAAATCCTGCAGAACTGGGCTTTTCCAACAAAAAAGCTCCATAAAAACTAAAGGTATATATGGGAATGTTGAACAGTTAGGTTTGGTTTGCCGGTCATAGGGCACGGGTTCCACCTGATCCCATTCCGAACTCAGAAGTTAAACCGTGTTCCGTTCCCAGCTGTAGTGTGGTCTTAGGCCACGTGAACCTGGGAAAGCTGGCAACCTTTTCTCGTTTCTCGCAATCTTCCTACTTATTCAGAGCATATTCAACTCTGAATTGGCATACCCTTATAAATAACCAATAATAGTTTTTGAAAGAAGTGGTGTAAAAAGTGAGCTTTATCCCCGGCAACGATTCGCCAATCTTACAAATACTCAGCTTAGGCATGTATGTGTTCTTCATAATCTTCATCTTCTATGGTCAACGCATCCAAATGTACGTGATGGTGCGAGAAGTTGAAAACAGCCTCCATAAACTTAGGATCATAAAAGAGGAAGGCAGAAAAACCGCCATCGAAGCCATAAAAGAAATCGGCAAGCCAACCGCTGACCCCTCTGCACGTGTTGACCGTTACCTTGAATACTTCACCATAGGTCCTCAGAGCATGGACCCAGCAGGTATTGTGCACAAACTCGACCACATATTAGACACCAGAGACGAACGGCTAAAAGAAGACGTCAGAATCATGGCGCCCGAAGCAGCAAACAACGACGTCCAAATCAACAACTTAGAGAACACCCTCGAAGCAGCCATGGCACTCAACTACATCTACAAAGTTGTACGCCACTACTACATCCAAGGCAAAAAGACACTCAGCCTCTACGTCATCATGCAGCTCCAAATGATACTGCCTTTGGTTATGAAAGAGGCAGAAGCATATGCCTCAGCACTAAAAGCCTTCGCTTACGGCCAACCCATCGGAGACGGCGTTGGGCCTCTCATCGCATCTAAATTGATGCATGGCTACGAAGTCCGCAAGGTTCCCAAAGACTGCGTCGTGGCATCCGTTCCATTTGAAGGACGCAACGCTTTGGTCTTAAAAGCTGAAGGTCCAGGCGGAAACGTCGGTAAACCGGGTGATGCTATCGAGCATGTCATCGAAGAGCAGCAAGGCAACATCGCCTGCCTAATCATGATTGACGCCGGCTTAAAGCTGGAAGGCGAATTAGTCGGTGAAGTCTCAGAAGGCATCGGCGCAGCCATCGGCGGCCCAGGTGTAGACCAATTCAAGATAGAAGCCAAACTAACAAAATACAAGATACGAAACTACGCAGTAATCGTAAAAGAGGACGTGGGCGACGCAGTTTCACCTATGCGCAAAGAAATCAACGATGCAGTCGACAAAGTAATCGAACGCGTACGAGACGTAGTTAAGGAACGCACCAAAGAAGGCGACACCATCCTAATCGTCGGCGTCGGCAACAGCATCGGAGTTGGTCAATAATGAGGTTAAACAAAATGGCACAACAGACACAGCAATCCGGTCAAAGCAACAAAATCGGCAACTACCTACTGCTAATCGTGTTTGTCGTCTTGGCGCTCTCAGTCGTAGCGTTGTTCGTGGCAGTTGAGACATACTTCATAGGCGACATCATAGCCGCAGGCATATTTGCAGGCATAGGCGGAATCGCACTGGCCATATGTCTGTTTCTACTCTACCAGTACAGACGCCAAGCAACAGAAGTAAAGATCGATATCCCAAAAGTCATGACTACCATCGAATGCCAAAACAAAGGCTGCGCCAACAAAACCATCAGAGAATTCCAACGCGGTGACTACATCTTCAAAGACCTTGACGTTGCCTGCCCCAAATGCGGCGGCAAACAAATGATAACGGCCATCTACAAAGAAGTCAAAGTCAAAGAAAAAACCTACTCCGTCTAAGACGGGTCAGGTTAAAACTTCACATCCATCTTCTTTTATTAACAAAGTATGCTCGGCTTGAGCTACCGGTTTTTTGCTTGCTTCAACAAAAACTGGGTAAGCCATGATTGTTTTTGATGCTAAGAGTTCTTTGAATGCGGCTTTATGTTTTTCTTGAGGCAGCACGTCGATGATCCATCGTTCTGCAAAGGGCAAGGTATGGAAATTAGTTTCAATGTATTTCGCTAGTTTCTTGGCTAAGTCTGTTTTGAGCGATTTCGTTTTTAGGTACCGGTAAATTGTCTTTTGCGAGGTATCATCTACGCGTGCAATGGCTTCGGGTAACGTGACGAAGGGTTCAACTGCGTAGATTCCGCCGGTTTCTACCCTGTGCGGGTTGAAGCCCGAAACGCTTGGAATTGAGGTGCCTGCATGGATGAGGTATCTGCCGACGCTGTGCCCTGTGAGGTTACTGATTGGTTTAAAGCCCCGGTTTTTGATGGTTTTCTCCACTAGCGCGCCGATGTCGCCGAGTTGCATGTTGCCGCGGATATTTTCTATGACTGTTTTGAGGGCAAGTTCTGCAGTGGCGGTCATGGCGCGGCCTTCAGAGTTAAACGCTGCGGTGAACGCGGTGTCTGTGACGTAGCCGTCTACATGCACGCCTATATCCACCTTAACGGTTGACCCCGCTGGAATCGTGGCTTTGTCGCCTGGGGTTGCTGTGTAGTGTGCGGTGACTTCGTTTATGCTTACGTTAACTGGAAACGCTGGTTTACCTCCCTTGCTGCGGATAAGCCCTTCAGCTTTTTCGCAAACCATAAGTATGGGCATATTTTCCGTAACGAAGCTACGCATTTCTTCGCGGGTTTCCCTAAGAATCCTGCCTGAGAGACGAAACTTTTCTAGCTCTTCTTTGTCGTATGGCATCGAAATCACTGATGAATATTTGGTTAAACGCAGTGCACCCTTAAATGCATAACCACTGCAAACATTTTTACTCTATGGCGAGAAAGAAGGCGTTGCCGGGCGCTTGCGTTTTTTGGTGGTTCCTCAGCGTGTGTTCGAAAGTTGAATTTACAAGTATGTTAAGTCAACTTTGCAAAAAGTTTTATCTTCTCAGCGCTTCAATATAGGGTTACCAAGGGGAATGTATGCAGAAGTTGGATGGTAAATTAAAAGCAGTTTTTCTGTTGTTTGTTCCAGTCCTTTGGCTTTCCGGTTGGGCCTTGATTTGGCTTGACAACCAAATAAAATACGTTAAAACACGACACAAACCTCGTGCTGTTATTCGCCCTGCTTAAGCGTTCTGCTATATACTGATGCAAAAGTGGAGTTGAGCAAGCCAAGCCTTGTACCAGCAGATGCAAGGCACAAAAACGGCAGGTTATACCTCGCACTTGTTGGTTGCCTGACTTGCTCAAAGGGGTTGGTTTGCATCCAATCTTTATAGGTTCTCCATGCATTCCTACAAGACACCTATTCGCTGTTTTAGAATTTAAGTTGGTGTGACTGTAGCGCTACAGCAACACACCGATAGCACGCTTGCTTTTCACAGGAATGGTTTTCGGATGCAGAAACAGTTGGCTGCCGAGTTAACCTTAATATTTCAAAACATATCCAGTTAAGTTGCCTCAAAGGTGAAAGTCATGGTTAAAGCATTAAGCGTAAACCAAACAGCATGGCAAAAAGCCCAACAATTCCTCGACAACCCCGACTATTACGGAGTAGAAATCACAAAATCAACAGCCGGCGCCACCATAATTGACGCAGGCGTCAAAGCCTCAGGTGGCTTCGCAGCGGGGAAGCTTTTCACTGAACTCTGTTTAGGCGGTGCAGGAACCGTCGAGTTAGGCTACAAAAGCTACGGCGACCTAGATTTCCCATCCGTAACCATAACGTCCGATCACCCCACAGTCGCCATGTTAGGCAGCCAGTTTGCTGGTTGGCGCATCAAAGACGGCGACAACATCGCCATCGGCTCCGGACCCGCCCGCGCAATCGCACTTAAACCAAAAGAAATCTATGAAGAAATCCACTACACCGACCAAAGTGACAAAGCCGTTATCACCTTGGAAAGCAACGTGCTTCCATCCGATGTTCTAATCGAGAAAGTCCTCAAAAACTGCCCCAACGTACCCGCACAAAACCTAATCGTCGTCGTTGCCCCAACCGCAAGCGTGGCAGGCCTCACACAGGTCACAGGGCGCGTTGTCGAAGTCGGCATCCACAAACTCCACACCCTCGGGCTAGACCCCAAAGCCATCCGCTACGCAATGGGTTATGCGCCGATTCCGCCTGTTGGCCCAGACTTCGAAGTTGCCATGGCAAGAACCAACGATGTCATCCTCTACGGCGGAACAGTCTACTTAACAGTCGATTACGACGACGAAGCCAAACTGCAGCAAGTGGTTAAGGATGCGCCTTCTATTAATTCAAAAGACTATGGTAAACCGTTCCTGCAAATCTTCCTAGATGCAGGTAAAGACTTCTACAAGATTGACCCCGGTCTATTTGCCCCTGCCGTCTTAATGATTAATAATGCCAAGAGTGGCAGAACATTCAAGGCGGGACAAATTAATCCTAAGGTGCTTACGCAAGCCTTAGGGTTCTAATTTTCTTTTTTATTGGAATTTTACTCTCGACATCACCAGTGCAGTTATGGCTATTGCAATCGGTATGGTGTAAAGAGCTACTATGGCATTGAAGATAGCGCCTAGAGGCAAGAATACTAACACTGCTTCCTGTGGCATCTCTAAACCAATTGGGTATGGTTGTGGCAACGCAAAATAGTTAATAACAGTCAATGCTAAGACGCGTAAAACGATTGCCAAGCCAGTTGATGATGCAGTAAAAACTAAAATATGCTTGCGGAGATAGTTACCAAAGTTATCATCTTTGCATTTTCGTTTTGAAAGCCAGTATGGTAGATAGATTCCAACAAACATTGCCAGTACTGCAGCAAAGTTGTAGAATGGCCCCGAGGGCAAGTATCCCTGGAAGAATATTAGCAATATTAGAGTGTTAATGGCGCCTACGATTAAGCCTGAGCGGGGTCCAATCATTAGGAAAGCTGTGACAATGGGGATTTCCCAGAGTTGAAAGTAAAGGAAGGGGTATAGTGGGAAGGGTATTTTTGGTCCGTATATGTTCAGTGCTGCTGCTAGAGCAGTGAAGATTATTATTAGTGAGAGGGCGCGAGTGTTCATCTTGGTTCCTCGGTTGATGTTCAACATAAGCTACCTATTTAAGAGTAGCTACTCAAAAAAGAGTGATGATGATTTGGGCTAAAATACATAAACCCCCACCACAACAATTACGTTAAGTGAAGCGCTTTGACGGAAGCAAACCTCCAATTCTCAACATCCGACCAAGCAAAAAACTGGCTAGAAAACCAAACAACCACAGTCCTAACCCCCGTACACGCCAAAGCCAAAGAACTACGCGACAACCTAAACCTCCAAATCCACGCCCTAACCGAAGTAAGCAAACTCCTCTTTGATGTCAGCTCTAAAGAGATTGAGCGGCGAAACATGAAAGTCTACAACCGTGCCCGGGCGTTAAACAAGCTTGCGCGCGTGTTCCTTGATAGATTGAAAAAAATTCCTGCACCCGACCAGGTCTCTTATGAATCCATCAGTAAGTATGTACAGGAAACCCAGAAGATTCTTTTTGTTACTGACATTGACTTGAAGAATTGGTTCCCGAGAATCTCGCCCTACTTTATCATGGATCGACGAAAATTCTTGGCGGTATACGAAAAAACCAAGCAAACATACATGGCTCTAAATGATTTCGTAACAAAAGAATACGTAAAAACAAAAACACTTGAAGAAGCCTTACATGAACTAAACACGCTTCAAGACATAGAAAAACAACTAATGACCCTTCAACAAGACAAGGACACAATAAAAAACGAACGTGTCCCCCTTGAACAAGAAATAGCTCAGTTAGAGAAACAAATCGAGGACCTAAAAAGCAAGGGACCCATTGACAAACTTAACCTCGTACACGCCGAAATCGAAAACCTCAACAACGAACTAAAAAATACACTTCGCCATCTTCAAAAACCCTTTATCAAGATGCAGGCGCTTGCCACTTCTGGAGGCGGAGGAGGCATAACACCCGACGAACTCAAAAAAATCAACCAGTATTTAGACAACCCCTTTGATGCGCTTGTGACTGAAAAGTCTGGTTATCCCGAGTTAAGTGAGATACTGGAAAAATTGGAAGGCATGCTTGCGAAAGACACGCTTAAGCTTAAAGCTGACAAAGCCCGAAAAGCCGAACAAACAATAGATGAAATACTGCATAAAAACGCCTTAGATAGCTTGCAGATTCGCTGTGTCGAGATGGCAACAAACCGCGACCAGCTAGTGTTGTCATCAAAGATGGATGAAATAAACCGCAACTTAGCGCAATACCACGAGCAGCTTAACCTGCTTAAAGCGCGGAAAACCAGCGTGGAAACCCACGAGACCGTCAAAGCCAACTCGTACCAAGAAACGGTGGATAAAATAAGTAACCTTAAACGCTCCATCGAACGGGACGTTTACGCGGCGACGGGGAAAAAAATCCAAATCACCTAACCTCGTAGACCAGCAGGGCATGTCCTTTTACTTTTTTAGTCCGCGTAAGCCGCAGTTTTAGAGGCTGGTTTAAGCTTCGGAATAGACTCACTGCTTTTTTGCCTACGATTTGAGGGGCAACAAACAGTTGGATCTCATTTACCAAGCCTTGTTCTAAGAGTACACTGGCTAAAACGCCGCCTGTATCGGTGACTATGGTGGAAATTCCATAGCGCGTGTTGAGTTCTTCCAGCGCTGCCCTGTAATCAACATGGTCGCTGCCTGCAACGATGTAGTCGTAGTTGCGTTCCTTGAGATACTCCAAATAGCCTTTGGGTGTAGTGCTGGAAACCAGTATGATGACGTCTTTGCCGTAACCTGATTGCCTATAGACATGCAGTAACCCCCTAAGTTTAGCTCGGCTATCTGCAATAGCCCAATATGGTCGATTATTGTCCTCTTTGATTACTGGCTTCACGAAGTCACTAGGCTGCTCCGCTGGGACTGTTTTCATGAAAATTTCTATACCCGATTTTGCGGTATCTGACCCGGCGAGCATTGCCTGCGCACCTATTGCGCCTGCAACCTCGTAATGTAGCGCTATATCTACGTCGAAATCCTTAATTGCGCCATCAACGCTAACTGAGTTGTACACGACCACTTTTGGCAACATACCTAAAATTGTTGTGTGCTGTGTATTTGAGGCTTTTTTGGCATGTTAACGCAAAAAAGCAGCCAATGCAAAACCTGATAAATGGTTATTATACACTAACTCCCAACAAAAAACCGATTATTAGAGGCCTAAACGGTTGCAGAATGAAAATGCCATCCAAGCAATCGATCTAACAAAAACATTCAAAATCAAGTCACCCCCAAGCAGCGGCCACTTTGTACGAAGGAAAACGCTGTCAGTAAACGCAGTGGACAACCTTAACCTGTCAATAAAAAAAGGCCAATTGTTCGGGTTACTGGGACCAAACGGTGCAGGGAAAACCACACTCGTCAAAATGCTGTGCACACTCCTCCCTCCTGACAGCGGCACCGCCACAGTCAACGGATACGACATAGTCAAGCAACCCATGCAGGTTAAACGGTCTTTAGGCACGCTTTTCAGCGTGGGCGAACGGGGCTTTTTTTGGCGCCTAAACGGGTACCGCAACTTGGAGTTCTTTGCAGCCATATATAACGTGCCAAGGCAGAAACGTCAGGAACGCATCATGGATGTGCTGAAATTGGTTGGTTTGGAGGGCAGCGCTTTTGACCTCTACCAGCGGTATTCGGGCGGTATGAAACGCAAACTCGCTTTGGCACGGACGTTACTGGCTGACCCACCGATATTGTTGTTGGATGAGCCGACTGTGGGTTTAGATGTAATTTCTTCTCGCAACATCCGCGAGTTTGTACGCAACACAGTTAAAGAAACAGGCAAAACCATACTCTACACAACCCACTACATCGAAGAGGCAGCGAATATATGCGACCAAATCGGTATCCTCCGCCGAGGCCGCCTCATAGCCTGCGACACCCCAAACGCAATCCGAGCCATGATCAAACAAAGTGAACTTGTCTATGTTGTTGTGGAAGAAATTACTTCGGACCAAATTGAAAGAATGCGATCGTTGCCAGCGATAACCAGCCTAACTGAAAATGATGAATATGCCATGGGTAACCAGAGGGGATTTTGTCTCGAACTGAGAAGCGTAGACCAAGTCCCAGCAATCTTTGACTTTCTGTTTAAGGAAAAAATCAAGTTGGTGAACTTCCGCCGCGAAGAACCCACATTAGAAGATGCGTTTATCGAGTTGACGGGGAGGCCATAGCTTGGGGTTCTGGGCTGAACTGGAAAAAATCTACTACTTCATGAAACGCGACATAATCAGCTTCAGCACCTACAAAACCAACATAGCAATCCTCGTCGCCACCGCATTGTTCGGCGCATTATCCTTCGCGTATCTGGGCTCAAATGCTTCGATGCAGGCTGTGCTGGAACTCTACAATATGGACTTAACCACGTATTTACTCATCGGTTTAGCGTTTAACAGTTACCTCAGCCAAAGCCTCACACTCGTCCAGAAAACCATCAATCCATGGGCGCTAGAGGAAGTGCTGGTTTCCCCAACCAGTTTACGCACTTTTATCGTTGGGAGTTCGCTTTGGGGTTTCATATGGAGCACTGCGGTCGTGGTGGTTTACCTCGCTATCGGCGTATTCATTTTCGGCATCTCGCTGAACATCAATGTTTTGGGTACGCTGATTGTTTTAGCATTGGGCATCGGAACCTTCATCGGTTTCAGCATGATAGGCGCAGGCATCCTCATCTTAACCAAACAGGGCGACCCCGTAACCGCGCTCATAACCATAGCCACAACCCTCTTCGGAAACGTCCTCTTTCCCCCGCAAGTCATGCCCACAGCCCTGCAAACCATCTCATACCTGCTACCGCAATACTACTTCTTCACCTCCATACGCCTGATGCTGACGGGTTGGACGATACCTATGATACTGCCGTATCTGCTGGTTCTGGCGTTTATGTGCGCAGTTATTCTGCCGCTTGGGTACGGCGTGTACGCTTGGTGCCTAAAAACGGCGAGAAAAAACGGAACACTATCATGGTTTTAGTCTGAAAATCTTGGGCAAAAAATAAAAGGATGTTACATGTTACATTCTACATGTGGAATGTTGATGAAGGTAATTCAAACTACAATCTCTGAAGCTGAGCACAAGCTACTAGAAGAGTACGCTAAAAAGAATTTCAAAAGCATAAAGGAGGTCGTTCGTGAAGCAATACGAACAACAATAGAAGGCACAGTAAATCCCGACGACCCAGTCTTCACTTGCCCACCCAGCTCCAAACGCACCGGAAAAGTAGACCGCGGCTCAATTGACCACGATAAGCACCTCTATGGTGAAAAAGCGTGATATTCGTCGACACCAGTGCTTGGTATGCAATAGAAGTAGAAGACGACTTAAACCATCAAGCGGCACATAATTTTCTTACTAAAATCGCGTCAGGAAAATTCGGCATAGCAATAACAACCGATTACATAATCGACGAAACACTCACATTGTTACGAACAAGAAGAGATTTAGCCTCAGCGTTATCTTTCATCGACAAAGTGACAAAAAGCAAAAGCATCAGAGTGTTCTGGATAAATGAAGACCTCTTTCAGAAAACACTCGAAGTGTTCAAAAAATCTAATGGCAAAACTTGGAACTTTACAGACTGCACAAGCTTTGCCCTAATGAGAGAACTGAACGTTAAGGATGCATTTAGTTTCGATGCTCACTTTAATCAAGCAGGCTTCAGTATGCTTCCAAAAGAGTAAATAAACTACTTTTTATAAGAAAGAATTGCGCAGAAGTTGATTTCAAATGCTGCGGTGGGATTTTCAAGTTTCCACGCTTCAAGTACAGCAGGATTAACTTCCCCCACAACACCCACTTCAACTCCGCCTGCGATGACTTTGCCCACTCTGCCCTCGATAAAGCTGGGGTGTGCCGTCTCTTTGATTTGCCACTCAACGCCGAAATTAGCCATGAATGAGTCCAGTGTCGATTTTATTTCGCTAAAGCTCGCGTTCGGATGCGCCGTTATTGCTGCAAGCCAGTCTTCGTCGCGTGTCCGCGTCTCCTTAGTCTCATCTAGCAATGTGACTTTGCCTAGTTCGAAGATTTTCTGGGGGAATTCGACGGATTGGTTGATGCTGAGGAACTCCATGAGGCTTGGCAGTAGCCAGTTGCGGAGGCAGTTCATTGTGATGACTTTGGGGTTGGATAACTCTACGATTTTGGTAGGTGGAACCTGCATCTTTTGGAAGAGTGCGTCTTGGTTGGTGAGTGTGGTGTTGAGGACTTCTTGGTAGCCAAGCCCAACCATCAAATCCCGCGCGACATCGATTAGGCGCTGGTCAGGTTTTGCTTTGCCAGTAGTGGGTAACTCTCGCCAGAGCGGCTCGATGTTGTTGTAGCCGTATGCAATGGCGACATCTTCGATTATGTCCACTTGGTGCATGACGTCCACGCGGTAGCAGGGAACCAGCACCGTGAGGCAATCCGCAGCCACTTTTTCAACGTCCAACCCCGCGGTCATTAGGGCATCAGATATCTGTTCAGCAGATAACTTCAACCCCAAAAGGCGGTTGGTATCTTTTACGTTTAACTCGAAGCGTCGGTTGCTGAAATCAGGCGTAACAATAGTGTTTTCCGTGTACTTTGAGCCTTTTGGATAGTGGATGGTTGTGCTGTAGGATTTTCCCCCGCGGTCAATAAGCGCCAAAGTCACCAAATTCAGCGTATTCAAGACGGTTTTGTGTAGGGTGCCTGTGACTTCGACGAGGAGGTTGCGGGATTCCTCTGTGATTTTGCCCAAGTCATTGCTGTTGATGATGGGCGGGAAAGAGAGGGTTTTGCCTTCGCTGTCGTAGAGCATCGGGTAAAGCGAGTTCTTCTTTACGATGTGACCGTATTCTTGGCCTTTGGGGTGCTTCTCGAGAATCTCGTCTAAACCCATTTTCTCATCGAACCCTAACGGAACAAATCGCACATCAGATGGCTTAACCGCAGTGTACTCAATCGGCGGTTTGATGAGGTCGAGATTGTAGATGCCGATGCTGGTTTTTTGGCGGCTTCGACCATGGGTTTGATCGAGCTTATCCTGTAGGTGCATGATGCCTTTGATTATGCCGTCAGAGAGGTGAATGTCTTTGACTGCGGCGCAGCAGATGTAGGGGCGGATGCCAAAAAGATTCGCGTTAACATTCACTTCCAAAACTGATTTGCCCGCGGAGTAAGCTTTGATACCTTTTTCTTGCCCCAAATACCCTCGAAGTGCACGGCTTAAGCCTTCTGCGCTCCAGAGGTCAGGTCGGTTTGTATCCTTCATTTCGATGCTGGCAGAGCCTTCTTTTTCGTCGAAGCCCTTTACTTCGGCTTTGACATAAGCGAGTATGTCATCTAATTTCTCCATGTCTCCGTTTAGGTTCACGTTTAGTAAACGTTGCAGCTCAAGGTAGTCTACATCTATTGTCGGCATCTATGTCACCTGCTTTTTGCGTAGCCAATCAAGGTCTTGGCTAAAAATCATCCTAATATCACTGATTCCCGAACGCATCATGAAAAGGCGATCAACACCCAACCCCCACGCGATAACCGGCACCTTAACGCCCAGTGGCTGTGTGACTTCAGGGCGGAATATACCTGAACCGCCGAATTCGATCCAGCCATACCCCTCTTTGTAGGCGCTGAGTTCCACGCTGGGCTCAGTGAAGGGGAAGTAGTCGGGTTTGAAGCGGACTTTGTCGGCGCCAGCGATTTCCAATGCGAACTTGCCCAACACGCCGAGGAGGTCTTTTAGCGTCAAGTTTTCGTCAATTATGATGCCTTCCACTTGGTTGAATTCGCTGAGGTGAGTGCGGTCGGTGATTTCGGGGCGGTAGACGCGGGCTATGGAGAAGTGGCGGCTTGGCACCTCAAACTTGCCTGCCTCCAATGTTCGGGCGCTTAGACATGTGCCGTGTCCGCGCAGTATCAAGCGTTGGGCAGCCTCAAGCGAATAGCTATATCCCCAACCTGTGGAGCCAGTCTTCCAGCCGTTCTGGTGCGTCTCCTTAACTTGCTCAAGCGCTGTGGCGTGGCTTCCTACATCGCCATATTTTGGGTCTTTGATGTAGTAAATGTCGCTTGCTTCCCTTGCAGGGTGATCCTGAGGCACGTTAAGGGCGTCGAAATTAAAGAAACTAGTTTCCACCGCTGTACCCGTCATTTCTTGAAAGCCCAACTGCACAAGCTTAGCGCGAACTTCGTCGAGAAAGCTCAGATAGGGGTGTTTTTTTCCTGACCAAGTTTTCGCCACGGGCGCTTCTATGTTGTATTTTTGAAGTTTAATTTCACGCCATTTACCTGTAATTATGAGTTCAGGCGTTAGTTTGGTGACTTCTGGGGCTGCAGTGGTGGCTTCGGCTGCGGCTTTTTTTCCCTCTTCTGTGATTTTGAGGACGCGGCTTGTTTTGGGTTCAATAGTGGCAAGTTTACGTTTCTTTAACTGTTCAGCTGCGTCTTTGAGGACATCGCTTAAGTCGTCAAGCACCACCTGCTCTTTGCTGCAGACGTGTTTGAGGAGTGTTTCGTCGCATCCCTCTGGAATAATCACCTGGTGCAGAAAAGCCTCAGAGATGTTTAGCGTGTTGTCTTGAGAAGCATAAATTGCCCATTTCTTTCGGATAACCCAGCCCTGCGCTATCTGAACAAACTGCAGTTCAAGCCCCGCTTTTTTGGCTGCTTCACGCAAGTCGGCTTTACCGCCCATTTCTGCAACAGCGTGGATCAGTTTTCGTTCTGGTAAGCCGTTTTGGGCGTAGATTTTGCCTTCGGCTGTGAGTTTTATGATGTTTTGGGTGGCTGCCTGTATAGTCAGCAGGTTTTTTTCTTGCAGGGTTAATGCGGCGCGCATGACGGCAGCGTCTGGAAAACCGCAGGTTTCGACGAGTTGGTCTACTGAGGCTTTTCCTCCTTGTGTGTCTATTGCGGAGAGGATTTGCTGTTCCTGCGCTCTAAGTTCAACCATACATACGCAACCTTGTTTTGGCAAAGTCTGTTATTGGTTAACAGTAGTTCTTTCGCCTCAAATAAAAGCATGCTGATTTTTAGATAGCATGTGCAAAGAAGCAACTTTACTATTCCCCTTATTTAGGTATAAAGATCAAAAAATGTTATTCACTGCACATCCGCACAAATTTTTTTATTTCAAAGAACCCGTGTTGCTGTAATGACTCCTAAGCATGCATACGTTCAACACTAAATTTCCCATTTGCAGGATGATTCATAGATGAACCTGTACGCTATACTATCTTTATTTGCGAGCACAATCTCCCTAACCATAGGTATAAGCGTATTTTTTCTAAACAGAACCGCAAAACTAAACAGACTTTTCCTAATCATGATGATTTTTAACTCATATTGGGCGTTCTGCCTATTTATGATGTCCCAGTCATCTTCCCTTGCAGGCGCCCTTTTTTGGCAAAAAGCCCTTTTCCTTTGGCCGTTTATTATGTCGCTTCTTCTGCACTTTACGTTAGTCTACACAGAAAGCAACCTTTTAAAAAACAAATTCATTTTAGTCGCCTTATATTTTCCTGCGTTATTCTTTTCGCTAACTGATTTAACTACACCAAACGTTATTAGTACAACACCTATTTTGAAATTCTGGGGATACCAGAACACATTACCTAATAATTCATTGTTGTGCTGGATGGATAATATTTGGGCGTGTTCATTTGCGGTTTTATCGATTGTTCTTTTTGTTAGGTATCATAATAATTTGACTGATAAAATTAAGAGGCAGCAAGCAAAATTTGTTGCTGCTGCATTCACTATTCCGATATTTTTCGCATTAATAACGGATTCTTTGTTTCCTTTTGCAGGGATAGATTTTCCTGGGTTAGGGGCGATATCCTGCAGCTTAACTACATTTTTTGTTGCTTATGGAATGCTGAAATATGAACTGTTCAGTTTTAGACCTGAAATCGCTGCGGAGAACATTTTCTCCACAATGTCCGATTCAGTTATCCTAGTTATGCTTGACGGTAAAATCATGAAAGTTAATCAGGCTTTCCTGGATTTGACAGGATACAGCGAAGAGGAAGTTGTAGGAAAATCAATAAACGAATTATTGAGTGTCGCAAAAGCATTAAACCATGAGAATTCCACTCCAAGAATAATTGAAAACCTTGCCAATGTACGAGAAATAAGGAACTATGAATTATCCTTCCACACTAAAACTGGTGAAAAACGAATCGGCACCATATCTTGCTCTATGGTGTCTGATAATGGCGGGAAAGATGTTGGTGCAGCATTTGTTTTGCGTGATGTGACTGAACGGAGGGCTATTGAGCAGAAGCTGCTTAAGGCGGAGCGGTTCGCATCCATCGGTGAGTTAGCAGGCATCCTTGGGCATGATTTACGTAATCCCCTCTCAGGTATCCGTAACGCGGCGTATTACTTGAAGAAGAAGCATTCTGATCACTTGGATGATAAGGATTTGGCGATGTTTGAGAGCATCGATAAGAGTATAGATTACTCTAACAAAATCGTCAATGATTTGCTGGATTACTCGTGTGAAATCAAGCTAAAACTATCTAAAGTGTCGCCAAAGATGCTTGTGCGGGATTCGCTTGCTTTACTTCAGCCGCCCGAAAACATAACCATAATCGACGATACTTCAGAGGTGCCAGTTTTCAAAGTAGATATCGCTAACATAAACAGGGCGTTCATTAAAATTCTCCAAAACGCGTTTGACGCTATGTCAAACGGTGGAAAATTGCGCATTAAATCCGAAGTGAAAGGTGAGAAGATTCTTTTCAGGTTCCAAGACAATGGTTCTGGGATGACACAGGAAATGTTGACAAAGTTGTGGACGCCTCTGTGTACGACTAAAGCTAAGGGTATGGGTTTTGGTTTGCCGATTTGTAAGCGGCTGGTGGAGGCGCATGGGGGTAATGTGAGTGTGGAAAGCTGTGTTGGTCAGGGCACTTGTGTAAGGGTTGAGTTGCCACTTAGTTTAGGCGCAAATTAGAAATATCTGCTGTTTCTAACTTATCTTGGAGACTGGAATGGACGAGTATGTTAAGGGGGCTGAACCTGATAGGTGGCATTGGCAGAAAAGCTGCAAAATGTACCCCCGGGTTGTGTTGCTTAAGCGGCTTAATAGACCGCGTTCTGACCTCTGTGACACGTGTCTAGACATGGAAAAGGCTGCTGAAAAAGTTCACGCGGTGCTTTAACTGTTGTCCCTTAAACAAGTTGCAAATAAAAAATATAGAGGTAGCTCTAAAATGGGGTTATTTGGCTTTGCCGGCTTTTTTGGCGCAGGCGGCACTGCAGTACTTAGATTTCGCATCAAACGTTGTGAAAGGTTTCTTGCATACCTGACATTTCTTCTCCAAACACGAACCTCCTTTACATCCTTATTGGTGGTTGTGGGTAAAAGTTTTACTCAAAGAAACGGCCTTCTTTTTGGTCTTAAATTTGTTTTTCTATAGTTGTTGTTGCCGAAAAGCCGCTATACACAACAACAACCCGCGGCTTGTGTGGGCGGCTGTGTTTTTGTGTCTGCGTCTGGGATGCGACGCTGGCTGGTTGTGGCGTTTTCTACAGGTAGCTCGGTTTGGCGGGACGGTTGAGGATAACTGCGATTCTCTGACTATACTCCCATTGTTTAAAGACGCATACGGTTTCGTATCCGCACTCGTCAAACCACGCGACGTCTCAGCGCAGACCTCCCCTCCCTTACCTCTTATTTTGTTTTCTGTTGAAATCTGCCCTAAGGAGCCAACCACGGCTTCCAGTATCGGTCAAGATCATAAACGCTGGGAACCTGTTTATCAAAAAGTTACTGTTCCACACAAAGAACACACAAATGTATTAGTCAAGAAAACTTGACTAAGCTTTAGTCCAGAAACCTTGACAAAAAAGCATTTAACTAAAAAACGCTTGGGTGATTATTGGTTAAGCATGAACACAAAGTTAACTGCCATGCCGCTTTTTCTCCTCTTTTAGTATGTGTTCATGCTTAGCCCTCCTAAAATCTGGTTTTCCTTTAGAAAAATTGGGGCAAGAAGCGGGTTAACGGCAGGTTTTTTTGAACCAGACTAAGCCGATTATGGCGGCTGTAATGGCGGTGAGGGCTGCAACTGGGTTTATGGCTTGAAGGGATTGCAGGGCAGAGTATGAAGTCGCCAAAACAGCAGTTGCAACAATGACGGAAACAAAAACAGCTATCCCGCCTAAAGTTAGATTTTTGTGGCTCAAATCTTTGACCCTCACACGCACATATACAATTACACATAGGGGTTGTTTTGATTTAATGCTAAGCCATCGAACAAGGTGTTCAAACTTTAGGACAGCAAAAACTAATGTTTAGGCAGATACAAAAAGTAACTAAAATTTTGGGAAAAGAGGATTTTAGTCTTCCTCAACTATTTTGCGCTCTTTAATTTTGAGTGCTTCCTCGTCGCCGATGACTTTGAAGGTGTCCGTCAACTCGTTCTTGTGTAGGAACTTTTTGACAGTTATGCGCACGTATTTTTTGCTGAGTGCTTCGCCTTCACCTTTTACGGTGACCGTTTTGCCGTCAGTGCTGACTTCTCCTCCAGTTTTATCCTTTAGGAAATCAGAGAGTTTCCCGATCAGGTCGCCTTTGAGTTCGGAAGCGTTAACTTTCATTTCAACCATGTTCTGTTTCACCTCGATTGAGCATCGCATAAGTTTGCGTTGTGCTTGTTTCTTGACAGCTACAGGCTTGATAAGTTTTCCGCTTATATTGGTTCGGGGAGATGTTCCAAGTGTAATGTGTGATTAGCACTATTTGTGGTTACTCGCTTACAGCCACATACGTTAATAAAATTCTCGCAAACGAATATAGAGTTGAGGTTTTTGTTTATGTCCAATTTAGATGAACCCAAACATATAGCAGGTCACAGCACAGAAATAACCCCAATCAACGATAAGGAGTTCATGTGTCCCGAATGCGGCAGAAAATTTGACTTAAAAGAGGCTGCAGAGCAACATCTGCATACGTCCATTTGAAGCATCTGTGGGCTGTTCATGGAGAATTCCACGGCGAAGACGTCAACGCCATACATGTCGGCTAATTTGGTCAGTTTGCCCGTCGAGTCTTATTCACAGCGTAAGCTCAGACTCTAGTGCACATCATTCCAAAAGACAACACGACGAAACGCCTTAAGACTCTTCCGCTAAAAGCCGATGGAAAGAAAGGGTTTTATTTTCTACATACAAACTTTACGGTAGGAGACAGATAACTTTTGGAACTTGCAAGCGCAATCAAAGCTCGACGAAGCATAAGAACTTTCAAAAAACAAGACATCCCCCAAGAAACAATCAACGAACTCATTGAAGCTGCACTGCTAGCGCCTTCCGCGGGTAACGTGCAGTCATGGGCCTTCGTGCTAGTCAAAGAACCGGACACAAAACAGGCGCTCTCAAAAGCCGCCCTGGGCCAAAGCCCGGTTGCGGAAGCATCGGTGGTGTTTGTTGTCTGCGCAGATGAAAAACGTGCCCAACAAAGCTACGGGGAACGAGGTAGGACGCTCTATTGCATCCAAGACACAGCGGCAGCAACTCAGAACATCCTCTTGACTGCTTGCTCCTTGGGTTTGGGCACCTGCTGGGTTGGCGCGTTCAAAGAGGCGGAAGTGAGGAAAATAATAAAGGCTCCCGAGGAGATGCGGCCAGTCACCATGATTCCTGTAGGTTACCCCAATGAGTTTCCGCCTGCAAGGTCCAGACGACCCGCAACCGAAGTGGTTTACCACGAAAACTTTTAGCTGAAAGCCTAACTCTGCTCTAATTAAAGGTTGTCGCGTCAATATTGCGACATCATAAAGTTTAAAAGAACCATCCCTATCTCTATGTGGCTTTATCTGAGGCAACAGTTAGATGTGCGAATCAGTAGAACGCTGATCAAAAAACACACCCAATTGCCTCATTAATCATAATAACAGGAGGAAAAAAACAAGAAATGTTATCGCGAGATTGCGATGGATGCTCCGAAATGAAAGCATGTAGCAAACGCTTCACTATTACTGAAGTGTTTGACAAAGTCTACTGTCCAGACGGAACAGCTCACCTAATAGACGGAGCCTAATCCACCCTAAATTTTCACTAAGAAAGTACTCTTTTCTTATTTTATATTTTCCAGCGTTTTTTTAATTTCAGCAAGTTCTCTTGAGAAGTCCGCTTCTTTCTCTGGCTTCATGCCCTTCTTCGAAACCTTCAGTATAGTCTCGTAGCCTTTAGCGGATAGTGCCTTCTCTATTGCTTTCATTGCCCGTTCGTTTCCAAAGATTCGATAGGTGCAGAACAGGATTGCTTTTTTGCCTGAAACTGGGGGCATGTTTGCAATGTAAGCCATGGCTTCTTTTGTGGGGCTAGCGCCCTCGACAGGGGTTCCAAAGATTAAAAGGTCACATTTTTCGACAACTGAGGCCTCTGCTGAAGCTAAATCGTACAATGGTGCTTTAGCGATGTCTGCTATTGCTTGGGCGAATTTCTTTGTGTTTCCAGTTCTTGAAAAACAAACAACACAGGGGTTCATAATTTTATGTAATGGTTACTAGGTAATATAATCTTCCAATAGGTAGCGGTGCAAATTTTAATACCTGCATAGTTGAGTAATGTCTTGAGAGCGAAAAAGATGGATTACGCAGTTATCGCTGAATCCTACGAGAAAATCGAAGCCACCACCAAACGCCTAGAAATGACCGACTACCTAGTAAAACTGCTAAAAAAAACGCCCAAAGACGTCATCGCCCATGTGGTTTATTTGACGCAAGGCAAACTCTACCCGGACTTCGTCGGCATCGAGATGGGTGTGGCTGAAAAACTTGCCATAAAAGCCCTCATACGCGCGTCAGGCGGAAGCGGCAGCGTAATCCAAAAGGAACTAGAGAAAAGCGGGGACATCGGCGAAACCGCAGAAAAACAGCTCGCCAAACGCAAACAGTCAACCTTCTTCAGCAAAACCCTCACCGTCAAACGCGTCTACGAAACGCTAGATAAACTCGCCAAAACCTCGGGTTCAGGCGCTGTGGACACAAAAATGGCGCTCCTTTCAGGTTTACTCACGGATGCGTCGCCTAAAGAGGCAAAATGGCTTATCCGAACTGTAACAGGCAACCTGCGCTTAGGCATCGCTGACATGACAGTGCTTGACGCTTTATCCATCGCCTATGGCGGAGGCAAAGAAGCCCGAGAAAAAATCGAACGTGCATACAACATCTCCTCAGACCTTGGTAGAGTCGCAAGTGTTGTAGCAGAAAAAGGGCTGGAAGGCATCGAAAAATTCCAAGTGATGTTTGGCGAGCCCATACGGCCTATGCTGGCTGAACGTTTAGGTGTGCCTGAAGAGATTCTGGAAAAGTTTGGTGGAAGATGCATAGCTGAATACAAATATGATGGCGAACGTGTCCAAGCCCACAAAAGCGGCGACAAAGTAACGCTTTTCTCAAGGCGACTGGAAAACATCTCAGACCAATACCCCGACGCAGTGGAATTAATCCGCACACAGGTAAACGCAAAAGAAGCTATCCTCGAAGCCGAATGCGTCGCCATGGACCTAGAAACCGGCGACATGCGCCCCTTCCAAGAACTCATGCACCGCAGACGCAAATACGGCGTTGAAGCAGCAATAGAGCAGTATCCAATCTCACTTTTTAGTTTCGATGCACTCTTTGTCGATGGCAAAGACCTGACGCAGGATTCCTTCCCGCAGAGGCGAAAAACTCTCGAAAAAATCATAAAGCCTAACGACCGCTTAAAACCAGCCACCCAAAAGCTCGTCAAAAACCCCAAGGAGCTGGAGGATTTCTTTGAGGAAGCAATCGAAGACGGCTGCGAAGGTGTGATGTGCAAATCCACAAGCAAAGACTCCGTCTACCAAGCCGGTAACCGCGGCTGGCTATGGATAAAGTACAAACGCGACTACAAGAGCGAAATGACCGACACCGTTGACTTGGTTGTGGTAGGTGCTTTTCACGGGCGAGGCAAACGGGTCGGCACATACGGCGCTCTATTGCTGGCTACATACAACCCCGAATCCGACACGTTTGAGACAGTTACCAAATGCGGCACAGGATTCACCGACAAAGACCTCGCAACTCTCCACGAAATGCTGCAGAAGCATGTGGTTCCACGCAAAAACAGCCGTGTCCAATCCACTCTGGAGACAGACGTCTGGTTTGAACCGTTCGTGGTGCTGGAGATTTTGGGTGCGGAAGTCACGTTGAGCCCCATCCATATGGCAGCGATGGATGCAATTCGCAAAGGTAGCGGCATGGCTATCCGTTTTCCGCGATTCACGGGCAAATACCGTACCGACAAGAGCCCGCAAGACGCCACCACATCAAAAGAGATCGTGGAAATGTACAATGGGCAACTGAAAAAGATAGGTGAATCGCCAACTTAGCAAAAGCTAAAACACATAAACCCCAAGCACGCAATTGTAGTGCGGGTGTAATTGTTTGGCTCAAGACCCAGAAAAAATGAAATCGATGATTGCCTTCAAAAAAAGGCTCGAAGACCAGCTAGAAAGGCTCAACGCGGAAGTTAAAGAGGTTCAGGCAACGCTGGATACGGTTAACACTATTTTGCTTGAGAAGGGTTTCAAGCGAGGCGACATCAAAGAAGTTCCCGCGCCTGCGTCTATGCCTAAAGAAGTGGTATTGCCCAAACCCGCCGCTGAGCAACCTAAACCCGTACCCGCACCAGCGCCAGCTGCACCCGCCGAACCTGAAACAGTCATACCCCTAAAGACCATGGCGGATGAAGCACTCGCTTTGATGTATTTTGATAAACAAACTATCCATGTTATGCCTGACGAAAGCAAGAACTTTAGCGTAAACACGCCGCCGTTCAGCAATTTCTTGGTGGAAAAAGTTTTTGCCAAGATGCAGGAAAAAGACAAAGAACTCGTCCGCCTCGGGCAACTCACCCCTGACAAAATGTTCAGTTACAACATCGTCCGCGAAGGCGACTTAATCCGAGAGATCATCATCAAAAACGTCGATGAAGAACGCCTAAAGGAACTGAAATCCAGCGTACGCTGGACTTTTGAGAAGATGTATGAAAAAATAAAGGGAGCCTAAGCACTCACTGATGCTTAGCTAAGGTGTCCGTTATTCGGTTCTTTGGGCATAAACCGACCAGGCGATCTATTTCTGTTCCGTCTTTGAACAGGATCATGGTTGGGATGCTGAAAACCTGAAATTTCTCTGCCGTAACAGGGTTCTCGTCAACGTCGAGTTTGGCGACCAAGATTTTGCCGCTGTATTCCTTGGCAACCTCTGCGATTGTCGGCGCTAATGCTCGGCAAGGACCACACCAGTTAGCCCAGAAATCAACTAAAACAAACTTGTTGGTTTTTATGGTTTGTTCAAAATTTGAATCTGTAACATGGAAAGGTTCGGTGCTCATGGTTGTTTGTTCTCCTTTAAAATCTACTAAATTTAGGAATGTTGCTTAATATAAAGTGTTCGCGCAAAGACGCTGCTCAGTTGGTTTTATTTTGAGTGCTGTCTTGATTTTTTCATCAATTCCCTGTTGCGTTTTGCGCCTTTAAATAAGGGGAGGGGAGGTAGGCGGCAGAGCAACAAGAACACTGAATGATGTTGGTGGAGATTGAACGTATCGGGGTCATGGAAGTGTTTTAATTTTTGTGCCCAGTTCCGCTTGTGTTTTCCTGTAACGTGAAACCAGGTTTTTGCCAAACGCTGTGACTTCAGATGAACCCCCGCCTTTTGCGCCTCCGCGGACACGCGTCACTAATGATTCGCCAAGTCGCTCTTCTGCGAGAGTTATTCGATGCAGAGCGTACCTGTAGGACATTCGCAAGTTTTTGGCGGCTTCAAGCACTGAGTGGTGTGCCTCGATTTCTTCCAGTAGGCGTGCTAAGCCGTCGCCGAAGACTGCTTCGTCTTTCTCGTTTACCATCCAGAGCTTAAATCGGTAACTTGTCTTCTGCAATTGTTTTTCCCTGTGTTTTAGTTGGTGTTTGGGCAATTAAGTTTAGTGCTTTGGGGGCTGGTTTTTGATGTTGTGGTGGAGGGTTGTAGCTAGCAAGGCTTTTATAGCATATATATTGTATATACGATTAATACCGAAAAAAGCGTCAGCGTGTTAACGGGGAGACCACAGTGTCACAATCCAGCACACAAAACCAACCAAAACTAAACCAAGTCGTAGAAAAAAAAGTTCTAAATTCCGTAACCAAAAAAATCACGGTATACGCCCCAGATATTGCAGCAAAAGCCCAAGCGGGCCAATTCGTGATCTTCAAGATACGCCAAGACAGCGAACGAATACCCCTAACGTTGTCGTCTTGGGATAAAGAAAAAGGCACAATATCACACATTTTCCAAGAAGTAGGCTACTCAACAATCGAAATGGGTTCTCTGCATGTAGACGACAAAATAATGCACATCGCCGGCCCATTAGGCAACCCCAGCGAGATAAAAAATTTTGGCACAGCCGTAGTTATATGCGGAGGATTAGGCACTGCAGTTGCTTATCCAGTGGCAAAAGCCCTCAAAGAAGCTGGCAACAAAGTCATCTCCATCGTCGGCGCGAGAAACGCGGAGCTTTTCATCCTTGAAGACGAAATGAAGGCTGTATCCGACGAAATCTTATTCGCGTCTGACGACGGTTCAAAAGGCCAAAAAGGCTTCGTCAGCGATGTCTTAAAATCCCTCTTAGCTAAGAACATTAAAATCGACATAGTCTTCGCCATCGGCCCTCCTATTATGATGAGTGTAATCGCAGAAATCACCCGACCGTTGGGTATAAAAACCATCGCCAGCCTCAACCCCATCATGGTGGATGGCATGGGTATGTGTGGTGCCTGCCGGGTTTCAATAGATAACAAAACACAGTTTGCCTGTGTAGACGGCCCCGAATTTGACGCTCACAAAGTAAACTTCAAAGAACTCATTCAGCGGCTTAAATGCTACTGCAATGAAGAGAAAAACCTTTCGTCATCTTATCAGAAACCAGCAGGAGAGAAAACTTGCCAATGTCACGGCCAGTAAACCATACCGCAACCAACAACCGCTTCACAGCGGTTGAAGTTCCAAAACAGAACCCAAAGAATAGAACAAAAAACTTTAAAGAAGTCGTGTTAGGCTACACCGAAGAACAAGCAATAGCCGAAGCATCAAGATGCCTCAACTGCGCTTCGCCTAAATGCGTCGAAGGCTGCCCCGTTGGAGTACCAATCCCCACATTCATCAAACTCATCAAACAAAACGATTACGCCGCAGCCATCAGCAAAATCAAAGAACGCAACAGCCTACCCGCAATCTGCGGTCGCGTCTGCCCCCAAGAGGAACAATGCCAAAAAATGTGCATCGTGGGCAAGAAGGGCGACCCAGTTTCAATCGGCAGACTAGAACGGTTCGTCGCGGACTTAGAGCGCGAAAGAGGCATAACCGTACCAGAAGTTCCAGCTTGGAATGGCAAAAAAGTCGCAGTCGTCGGCGCAGGCCCAGCAGGCTTAACAGTTGCAGCAGACCTAGCAAAACTCGGCTACAAAGTCACGATTTTTGAGGCGCTTCACAAAGGCGGCGGCGTCCTAGTATATGGCATCCCCGAGTTCCGATTGCCCAAGCAGATCGTGCAAGCTGAAATTGACTACATCACAAAATTAGGAGTCGAATTCCAGCCTGACTATTTAATCGGCAGAATATTCACCGTTGAGGAACTATTCAAGAACGGCTACGAAGCAGTCTTCATAGGCACAGGCGCAGGATTACCAAAATTCCTCTGCGTACCAGGTGAGAACCTAAACGGCATCTACAGCGCCAACGAATTCCTCATCCGCGTCAACCTCATGAAATCCTACAATTTCCCACAATCAAAAACGCCCATACGCATCGGCAAGAAAATCGCTGTTATCGGAGGCGGAAACGTGGCTTTGGACTCAGCACGGTGCGCTCTGCGGTTAGGCGCTGACAAAGTAACGATCATATACAGGCGAACACGAAATGAGATGCCTGCACGTCAAGAAGAAATCGAAAACGCGGAAGAAGAAGGCATAGAGTTCAAGTACCTAACCGCGCCGCTTAAGTTCATTGGCGACGAACAGGGCAACGTTAAGGCTATGGAGATTATTTCTATGCGGCTATGTGACGCAGACGATACAGGCAGACGCCAAGTTGCACCTATTGACGGTTCGGAAACAACCCTGGACGTGGATACTGTAGTAGTTGCAATCGGACGCACCCCCAACCCCATCATACAAAGCACAACCCCTGGACTCAAGACTGAGCGCGGCGGCATCATAGCCAGCGACGAATCATTCAAAACCAGCTTAGACGGCGTTTACGTGGGCGGAGACATCGCCACAGGCGAAGCTACAGTCATCAGCGCCATGGGCTCAGGCAAAATCGCGGCGAAAGGCATCCACGAGTACCTATCAAAGCCAAAAAAATCAAAAGCTTAACGCATAAGCGTTAACTTAAAACTTTTTTTATTCTTTTGTTTTTTGTTCTTCTAAAGATTCAGGCGACGCCACTTTAAACGCTCGGTTCACAGCTATTTCAGCGATGCTAAAGGTACAGTGGGCGATTCTTTTTATGTTGTCACGTATGGAGCATATGCCGCAGACAAGTTCGGCGCTTTTCTGGGGTCCCATGAAAGCTTTGGATGTGATTTCTATGTCGAGTTTGTCGAGTTTATTTCGGTACTTCATTATGTCTACTGCTGCGTTAACGTCTTTGGAGAAGAAGGCTTCAAAGGCTTTAACATAAAGCTGCGCCACTTCCTCACCCGCCGTAACCATCAGCGCCCGCACGTCGTCGGGTATTGCCTGTTTTGCTCCGTTGAGCATAATTATGTGCCTTGTTATGTCTGCTGCGTAGTCCGATGCGTGTTCCATGCGGGAGACAACCATCTGGTAATCCATACAATCCAAGGGGTCCACACGTAATTCGTTGGCTAAGTGCGGGTCTTGTGCGGCGTTGCGTAGGATTCTGACTATGAAGAATGCAAAGTGGTCAACGTCATCATCCAGTGAGAAGCATGATTTAGCTAAAGCAACATCGTTAGTTTTGAGTGACGTAAAACCGCCTTCGCACATTGATCTCGAAATTAGGTGCATGCGTTGCACGGCTTGCTGGAGGGAGGCTTTGGATTCATCCATTATGCTTTGGATGTACACGCCTTTGGCGTCTGCCTCCATGACTCTCATGTAGAGGCGTCCTGCGATGTTTCGGATGGCTTTTGTTTGGGGAACTGTGAAAATGCTTTCGGACTTCAACATTATGCCGGTGTAGCCGTTGAGGTATGCGCCTAGAACTTTTTGGGTTATGAGGATTTCTTCTTCGCTGTTGGCTATGTTGAGGGTTATTTCTTTTAGTTCTGTTTTTTTTAATGAGCTGGGGTAGATGACTAGTGAGCGGTCGCGTTGGATGTTGAATGAGACGGTTTCGCCTTTTTTTAGGTCGTTTAGCTGCATCCATTCTTTAGGTAGCGAAACGACGAGTGAAGATTTTCCCAGCGACATTATTTTGCGTTCCAAACTTGCTCCCCACTGAATCCGTAGTATTAACTGTTTAATACACAATTCACCTAATATATACTATGCGCTGGAATGGCTGCCTAACGCAAATATAAGGACACAACGCTATGGACTATGTTAGTGCACGATTGCATCATGCTGCTCGTTGGTTCTTGTGGGGGGGAAAAAATCAGTTAGGTACATGCTTTCACATCCACATGGTTGCGGTTTCAACATTGATGCATGTTGGGTGTGTGGTGGACTTCTGTTATGCCACCCGAAACAGACATAGCGGCGCTGTGCTGCAATATTTTCGGTGTTAATCAGAGTTGCTCTATAAATTCTTCCTTAGATAACCCTGTGTCTTTAATGATTTTCAAGAGCAAACCTGAACCTATCTCTTCACCCGCGTGAACAGGAACAACCGTTAGACGACCATCGGGATGTTTTAGAACCACATGGCTGCCGTGTTTTCTGGCAATTTTAAAACCCAATTTGGAAAGAGCTTTTATTACTTTGGTGGCTGGCTGTGGTTTTAGGCTCATTTATGCTTGGACCTCTACGAACTGAACGCCGACGAGTTCGGTTCGACCGGGGCTTTTTTGTCCTTCCGCTTCTAAGCAGGCTTGGATGGCTTCTTTGATTCGTTCCATCACTTTGTCAAGCGTTTTTGCTTGAGTGTGGCAGCCGGGTAATTCTGGGACGGAGGCTACGTAGTAGCCGTCTTGGTCTTTTTCTACTACTACACCGAATTTCACGATTAATCACTAGACAGTATGTTGTGTGGTGAAGGGTAACTAAACCTTTCGCAGAGAAGCCAGAGGGATGTGGAAAGAATTGCAACTTCAACATGGTTTCACATTCACATGGTGTGGGTTTCAACATAGAAGCATGTATTGGCGTGTGGAGAGAATCGCATATCCCACACCGAAACAGAAGCCGAAACACGTTGCAACCCCAAAACGCAGCCGCTCTCAGTTGCGGTCTTGTGGTGTGCCGCAAACTGCCCCACCCACATAAAGAACAAGAACGATTTTCCTTATACCCGCAAAGATTGTTTATTTGTTTCTAAACTTCAAAAACCAAACAACCCCACCAACCGCGCAGCTAACAACCAAGCCTATGATAATGTACAACGAATACTTCACGTAAAGCGGTGGTTCTTTTACGTTGACGAGGAATTGTGGGCTGCCTGTTTTCCATAGTGTTTCGGTTTCGGGTGATTCTGCGAGTATTGCCCATGTGCCTGAATCGGTGGGCTGGATGTTTATGGTGAAGGTGCCGTCTGCGGCGACTGGGCAGCTTATGGTTTCTGTTGAGTTGCTGTTGAAGTACTGCACGTTAATGACCGATTGATTGTCGAAGGGTGTCAGGGTTCCGATTAGAGTGACGTTTTGGCCAAGTACCACTTCTTCCTTTGACAAAGTAATCGTCAAAGTTGGCTGCGCCTTGACCGTGTAGCCGCCAGACGTGGAAAACTGGTTTTCTATAATATCAATCGCATCCACTCTATACTGTACCTTCGCGCCTGGACCGCGCCCCGGTATGGTTGCGTTGCAGGTCTGGTTGCTGACCTCCATCTGAATCAAACTGGTTGTTACCCAATCGTCAGTGGTGTAGGACAAGTTAGCTTGTCTGATTGCGGCGCCATCACTTTGAAAAGACAACGGGACTGGTTCATCGGGGAGAACTTTGGCTGCTGCTTGAATCACAGGCGTCAACGTTATTTCTTCAAACCGTGTTTTAATCAAGAACTCAACGTCGCCTGAACCGTCCTCGCCGATAAGCACCAAATGATAGAGCTTGATTCCTGCGCTTGTGGTGTAGTTGAGCAACATGTCTTGACCCATGTACTCACAGCTTGCATAAGACACTCCTCGGTAGCCTTCGCTTTCAAAGTTGTAGCCGCCCACAACCCCTGTCGTATTGGCGAATAGGCCTGGTTCCCATGGTAGCGGAAAATCGTTTATGCTCGGTGAATTAGCGCCGCTCATCAAGTAAAGCCTGGCTTCATACATGTCAAGTGTCTTCGGGATCTTTAGGTAAACTTCCACTTTAGTCTCGTTTGTGACGAACTCGTAGCTCCAGCTGGTGCGGAAGCTGGGTTGGCTGTTGTCGTCTTTGCCTTCCACAAAGCTTGTGTGCCACTTGTTGCACTCCAAGTTTTCTATAACCATAAACGTTGCTTGCTGGGTGCCTTGGCTTTCTCGGGCGTCATTTTTTATCATGAACGAGTAGTTTCCGCTCTGTTTCGGCGTGAAGAGGGGTTCGTCGCTTGTGGTGCCTAAGTGTTCGGGGAATCCTGCGGCTTCGGTGTGTGGGCTCTCCAAGTTTCCCGATGGGTCATAGACGTAGATATCATAGTCGGTTTTTGCGGCTGAGGAGGTGTCTACCCATGTTCCGTAGCAGTAGACGTGGTAGTTGTGGTTTGCTTCTAGGGGGCAAGTTATGGTCCAGTTCTCCCCAATTTGAATCTGGGAATTGTTTATCATTACTGGGAATATGGGTTTGTCGATTTGAGTATAGTTTCCCCTCTCGGAGTTTATGTATGTGTAGACGTGTTGGGTGTATTCGTTGGTGGTGATGAGTTGCAGGCTGGAGGCTTGCGCTATGAAAAGGGGGCTTATAGTTAAAACTAGTATTATTGTTGCTACTATGTTTTTGTGGGGGATTTTTCTATGGCGCATGCTTCGTCCAGCTTGCAGTGCGCTATATGTAGTTGGATGAGATTAACTGTTATGAAGGCTGAATCAATATTTCCCGCTCATGACAACCGCACCTAATCGAGGTGAATGGTTCACGCGCTTCCGTTGCCTCACAAACAGCGCCTCAGACAGGCAAATGACCCTCCAAAGCGAAATAGAACTACACAGACCCAAATGCCAGCAGCGGATCCCATAGTCGTAGATCAAAAGTTTGTTTTTTATTATTAAGAAAAAAGAGGTGTCGATACTATTCTTCATCTTCACGCGGGCTTTGTTGACGTCTGCTTTTTTGCGTCTGGGTCTGTGTTGGGTAGAGGGCTGGTTGTGACATTCCTCAAGCAAAACCAAGAAATTTTGATTCAATGATAGGCTCCAAACATTATTCTATTTGTTGATGATATGCGCTCGATGAATGTAACCAAGTTCTCGGCTAAAATGCAACCTATAGAGACGACAAACTTACGTGATTAGCTACTTAGTTTACGTTTTTGGTTTCGCTTTTTTGGTTATTGTTGATTCAGATTGTAAAGGTGTGTTCTGAAGCAGTATACTCTGTATTAAATCGTGCTACAGAAGATATTTATAAAGAAAACACGCTATGTGCTTTCAAGATGATATCGTATGATACACGACACACAAGTTCAAACTAAACCCAGACCCACACACCTAGGAGGTGAAATGAAACAATGAACTACAACACTTACCGCCGATTAATGAAAAACAAATACGCACTAAGCACAGTTGTCACAACACTCATCATATTGGTCATTTCAGTGTTGCTGGCAAGCGTAGTAACATATTTCGCCATCAACGTCGTCAGCACTCGTGTTCAAGAAGAAAGTTTACACTTAACCAAACAACACATCTGGCACAACGCCACGGCAGGCTCTGGATCAGTCGCATACTCTCAAGCATCTCTGATGGTTATCAACACGGGTGGTCGAGACATCGTCATCGACAAACTGGCCGTTCGAGGTCAAGAATGTGCATGGAACAACTCCGGCGGATCAAACGAGCAACTCGTGCTCTACTGTACAACCAACAACCCAATATCCGCAGACATGTCTTACCGGCCAAACTTCAACATCTCATCAACCAACAGTATAACCTTCGACAGCCAAACCTACGATTTCAAAGTTGCATCAAGCGACCTAGTACTCCAATCAGGATACACACTACTGGTTTACATCGTTAACCCAGACTCAATCACCATAAACGACATCGGCTTAACAGTCAGCATCACACTATACACAGCGCAGGCAATGTACTACAGAGAAGCAAACGTGCAGGCAGTATCGTCCTCATAAAATTAAACCCCTTTCTCTTTTCTCTTTTCTAAAAAATATGTGTAGTTTTTTTTACGCACACAATTACATATTCAAAATCGGGGTATTTGACTTTTCAGTGACACAAAAAATGAGAAACATACTAAAAAATCGATATGCATTAAGTACTGTCGTAACAACGCTGATTATCCTCGTCGTTTCAGTGCTACTCGCAGGAGTCGTAACATACTTTGCAATCAACGTAACTAGCACTCGTGTTCAAGAAGAAAGCTTGCACCTTACAAAGCAACACGTATGGTACGCAGCCAACGGCACAACCTATGTTGGTCAAGCAGCCATCATGATCATAAACACTGGCGGACGCGACGTAGTCATCGACAAATTGACCGTTAGAGGCCAAGAATGTGCATGGGCCAATGTATACTACAACACCACAACTGACTCAGTCTCTGCTGACTTAACATTCCAAAAGATCTTGGGCGGATCAATGACTATCGGCAGCACCGCATATAATTTCGTTGCAGCAACAACTGACTTAACACTTGAATCAGGAAAAACTATGATAATCTACATTAACAATCCAGACAGCATCACCGTCAACGACATCGGCCTAACAGTTGCACAGACAATCTTCACATCGCAGGCAATGTACTACAAAGAAACCAACGTAGAAGCAAGCTAAAAACCGAACAATAACCAACCTTAACCCCCAACCCCCCACAATATTTCTTTTTATTTTTTCTTTTTATAAAAATTATGCAATTTTACTTCTATTAACTTATTTTGTGACTGGTTTTTGAGTTTATTCTTTGTTGAATCTGTCCTATATTTTACCTATAAACCGTTTTCCATTCCTCTTCTAATAAAACGCTATGCTTTTTACTGTTGTTTGGTGTGTCTTCCGCATTCAGTCTGCAACTCCAAGGCAAGCCTGAAACAAAAGAGCACCTTGTTACGCAGGTCGCGGGTTGATGTGAAGGGAGCAGGGTCGCCAACAACTTCTACTGGAAGGAAACCAAGCTTTTCAGTTAACCCAAAGTTGAATACTTCTTTGCGCCTTTAACAGTAGATTAATTTTTTGTAAATGGTTTCTGTCTCTTTATGTGGGTGTTTTGGTTTACGGCACACCACATGTCTGCTTGAGGATAGCTTTGCTTTTTGGGATCAGGCTGTATTTCCACGTCTGTTTCGGTGTGGGCTGTGAGATTTCCTTCACAAGAACAACATACCTCTATGTTGAAGTGGACTGGATGTGGGTGTGGGGGCATGTTGAGACCGTTTTTTTCTCCACAAGAATCAACGAACAGCTCCAACGAACACGAGAACAGAGCAGAAACAAGATAAAAATAACACAGTTTTGATCTACCGCTAAATAAGGGAGTAACAAACCTCCGCTTGTTTGAGAAAGTGTATTTTGTTTTACGCACAAACGGTCTTAATCGTTTTCGTCATCCATCTACATTAAAGACACGCGCAGCGAGGATTCCCTTTGAAGATTAATCGGCACAATCATCACTTGCGAAGATTTTTCCGTTCTCGTCTAGCCGTGGCCCTGCCCGTTACATTCCTCATCCTCTTTGTTTCCACTCTTGGTATCGTTGCTTTCACCTATTACTATTCAGTGGAACGTGTCGGTGCACAGGGAACCAACCTCAAAGTTTCCACCGCCAAACAAAACCTGCTCTCGCTCGATTCAGCCATCGTTTCAACTCTTTGGCAACCCGGCTCCTCCGCGACCTATGAGTTGTCCGATTCAGGCGGCAAGACCATCATCGAACCAGAAAACAACACCCTAACACTGCAAATAAGCAACTCAGAGATTTCCCAAACCATATTTAACGCTGCAATCGGTAAAGTTACCTATCAACTTCCCTATTCAAGCTCCTCTCAAACAGGCCTCTTCCTCAAAGGCGATAGCAAATCTATTACTAACCAAAGCGGTTCATCCATGAGCCAACTCTGCATAGCAAACGGCCTTGAGTACGCTGAAATTCAGTTGCGGTACCGCCCAAGCATAACTTATGCCGTAACAGGGGTAGACGCCGGCAGAGCAGTTAACAGCGTTCGCATATACATCGTCAACCTCAATCAGTCAGACTCAATGTCGCTGTACGGTAAGCTGCCGCTGCAAATGACCTGCAAAACAACAGAGCTATCCACAAGAACCTACCAAGTTTCCTCAGACGTTGGCTCCTTAACAGTTACTTCTGAGCTAGATGGCTCGGTTACCAGCTTATCGATACCAATTTCTACTGACGCCCAAGGCGCAGAGATTCACCTAGAAACTGTTGTTTGCAACATATCAATCGAGAGGTGGATCAGATAGATGCCCACTATCATCCCCGGTTACGTTTATTCCTTGTTTGCTGCCTTAATCGTCGGCGTTATAGTTGTTTGCAGTTGTAGCGTAGCGACTTCAAGCATAAAAGCAGACGCAGAAGTGCAGCAGCTCAGAAATATCGGGCAATATGTAGCGGCCCAAAGCTTAACTTTACTTTCAAGCACCAGCGACAGCCAAAGCACCACACAATACTTAGATATCCCCTCTCAGGTAGGCAACCAACCTTTCTGGATACGAATAGCAAACGACTCCTCAAACGCTTGGGTTGAAATGGGTTTTGGAACAAACCCCCTTTCAAGTAGCATGCAAGAAAAACTTCCAGCTACGGTGACGGCATCCGGTAGCTTTGTCAGCAGTACAGGTCGTGCTGTCCTGCAGTGCAGTGTTGAAAACCAGATTGCAACTTTGACATTAACGAAAGGATGATAAATATATGGCTAAGATTGGAAAGAAAAAACAGCAAGAAGTTCAAATTGTTCAGCAAGCTCCAGATGAAGAACTGATAGCGTACCTTGGCATCCAAGGCTACCAAGTGCCCGAGGGCTACACACAAATAGAGAGTTACCCCCTTAACCCGCCATTCTCCTATGCGTGGGTGTTTCAAGACGACGCCGAAGGCAGCTTCTTCTATGTGGTAGATGAACTGCCTATGTCCCGGGAAGAGCGTGAAGCCTACAAACGCCTAAAAAGCATCCTCGAATACGAACTCAAAGCGCCACGCTTAGATGAGTCCCTGGTAGATTCTTTCCGCCGCCAACTGCCAACAATCCTCCAGGACCATAAAGAAGCTCTTGTTGGTACAAACAAAGTTGGCCATAGAAAAATCGTTTATTACCTCGAAAAAGACCTTATCGGATATGGCAGAATCGACGGTCTCATAAACGATCCCTACATAGAAGACATTAGTTGCTTAGGCATAAACAAACCCGTCTACATTTACCACCGTAAATACAACAACGCAAGAACAAACATAACTTTCACCGACGAAGAAGAACTCGACGACTTCATAACACGCATTGTGCACCGACAGGGCAAACACGTTAGCATCGCTCACCCCATCGTGGACTTGACGCTGCCGGGGAA
>JAMDCQ010000011.1 GCA_023488905.1 Candidatus Bathyarchaeota archaeon
TACTTATTTGCACCTCGTTAAACCCGCCCAAATCACCTACACGCGGCGTGGTGACGTTTCAGTTTTGAAGATGCCCACTGGACACGCCATCGTTGCGGGTTCTACCTCAAGCGGCGCAGTTGGACCCAAAGAACTGGACCAAGTTAAGGTTGACGGGCGCGTATTGGGCAAATTCTTAGCAAGAGTCGCATTGATGGATGTAACCGCCACAGGTGCGTTTCCTCTGCTTCTTTCGGTGACTTTGGGGGTTGAGAAGGAACCCACGGGCAACGAAATAATTGAGGGCATAAAACGTGAAGCCCGAACCATAGGACTAGACCCAAACCAAGTGCTTATGGAGAACACTGAAGACAACTTCCAAACCAAACAAACTGGCGCAGGCTTAACCGTCGTCGGCTTAGCAAACGAGGACGAGCTACGGTTGGGAAAAACGATGCCGGGCGACTTGATTGTGGCGATAGGCAGACCCAAAGTGGGGCAGGAAGTCATCGCCGCTGAAGCACGCGGCGAAATCGCCGATTTGCGGAATGTAACCCAGCTTACTCAACGCAAATATGTGCATGACATCGCGCCTGTGGGAGGTTTCGGGATTGCCAGTGAAGCAAAAATGATGGCTTACGGCGTTGGCAGGCAACTTAAGATGGTTGAGGTTCAGGGTTTGGATTTGAATAAGACTGCTGGTCCAGCAACCGTGGTTTTAGTCACTATTGACAGGGAACGCCTTGACGATTTAACGGCGCTGATTCCTAAGCCCATCAGTGTAGTGGGAGAAATACTCTAACCTAAACTGCTTGCTTTAACATGTGACCGTTGCGGTCTATTTCCCCACTGCGAATTCTAGTGGTGGATATGGGGCAGTCATTTTCAGCTGGAACCATTTCTACAGTAACTATCTGAAGAGGCGTAAGCCCCGCTTTTTGGCGTCGCTCGTTTATGGCGTAAGCAATTTTTAAGGTATCTCGACTGACCACCAATGCGTCAAAGCCCTGACCAGAAATGGTTAAGCCATATGTGTCGTTTAGGGGCACGATTTCAGTGCACCTATCGAAACCTTGCTGTGACAAATATGCTTCAAGTTCCCTGCGTCGTTCATCATAGGGTGCAGTTTTGTGAGGCTTACCCATCTTAGCAACAAAGCTATCTGAGGTTAAGCCGATAACAACTTTTTCTCCAACCTCTAAAGCTTTTCCAAGAAGTGCTCTGTGCCCCTTGTGCAGTTTGTCAAAGGTTCCGCCGACCGCCACTTTCTTGAATTGTCTCATTTTATCAGCCTTGGACCTAGGAAATCGATTTTGCTCGCAATTACCTGTTCTTTGGGCAAGGTTTGTTTAAAAGCTTCTGCTACCGAGCTAGCGTTCTCTTCATGCACAACTGCATGCACCGCTTCGCCAATCATGTTCTGAGCTGCACCAACGGCACCTGCATTCTTTGCCGCCTTGACGAGATGCCGGACGTTTTCGGTTGCTATCCCTGCGTTCTGCGCGAATTGCCAGCATGAGTTCAAAAAGTTCTCCAAGCTTGGCTCGGCGAGGATGGCTTCTAAGGCGGTTTTGCCGTAACGGTTGATCTCCTGCTTTCGCTCTGGTGAGGATAAGAAGGATTTTTTTGGAATCTGAGTTGGATAGTACCCCACTACAATCATGTAGTTGGGCGATATGGGTATGCGGTCGATTTTGCAGATACCCGGCGCACCTGGCTCAGTAACGAGGATGAGGCCGCCGCCAAATGTTAGGGAGCTAACTGTGCCCAAGCCTGTGAGGCACTGGATTTCAGAGATGTGCGCGATTCGACCGATTTCGTTGTATGTTAAGGGTAAACTTATCGCTTCGCATAATGCTAACCCTGTGGTTAATGCGCCGCCTGCGCTGGTGCCGAAGCCCATGCCGATGGGAACTTGGATTTGATGCTCCACGGTGAGGCGGTACTTTTTGTTTGTTTTTTTGAGAAGGGTTTCGATTACTTGTCTTGTGGTTTTGGCTTGAGAAGGCAAATTGTTTATCAGAATTGTGATTTGGTTTTCTTTTGCTTCTTGCGCAGTTACTTTGGTGTAGCTGCCTTTGTCGAGGCCAAATCCGCCGCCGATAGCACCAACCCGCTCTAAATCGGGGATGGGTACGCCGTTTTCGGTATCGTGGATTTCAAAAAAGCTCGATATTGCTCCTGGCGCAAATGCTTTGGCACTTTTCACTGTATTTCACTTGGTGTTTTCTTTCGCTTTAAGGATGGAAATGCTCTGTAGCAGGCTTTTATAATTGGCGGTCCAACCAGCAGGACGAATGGGACTTCTGTGGCAAATGTCCAAACGAACAGCGGAAGAACAATCCATGGAGCCAGAGGTTCCCCGAAATATGTGAGGAAATATGGGCTAACAGCCACGACTGTAACTGAAAGCAGGGCAGCGCCAAATATTTGGCCAACAACTGCACCTATAGCATAGCTTCTCCATTCCTTATAGCGAACCGACACTATGCCAATAACTGCTAAACTAAGGATAACTGTTAACACAAAAGTTGACAGAAATGTTTCAGTGGATAAACCTGTAAAAGCCACAAAATCGGGAAGAAAAACTATGGTTGGAACAAGCAGACCGACTCCAGCTATTATTAGGCCTGCAAGGGTTTGTTTGAGGCTAATTTGTCTAAGTGCTATGTATCCGATTAAGAAGAACACGATGAAATTTGGAGGTACACCGGCTACGAGGCTTAAGCCTGCGTTTCCGTGGACAACCATATCCCGGATGAAGATGCCGATAGCCGCGCCAAAACCACCCACCCATGGGCCATACAGCGCAGCAAACACTGCAGGAATCACCACGGCAGGCAGAAAACCTACGCCTAGAAAATTAAAGCCAGCTGTTAGAATTCCAAACGCAGCATAAAGCGCTGCACTGATTCCTATAACCACAACATCTATCGTTTTTAATTGGAGCTTCAATAGGTATCCCTTTGAACTTGAGCTTAACCTTTGAGATAACGAGGTGCAAATAAGTATTCCGTTTATAACGTTTAAACAGGTTTAAACTGATAAAACGTCTCCAAACCAAGGCTCTAAAGCGGACGGCTGCGTTGTCTTTTTGCGAGCTCTTGGCGGTCTCGGCAGTATTCTTCCTTGGAGTAGCTGTAGGGTTGGTTGCTGTTTGACAGAGGCGAGTTGTGATGGTAGCCGCGTTTCTGCATCTCTGCCGCTTGATCGGCGTGCCTATAGTAAAGCTGCGCGATGCGGTCTTCGAATCGCAGGGTTTCGGGGTGCTTACGGTAAGCTTTGTATTTGCCCAGTAATGCGCCGATTATGCAGTGGAGTTCTGCGTGTTCGCCAAGGAGGTGTTGGCGGTCAAGTTCGCTGACAGGTACTGCCCAGATTCGAACCATAAAGAAAACCACTAAAAACGATTGAATAAAGGGAAGAAATGAAAAGAAGGAGGACTATTTTTTGTGCCGCTTAATACGGTCTTGTCGCTGTTCCTTCTTGCGCCAGTCTCTCTTGCGTTGCGTCTGCATAGAGAACCGTTCTTGGCGTGGAGCATCTGATTTTCTAAAACGCGAAACATTCCCATAGAAGGTGCCCATGTCAATTTTGTTATCAAATAGGTCCTGTATGTTCCGGTTTAGTTCCTCTTTTGCTTGGCTGTCACGTGCCTTGTCGAATGCTTCTTCATAGACAACGTAAGCAGCATGAAACTGGAAATTCTCGGGGTTATCGATTAAAAGTTTTTGGGGTTGGGTTTGGTTGTTCGGGTTTGGTTGTTCGGTCATGTTTATCCGCTTTTGAATAGGCAATGATTGTTTTTCACTCTTTTATAGGTGTGCCTATTCGAAGAGGTGGTTTATGGTGTTTAACGACTGTTTGAGGACAGTGTGGATTTTGTTTTTCTAGTAGTTGTTGCCGAAAACCTCCTATACACAACAACCAACAGACTGAGAGAAGCGGTGTATTTTGGCATCAGCCCGAGGTTTGGGTTGCAGGCGGGTTGTGGCGAATTCCGCAAGCAGAACAAAGTCGCAAAGAATCCGAAAATCAACTGCTCTTGGGCGACTAGACCCCCTTATTTAAAGCCGCATACGAAACCGCCATCTTTCAGGTCTCTAGCAATTTTAATAAGGGCGATACCAAACGATTTGTTGGAGACATAGCTTTGCCAGAGAAAGTTCTTGTAACATCCGCTTGGCCCTACATCAACGCCACCCCACACTTGGGCAACCTAGTCGGCTCCGTCCTATCCGCCGACGTAACCGCCCGCTACTACCGCCTCAAAGGCGCCGACACGTTGATGGTCAGCGGTTCAGACACACACGGCACACCCATGGAGGTCGCTGCCTTAAAAGAGGGCATAACCCCCAAAGCCCTCACCGAACGCAACCACGCTAAAGTCGCCGACCTATTCCGCCGCTGGGACGCCTCATTTGACAATTACACCAGCACCGAGAGCCCAGTTCACAAAGAGTTCGTCCAAAAAACGCTCCTCGAAATAGAAAAAAACGGCTACATCTTCGCCAAAGACACACAGATGCTCTACTGCGAGCATGATCAGCGTTTTCTGCCCGACCGCTTCGTCGAAGGCAAATGCCCCTATTGTGGCTGCGAAAAAGCACGGGGCGACCAATGCGACAGCTGCGGAAAACTCCTCGAACCAACACTGCTGGTTGAACCTTACTGCATTATCTGCAAAAGCAAGCCAGTAATTAAAAACACGAAGCACTGGTTTATCGACCTCACCATGCTTGAGCAGCCTCTAATCCAGTACATAGAAAACAACTGTCAGTTGCCGACTAACGCCAAGAACTTTAGTTTAAACTGGATAAAAGAGGGCTTAAAGCCCCGCGCGGTCACTCGTGATGTGGATTGGGGTATCCCGGCGCCGTTTGATGGCGCAGAGGGCAAAACCATCTATGTCTGGGTAGACGCTGTTTTGGGATATGTTTCAGCCACCATTGAGCAGTGTCAACGGCTTGGGCAGCCTGAGCGTTGGCGTGATTTCTGGTTCAACAAAGACGCAAAGACGCTGTACTTTGTGGGCAAAGATAACATCCCCTTCCACACCATCATCCTCCCAGCGCTCCTCTTGGCTTCCGGACAGGGTTACAACCTACCATGGAATGTATCCGCCACAGAGTTCCTCCAGTTCCGCGGCCAAAAAGCCTCAAAAAGCCAGCGCGTGGGCATCTGGATAGATGAGGCACTGGAAATGTTCCCTGTGGATTACTGGCGCTTCTACCTCATCGCTACGCGCCCAGAGAGCAAAGACACAAACTTTACTTGGTGCGGCTTTGCGGATAAAATCAATGCGGACTTGAACGACACTTTCGGCAACTTTATTCACAGAACGCTCTCGTTTATCAACAGCAAATTCGAAGCCACAATTCCAGCACCAACCAAACTGGATGCCGACGACCAAGCAGTCCTCGACTGCGTAAAACAGAGAGTGACGCAAGCAGCTAAAGAAATCGAGGATGGATGGCTCCAATCCGCCGCAAACACCCTTATCGCAATCAGCCGCGCAGGTAACCAGTACCTCAACACCACAGAACCCTGGAACCTTATGAAGACCGACAAAGAAAAAGCAGGAACAATCTTCTACGTTGCAGCTCAAGTTGTAAAGGCCATTGTAGTGGTTTCGGAACCGTTTATGCCCCAAACAGCGCAGCAACTCTGGCAAACCCTGAACCTGCAGGGCACGGTAGAGCAGAGCAAATGGACAGACGCTGTAGTTCCAGTTGAAGCTGGACACAAAATCAACAAGCCCCAGCCCTTATTCCACAAGATTGACGCAAACGAAGACATACTTGACGAGCAGCTAGCGCAGGTTCGAGCCAAAGCAGGAGCCAAATGAGGCGGCTCAATGCTGATAAAAGCTGACCTCCACGTACACACAACATACTCAAATGACTCGCTAATCACACCCAAAGACCTCGTCTTCTACGCGAAAAAACGTGGCCTAAACGCTTGCGCAGTTACTGACCACAACTATTTGGAGGGCGCTTACAAGATCGCTAAAGAAACCGATTTCCTAATAATTCCCGGCATGGAAGTCTCCAGCGTCCACGGACATATAGTTGCCCTTAACGTGAAAGAGCTCATTCCCCGAGGCTTAAGCGCAGTTGAAACCGTGGGGCGCATCCACAAAGCAGGGGGAATCGCCATCGCCTGCCACCCTTATGTCTTCTTCAAGGGCTGCTTACGCAACAATGTCTGCGAGGCCTTCGACGCTATAGAAGTGATTAACGCGCGGGCGTTTCCGTTTGGTGACAGCGTTAAGCGGGCGGAGGAAGCCGCTGAGAGGTTTAAGCTGTCGCGTGTGGCGGGGACGGATGCGCATTATGGGCCGCAGATTGGATATGGCTACACTGAAATCGATGCCGCTGAGCCAACGGTTGAAGCCATCGTAGAGGCGATTGTGGAGGGGCGTTGTTCGCCGCATGGGCAAAAGGTGCCTGTTTACTTGAATGCTTCGCAGACGGTTCAGAGGTTTAAGCGGATGGTTAAGAAGTTCAGCCATATAGATAGCTGATGGCGTCCTGTTTTCGGCAAGAGAAACTCATGGGGCTGAGGCGCAACAGGCAGATAGTAACCTTAGAGGTTTAGTCTAAAAGCCAGCATATCTCGCATTATCCTTTTGGAATCCCGCACAGGATTCACTTTTGAGCCATTCTTATTGTGCTCACACCAGTTAACTGGAACTTCCGTAACAGGGTAACCCATCTTTTTACATGTCACAATCATTTCGGTATCAAAAAAGTAGCCGTCTGAGCGGGAATTGGCTAGCACCGCCGTGGCGAGGGTTCGGCTCATGGTTTTGAAGCCGCACTGGTGGTCATGAATGCCGTCAAGGAAAAGCAGCCGCACAAAAACGTTGTAACTCAAGCTGAACAGGGTTCTTTTGGCGTGGCGCTGCACGTTGGAACCTTTGACGTGTCTTGACCCGATTGCCATGCCGCCACGAGATTTTACTACGTCATAGAGTTTTGGTAGGCATGCGAGGTCTGTGGCTAAATCCACATCCATAAACGCGATGTATTTGCCGTTGGAGGCGTTGACTGCGTTTTTGATGGCTTTTCCCTTGCCCAGTCGTGTAGGGGAATGGAGCAAAACCAAGTCAGGGTTGCCTTCAGCCATTTCTGCGACGATTTTGTCGGTGCCATCAGAACTGCCATCCTCCGAGACGATGATTTCGTAGCTTTTGCAAAACTTCTTAACAGCCGCATCCACCGCTTCTATGCACCGCCGTATCTGCGATGCCTCGTTAAACGCTGGCAGCAGTATGGAGAGTTCCTTTTGGGGCAGTCGATTCTTCAAGCGGATTCCACGACGTTTAGACTTTTGAAGAACGAACCTTCCATAAATCACTTGTGCATGCCAATGGGCTTTGTTATCGCAAACTCTTTTTAGAACCGCCAACTAATCATCCATCCAAAAAGAGAGGGGCGTAATCATCACCCAAGACAGCAGCACACACCAAAGCGGATTTGTTGAGAAACAGAAGTACAGATTGGTGTTGCTTGCGTTCCTTGTGGTTTTCGCTGTGGCTGCCAGCTACGAGTTAGGGTACATGTCGGTGCAGTGGGATGAAATGCCTCACCTCTTCGGCGCTACACTGCTAAGCCGCGGCCAAACTTGGGATTACATGACCACTTACGGGTACTACCCGCCATTGTTTGACTTAGCTGCAACGGGATTTTTTGCGCTGTTGGGTGTGAATGAGGTTGCGGGACGACTTGTCGCGGTTACGTTTTCGGTTTTGGCGATTTGGCTGCTCTTTGAATTCACCAAACGCAGCTATGGACAAAAACATGCATTGGTCGCCAGCGTGTTGTTGGGGACGATGCCGGGGTTCTTTTGGCTCAGCCGCGTAACCATGCTTGAAACCCTGCTCATCTTCTTCTTTACGCTGGTTATGTTTGCGTTCTACACGTGGCTAAATAAAGAGGGCAGCAACCGTGCATTGATTTTCAGCGGTGTCGCTTTGGGCTTAGGCGTTTTGGCAAAGTACCAGATTGTCGTTGCCGCCTTAGCGATGCTGCTAAGTATCCTGTTTTTAGCTCGGAAGCATCTTAAAAGCAACATAGGCAAACTCATCATAATCGGCATCATCACCGTTTTGATTGTGTCACCATGGTTTTTGGCCATATACCACTATAATGGCATGACCAAATTCGAAACCCTCCAGTACGTCATGAGTGAAGGCGGCCAAGACCGACCCGCATACAGCAACCGCTTCCAACCCATCCCCATCTACTACCTAGTGGAAATGACTTGGCCGTTCAAAGACATCGCCGTCCACCCTATCGCGCTGCCCATCTTCATCTTGGGACTATGTGGGCTGGGTTTGTTTGCGTACCGCAGAAGCCGACAGGACATCTTCTTCTTAACATGGTTCTTAGTCATCTATGTTTTCTTCTCGTTCATCCCGAACAGGCAATGGCGCTACATAACGCCGCTGTTCCCTATTATGGCGATTTCAGCCGCCAGTTTCATCATGTTGCTCTATGGTAAAGTGCAGCGCTGGCGGCCCCAGCAGATGGGACTTAAAGCTGAGCGGCTAAAGAAGTTGGCTGCGGTGTCCTTTATCGCGTTGATCGCTGGTACAGTGGCTTATAGCGGGTACGCGTCGTATCAGATGACGGTTAGGGACCAAATCCACATCCCCATAAAAGAAGCCACCAGCTACCTTGTGGGTAACTTGACGGGGGATCAGTCGGCGGTGCTGGTTTGCGCCTACAACCTGTTAAGCCAAGACATGTTCCGCTTCTACTTACCCTCCAACATGTCCAGCGAGCAAATCTGGCAGTACCCCACCCTCGCCGTAGACGCATTCACGCCAAACTTCAACATAACCGAATTTGTGGAGCTGTGCCGCGAACGAAACGTGAAATACATCATACTCTACGATTACGGCGTCAACGCAGAATTCTTCAACACCACACTCAACTATACGCAGGTGAGGCGGATGATTGCGGAGACAGGCTTGTTCGGTGACCCCAAAGATCAACCGTTCTGGGGCGACTACAACGGCTGGATGGGCTACCGCATATTCCTAGTTCGATTTTTGGGATAATTAAGTCGTTTCTAAGAGTTCAAAGCCAGTGGTTCTGTTTTTTACGCGTCTAGCTGAGTCGCCCGTTAACTCTAAGATTGTAACTTCGCCGATTTGCCAAACCTCAACCCCCATCCGCACGCAGCCCGTGACCGCGTTGTCGTTGCGTCCGAAGCTCGCGTGCATGTGCAGTTTCGGTGTCCCTGCTTCGTCGGTGAATATGGTGCCGACTCCAGCGCCTTCATGCACCCCTTTGAGTAGCGTCACCATGGGTTGTGGGGGCATGGCTTTGCCGTCTTTGGGTCCGACGACGACTTTACTTTGGTCTTCTGCGCCGCCTAAAAAGAAGCACAGGGCGCTTTTGATTTGTTTTTGGGCTGCGAATTTCTCGATTTCTTCGTGCAGGACTTCTCCTTGGCGGAGTCGGAGGATGAATATTCTGCCGAGGTTGGCTTCAGTGTAATCCATGATTGCTCGTCTCTATTTTAAAACGGATGCTCAGGTATAAAAGAATTAAAAATCTACTATCTCTCTATAGGTTTCTGCATAGAATCTCTATTAGGCTCCAAATATGTTGGTGCAGACCCTCCCCTCTATAGGTGCTGTGCATAGGTTGGATATTAGGATCCAAATATGAAGGCGATTTTTCAATTTAGACTCTGGTTATGTAGAGCGGCTCTTCAGCTTCTTCTTTGTGTGCCTTTGCACACACAACGATTTCCGCCGTTGCCTCTGCTGATTCATCTGAGAATTCCAGCTTGGTGATTTTTTTCGGGGACATATTCTGTGACCTCGTAAGAGTCCAACGAAGTATCACAGACGACTTATAAATGTTGTCTTATTTTTAAAATAGCGGAGTTAAACGCTAAAACTGTTGCAAAATAGCCCATTATGCGTTCTGCAGTGATTAAATCGAAAGCGCTTCAGCGGCGGTAGCGGTCGTTGCGCCACACATCTGCGCTGTCACTGTAACCACGCCGCTCCCAAAACCCCAACTCCTTGCCGCGGGTAAACCTCAACCCAACAACCCACAAAGCACTCTTATACGCATATTTACTGGGCACAATCAACCGTACAGGAAACCCAAGCCCTTCCTCTAAAGGTTCTCCGTTAAGTTTATGCGCCAAAAGCATAGCGTCACCTGCAAGTTCCTCCCGGTAGAGTGAGGTTGTGTAGTTGTCGGCGCATTCAAAGGTGACTGCTCGGGCAACATTGCGGGGTTTAACTAGTGCTTCTATGTCCCGAATTCGAACGCCTTCCCATTTACAATCCAACACACTCCAACCCTCGACACAATGAAAATCGCTGACCGAAACTGTCTGAGGCATCGCCAAAAAATCTTGCCAGCTAAGCTTAACGGGGTTTTCGACTTCGCCATCTATTTTGAGGGTGTATGTTTCGAGTTTAAGCTGCGGATTTGTGGCTGTTATGCCTGGGTGGTCTGTGCCTCATCTTAGAATGTGGTCTGTTGCTGTTTGGTCAGGTGGCAACCTGTTTTTTTGGTTATGAGTCATGAAAACCCTGTTTTATTTGATATTTTCGATAAATAAATGCTCTTCGGATGGTTTTTCATTTTATTCAGGTTCAGGGATTTCTCTTATGGAGAGTTCAAGTTTTGTTGAATTTAAACTATTATTAGATAAGCTATTGCTGCTTTTTAGCGCGAAATAAATGATTCGACAATATGTCGCAAGATTTCATAAACAATATAGTTCTATCCGGCAGTTTAATTTATGAAGCAAAATTAGGGGAACAGAATACACCATGAAAATCAAAGGAAAGATGTTATTATCATACATGCTGATTGTTGCTCTTTTCGTCGGCATAGGCGTGGCAGTAACGCTAAACACAATGAAAATGAGCGATATACAAGCAAACGTAAACAAACAGGTTGAAATCGGCAACTATGCAACTGCATACCAGAAGGGTTTCACGCTAAGAAGCCAAGGACTAGGCGAAGTTACCACAGACCCAGAAAATGCAATCACAGACACACAAACAGGTCAAGCATTGACAGCCGCAACATCGGAATACCTGATTAGTACCCTGCCGAAAGATTCACAGTTATACTCTGTCTTTGACAGCTGCTACCAAATTGACACAAACACCATAACACCAGCAGTGAATAAAGTAATCGAGGCATACCAGACACAGAACACCGCAGAAGTGGCAGCACAGATGCAGGTTGTCAACGACGCCACCCGTGAAATCAACGCAAACCTAGACAACTTTCAACTGCTAGTTATCGAAAACGTCCAAGCTGCAACCGCTGAATCACAAAGCTACGCAAACTTTAGCGTCATTCTATCAGCGGTAGGCATATCCACAATCGCTGTTGTATCAATCGCAATGGCATTAGTAATGGGCAAACGCATCACAGACCCACTCAAAAAACTAACCGACATCGCAGGCAAAGTAAGCATGGGCGAACTCGAACACGAAATCAAAATCAACACCAAAGACGAAATCAGCGACTTAGGCGAAGCCTTCCAGCGAATGATAAACGCATTCAAAATGACAAGCGCAATGAGCCAAACGGAGGAATAAGTCAGTGTCAGTTGAACAACAATGCCTAACCGTACTAACAAAGCAGATGGGACCAGCCGCAAAAGCCTTCCTTGAAAGGCAATGCAAATCACACCTCAAAAAGGAACCCGCAGCACTACAGAAAAGCGACCTCGACGAGCTGGCGAAATGGTGCCAAATCGGGACACAACTCATCTTAGGCCAAGTAGTCGGAGAAAAAGTCAAAGCTGACCTATTGGCACTAAAATAAGCCAAACACCCTTTTTCCTTTTTCAATATTTTATTGTCCAAAAAAGAAGCTTAATTGTTTCTGCTTAGGTTCTTCTTTGCTGAACCCTGAAACCTTCACGCCTACACGTCGGATTTCAAGCGGCGACTCAGATAGGAACTTCTCAAACAGCGCCTTGACGTTTCTCAGGATTGTTTCTTTGTCTTTTGCTGGTTGCTCAAGCGTGACTGAGCGGGTTTTGCTGCTTAAATCCACGTTAACCACGTAGATGGAGACTGTTTTGTAGCTGTAGCCTTTGGCTGAGACTTCTTTGTAGACGAATTCGGCTAGTTCGTCGGTTTTCTGTAGGATAAACGCCAAGTCGTGTGTGTCTTGTTTTAGGGTGCCGATTTTGCTTATGGATTCCGCTTCGCCCTGCTCCATGACGGGTTCGTTGTCAACTGCGCTGGCGGCGTTGTGGAAGTATATGCCCATGGCTTTGCCGAAGACTTCGATGAGCACTTGGCAATCGTATCTAGCGAGGTCACTTATGGTTTTTATCCCCATCTGCTCCATGCGCACAGTGGTTTTTTTACCTACACCCAAAAGGCGGTCAACCGGCAGCGGCGCAAGAAAAGCCTCCGCCTCTTCAGGTTTGATGATGGTTAAACCGTCGGGTTTTTGGCTGTCACAGGCGATTTTGGCGACCAGTTTGTTGGGGCCTACACCTATGGTGAAACTTATGCCCACCTGCGCCTTCACATCCGCTTTAATTTTGAGCGCGTAATCCCTTGCCTTCTCAAAGCTGCCCTCCACTTGCTCGGTGACATCCAAATACGCTTCGTCCACGCTGACTTGCTCGATGGCGGCTGCGTAAGTGCGGAATATGTTCATGATTTTGTTGCTGATCTCGTCGTAGTATTCGTGGTCTACTTTGAAGAAGACGGCGTCTGTGCCTTCGAGTTTGTGTTTGGCCATGAAGAGGGGGAGCCCTGATTTGACGCCGTATTTGCGGGCGATATAATTGCTTGTTGATACTGCGCCGCTGTCTTCGGTGCGCCCCGAATAGACACCGACCACGATAGGTTTGTCTTTGATGGAGGGGTTTCGGAGTTCTTCGCATTGAGCAAAGAAGTAATCGAAGTCAGCAAGGAAAATCACGCGAGCCTGCACTGTTTAGCCTCCTTTGCTTTGGGCATAAGCCACGAGCCGTCGCAGGCAGCCGTATTCAGCTCCGCTAAACCTTCACGACAAACCCCAAACCCCAAGTCACAATCCACTGCCAAATCCCTCACACCCTTGAGAAGCTTGAACCGGTAATCTTTAGGCAAGAGCACACTTCCGCCGACTCGTTCGCCCTGCTGGAAATACAGCGGTTTGAGCTGCTCCATCACCTTTGGGAAAGCGTGGGTGAGGCGGGTCCAGTTGTCGGGTTTGGCTTTGTAGGTTGAGGCGGTTATGTGTTTGACACCGACGCTGGCTAATTCGGATATGAGCTTTTGAGGTTGGTCGTTTAGGGCGGGGATGATGGGGTCGATTCGCACAGATACGGGGATACCTGCTTTAGTGAGGTCTTGGGCGGCTCTTATCCGCTGGGATGGCGGCGGCGCATACGGCTCAATGATTCTGGCGAGGTTGTCGTCGCCGGTTGTTATGGTTAACGCCACTGTCGCAGGCACCTTGCTGAGAAGGTCGTCGTCTCGGGTGACAAGGTTACTTTTGGTTATGATTTGGATACGGCAGTTGCACTCCGCTAAAACTTCGAGGCACCGCCGTGTTAAGCCCTCGGAGGCTTCTATGCGGGGGTATGGGTCGGATGAATTGGAGAGCGATATGGTTTCGCCACTCAGTTTTGCTGCTTCCCTCTTTAGCGTGGCAAGGAGCTCTTTTTTGGGGTGGATGTCTTGGAAGTTTTGGATGTAGCTGGATGCGTAACAGTAGAGGCATTGGTGGTCACAGCCTGTGTAGGGGTTAAAGGTCAACTTGGGTGGGCATGTGCAGAGGCTTGAACGCCAAGGGTCGAAGCGGGAAATCAGCGGCAATGAGTGTCACTAATCAGTATATTGGTGGGGTTTGGGTCAAAAAGGTTCGCTTTATCCATCAAAAAGTTAGTCAAGAAACCTTGACTAAGCTTTAGTCCAGAAACCTTGACAAAAACGCTTTTACAGCATAAACAAGAAGCTGCATATTGGAGCGATATGTAATGGCAACAAACCACTATGTGATTAACCACAGACTAATGTTGCGTATACGAAAAAAAGGAAACCTCTCATGTCTAATCTGCCACAAACCCATCCTTGAAGGGCAACGGGTTGCAGCCCGAAAAGCCACCGCGCTAAGACATGAAGACTGCTACCAAAAATCCTTCTTCTAAAAAAACACCTGCAAAAGATGCCAAAAACGCGTTGCTGCATCGAAAGTGTTTTAAACACTTCGAGTCCATCCCAATGATGGGAAAGGACAACTATTGAGGAAAACTCCGCTCTTCGAGTTTGAAGTGCCCTCCTATCGGAAACGCACAGTCGGACTCGAAGCCAACAGCAAACACGCAAGATAAACGGCTGACACTTGAGGCGAAACAAACCTAAGTGCTCTCTAACCAGCAGATTTTCTCGAAGACAACCAAGAAACTAAACTCTTCCGCTTGACATAGAGAACTATAGCTATCAAAAATATGTCTAAAGCTACTGGAATAATCCAGAGCGGTGATTCTTCAGTTTTCTTGCTGTTGGAGTTGGAAGGCGACGCACCGTCGGAGAAGACTATGGCTAAATCGCCAGGCAGCACGATTGCGTATTGCGATTGCATTTCCACTTTTAAGGTGCTGACTGCGCCTTCATGGGTTAGGGTGTATTCTTTGGGTTTCCACTCGCTTGGGGCACTGTCGGGCGGCGCGGTATAAACATCCAGCTCCGCCAAGTCGGTTTCGAAATACACCGTGAAATAGGCCGTGGAGGTGGGGTTTTCCGCAGAAAGGTACTGAGCTATGTTTAAGTCGTAGAGGAACACGTAGCTCCCGTTCACCGCTTCCAGCGGGTGCTCATAGTGAATTCGCAAGGTGAACGTGTCTGAGATGTTTTCGAGCAGGCAGTAGATTTGCCACCAGTCGCCTATAGCGGTTTTATGAACCATTGAGGAGTATGTTTGGGTGTAGTTGCTCCAAGCGACCTCTTTACCGTTTAAGGTGACGGTGATGTTTGTTGCGTTGGGTGGCATGGGGTAGAGCATCGGCAACCCGTCGAGGTTTCGGTTGTCTGTGTGGATGGGGTATTCGCCGTCAACCGTCGCCCATACGGCGACGTTGTTTTTGGTAATGGTGTAGTTGATGTGTTCAATCGGCATAGCTAACTGTGGAAACGTTTGCTGATTCACGGTGGTAGCGGAAGCTTCAGCTGCATCTGCTAAGAGAAGGATAAACGCAAAAACTACGACGCCAACAGCAGGCTTCATAAGTCAACAACCAACGTTGCCCAGAGACGCTTTTAACATTTTGCACACAACATGCCAATGGGGGCTGATTGGGTGTAAGCTTTTAATTAGGCTGAAGCTTATTTTGGGTAAGGTTCCGTTTTATTCGAGGCTTTTCAGGTATAGCTATGGACACATGTAAAGAGAAACCAGAGCTCGCTCGGGGTGAAGAATCAGAGAATAAGCGGGTGCTGGTTGGTTTCGCTGTTTGGCTGGGAGCCACCATACTGGTCTGCGGCGCGCTGGACAGCTTCTTCGGCGGCATCCCGCTCAACTTCACAGTTCCTCTCCTCAATCTGCCCGCTTCGGTGAGCATGATTCTCTACTACGCAGCCATCTTGGTCGCTGCCATCTACATCGGCGTCACTGGACTAAAGGAACTCGTTGTCGAACGGCGTTTCAGCGTCGAATTCCTCATGGCAGTCGCAGGGTTGGGCGCTTTGGCATTGGATTACCGCTTTGAAGCCGCCACAGTGCTTTTCCTGTACTGCATCGCCGAGTACTTTGAAGGCTATATTCAGGATCGGGCGCGGCGGACGGTGGAGAAGATTTCGCAGGTGATTCCCGAAAACGCCCGCGTTTTAATTGACGGTAAAGAGGTAAGCGTCAGGGTCTCCGAAGTAGAAAAAGACGCCGTAATAATGGTTAAGCCTGGTGAGCGAATTCCCCTTGACGGCAACGTGGTAGACGGGTTTTCGCATGTTGATCAGGCGCTGGTAACGGGGGAGTCTGTGCCTGTGCCCAAACGGGTCAACGACTGCGTCTTTGCAGGCACACTCAACACGGGCGGCGTGCTCAAAATCGCGGTGACAAAGAAAGCCAGTGAAACATTGGTGTCGCGCATCGTGGAGTTGGTGGTGGAGTCGCAGAAGCGTAAAGCAGGCATCGAGCGATTGGTGGACAGATTCGCACGGTTCTACGTGCCCATTGTGATTGCTTTGGCGGTTTTCACTGCTGCGGGATTGCCGCTTTTGCTGGGGGGCGGGTTTGAAACGTGGTTTTACCGCTCGCTAATTTTGCTGGTTGTGTCTTGTCCAAGTGCGTTCATCATCTCTGTGCCCGCAACGATTTTTGTGGCGATAACGATTGCAGCTAAACGTGGAGTCATAATCAAAGGCGGCGTCTTCATCGAGAAACTCGCAGGCGTTAAACGCGTGGTCTTCGACAAAACAGGCACCTTAACGCTTGGGCGGCAGGCGGTTCATGAGGTGAAGCGGGTCGATATTTCCGTTGCAGAAGACGAAGCCATAACCTACGCAGCGGCGCTGGACCAGTTCTCCAACCACCCCATCGCGCAAGCCATCGTCCGCAAAGCTATAGATCGCAAAATCGACCTCAGCAAAGTAAAAGTCACCGACGTAGTCGAAGTTCCCGGAAAAGGCATCGTCGGCTTAGTTAACGGCAAGCATGTGGCGATAGGCAACTTGGAGTTCATGCGCGAGTTGGGCTGCAACTGCACCGACGCCTTTGAAATAACCGAAGGAGACGTTCACACTGCGGTTTGTGTTTCCGTGGCTAAGACGGGGTTGGCTGCGGTCTGTGTTGTTGATCAAGTCCGCGAAGACGCCCTCAAAGCTGTGCATCAACTCAAAGCGGCAGGCGTGAAAACCATGATGCTCACAGGTGATAGGGCAGAGATTGCTAATGACACTGCGCGTTCGTTGGGCATTGAGGAAGTGCGCGCTGAGCTGTTCCCCGAGGATAAGCTACGTTGCATTGAGGAGTTGAAGGGTAAAGATGGGTTGGTGGCGATGGTGGGGGATGGTGTGAATGATGCGCCTGCGTTGGCAGCTTCGGATGTGGGGATTGCAATGGGCGCGCGGGGTGTGGATGTGGCGTTGGAGTCGGCTGATGTGGTTCTCGTCAAGGATGAGCTTGCCCAAATTCCATATCTGCTAAAGTTGAGCCAGAAAGCAATGGTTATCGCCAAACAAAACATCGCCGCTTCATTGGTCATCAAATTCGTGTTGGGCGCTTTGGGGTTGGTGGGGTTGACGCCGCTGTGGTTTACGGTGGCTGCAGGCGACGACGGCGTAACCATGCTGCTGCTCCTCAACACGCTTCGACTGGAACGCGTTAAATAGAAAGCGCATTAATGGGTTTAGATTTTTAAGTAAACAAGCACAATAACAGAACAGAGGACAATAGATGACAGCGACAAACCAAGAACGCGAAGCCAGAATAATAAACACCATAGTCAACACAACCGTAATCGTGATGAGCGTAATGATGGGAGCTTTCTCGCAGGTCATGGTAAAAGCGACGGGTGCGATGGCGTCGGGCATGACTGAAGCTTTTGCGGGTAAGGAAGAAGGCGAAAAAGCCAAAGAAGCCGTTGAGAAGCAGCTTCCTGAAGTGGACCAGAAAATGACACAGATCGTCTCTGATTTGAGGAAAGAAATGTATGAGAAGATGCAGCAGAACCGACAAGAAATCGCGCCATATCTTGTTGACCCCGTTTTTGATGCGGGACCAAAAATAATCGAAGCCTACGATTTTGGGTTGCCCAAACTTACCCAAGAACTAGACGACCAAACACTTGCACAGTACACCCAACTCATCACAACCGAGGATGCACGTTTCGCCGAGATGTTTAAGCAACTCTCAGAATGGCTCAACAAACTACCCATCAATAAGAAAACCGCGAGCGAATAGCTGCTCTCGGCGCTATAGACCCCCTTATCAGTAAATCAAAATTTGATTTGTTTGTTTTTCTATAGTTGTTGTTGCAGAGAACCCCTATACACAACAACAACCTACAGACGGTGTAGGCAGCTGCTTTTTGGGTTCGGCTGACGTTTGCGGCTGCAAGCTGGTTGTGAACGACACCACAAGCAGACACTAAAAATTTTTGACCTACTGATAAAGCCATGTTGAAAAAGCGTTTGCTGCTCTCACCGAGACCCCCTCCCCTTATTTAAAGAAACGAAACTAAAACGATACAGAACAGTGCATACCCCCCATCACTTCAGGGCAGCCCAGAGCCTATCAAAATAGCCGCAGCACACCGCAACCACCCCCACATGCCTACTCCACAGATCAGGCCCCACAGCCAAACGCGCCGTCGGCTCAAACGCCACCGCCACCAATGCGCCATCAAAGATGGTGAGGGCAACCGCAGGCACACTGAGCATCTCGCGAAGTTCAAAAGCAGAATAATCGCTTATCCATTTTGGGTAATTGGGGCAAGACGGCTTCTCAACAGCCACACGCACCCGCACCCCCCTCTTAAGCACCGCTTTCAGTTCATTCTCACAATGGAAACACAGCTGCCTAAACCGCACCCAACTAGAAACCACTTCGATGGAGCCCTGTGTGTCACCTATGGCTTGGAGGAATTTTTTGCCTCGGTCTGCTCCAAAGAGGGTGCCAAAACAGGGCGTCACAGCAGGCGGCGGGTAAGAGGTGTTCTGAAGCTTCCTAGCCAACTGTCGGGTTTGCTGGGTGAGGCTGTTTAGCTGGCTTGTTTTCTGTTTCAACAGCTGGTCGGCAGCCTCTGTGATGGGCGTCGCTGTAAAGGTCATGGGTCTGGTGAGGTGCTTTCGGATAAGCCCCAACGCTTGGAGGCTGTTGATTAGGGGGTAGATTTCTTGGCGATGTACCAAAGACAAATCCATAATCTCCTGAGCTTTACAGCTGCCCAACTTAAGCGTCGCCAAATACACTTTCGCCTGCCTGCCCGTCAACCCCAACCCCACCAAAACATCCACCCCCAACAAACGTTTACCCAACCGTGGCGTCAGGGCTGTTACGTTGATTTGCTTGGTCACTGGCGGGGCGTTTATGGTTTGGTAGACCATGTCTAATGCTCCTACTGAGTTACCTTGGGGTCCACGAATTGTGCTACAACCTTGCCGCACTTAGGGCAATGCACATGAAAACCGTACTTGTACGAAGAATCCCCAGACAACACAGCGCCCCTCGTAGGAAGCACAAAGCCGCAAGCGCATACCCATACCGAATGCTTAGCCGTATCCTTGGCTTTATTTTTGGTAGGAGTGAATGTTTTAGGTCGTTTCATTTCAGTCGCTCGTTATTTATGTTTTGTTGCCTTTTAAGATTTGCTATACCAATTTTCTACACAAAATGTATGTCTGATTGGTGCTCAGAAACGCATAATTCGGAAAACAGCTAGTATCACCAAATTGGTATACAAAATGCTCGAAGGCGAAAGCAAACTACTAAACCGACCCACTCAAACCGCAGGCAAACAATACGACAAATACTACATCTACATACCCACAGACCTAGCCCGAGACAGCGCTTTCCCCTTCGAAAAAGACGAAAGGCTCAAATTAAGAATCGACCCCCAAAACAAAAGACTAATTATAGAAAAAGTCTAATCCTAAAACTAAGTTAAAACCACGCAACCCTCCTTCTAAACCAAAAAATTCCAATGAGGGGAAACAGCCAACTATTCTGTCTTAGCTGTCTAATTTGCTCCCCTTCAAAGTTATTGTCCTTTATTATCTGCTTTCCAATCGGCCCCTTTCTTAATTTCCATTGTCAATGAAGGATCAGGTTTCCACTCTTTCTTTCCAGCATCTTTCTCCGTACACCCCTGTGGCAATCTATCACCTCACATTAACCAGTTAATGATTGATACTATTAAAAATGATATCACTGCCAGAATTAAGACTATGAAGGAAGCCGAGATATATCTAACTTTTTTACCGTTAAGGGAAAAATTATGAAGTGTATGCTCAGAAGTGGTTGCGGTAATTGCAATTAACGTCTCTAACTCTGTTTTGTCTTTGTATCCTTCAATTATCTTTTGTGGGTTCATCCCTCTGAAACTTGTTATCCATGAAGCTAAGATGCCAAAAAGGGCTGAAATTATTAATAAGATCAAAGGAACCAAAAATAAATAGTCATGGTTAGCTTTCGGTATTAAGGTGGTTATTCCAGCGGTTAGGGTTGCCAATAACCCAGCGAATCCAGTCAAATTATTCGCTTTTGCGTCAAGGTCGTCTGTTCTCTTCCACTCAAGTGCATAACGGTCATTTACAGCGTCGTAAATCAGTTTATCTCTGTTTTCCGCTTTTCCTTGAGTCATGGCTTTGTTTTTATACTTTTAAGGTTTTAAGTTTTTGCATCGCTAAAAGTTCGCTTAACTTTAACAAGTATCAGAATAAATTCGCATCTTAGAGTTATTGTATTTCCAAGTTGATTGCGTACTTTTTTGGGCAAGTATATTCTACCGCTGGAGTCAATTTTGACTTTGTATTGCGTCATCTTTTCCACAGGGATTGTTTGGCTGAAGTACATTAAAAAACTGACCTAAGAAACAGAATACGGCTTGGGAGTGGGAGGCTGTGAAATGTTAATAAGGGCTGATTCCGCAACTACCCTCTATGCCTAAGCCATCTAAAGTTCGCCCCAAACAGAAAACCAAACCCAAACCTAAAGGCAAACCTGAACCTGAAACCCCAAGCTTCACAGCTAAAAAATCCTACTGGGTTATGCTTACGGCTGTGTTTGTTGTGGTTTCGGCGGTTTTTGGCGTTGTGCTGGGCTTGGGCTTAGAAAAAACGGCTGTGTTGGCGGCGACGTTTGCGGTGTTGATTGGTGTTGTAGGCTTCATCCGCACCAGCCCATCCTCGCTGTCAATCAGTAAGCGGGTAACGTTTGTTTTTGTGGGTGCATCGGTTATTGGGTTTGGCATCTGGGCAGTTGTGGCGTTGGTGTTTATGCCGCAGATAATTGCGCTCGACGTTTTCTTCGTAGCCGCAAGCTTGGCGATTTGCTTAGCCGTTGGAGCCTTGATTGGGGAGTTGTTGGGCAGGATTCGCAGAGTGCAAGAGCGACTTTTTCCCCAGAACCTTTAAGAGCACAAACCCTTTGCATCTTCTAAGCACCTAAGGACAGACCCCAATGAAAATTGGCATAATGACACGGAACCCTGAAGCTTGGAGCAGCAGCCAAGTCCGCGAAGCCCTCACAAAAAGAGGCATCGCCTATGAATGTTTTACTTTTCCTCGCCTGGTTGCACGGCTGGCGTATCGACCTTACTTCAAAGTTAACGACACAAGCATCACAGACGATTTGGATGCGCTGATTATTCGCCCCATCGGGCGCGGCAGTCTTGAGGAGCTGGTGTTTCGTATGGATATGCTCTACAAGCTGGAGCGCAAGGGCTTCTACATGGTAAATCCGCCCACGGCGATTGAGCACTGCGTGGACAAATACGACATCCTCGCGCTGCTCGAAGACGTAGGCGTCCCCGTCCCCCGCACGCTGGCAACCGAAAGCGTTAACGAAGCCATAAAAGCCTTCCATGAACTCGGCGGCGACGTCGTCGTCAAACCCATCTTCGGCAGCCGCGGACAAGGCGCCACACGCGTCAACGACATAGACGTAGCCGACACCATATTCAAAGCCATCACCTTCCATCACGGCGTCATCTACATGCAGGAATTCGTCGAGCACGGCTTCAGCGACATCCGCGCCTTTGTCTTAGGCGACCAAGTCATCGCTTCGATGCGGCGTGTAGCCACGGGCTGGAAGACCAATTATAGCAGAGGAGCCAAACCTGCCCCGACGGAGATAAGCGACGAATTCAAAGAACTCGCAGTAAAAGCCGCCAAAGCAGTCGGCTGCAAAGTTGCCGGCGTAGACATCCTCGAAGGACCCAAAGGACCCCGCATCGTAGACGTCAACAGCCAACCCGGCTGGAAAGGGCTGCAGGTCGTAGCGAAAGTCAACATTGCCGAAGAAATCATAAAGTTCGTGCTGTCTGAACTCAAAAAGTAGCGGCCATCATGGCTGTGTAGGGGTCGTCGGCGTGCTCTGGAAAAGCGCCTATGTTTTGTCCTTTAGTTAGAATGCGGTCTTTGTAGCTGGTGAATTCTCCGATCACGTATCCCCGAAGCCCCAGCTTCTCAAGAGCTTGCAACGCGTCTCTTTTTGCTTTGGGCTCTACCGCAACCAGAATCGTCCCAGTCGAAGACATAGCCAACAATTGCGCATCACTTAAATCGAAATGTCTCTGCAACGCTACAGCTTCAGGTTGGATGGCAATTTTGTTCCAGTCAACTTCGAAACCGAGCTTTGAAGCTCCCGCGAGTTCGTTTAGCGCCGCCACAAACCCGCCCTCCGTTGCATCATGCATCGCGTGCACCCCTTCAACTTCAGATAGCGCTAGGGCTTCTTTGACGCAGCTCTGCATGGGTACAAGCTCGCTGTATTCCGCTGGATTTTTGGAGCCGAATAGGTGTTGGGCGGCTTCTTTGTGGGCAAGTGCATAGTTGGTGACTGTCTCCAGCCCCAATGGTTTGGTGCATAGGATGAGGTCGCCGGGTTTTGCGCCGCCCGACGTAATCAGCCGCTGTGGCGCCACGGTGCCGTAGACGGTGCAGACGCCGAGGAGGTCGTTGAGGCTATCATACATGCCTGTGTGTCCGCGGACTATGGCTATGCTCAACTCGTCGGCGGCTTGGCAGGTTTGTTGCATGGCTCTTTGGAAGCGGGCGGGGTCGGTGGGGCGGGGTCCAAGCAGGGTGATGGTACAGAATTCTGGCTTAGCTCCTGACAGTGCCACATCTGAGGCGGCGTAGTTGATGAGCAGCCAGCCGAACCACTCCTCAGGGACGCCTGTGCAGGGGTCTGCTGCGACGACGAGGTACTGGTCGCCCATGCGGTGAACCCCCGAGTCGTAACCAATCAGTGGCGGAACAACTATGCGGTCGTCAGGTTTTATGCACTGCAACAGCGCCCTTAATTGTTCTCCAGACAGCTTCACGCTTAAGTGGGCTCCTCTACAGGTATGCTTTTAACACTTTGGTTTTCTGCAGCAGAAAGAGTATGAATCCGCTTACAGCCAACTCGGGCAACAGGTAGCTGCCATTGTACACAGACGAGTAGATTATGGGGTCTATGCCGGGGGCGTAGATGGGTGCCCAGTAGATTGCCCCCGCCAAGAAGTGCATCACAAACCGCAACCCAATCCCCACCGCTGTTCCCACGACGGGCCACTTCTGGAAGAACCCCGCCAACCCCAACACGGCAAACGCCAAGGGGTAATCAAGCAGGACCTGTATGGGGTCGATCGCGTAGGGCAACAACATGAACTGTACGACGCCATAGATGGCACCTGTGACTACGCCGACTAACGGTCCACGCCTAAGCGAGAGCCACAAAATCGGCACCATCGACGCCAACGTGATGGAGCCGCCCTGAGGCATAACATAGATAACTATGGTGCTTAGCGCGGTGGCCAACGCGGTGAAGATGGCGATTTCAGCTAAAACTTTTGGGTTTCTAAAAGAGGTTGGATTTTTAAATTCACTTGTGTATGTAGTTTTCACTTATGTTTCCCTCCGCCAGTATTACCTGGTTCAGGTTCACAGGGTCGATGCCACTTTAGGCATCCTCTCAGCCGGGTCCTATCCCAGCTCCCCAAGAACTAAAAAGTAATGCAACTAAGACCCATATTAGTTTTGCTAAAACCTCTTCCGCGCCCCTGTTCCAAAGCGATTCAGCTAACGTTTCCCTAAATGGCAACGAGGTCGTAGTAAAGTTTACAAGATACCCATAGCTTGATTCCTTAGGGGAAGGGATGAAAAGAACCATTATAAAAATGGAAGACAGCTTCTTCAATTCATTCATCTCAGTAAAAACCGTCTGGTTCCTACCGTTCATCTTCATTCTTAAAACTTTGGTTAACGTTAAAAGAAGAAAAGACAGAAAATGCAAACTCGCGACTTTCTTCTAGTTCAGACAGCTTAGGGAAAACAGAATCAGACAATTGAGAAGTACTTGAGAAGCATCTGCACACTCACAACCACCAAAGCCACCGCGAAAAGCACCTGAACCCGGTTCGCTGATACCTTTTTGCTTAGGTATGCCCCGACCTGCGCACCGACGAGTGCGCCGACCCCAAGCAAGACCACATAAAAGAAGTCAATGTTACCCAGCGTGTAATGCTCAAAGACGCCTGAAAGCGAGGTTAGAAGCATCAGAAACATGGATGTGCCAACCGCTACATGCATGGGCAGATACACAACTAAAAGCAGTATCGGAACCAACAGAACGCCTACACCGATGCCCAGCAACCCCGAGAGTACACCCGTAAAGAGGCTTAACACAAAAGCCAGCGCCAACCGCTTTCTGCTCTTGAAGCATTCCGCCTCGTATGCAACCGTTCTAAATGCACTGGTTAGGTTGCCGTTTTTGAAAAACCTGCTCGTGACAATCATATACGCCGCCAGTATAATGAGGAAGGCCGCAAAAGATAACCCTAAAAGGGCGCTGGACAGAATGGACGTCAGATAAGCGCCCAGTATCGCTCCGGGGGCAGTTGCCAAAGCCAGCAGCAGCGCAGCTTTGAAGTAGACCCTTTTTTACAGCGCATAACCTATCGTGGCTCCGAAGCCTCCGAAGATCATCACAAACAGACTGGTGCCCACAGCCACAGAAGGCTCAAAACCCCAACCCAACGTCAGCAGGGGAACGAATAACACTCCACCACCCACGCCAGTTATGGCTGCGAAAACCGCGATTAAAAACCCCAGCAGAGGCAAAATCCACTCGTACAACACGGTCACTCAAAATTAGGAACAGCTAACCAAATAATAAATGGAGCTACCGCAAAACTGCCCAGATGAGCCATCACAGTCGTGCTGGAAGGCTTTTTGATAGGTAGTTGTGCCGAGAACGCACTTGCACAACAACAATCCGCGGGTTGGCTGTGGAAGGCGCCATAAGCTTTGCCTTGCGGCGATAAAACGGCTTTTACAGTTCTTCAAACCTCTTGACAGTGCTTTTTCTTTATCGGAAAAGTAAAAATTTATTTACTTGTAAAACAGGTTTTAAGGTATGTCAGAGCAAATCGAAGACATCATCAAAGTCTCCTCCAAAGGCCAAGTCGTCATCCCCAGAGAAGTCCGCAAAAAATTGGGAGTAAAAAGCGGCGAAAAACTCCTCGTCCTCACCCGCAACGGAGACATACTCCTCAGAAAAACCCAAAAAGCATCCATTGAAGACATAGCTAACAAACTTCAAGCGGCCAGCGAAGAATCACTTGATGTTGATACAATCGTGGCTGAGGCAGTCGTGTGGGCAAGAAAATCAAAGTAGTCTTCGACACAAACGTCTGGATAGCCATCTTCCTAAAAAAGCACCTCACAGAAGAGTATACACGAACCAAACAAGATCTAACCATCTACATCAGCCCCGACATCCTCTCCGAAATCGCCAAAGTCCTTTTGTACCAAAAAATCGCCACTATCCTCAAAAAAGCAAACGTGACCCAAAAAGAAGTTCTACGCGCCATCCAAGCCAACTCAACTACTGTGAAGCCTAAAGAAAAACTGCAAACGATAGAAGAAGACCCCTCAGATAAAAGGATACTAGAATGTGCCATAGCTGCCGATGCGGAAGTCATTGTAACTGGAGACAAACACCTCCTAAAACTGGGCAAACTCAAAAAAACCAGAATACTCACACCCAAAGAATTTTTCGACAGCGTCAAATAGAAATTGCAGCATGATCCCCCATCAGTTCGGCGCTTGTGCTTTCATGCCAGTACAATCAGATACAAAAAATCAGGCGAACCCTGTTTTTTCGTCCAGCCAAGCCGCCCATTTTGGCTTGTTAAAACCGTTCCGTTTGCCAACCCAGTAACCCCAAACTGCGCCGAGCGCCGGGGCAACAAAAATTATAAACACAGCGTACTCAGCCGAAAAGAAATACCGAAGCAACGGTCTAGCGAACGTAGCCAAAACTAGAGCTACTCCAAAGAACGAGATCGCAAAACCAAGCCAAGCCCCGCCAAGCGGATAAGCTATCCGCATCCGTTTCTTCATCCGCTCGGAGCCCAGTGGAGGCGGATTAACCATCATTTTGTAACCGAAGTATGACATAGGTAACCATATGGCACAACCGATGGACGCCTGGATAAGCCGTGTCGAATCAATTGAGCCCAAAAAATAGAACAAAGCTTGCCAAAATGACGATTTGTCCCACTGCTAAAAGCGACCAGTAAATTTTTTGGGCTTTGCGCTTGTGTGCGACGTCGGCTTCGGCGGGAAAATTATACAGCACCGAATAAGCAACTTTCCCCTTATCGGTAAGCACATATTGCCCAGAGTCGTTTTTTTCGATGAGGTCGCCGAGGGCTTTTAGATGGCAATTCATAAGCCCCGTGCTTCCCGTCTCAGAAGCCTCCAGTAGTTCAGTGTAGCTTGCGCTTCCTCTTTCTTGGAGAATCGTGATTATTTTTTGTCTGTTCGCGTCTTTTAGGATCTTGTAGAGAGAAAAGCCAGCGTTCATGGATCTAAAGTTGTAGCTCATCAAATTTAGGGTTTTTTGACTGCAGATTTAGTCAAACCACATACTTTTAAGGCGAAGATAAAAGTGGCAAATAGCGTTGAAGTGGAGATGCGCCTTGGAGTAAGGTTTTTAGGTTCTGCCTCGATTTGCTAAGTCAATCAGCAACTTGTTGAAAAAATCTATGATAACTAATTTTAGAATAAAGTATAATATTCAGAGTTATGGAATTTTAGCTAACTTGATAGTTAATTGAAAGAGAAGGAGACTATCGCGCCCTTATTTGAGCGACTGAGAGAGAAGATGGTAATTGGCTTCGTACATCCAAGCGTTTGACAGCATCGATAAAGTACTGAGTATAAAAGAGTGGAACGAGTTAGCCAGCAAAAGCGAAAATCCATACTATTTAAGTGGTTTTATCGAGCAGTTTTTCAATTCAGCAATCAAATTAAAGCAAAAACCACTATGCCTGGTGTATTTCTCTGAGCAGAAAGCAGTCGGAATAGCCCCCGTTGCCATCAGCCACTGGAGAGGAGTTTTTCGGATTGCGAGTTTCTTAACGGGATCTGATTTTGACCCCGATTTTGTCGTTGAAGAAAAATACCGAGAACAATTTATTCACGAAACCATAGATTTTCTTTTTAGAAAAATGGGGTGCACATTCATCGATTTTTCGATGCCCTCCAAAACCAGAAGCCTACAGATTTTGAGAGAAAACAGAAAAACGCTTAGAGGATCCAACCACATCCTGCGAAATATAGCGGGTCATTCAGTGATCTTTGTTGAAGAAACCTGGGCAGATTTCGAAAAGCGCAGAGGAAGGAATTTCAAAAAATTTTTCCGCAACATCGAAAGAAGAATGACATTATCTGGAAATTGGAGAATTGAATTCGCGTCAAGCATATACTCCCAAGCAGAAATTAAGGAGTACTTTTTGGAGATCGAAAAAGAAAGTTGGAAACAGAGCTATAGGGCGGAGCGAGGCATCGAAAGAGATGAAGGTCTTCTTGAATTGTTCACTGCAGCCGCTAATACTCAACTTATAGAGGCAGGATTCAAGTGGGAGGTGGCCTTCCTAGAAATCGATGGAAAAAAATCGCCTACAGCTTCTATTATGAGTACAAAGGCAATGTGTTTCTCTGCAAAACATCCTTCGATGACAACTACAAAAAGTGTTATCCAGGAGTGTACATCAACAACGCGGTAATTCGGGAAGTTTTTAATAATGCTACAATAAAACGGATCGATTTAATGACGGATTTACCGTTTCATTATAGGTGGGCACCTAAGAAAACTCCCCGTTCCAGAATTACAATGTCAAACAGCCCAATCCCAATTGCAATCATAAAAGCACTTCAAAACCCACACGTGTCGCATATACGCAAGAGAATAAGCAAAGCCACCAACCGAACTTTCCCATACCTGCCCCCAATTACATGACAACAGTTTTGTCTCGAAACGACTTTCATGAAATTGAACAAGCAGATTCCAAAATTTGAACGCAACAGCCAATCAAACAAAGACAGCAAAGGCTTTTCAATCGATAATTATCGCCTAAACAAGGCAAACTCGAATGCGTAAGACTTAAACAGTCATTAGCCCTTAACCAAACAAGTTTACGGAGTCAACTAACCATGCAACCTATGCCTAAAGACTACAACTTTGCAGAAATCGAAGCCAAATGGCAAGCCCAATGGGAAGAAATGGGCATCAACCGCTACGACTGGAACGATAAAATCCGCCAGCCATACAGCATCGACACCCCCCCGCCATATCCTTCAGGCGAGCTCCACATGGGCAACGTCTTGAACTGGACTTACTTTGACATGGTTGCCCGCTACAAACGCATGCAGGGTTTTAATGTGCTGTTTCCGCAGGGCTGGGACTGCCATGGATTGGGCATAGAGATTCAGGTGGAGAAAGCCCGAAACATCCGCAAACGCGACGTACCCCCCGAGCAGTTCCGAGAGTGGTGCATCGAGCTTGTTGACAAATACATCGGTATGATGAAAGAAGGCATCCTAAAACTCGGCGCCTCCATCGACTGGTCTACTGAGTATAAAACCATGAACCCTGATTATTGGCGCCGCACCCAACTCAGTTTCGTGCAGCTCTACAAGAAGGGCTTCATGTATCAGGGCACACACCCCGTGAATTGGTGTCCACGTGACGAAACCGCCATAGCCGACGCCGAAGTTGACCACGTCAAAAAAGAGGGCACCCTGCACTACATCAAGTTCCACTTAGCGGGCAGCCAAGAATACCTCTTAATCGCCACGTCTCGCCCCGAGTTTATCCCCGCCTGCGTCGCAGTTGAAGTTAACCCCAAAGACGAGCGCTACAGCAAGTACGTTGGCAGAAAAATCTCTGTGCCTCTTATGAATCGGGAAGTCACAATCATAGCCGACGAAGCCGTTGACCCCAAATTCGGCACAGGAGCGATGCAAATTTGCACCTACGGCGATAAAGAAGACGTGAAAACGGTCATAAAACACAAGCTGCCAGTTATTCGGCTGATAAATCAGAATGGGCAGATCAGCGAGGCTGGCTGCAAATACGCTGGGCTCTACGTGAATCAGGCAAGGGCAGCCATCGTCAAAGATCTAACTGAGGCGGGTTTGCTTGAGAAGAGCGAGAAAATCCAGCATGAAGTCGGCGTCTGCGACCGCTGCAAAACCCTCGTCGAAATCCTCGAGGTCAAACAGTGGTTCATGAAAACCATGGAATTAACCGCTAAGGTAGAGGAGAACGCTAACGCCATCCCCTGGTACCCCGACTACATGCGCAACCGCCTAATTGACTGGGCAAAAGCGTTGGATTGGGACTGGGTTATTAGCCGCCAACGGCTTTTTGCCACTCCGATTCCAGTTTGGACCTGCAAAGGCTGCGGCGAATTAGTCGTGGCTGAGGAAAGCTGGTTGCCCATCGATCCCAAGCTTGAGGGTCCACACCTCGAGAAGTGCCCCAAATGCGGCGGCAAAGACTTCCAGGGCGAACAGGATGTTATGGACACTTGGATGGATAGCTCAATCACCTGTGCGGTGCACGCTGGCTGGCCCGACCGAGCCGACTGGCGTCACCTGTTCCCCGCGAGCATTCACCCATCTGGCACAGACATCATCCGCACATGGGCCTACTACCTCATGGTACGCCACCTAGCGCTATTCGACGAGCGCCCCTTTAACAGCGTCCTCATAAACGGCATGGTTTTGGGCGCGGATGGCAGAAAAATGAGTAAATCCCTCAAGAACTACGCTGCTGCTCCCGAAGTGCTTAACAAAAGCGGTGCCGACGCGGTTCGGCAGTGGGCTGCTGGTGGAGGAGCAACGGGCTCAGACATCCCCTACCGCGCGCAGGATGTGGAGTATGGCAGGCGCTTCTTGGTGAAGCTGTGGAATGCTTCTGGATTTGCAAGCAACCTCCTCGCCAACTTCGACCCCAAAAGCATAACAACACCCGATTATCAATTGCTAGACAAGTGGATTCTAAGCAAAACCGAGAACCTAACCAAAAAAGTCACCGAATCCTTCGAGCGATGCCAATTCAACATCGCAATAGAGGACATCCGCAACTTCACCTGGCACGTCCTCTGCGACTTCTACGTCGAAGCAGTCAAAGACCGCCTCTACCGCCCCGAAGCCTACGGAGAAGCCAACGCCGCCGCAGCCCAACGCACCCTCTACGAAGTGCTCTACCGCATGCTCCAGCTATTGGCGCCGGTGATACCTCACATGACTGAGGAGATTTACCAGTACATGTACAAAGACGGCAAAGGCTACCCAAGCATACAGGTCTCAGCATGGCCCAAATTCAATGCCGCACTCATCGATGAGGCAGCGGAGAAGGACGGCGACTTGGTCACCGCAGTGATGAGTGAAATCCGCCGCGACAAAGCCGAAAACAAAAAACCCCTCAACGCACCCATCCAAAACCTCACAGTAACCGCCAAAGACGAAGCAGCCGCACAAGCCATACGCAGAGCAGAAGCAGACATCAAAGCCACACTCAAAATCGAAGCCATCACCATCCAAACGGGCTCAGCCGACGGCAGACAAGTCGCCCAGTACGAAGTCTATATAAAACCTCAATACTAGATGAGATGATATGGCAAAAAAGGTTGGTTTAATTGGATGCGGCGCAATCGGCACAGTTCTGGCCGATGCTATAGAACGTAAAGTAATCGTCTGCGACGAACTCGTCGTTTTTGACACTGACGCCGCCAAAGCCCAGAAACTAAAACGCTCACTCAACTTCCGAGTTAAAATTGTGGGCAGCGTTGATGAGTTGCTTGCCGCTAAACCCAAAGTGGTTGTGGAAGCAGCTGGTCAGCAGGCAGTCCGCGATTACTACGAGAAGCTTGTGGCGTCCAACGCCGAAATAATCGTGATGAGCACCGGGGCACTGCTTAACTTAAACGCGGATGACCCGAAAGTGCATTTTCCAGCGGGAGCAATCGGCGGATTAGACGCCATCGCAGCCGCCGCCAACGCAGGCATAGATGAAGTCACGATAACTTCACGCAAAAACCCCAAAGCGCTGGGAAAAAGCAACACCGAGGAAGCCACCATCTACGAAGGCACAGCCAAAGAGGCAGCACGCCAGTTCCCCCGCGAAATGAACGTCGCAGCCACGCTGGCACTAATGGTTAAGCCCGTCCAAGTTAAAGTCAAAGTCATAAGCGACCCCAAAGTCACACGCAACACCCACGAAATCAACGTAAAGTGGCGTTATGGCGATATGACGTTGCGGTTTGCTAACATGCCTCACCCAGACAACCCTCACACAAGCGCGCTGGCAGCTTGGGCAGCTATACAACTACTAAAAACTCTTCTCAAATAATAACGTCCCACACACACCCAGAATGCACAAGGGCTTATCCGACCTCAAGAACAGTGAAAGACAAGAGCGAAGCTACATGCTCCCTAACACGCTTACAATCCTTACAGCCAACGCCATCCTGAGACATAGTACAGTGCAAAATAGTCGTAATTGAAGATTAATGGCTTTAGAGCCTAAACACGATAATAGCAAAATTTGAGACATACAAGTATCGTAAAGTGAATATCAATTGATTTTGTAAGATGAAGGGAAAATTGTGTGAACCCTATTGACTATGCGGTTCTTCTTGCACCGCAATGAGGACAGGATGTTGCCGTTTGCGGGAAAAGGGTACCACAGTACTTGCAAGGGATTACTACCACTTCTCTGATAATCTCACGTGTCCCATTGTCCTGTCTGGAGCCAAATATAGAACCGAAGATTGAACCACATCCGCATCCAAACATTTTTGAATCACTCCTTAGTGTAGGCTTTGCGATAGTTCGTGTCTCTGACTTAGTTGGTCGAGGAGAACTTCTCGAACCATATCGCATGCTTGGTTAATTTTTGGGTTAGTGACGCTATAGTAGATGCTTGTGCCCTGCTTTCTTGTTTTTAGTATACCTACCTGTCTCATAAGGGCTAAATGCTGCGACAAATTGGATTGGCTGATTCCTAACATATCGGTTAATTCGTTGACGTTTTTTTCTCCGTCTCTTAGTGTGTGAAGAATTGCTAGTCGTATAGGATTGGCTAAGGTCTTGGAGATGCCTGCTTGCAGGTTGTAGATTGTCATGTCAATCTTTGGTTTTTCTGTCATCGCTTGTTCCTTCGAATATTCTAACATTATAACCATCTCTTAAGGTTTGTTTTCAAAAAAGGGGAAGAAAAGTGTTGTTTGTTGTCCTCGTTTAGCTTACGTCCTGTTCTTGGACGAAGGCTCCGTGCCAATTGTGGTACCAGACTTGTCCGGTGAAGCTGTTGACGCTTAGCATTCCGTAGGGTGTTTCGTTGCTTAGGACTTCGATTGTGTAGTGGCCGCTAAAGGCTGTGACATCGCCGACTGTTGTTCCTTGTAGATAGCTGTCTAGGTATTGCTGCGCATAGGTTTTTGCTTGCTCAACGGTGATTGTTGGGGTTGTTGTTACTGTTCCTCGTGCCCAGTTGCACCAGCCATTGCCAAAGGTGTATTGGGAGTTCCACATCATGTTTGGTCCAGGTTCGGGTGTTACTATTCCAGTGTATTTGTTGATGAGTAGTTCGAAGGCTCCGTTGCCTGTGCTTTTCTCTTCCACTATAACATAGAAGTTGTTGGTGTATTCTTCTACTTCTTTGACTGTTAGATCAGGGTTGTTTAGTGAGGCCACATATGTTTTTGCTATGTCGACTGCTTGGCTGATGGTTAATGGTGTGGTTGATGTGGTGGTTGGAGCGCCATAGACGTTGCTTCCCCCGCGTCCCATGCATCCACCCCAGCCCCATCCAGCTCTGTAACCGGGTGAGACTACTTGTGCTGGCGGTGTGTAGAGTGTTGGTGTCTGAGTGTTAGTTTGAGTTACTGGTGCTAAGGACTGCGGTGAACTGACTTGGTTGGCTACAGGTGCCGGTTGATTAAGCGCCGGTGCTTGTGTATTCCACCCTCCTAAGGCGAAGGTTGTTGCTATAGTTGCGCCCACACTGAGGAGCGCTAATATTGCGAGGACTGAAACTAATTTCCAAGTTTTCATTTTTTGTTCCTCCATTTCTATTTGATTAATATTATACTATTCGAATGATTTGATAGTTCGGTGAAACAGTTGTGAAACAGATTGAAACAAACCCTGAAACACCCAAAACAAGGTTCTTGTATGGATGTTCAGCAGCCCCTCCACAACCATTTACATATATTATAATATTCTAATGTTACTTATAGGGATTGTGGTACGCGACAAACAAGTCGTTCCAGAGCAACAAAAGCGCTTTTTATAGGGGATAGGGTCGCCTGAAAGCTACAGACTTGAATTTAGGTAGGGGTACCCCGCTACAGACAGTAGAATGCCCAGATGATAAATTCCGAGAGCGCTCAACCTGCATACGAGTGCTAAGTTCCATTGTTTTTCGGCTCGAGGTTATCCATAAAACCGTTAGCAAAACCATCAGACATCAAATCTTCCATCATTAAATGCCCTATGGCGCTACATGCACGGCCCCAGTCGCCTCTAATTATTTGGTCTATTTCGGTTAAGGTTTGTATTTTCTTTTCATCCAGCGCCTCGCAGAGATACGTTATGTATCCTATGGCACCTTCCAACCGCGCCTTATGCAATAGCCTATCAAGTTGACGACAACTCAGGAGCACGTCGCCATCAGCTACGCTTTCGCTCATTCTTTTTTCGCCTCTTGTATGTTCATGGCTGTTTCTTCGGCTGTTGCTTTGTTTTTGTCTTTTTTGGGAATGACTTGGTCACGGGTGCTGCTCCATGCAGGTTGTTGGTGGGTTTTCATGTTTGTCACTTCAAGGATTTTAATTGTTATTAATTATCATTAATAGTTATTAAAAAAGGTTGATAAAGCTTTCCATTAATAGCCATTAGCGATCATTAACATGCCCAAAAAACTCATCCTAGACATAGATGACGCCACCTGGAAAGACGTCATCAAATTCAAAATAGACAACGATCTAAAAAACAACAACGAAGCTGTAGTAACCCTTATCAAAAGAAGCCTCTACACTGGCAATCCAAAACCACCGAAAAGTAAACCCTAAATCACCGCATTTTTTTGGCAAAGTTTAGTTCCCTTTGGTTAGTTCACTCAAAGGTGCAAGCGATAGCTTCTTTTTTCTTCGCCGCTTCATATTCCGCTATAGCCGAAGCGCCTCTTCGGCGGGTTCTTCATAGCCAAGCACAAAACCAATCAGAAACTTTCTTTAAGTGGGAGATGCAACAGCCCATAGATCATCAAAAAAAGTTCTACTTCTCCGAATAAGCTCTGAATCAGTTGTACAAAATAGCATATCAAAAAAACCCGTACTTTCTCTATCCTCAAATGAGTCCCCATTAAGAGCAAACAAACACGTTTGGTCAATCATCAAAGTAACACTATACTCTTTATCGACTATTTTTAGCTCAATGTCGGGCGAAATCCCTCTAAAAATTGCAATACCTTCACTTGATAGAGACCCAATAATTCTTATTTTAACGCCCCTCTTAACAGCCGCTCGAAGATATTGCCTAAACTGCTTGATAACCCAAATATACTCTTCAGAAAAGGCAATAAAAATCTCCTTCTGGGCGGAAACAAGAGCAGCTGTAAGCTTTTCTCGTGCCAATTGAGGTTCAGTCAATACCTGAGGCTCAGCAATAACTTTACCAGTTTCTATCTCAACTATTTTTCTCTCTACACTAACGGAGTTTTGCCAAAGAAAATCAAACAAGCTTTTAAAGCCCACGATTAACGCCTTACTATTTGTCCATAAACCCACCGGCTCATCATCAGAAGTTACTTGCTCCGATAAAGACGAAAGAAAGAAAAGAACCGCTTTGTTATCTTGGATAATCAATCGAGAAACTGATTTTATACTAGATCGAATAGCTCTTCCTTCAAATCTATGGACATGCCCTTTTTGTAATAACTTCATTATCGGAACATCCTGAGAAGAAATGTAAACTAGATGTTTACAGGCCAACATAGATTTTGAAGAATGCCCATTGATGGCATCAGATAAACCAAAATTATATGCATAAAGATCCTTAACCGTCGTTATTGCCAGATACTCATTTTTACTCTCACTGACCATTTCAATAGCTTTACGAAAAATCTTTTTTTCACCCTGAATTATCATAATTTTTGGTTGCGTATCGGTGTTTTCTTTGTCACCGAACGACTGTAGATAGGAACTTAATTCTTTTTGATTTCTTTTTAAGGCGGCTACTTCATCAAGCTTTCTTTTTATCGCCAAATTACAGACGTCATCAAAAGAAATGGCAGAAAAACGAGCAGGATGTTCAAGTGTAGAACAAATAAATCCCTTATTTTGCAGGTTACAGAGGGTTCTGTAGGCTCTTTGGCGACTAATCTTTAATGCATTCAATATTTCCTTTCCCTTCTTCGGGCCATTTTTCGCAAGAAATGAGTAGACCGAGATTTCTGCATTTTTAAGTCCTAATTCTGTAAGTATCTCGATAATAAGTTCTGTATTCAAGACGCCGACCCATAACCGGTTGAGTTTTGAATTTTGCCAATTAATCTTTCTAATAATCTTTAGTTTGTCTCGCTTGAGAGTGACTATTGTTTATTAATATAAAGGATTCGTTCATTAGCAAAATAAAAAACTGCGGTGGGAACAGCGCCTGAAAAGATGCCAAAATCGCGCAGGAAAAATCGCCTGGTGCAATCTCCTTGAAAGGTTCTGTAATGCACCATTTGAATATCAAACGTGCAGTCGCTATGAGGAAAAGTTGTAACATAAACGCTCAAGGAAATGTATTCACTTGGACCCCAAAAATAAAGTAAGAAAAAAGCGATTATGGTTTAAGGCCCTTTTCTTTACACTATTGACACCCTTATTTTTGATTGGCTGGATTCTTTTCATAAAGGGAAAGAGATAAGCCGCCAAAGAATCGAAGACACGGTTTCATGTACCCCACCCAAAGTGCAGAAAGGTAACAGTACAATTCATCGACCAAAACAAGGATAGGCGCACCCAGATGGACTGGCAAATACCGAAAAAAACGCAAAGTCACTCAGCAATCACTAAACAAATCAACGTAACAGACCTGACGGAAACCAAAAAACAGACACTATTCATCAACTGCGTTAACCAAATAGGCTTTGCAGGTTTTGTTAAAAAGGAAATCGGCAACCAAACATATTACACCTTTTTCTACGAAACCTAACCGTCAAGTACAGAGACGGTTTTGTTTATGAAAAGAGAAGACCTTGGTTAAAGATTTTGAAAATAGATGCTGAGGGTGCCTGCAGTTGGGCTTGCCATCTTCGACGGCACAGAGGTGGCGGCTTACCCGGCTACATTTTTTAGTAAGAAAGTTCTTACTATTGGCTGGTGGGAGTTGTGGTCGAAGCTTCAACAACCAAAGTTTCCTCTAAAGGACAAGTAGTTATCCCTGCTAATGTCCGCAAAGCAGCAAACCTAAAAAAAGGCGAAAAAATCCTTGCAATAGCCATCGACGACACGATAGTCCTTAAAAAAATAGTTGACAAATCCTTCCAAGAAACACTAAAACCAGTATGGGCTAAAGTTAAGCAAATGGGCCTCACAGAGGAAGATATAAACGCCATCATCGAAGAAGCAAGAGCTTAAGATAGTTCTTGACACTAACGTTTGGATTTCAGCACTTCTCTGGGGCGGCAAACCCGCAGCAATCATACAAGCCGCCGAGGACGGAAAAGTACGCATTTTTATTTCCGAAAGTATAGCCGCTGAAATCGGCGAGGTTTTGGCTTACCCTAAACTTGAAAAAATCTACCGCCAAGAGCTTCGTCGTGAAGATTTGGTTGCGCAAGTGCTGAAAAACGCAAAGTTTGTTAAAGCGCCAAGCAAGGTTCAGATTATCCAAGAGCATCCTGCCGATAATAAGTTCTTAGATTGTGCTTTGGCAGCTGACGCAGATTGCGTTGTTAGCGGCGATAAACACTTGCTCAAAGTGGTTTCGTTTAAGAAAACCAAGATATTGACTGTAAGTGATTTTCTTAAGTCGATACAGTAAAGTAAGCAGAAAACTGCTTTTTATAGGGGATAGGGGTCCTCGGCAAAGCAACAAACGTATGATATGTTGTTTTTGGGCGCTGTCTTTTGTTTGTGGAAATTGTTTATAAGGTGTGGAGTGACGGGCGAGTGGATTAGTTTTTTCCCGTCATTTACAATAAAGTTAAGAGCCCCTTACTGCAATAATTACTCTGTGAGGTGTACTGTGAATGGGTGAGGTCACCGTGAAAGCTCCAAGTATCAGCCCCGACGAATACGAAAAGTATAGGGGCAAAAACGTTGCTATTTACAATGGCAAAATCATTGCCGCAGGCCAAAACTCAGCTGAAGCACTCCAGAAGGCGCTTAAGAAAAACCCCAAGTTAAAACCAAGCCAAATCGAGATTGAGTACATTCAATTGGCGGATGAACTTATCTTTTGAATGGGTTAACCTGAAAATTGAGGACACAGTTTTATCTGTCAAGACTGCTTTCGCTGACTCCGATGAGGTTCCTCGTCTGCTGGGCCGAACAGACGTTTTTAACCATTTCAGAATCACCTTTGATGAGCGGAAACTGGAAACAATTCTGGAAACTCTCAGTACTTAATTCGTCCCTTGGGCGGCACCGGCAGAGCCAAAGTTGTTTTTATAAGGGCTTTGTTGTTTGTGGAGATTGTTTATGGGTGTGGGGTGGCTTTGGGTGCGGCTGTAGTGGGTGCATGGGAACCGTATGAGCTGTGTTAGTGCTCAAATCGCATCGTGCTATGCAGTGGTTCCACGGAAAACGCTGTTGCAGTGCGTTTTGCGCCAACATATTAGGATCCGAGAGGTGTGCATAATTTTAAATCTAGCAAGCGCCTTCTTGGCTTTATGGAAGCCTGTGAACTCATCAGGCTTATCCTCAACAAAGTCACCGTTCCAGCAAAGCCTAAAAAAGCAG
>JAMDCQ010000009.1 GCA_023488905.1 Candidatus Bathyarchaeota archaeon
CAGTCCTCAATCAAATTTACCATCTTATTCGGAAAAGGAGTCATTGAAGCAATACTGTATCTTGACAAATCGGGAAAGGCTGGGTACTCTGAACTGTATAAGCAAGGTTTTGTTGTTAGCAGACAAGCCTTTGCAAACCTGCTCTATGTTCTAGAAGAAAATGGCATAGCGGACAGAAAATTAATTGAAAGCCGCCCAACCAGAGTTGAATACAGCCTTTCAAACAAGGGTAAGGAAATTGCAGCGGCACTAAAGCATCTGGAAGAAATTCTTTGATTATCTAGTTACAAAATCTAACGATAGTCTGATGCTGTTTACCATTCAACTATATGTACGTTTTTTGACACTTGGCTTTGCGGTGCTCACAAAGCCATCATGGCTTTGCAGTGATAGATGATTTTTATGCCTAGCCTGCAAGACGGTTTAGGTGACAATAAGTTGGTAAATTTGATTGAGGACTGGGATGTCCTTGAGGAATATGCTGGAGAAAAATTGGGTTTCTATCAGTTGCTTAGCAACGATGGAATCATTGAAGTAAGAGTTCAAACCGGACGGATCGGCTATAAAAAAGAGTTCACGGCTGGCAATGACCAGTTGCTAACTAAAATTTTGGATTTCTGCAAAAAACGCCGCTTTATCCAAATCAGCGAAAACATGCGAGACGACCAATTCTTCAAGTAAGGAGCAAAGACATTGAGGAAACGGCTGAATCGCAAACGTTGCATAGTCTGTGGAAACCCAACTGTGGGTTTCTCTGGCTATGTGTTCTATGAGAGCGGCAGAACACAGCTTAACGCTCCATTCTGCCAAGAACACCTAGAGAAGGCGCCGCAGTATGCTGTGCCAGTCTTTGAGAACCAGGCTGCCCTTGACATCTTCCAAAAAATGTTTCCAGTAACGTATCTGCAAGACGTCAAAGGCAAACAAATCCTCTTTTTTAACACTCACAAAACTGTAAGTCTAAACTAGGCGGTGGGAGGGAATGGCTGAACTTACATCTAAGCCTTCTCCAGACGGCATATTTGGCACTAAAGCCGGTTCCAAATCTCGTAAGTCAGAGTCAGCAGACGGCTCTGCCGGCAGCAGCCCCCTAAACCCAACTTGCCCCAAATGTGGACCTAAAACTGCGACTGTTTGGCGCGATGGAACCTACTCGCCGATGTTTGGAGAGCCAATCCAGCGTTGGCTTTGTCGTCGATGTGGTTTACGTTTTAGTGATCCTATAGGCGTTGAAACGGCAAAAAACCTGTTGAAAGATGACCTATCTATTGAAACGAAGAAATTAAAAAGCGATCTGGACATACTACCTTCTCGCCAAATATGCGCAGAGGAAGCGAAAAACTTGGTTGCAGAAATACAGCAAACTGTAATTCTGCGGAAAGAAACCTTTGACATCAACACTACACTTGCCAAATACGAGTGGTATCTACAGAAGGAAGGCTACCGGCCAGCAACAATAAAGGGTCGCACAAGACTGCTAAAGATTCTTTGGCGACGCGAAGCAGATTTTTACGATCCAGAATCGGTGAAGACAGTTATTTCAAAACAGAAATGGTGCGAAGGCAGAAAAGGCAACGCAGTCGATGCTTACAGCAATTATTTAACGATGGTTGGCGGAACATGGAATAGACCAATCTATACTGGCATTGCAAAGATACCGTTTGTTCCTAAAGAAACCGAAATCGACCAACTGATAGCAGGTTGCAGCCTTAAAGTCGGCGTATTCCTACAACTACTAAAAGAGACACGCGCTCGACCCGGAGAAATCTGGCATTGCGACGAGGACTATTTTGACTTTGAAACCAACACAGTAAATATTACGCCTGAAAAAAACAGTAACCCAAGAATCTTTAACATGAGCCAAAAGCTAGTAGGAATGCTACATAACCTACCCCGACCATACGGAAAATACTACTTTGCCCCACCAGAGATGGACCTGGATAGCTTCAGAATTAACTTTGAACGACAACGCACAAGCCTATCTGCTAAACTCAACAATCCACGCCTGAAAAGAATCATGTTTAAGACGCTGCGAACTTGGGGAGGCACAATGGATTACCACCGCACCAAAGACGTAATCTACGTGATGAAACGGCTCGGCCACAAAAACATCAAAAACACACTGATTTACATTCAACTCGAAGAGGCACTCTTCAAAGACGAAATAGACTACATCTCTAAGGTGGCAAAGACTGAGGCTGAAGCATGCGTTCTAATCGAAGCTGGCTTTGATTTCGTATGTGATTTTGACGGGCATAAACTGTTTAGGAAAAGGAAGTGCTAAAGAAATGACCACAAAAACTCAAAGACAAGACGCCCTACAAGAATACGGTAAAACACGCAATATAGTTCTGTTGCAGAAACGACTCGGACATAAGCAAATTAGGTCAACGCTTGATTTGCTCGTGCGGTCTGGTGCTCTCGAAAATGCTGGAGGACAAGCTTAGTGTTGTTTTCTAGGGTTATCGCCATTTGGACAAACCCCCTTCTATTTTCAACATTATGGTGCAGGGGGTGGGATTCGAACCCACGAACGCCTACGCGATAGGGTCCTAAGCCCTACTCCGTTGACCTGGCTTGGAGACCCCTGCACAGCTGGTGCGTATGGAGATAGTTCTGCCTCCTTTAATATTTATTTGCCCACCAAACCACAGCGTTAATGAAGTTTTTTCGTAAAGACAGCGGGCTGTGACCGTAAGCTCTTTATTTACAACCGCATTTGTTTGGAGAGAAGATCAAAAATTTGCCTTCGTAGCCTAGCCCGGTGGGGCGTTACCTTGGTAAGGTAATGGTCGCGGGTCCAAATCCCGCCGAAGGCTCCACATAAATTATCATTTCAAAAGTTCCAAGAAGTCTTCTTTTGTTAAACCCGATTGCTGAATAATTGACAGCAGAGTGCCTTTTTTGATGGGGTCATGGCGTGGTACGGTGAGTTTGCGTTTTCCATCGGTTAAAAATATGTGGCTGCCTCTTTGACCTGCCACCTTAAACCCTTTCTTGGATAGAGCCTTAATTACTGTACGCCAAGAAATAGGCGGCAGTTTTTCAGACAGTTATCTCCACCAGCTCTTTTTTCCGCTTAAGCTGGTCAACTTCTTCAGGGAAAGCTTCCAAGTAGCCCTCGATGGCTTCTTTAATGTTGGCGAGCGCTTCTTTGCGGTTTTCGCCTTCACTTATTGCTCCGGGAAGTTCAAGGCATTGCACTGAGTAGCCGCCTTCAGGTTCCTCTCTCAGAATTACAGTAAACTTGGTTCCTTTAACTTTCAGCATGACACCCACTACAAAAAATAACCCTGATTAATCAATATAAACCTTGCAAATAAAAGAGGCAACAAGTGAAGGGTTCTGGAAAAAGCTTCTTATGCTTTGTCCGCGAGATAGTTTTCATTGAGAGGGGGAACATGGTTAGGTTCTCGGTTGAGAAACGCGAAGTCGCAATTTTAGCTGTGTTGCTTCTGGGTGCCTTCGCTGTTAGGGTTCTGCTGTTTCCCCTGCAGGGCTACCAAAACGACATGTCAACTTATCAATACTGGTTCAACGCCGCAACAGAGCAAGGCATCCGACCCTTCTACACCTACGTGCTCCAGAATGCAGGTTGGATCGATTACCCCCCGTTTAACGTCTACATTTTCTGGGCATTCGGCTCCTTAGCCCACGCAGTCTCAACCACCACATCCACATTCTTCGTCAAGCTGGCACCCACACTGTTTGACTTAGCCACTTCAGCACTCATTTACCTGTTCGTGCGCAAACAGTTAACGTTCAAACAAAGCCTCATAACCACCGCACTATACGCATTTAACCCCGCCATAATCTTCAACGTAGCTGTTTGGGGCCAATTCGACGCCATCTACACCTTATTCCTCGTCCTATCCCTGATGCTGGCGCTTAAGCGCAAACCCGAAGTTTCCGCCGTTGCACTCGCAGTGGCTTTGTTAACTAAACCGCAGGGCATCGCATTACTCCCCCTGATCGCAGTGCTGATTTTCAAGAAAAGCGGCGTAAAAAGGCTACTTACATCAATAGGCGCATTCGTAGCTACAATTTTTCTAGTGATTTTGCCCTTTGAGTGGAGTAACCCAGTGACTTTCCTTAGCGACATCTACTTCGGAGCCTACAGCGGATACGAGTACACATCGATTAACGCTTTCAACTTGTGGGGCCTGTTTGGGCTCTGGGTGCCCGACGGCAGCCTGTTCATTGTGGGTTGGGTGCTTTTCGGGGTTTTTGCTGCTTTCACGCTTTTTGTGTTGCATAAGCGTTTCCATGTTTCAGGGGAGATGCTGGCGGTTTTTGCTGCGTTTATGCTGTTCTTCGCGTTCTTCATGCTGCCCACAAGGATTCATGAGCGTTACCTCTTTCCAGCGGTGAGTATGCTGGCGATTATGTTCATGTTCTCTAAGAGGGCACGCACGTTCTATGTGGCTATTACTGTGACGTTGCTGATCAACCAAGCATACATTCTTTACTGGTTAAACGCCTACGTCAACGCGGGACTGAATTATTCGCCTAACCTAACGGGGGACCCTGTGGTTTTGGCGGTAAGCGTTATTAATTTAGTGCTGTTCCTTTATGGCGTAGCGCTACTATGGAGTGAACTTAGGGGACAATCAATGTTCAAAGCTAAGCCAACAGAGCCACTACCAGACCGAAAAGAGCCTACAGGGGAATTGCATAGTGAAGTTTGAGCTAAAAATAACCAAAACAGACATCCTAACAATCGTGCTGTTATCGGTGCTCTTCTTCGGTATGGCGGCGTGGAATTTGGGCAGGATTGATGCTCCAACCACAGATTGGGAAACCACCTCTTGGGACATCTTCTACGTTGACTTAGGCTCAGTTCAGCAGGTGCAAAACGTCATCTTTTGGGTCAAAATGGGCAATGCCTCCGTGCAGGTTTTCTCCGGGGAAGAACCTGGAGCCTGGAACCCTATTGGGAACTTTAGCCTCCAAGACCGCGCCACAGACTACCAAGTGCAAAAAACCATACCAATAAACACCAACGCCCGATACCTGCGGTTGGATATAGTAGCGGCAACTTTCGATTCAAGACCAAACTTCTCTAATTGGGGAGTAACAAACCCCACTGATAAAGAACCCTCACCCTACATACAGATAACTGAGATTGGAGTCAGCAGCCCAAGCAACACCCAAGTGCCAATCACATCTATAATGCCAATCAAAGGCGGGTTTCCCATAAATGGCTCTGTCTCGGATTTGAATACATTAATTGACGAGCAAAGTTTGCTTGAGGTTCCGCCGACTTACATGTCTAAGATGTATTTTGACGAGGTCTATTTTGCACGGGCGGCAGAAGACTACGTGAACCATGTTTTCCCCTTGGAGCGGACGCATCCACCGCTGGGTAAGCTTATCCAAGCCATCGGAGTAGTTGCCTTTGGCGAGACACCGTTTGGTTGGCGCATTATGGGCGTTATTTTTGGGACTTTGATGGTGCCTTTGATGTATCTTCTGGGGAAGAAGCTGTTTGGCACGTGGATAGGCGGATTCTCAGCAGCGTTCCTCTTTACCTTTGACTTCATGCACTTTACCATGGCTAGAATAGGCACTGTAGACACCTACGTTGTGTTCTTCTCGTTGCTTTCTCAGTTGTTCTTCTTGGTTTACTTTAGTAATGTGCTCAAGAATGGCTGGAAAACAACTTCGGTTTTGCCGCTGCTTTTGGCGGTGGTTTTCTTTGCGTTGGGCTTCTCAACAAAATGGTTCATACTCTGGGGCACAGCGGGGTTGCTTGCTCTGCTCGTAGCGGTTAGGTTCAGGGAAATTGTGAAACTCAAGGGCACCTTAAGCGACAAGTATGTGGCGTTCTTTTCCCGCCCATTCCTGTTACTTCTGGGCTGTATCGGGGTTGTTGCAGCCATCTACTTTGCCACCTACATCCCCGAAATGCTCATGGGAAATTCACCCCTAACAATCTTTAACCTGCAGAATGCCATGTTCAGTTTCCACTCGGGCTCTGTGACGGATTCTGCTGCGGCTCCGTGGTGGTCTTGGCCATTTATGTTCAGGTTTGACGGCGCTTCAGTGCCCAGATGGTTTGACATAACCTATTTGCCTAACGGAACGGTTTCGACGATTACGGTGTTTGGGAACCCGGCGGTTTGGTGGGTCGGGTTTGTCGCTATTGTCGTTCTAGCAGATGAGGCATTTCACGTTCGACAGTTCTTGACTTTAATAAAATATTGGCTTTATAGATTAAGTTTCAAGCTATTACATAGAAAAGCGAGATTTGCTAATTTGGTTAATAGAATATCGAATTCAACTACGCAAAAACCTAACCTTAAAGGCAAGGGTTGGGATGCCACCGCAATCTACATCGTGGTTGTGTTTTTGTTCTCATGGTTAACCTACGTTTTCGTCGGCAGAGCCACCTACATCTACCACTACTACCTCAGCGTACCCCTCATCTGCTTCGCCACAACCTACTTCATCAACAAATACTGGCATAAACCGCTGGGAAAAGTCGCCGCAATAATCATCTTCGCAGCCACAGTAGCCATGTTTCTGGCATTTTATCCTGTGATTTCAGGCGCACCCGCATCGACGGAGTATATTCATAACTTAAAGTGGTTCCCAAGCTGGTTCTTTGCGCCATGACAACAAAAAACAGCCACCCAGAAACTTTGCAGGTTTCCGTGGTGCTCCCCGCCTACAACGAAGTCAACTACCTCACCCCAGCCGTAGAGAAAACCATCCAAACCCTAAACCAATTCATAACCTCCTACGAAATAATCATCGCCGAAGACGGCAGCACCGACGGCACAGCCGAACGCGCCCAGCAACTCGCCCAGCAGTACCCATGCGTTATGCACATTCACCGCGAACAACGGCTGGGGAGAGGAACCGCACTCAATAACGCTTTTCGCCAGAGTCGCGGGGAAGTTTTGGTTTACATGGACCTCGATTTAGCCACTGACCTCAAATACCTAAAGCCACTCGTTGAAGCCATCTCGGTTGAGGGCTACGATTTCGCGACGGGTTCAAGGATGCTTGAGGAGAGCAAAGCCGAGCGTACCTTCAGCAGGGGTTTTAGCTCTAAAACCTACAATTGGCTCGTCAGACACATGCTGGGCTCTAAGCTGCATGACCATCAATGCGGTTTCAAAGCCTTCAAGCGGGAGCCGCTTTTGGGTTTGTTGGGGGAGGTGGAGGCGACGCATTGGTTCTGGGACACCGAAGTTATGGTCAGAGGTTACAGCCACGGTTTGCGGATTAAGGAGATCGCGGTGGAGTGGCATAGCGGCAAAGACACCAAAGTCAGCTTAGCAAAAGATGCGTGGAACATGTTTCGGCAAACCGTTGGGTTATGGTGGAAGTTTAAAACAGAGAAAAAATAGTGTTCTTGGCGATTCTCCGTTTTTCTAGAGTAGTTGTTGCTGTGAAAAAGCCCTATACACATCAACAACCAGCGGCTTGTGGGGGCAGTTGCTTTTTTGGTTCGGCGGCAATTGAGGATTGCAGGCTGGTTGTGGCTTGTTTTACAAGCAGATCGGTTTGGCAAGAGGTCAACTGCTCCGCCCAAACTAACCCCCATACTTAACAGACAGATCAAAATCTTATTTTAGAAGTTGCCGCGGACCCCTCTTATTTCAACTTCTTCCAACGGGCTTGGCAGAAATGCCTGTTTTGGTGCCAGCGTCTGGTGCGTATTGTAGCTGGTTGCATTTTGATTCTGCAAGCAGAGCAAACAAAACAGAAGCATTTTGATTTACTGTTAAAGGCGGATACGAAACCGTATGCGGTAATCTTAGGGGGATTTGTTGCTCTGCCGACTACCCCCATCCCCCTATAAAAAGGCAAGGCGCGGTTCTGTTACCTCTTTGTTTGCAGGCGCTCAATGTTAATTTTCGTTTGCTGTCTTATTTCTTCTAAAATAGCTTGAAAAAGTTCTGGTCGCTTGGTGTGTGGTTTTATCTTCAGGTGGAATAAGGTTTCTGTTTTTCATGGAGATAGCCCATAATGCTAGTTTCTATGGTCATATTTGAGGTGTTAAGTAGTGTTTATAGTAATCTTAGTTATGGTTTTTAAGATGTACTTATACGTATAAGTATTGTTGATGCCTTAACATGTTGAGCATGTCCATAATCTTCTCATAATAATAGTTTTGAGAAGTTTTTTGTTAGCTTAGTTAGTAGTTAGTTGGTATTTTTTAAAAGCTAGGTAAGTTTATATTCTTTGAATGTTATACAACTTATTTGAGGAATAAGTATTGTCTGTTAAGAAAGGCTTAGACGTCAATAATCTAAGAATCGTTGCTGCAGATGAGATTCCTAAAGGCAGAATCAAGGTCAATAAGTGGATGGAGATTTTTGACCGTATACCTGTGGGAAAAGCTCTAGTTGTTACTGAAGATGAAGTGAGTTTTGTTGCTGTTAGAAGCGCCATATCTGACCTCCAAAGGAAAGGCCTGTATAAGCATCTAAGAGTAAGAAAGGTAAAGGAGCCTGAGGGCTACAGGCTTTATGTAATTAATGAAATGCAACTTAGAAGTGCAGAAAAGATTTGAGAGGGCTGAATTTAAACAACAATAAGTCGGAGAGAAAGCGGATGACCAGAAATAGAAGCACGGTACAAGCCTCGGGATTGGGAAAGCGTAACAGGCGCTCCTGTTTACCTGAGGGGTTGCTTCTACTGGTATTCATCCACCTTGAACAATGCAGGCATCGTATACTGGAAGTACTTGCAGGCTACCCAACTGCATAGAGCGGGTTCGATTCCCGCTACCTGCACCATTCTTGTTACTATAAATGTTAGAACGGCTATAAATCTTTAAGTCTTGCACAGCAACTGGTCACAAGAAAATTGCTGTTATTGTTGTAGTTTGTTTAAATTCGTCCTTCTTTTTTTAGGTCCTCGTATTTGAGGGTTACAAGTAGCCTAATTAGATCAGCGTTTTTCTCTAAGCCATAGTAGCGTTTTACGGATTCGAATTTTTTTCGCATATCGCCTTCAAATACTACGCGTACTTGGGGTGGTGAACCGTCGTTTTCTTCCATGTTTGTAATCCCTTGTAACTCTTTATGTAAAAACTGCCTATAAGGATTGTGACTTACCGCTCGAACGCTTCGTGGAAACTAGCGTTTTTTTGTACACTAAGCTTAAATGTAATTCAGAGTAATTTAGAATTACTGTAGGGTGTTAAATGAACGATAAAGATAACAGCGGTCAAGTCTGCGTTGAGTTTATTGGCGAATTCAAAGAAAAATTCGAAGCCCTGAAAAAGTACTATGGCATTCAAAACGATGCCGAACTCGTTAGAGTTTTAATTAACGAAAAGGCTCGACATCTCAACGTCGGTCCAATGGAGGCTATTACAATTGGCTGATGATGTTGCTGATAGGTTGCCTGAGGATCTCAGGGCATCTTACAGTGATGCGCGTAAGGGTTCAGAGGTTATCGAGAGCCTCAAGGTTGCGGCAGCTTTGAAGTTGTGGGTTGATCGGGGTTATCGGGAGATGGGGTTTGAGGTGTCCTCAGATTTAGGCGGGAAAACGTTCTATATTGATGTTCTGGCAAAAGATGACGAGCGCATGGTTGGCGTTGAGTGCGATTCAGGCGTCGATTTGGGGCGGCTTCGCCGTCGGGTGGCGCTGTTGCGCCGCAGTTTGCCTGAGGGCAGTTATTTGGTTGTTGTGTTTCCCTTCGGAGTGGAAGAGCGCCACGTCGATGAGGCGGTGGAGTTGGCTGATGAAGTTTGGGTAACAGGAAAAGACGGCAAGGTGGAGCGGATGATGTGTACCTCAGTATTCCACAAAGGCTAAAGAGACCCGCCACAAGCAACTAAGCTACGAATAAAGATGGAGCCAGTAGTTTTAGCGTTTGACCAAAAGCACAAACGCCCGAGCTACCAGCGCCAAGCCGAAGACGAGGATTATGCCTGCCAAGAACACGAACCACTCCGCAGTTAAGGTTATGTTGAGTAGGTATGTGGATATGAGGTAGCCTGCGCCTAGCCAGAACACTATGTTTTCGATGGTTTCAGCTCGGCGGGACAGCGGAGAATGAAGCAGGATACGTATGACGAGTATGACGATTTCTATGGCACCTAAGGCTATGGCAAACTGGAAACCTGCATTGTAGAGTTCCATATGCCCTGCAGGGTCGGTTGGTGCTGGAAGCGGAACACCTGTACCGGGCACGTTTACCAAGTTAAGACCCAAAAAGAAGTCCACTAATCGATCCCAAAGACTACTAGGCAAGTGAACAGCGTAAATTACTGCTAAGGTGATGAGTATGGAGCCTATCCATATGGCGGTTAGCAGGCTTTCCTTTTTTTCGTCACTTAAGGCGTGACGTAGGCGGGCACCAATCAAGGACTGTTTCTCCAACCAAAAAAGTGGATTGGATGCCAGATATATCTTTCTCCAAATATCGCGAAGTGCATCTTTTAAATAGTTAGAGCTGATTAGAAGATACTGGGAAGAATTCTATGTCTTATTGTCCGAAATGTGGCAACAAAGTGGAAGACACTATGACGTTTTGCCCACGCTGTGGAGCCTCACTGAAAGGTGCACCGACGGGTCAAGCGGCGCCTGTTCCGCCATATCAGAAAAGGGATGAGAAAGCTGAGAAAGGCGAAAAGAACGAGAAGCAAGAGAAAAATGAGAGCAAAGAAAAACAGGAAAAAGGCGAACGAGGATTCATCGGGTATCTGATAGGCGGCTTAATCCTAATCACATTGGGCTTGTTTTCAGTGATACAAATCAGTAACCCCAATATGGTCAATGCGGGGCAAACATGGGCTTTAATGCTGCTCATCATCGGCGTAATCATCATCGCCGGCGCCATCTACGTTGCAGTCATCGCACGTAGGCACTCGCCAGCCCCCCATTAAAGCGTCCAACCCAAAAACGCTCTGTAGAGGCTGTGCTCAAGGAGCGTTAAGGTGCTTCTTCTTCCGAAAATGCGGAAATAGTTTTTTCCGGCGGCTTCAACCATGTCACCTATGTCGTAGCGCGGCAGCATGCATGATGAGACTATGAGTCTGCCCCATTCGCCCCTTTTGAGTTCATGCAACAGTTTTACGCCTTTGCCTGTAGCGACTTCGAAGAAGTATGTGTCGTAGTTTGGCGTGATGTAGGGCCAATCGTCCAGTTGCTGACCAAAAACGCCCTCAGTCGCCGTGTACATCTCCACGACTGGAACATCCCCGAAGTACTTTTTGAGTACAGGTCCATACTTGAACTGGATTTTGCGCACGCTGGTGCAGAAAAGGGCGTGGGGTTTCCAAATATCGCGGGGGAGTTTGCCGTAGCGGTTCTTGATGTATCGGGCAAAGTGGAGGATGACGGGTGTGACGCCCATTGTGGCGGTGACGTTCTGGTCTTTAGCCATCTCATAGACCAACTCGAAGCGTTGCTGCCAGTCTCTGCGTCCGATTCCGCTGCCCAGTTTATCGATGTCTTCTTGGCGGGGAAGGAGACTGACACGGTCAAACATCGGGTTCAATCGGGCATAGGTGCCGCTGCTGTAGCCGTAGGTAACTTCTTTGCCTTCAACATTCATTGTGTGGACGCTTGAGGGAAAATTCAGGTTAAGGATGACGCCTAGGAAAACTTCGTAGTTGTGTTTTTTAGGGCGTGGTTGATGATGGCTCTGGCGCCGCAGCTGTAGATTTGTTTGAGATGGGTTTGTGTGGCGGGGAGGACTTTGCTGTGGCCGGTTGAGCCGCGGGTCATAACCCATGTTTGGGGCGGTTCAGACAAAAACGCCTTGTAGCTGCGCTCTCTTACCGCGTTGAGGTGTGGGATGAGCGCTGAATAGTTGATTATGGGAAAATTTGACTGATACTCGGATATGCCGCGGATTTTGTGGGCACTGTGGCTTTGGCCGTATTCTGTCTCGGCGTATTTTGGGAGCAAATCGGCCAAAACTTGGTCCTGGGCTTTTTTGGGGTTCTCGATGGAGTCATACCAGGGCTGCACATAGGGCAAAAGGATACCCTTAACGCTGTCTTCCTCAGGCAACATAACGCTCGCATACCTGTTCTATGAATCTGCTTATATGCTTCTCCACAAAATACTAGCACACAGCAGTCATTTAAGGTTGAGAACATGGCAGATTCAGTTGAAGTAACAGCAAAAAAAATTCGGAAGCTCCAAGTTCAAGGCGCAAGAAACGTCGCCATAGCCGCAGTGAAGGCTCTTCAAACCCAAGCCCAGCAAACCAAAGCTAAAACCAAACAGCAACTCATAGCGGAACTCAAAGTAGCCCAAACCCTACTCGCAGCCGCCCGAGAAACCGAGCCACTAATGCGCAACGCCATGTACTACATAATCACGCAAACCCAAAACGCAGAAACCACAAAAATCGAAGCGTTGAAGGAAACGGTGGTTGGCAGCGCAGACAATTTCCTCAAAGACCTTGATGCGTCGCGGGAGCGAATCGCGGAGATTGGCGCTAAACGAATCCGAGACAGCTCTGTGGTTTTTACGCATTGCCATTCCTCAACCGTAACCCGACTCCTCGCCAAAGCAAAAGAGCAGGGCAAAAACTTCAAAGTCACCTGCACAGAAACCCGCCCAGCCTTCCAGGGCAGGATAACTGCCAAAGAGCTGGTTGATTTAGGTATTGAAACCACATTCATCGTGGATTCAGCTGCACGCACTTTCATCAGCGAAGTAGACATCGTCATAGTCGGTGCAGACGCTATCACTTCTGAAGGGAACGTAGTTAACAAGATTGGGACAGGAGGCCTCGCGGTGCTTGCTCGAGAGGCACGCAAACCGTTCTATGTGGTTTCGGAGTTGCTCAAGTTTGACCCTGAAACGCTTGGCGGTGAATGCGAAAAGATCGAGCAACGCAACCCTGCTGAGGTGTGGGCAGAAGCCCCCAAGAAACTAACGGTGCGAAACCCAGCGTTTGATGTAACCCAGAACCGCTATATCCACGGCTTTATCTGCGAAGAAGGCATAATCGCGCCCCAAACAGTCATGGAAGTAACGCGAAAACGGTTTCCGTGGCTGTTCTAAGCAAAGGTAGTTGTAGCCCGCGTTTAGGTAGTTACACGACTGACGAAGCAAATCTATAGGGGAACTCGCGGACTACAACGCCCCCACAAATAACAAGCATGTGTAAAGTTGATTAAAGGGTTGTGTATTGGTCCTTCGGGAGCTTTATAAAGTAAAGAGTTAACCGACTATTTCCGCTTTATATAGGGGGGTAGCTGCTGAGACGTCGCGTGGTTCCTGTTAGCTTTACTGTTCCTTGAGTTGCCGCCTCAAAACCTTGCCTGCCGCGCTGAGGGGCAGTTCTTTTTTGAATTCAACCTCGCGGATTGCCTTGTATGAAGCGACTTTAGTGTTAACAAAAGCCATCAAGTCCTCAGCCAAAACAGCTGCGCCTTCTTTGAGCACCACAAACGCCTTCGGAACCTCACCCGCCACCGCATCAGCTTTGCCCACGACTGCACAGAGCTTCACCGCTGGATGCTCATAGAGCACATCTTCAAGTTCCCGCGGGTAAACGCTGAAGCCTTTGTGTTTGATAAGGTCTTTTTTGCGGTCCACAATGTAGAAGTAGCCGTCTGCGTCCATGCTGGCGATGTCACCTGTTAGGAGCCAGCCACCGCGGAGCACAAGGGCAGTTTCAGCGGGATTTTGCCAGTAGCCCTTCATGATTTGGGGTCCTTTAACTGCCAACTCTCCCGTCTCTCCAGCCGCAAGCGTTTTTGTGCCCGTCTCTAAATCAACAATTTTTGCGTCTGTATCAGGCAGAGGCAGCCCAATCGAGCCAACATGCAGCCGCGCCCTGTCAACTGGATTGCAATGGGTAACTGGGGACGCTTCAGTCAATCCGTATCCTTCCGCCAAAAACCCGCCCGTAACTTCCATGAATTGCTTCTGCACCTGAGGCGGCAGCGAAGCAGCACCCGAAATGCATACCCGAATAGACTTCAAATCGTACTTGGCGAGGTCAGGGTTGGAGAGCAGGTACTGGTACATTGTGGGGACACCGCAGAAAACGGTGACTTTCTGTTGCTGGATTATTTCGCAGGCTATGGTGGGTTCAAACTTGGGCAGTAACACAATTTTGGCGCCTAAGCTTATTGGAACGGTCAGACTGGTGGTCATGCCATAGATGTGGAAAAGCGGCAGAGCAGTCAGAAAAACATCATCGGTTCTCCCCCTTATTGCGGCGGCAAAGGATAGAGCGTTCGAAACCAAGTTGCCATGAGTTAACATAGCACCCTTTGCAGTGCCTGTCGTGCCGCCTGTATATTGAAGCGCCGCCAAATCCTCCGAACCCACTTGAACATCGGTTTTCTCCTCAGAAGCGTCCTCCAGAAAGTCCTCAAAAGCGCTGCCCAAGTCTAACCGAGATATCACAACGTGTTTTTGATGGGTTTTCTCGCGGATACTGGACATCACGGGGTAGAAGGTGTCGAGTGTAACTGTGGTCTGAGCGCCTGAATCGCTGAGTTGATATTCGACTTCGCGTTCCCGATACAGAGGACTGATCGCGGTGACAACTCCACCTGCTTTGAGGACGCCAAAGAAGGCGATAACGAACTGGGGAATGTTAGGTAAGTAAAGTGCGACGCGATCACCCTTTTTTAATCCGAAACGAGTGATGAGGGCATCTGCGAATTGATTGGATGTAGCGTTTAATTTTTTGTAGGTGAGTTCTGCTTTGTCGTAGACGACGGCGGTTTTTTGAGGGTGCTGTTTTGCCGCCTGCTCTAGAAATTCGTGAAGCGGGATCTTTGGGTACTTTATGGTTTTAGGTACGTTGGTTGGCCAATTTTTTAGCCATGATTTAGTTTCACTCATAGCAGACACAGCTAAGGCGTCGCAGATTCGCTTACGTTTTCAGGCTCAATTGTGACTGCGGTTCCGGTCGCCGAAAACAACACGATACCGTTTTGCAAACCCAAATCGGAGGTCTCCACGTCAATGCCTATAATTGCATTAGCACCAAGAGCAATAGCCCGCGCTTTTGCCCGCTCAATGGCTTCCCAACGTGCCTTCTCCATTTCAGAGGTGAAAGCTGTCACTTCGCCACCAGCCATTGACTCGAACCCCGCGATAAACTTCCCAAAAATGCCTCTGGTGCGGGGAGTCAGGCCTGTGACTAAGCCGAGGACTTTTTTGATTCTATAGCCCGCAACTGTTGGGGTGGTTACGATTAAGAACTGGGTGGCGGCTGGGGTTAGTTGGGCGCCGCATTTGGTGCAGAAGCTTGCGCCATCTGGAACCATGTTTCCACATCTTGGGCAATTCATATTGTTCCCCTGAGTGAGAGTCTTTTTTGTTTGTTTTTGATTGTTATGTCACGTTTGGTTTCTTTTATGTTTATGTAATGCTTGTAGAAACCATAGATTTGCTCCATCTCTTTGGTGTAGGTGAAGGCGTAGACGATGACTTCATCTAAATTGAAGTTCAGTTTGAGTTCCCCCTCGACCGGTGCAAAAAGCTGGTCCTGAGCCTTGTCAGTTAAAATTACTGTTGCAACGTCGCCCGCAAAGAGTTTATCGCCTAACGTTTCACCGCTGCCAAACTCCTCGTTTAGTCTTATGGTACCGCCGTACTCGAAGACGACGTAGGGGTTGCCGCTGCGAATTATTGCCCAGCAGGCAAGCTTCGGCACCTGCACTTCAAATTTGGCTTTAAGGGCGCTGAACTCTTCCTTAGGAACCTGCATGATTAGGTAGTTATGCCAGTTTTTGGATTCGTCATCTCGCGCGAAAGAACTGCATCTAAACCACAAGCTAAAACGTCCAAGCTCTGAATAAATAGCTATCTAACCCCAAGAATTCAAATACCCACTCTGCTAATAAGATGAATACACATCAACTAAAAACGTTTGAGTACACATGAAAGCCTTGTTAGTTGTATATTCATATCATCACCAGAATACCCAGAAAATCGCGGAAGTCTTCGCTAAAGTTCTGGATGCAGAAATAGTTACGCCTCAGCAGGCAGACCCGACTGCGCTTGAGGCTTATGATTTAGTTGGGTTTGGCGCTGGGATAGACAGCGGAAAACACTACAAAGAACTGCTGGACTTCGCAGACCAATTGCCCCAAGTCGAAGGCAAGAAAGCATTCATTTTCTCAACAAGCGGAGTCTCAAACACAAAATACAAGGCCAAGATTCATACAAAGCTTCGGGAAACACTGCAAAAGAAAGGCTACACCATCGTCGATGAATTCAACTGCCACGGCTTTAACACCAACAGCTTCCTCAAACACATCGGTGGCATGAACAAAGGCAGACCAAACCAAGAAGACCTCCAAGCCGCAGAAACATTCGCCCAAAGAATAAAACAAAGTTAATTGAGATAGACTGATTAGATAAGCAAAAAAGGGAGAACGGGCGCATGGAAAAAGGCAAAGTAAAAGTAGTCTACGATAAGGAAGAGGATATACTCTACCTGCTCTTCAAAGAAGGCCCCAGCTACGAAGTGATCGAAGCAGATCCAGATGTGCATCTCGAATTAGACAAGAAAGGAAAAATTATGGGTATAGAAATCTGGAACGCCAAACAAAGCGGTCTTATAAAAAAAGTCGAAAAAGCTATAGCAGAAACTGCGTAACTTCAAATTTCAATTGAACAAAATTCTATGGTGCCGGGGGCGGGATTCGAGCCCGCGACTTCTGGACAGGGGCGTGTGGCCCTATTGTTCTCCAGATTATGAGTCTGGCGCCCTAGCCAGGCTAGGCTACCCCGGCAAACACCGCCAAAAATGGCGGCGTCGGATTGTTTAGTCTGATTTCTTTGATTTAAACTTTTAAGGTGACCGAGAAGTTTGGGTCAACTGCGATTGGTTCTGCAAAAAATGTGGTGAGGAGCTATCGGGGGTTTCTGTTTTGGTTTGGTGCTGCCTGTTTTTGTGGATGATGTATGCTGCGAAGTAGGTTACGCTTAGGATCAGAAATGTGCTGTCCGATGCGTTGGGGAAGGCGGGGAAGTATATCCAGTGGTCGAAGTATGTGGTGAATTTTAGGGCTATGCCGATTGTTCCGAAGACAAAGGCGATAAGGATCAGGTTGCTAAGTAGAGTTTTTGGATCGATTTCGCGGGGTCTTGTTGTTTGCTTCAAGCACACATCCTGTTTGGCAGACAAACGATGACTATTCGGAGTCACAGCTATTTATCACTTGCCGCAAAAAACAGACAAAAAACTTGCCCAAAAATGGGGCGGTTATGGTTTCTGTGCTTTGCCATTGTAGTCGGTTTTGAGCACATTCATGCCTGAGATTACTGCATCCATGCTGGCCTTGACAATGTCTTCTCTGACACCCATCGCCGTCACCGTTCGATTGCCCTTACGCAGATGCACTACCACTTCAACCATTGCGTCTGTGCCGCCAGTAATCGCTTTGACATTGTACTGCTCCAGCGTGATGGGCTCAGCTTCAGCGATCGCTGCCTTAACAGCGTTTATAGCTGCATCGACGGGGCCAACTCCGATGGCGCTACCCCAAACCTCTTTTCTGTGCACTTTAAGGCGCACCGAAGCAGTTGCAGTGACCTTGTTGCCTCCGACGAAGGTGAGTTCTTCAAGCCAAATCGGTTTCTCGCCGCTCAAGCCCATGACGGTTTCAGCTATGGCTAAGACGTCTGCGTCCATGATGCTTTTGCCTTTGTCGCCGAGTTCCTTGATGCGTTGCATGATCTCTTTGAACTGCTCCTCACTGGGTTTGAGGCCCATGTTGGCGAGGTCGTTTCGTATGGCGTTTGAGCCGCTGTGTTTGCCGGATGCGATGCGGCGTTTACAGCCAACGAGTTCGGGTGCGATCGGTTCGTATGTGAGTGGGTTTGCTAAGACGCCTTGGGTGTGTATGCCCGACTCGTGTGTGAAGGCGTTTTCGCCAACCACCGCCTTGTTAGGTTGCAAATGTATGCCCGTTAAGCGCGAAACCAGTTGGCTGGTGCTGTAGAGCAGCTCGGTTTTGATGTTTAGGTCCAGTTTGTAGAATGTGCGAAGGGCGACCACGATTTCCTCAAGCGCTGCGTTGCCTGCGCGTTCGCCTAAGCCGTTGATGGTTGCGTGGCATTGTTCTACACCGACGCTCAGCGCCGCAATGGAGTTGGCTACTGCCATGCCGAAGTCGTTGTGGCAGTGTACCCCAATCGGCACCTTGATGGATTCTTTTAGTTTAGTGAAGAACTCCACGGTGCGTTCGGGTGTGAGGTAGCCGACGGTGTCGCAGGGCGTCACGCGGTCCACTCCTGCATCTACCGCCGTCTGGAACACCTTCGTTAAGTATGCAAAGTCCGAGCGTGTCGCATCTTCCGCCAGCAACTCTACGACTAAGCCGTGTGCCTTGGCGTATTGGACGCAGTCTTCGGTGATTTTGAGCACTTGTTCGCGGGTTTTGCGAAGTTTACACTCGATGTGCAAGTCTGAGGTGGGTATGATCATGCTCATGGTGGAGGCACCGCTTTTGATGACTGCGTCGATGTCGCCTTTGGTGCCGCGGCCTGCGCTGCTGACTTCTGCCCGCAAGCCCTGCTTGGCGATTAAGCTTACAGCCTCCATCTCGCCCTCGCTGACAGCGGCGAACCCAGCTTCGATAACATCCACGCCGAGTTCATCTAGCCTCTGGGCTATCCTCAATTTGTTTTCAGGAATCAAACTGACTCCGGGTGTTTGTTCGCCATCCCGCAGGGTGGTGTCTAAAAATTTCACGGTTTTAGGGAAGCGGTTGAATAAAGCAATACCCCATGTAAGGTCAACTCTCCATTGCTCAGCGTGAAGCGGAGATATAAGAATTATGGTGTTAAGAATTCAGAGGATACCTTGAAGGTTAGGCTGTTTTAGGCAGCTTCACCACAAGAAACCTAAACACGCCTTCACCTGTGTTGCGAAGCAGATGCGGGATGCCTTTTGGGCTGTCGATTATTGTGTCCTTTTCTACTTCTCGAGTTTCCTCACCAACTTCAACAATGCCTGTGCCCTCCAAAATGTAGAAAAACACATCCACGGGAGTCGTGTGCCTCTTTAGAGCCTGACCTGATGTTAGGGTCATGTGAATGACTTCGGCGTCGATGGTTGCATAGATTTTTCTTGCATCCACGGTATGGGCATTTTTGAAAGAGTTAGTTTCATTTACTTTAGAGATTTTCATAACGATACATAGGCGTTGATTACAATTTAGAAATTTCCCCTAACAGATTAGGTTTAATCTGCAACTGGCGCCCAAGCACCCGGCTTTGTGCCCTTATATAATGAGCGGGCTCTCGCTTAGAGCAACTAAAGCCCCACTATGTGGGTTCTTGACTTTTTCAACTAAGAGTTCAACCTGCCCTTCAGCCTTTAAATAAGGGGGTCTAGTAGAAAAATCACAACTGAGTGCACAAAAAAACTTAACAGTGACACCTCTCAAATAGTTCTCAATCAGTCTTTGTTTAGAAGGTTTACAGATTGAGAAGCGACCAAATCAAGACAGGAATCGAGAAAGCGCCTCACCGCGCCCTCCTAAAATCCCTCGGTTTACAAGACGACGACCTCGCTAAGCCGCTTATCGGCGTGGCGAACAGCTACACCAACATCGTCCCCGGACACATCCACCTCCAAACCATCGGCAACGCCGTAAAAGAAGGCATCCTAGCCGCAGGCGGCACACCTTTCGAGTTCAGCACCATAGCAGTCTGCGACGGCATCGCCATGGGGCACATAGGCATGCGCTACTCGTTGCCCAGCCGTGAAATCGTCGCCGACTCAGTGGAAATCATGCTCCAAGCCCACAGCCTCGACGGACTAGTCATGGTCAGTAACTGTGACAAAATCACCCCCGGCATGCTTATGGCAGCTGCACGCGTTGACATCCCCGCGATCATGGTTACAGGTGGACCAATGGCCGCAGGACGCCACCGAGGTAAAAAAGTCAGCTACTCCAGCATGCCTGAAGCCGCGCTCGGTCAAGTTGCCGCAGGGAAAATGACCGAAGCCGAACTCTGCGAATTGGAAGCTAACGCTTGCCCTGGATGTGGCAGCTGCAGTGGCATGTTCACCGCCAACACTATGGCATGCATGACTGAAGCGCTTGGCATGTCGCTGCCCTACTGCGCAACGTCGTTGGCTAATAGCGCTTTCAAGCTGCGGTTGGCAAGAGAAACAGGCAAACAAATCATAAAACTCGTCCAAAACGACCTGAAACCATCCAAAATCCTAACCCAAGAAGCCTTCGAAAACGCCGTTGCAGTGGACATGGCGCTCGGCGGCTCAACCAACACCACCCTGCATCTTCCCGCCATTGCCAAAGAAGCAGGCATAACCCTTCCGCTGTCAACCTTCGATGCAATCGGCAGAAAAGTACCCCACCTCTGCAGCATGATTCCAAGCGGCATCTACGCGCTTGAAGATTTGGATGCTGCAGGCGGAGTCCCCGCAGTCATGTCTGAAATCAAGAGTCTGCTTAACCTCAAATGCCAAACAGTCTCACTGAAAACCGTACGCGAGAACATAAAAAACGCAGTCGTCCTCGACCGCAACGTCATCCACTCACTTGCAGACCCAGTTCACAAGGAAGGAGGAATCGCCATCTTAGTCGGCAACATCGCGCCGAAAGGCTCAGTCATCAAAACCGCAGGCGTCTCAGAGAAAATGCAGAAACACACAGGCCCAGCCAAAGTTTACGATTCCGAATCCGAAGCCCTTGCAGCCATTAAGGGCGGCAAAATCAAAGCAGGCGACGTCGTTGTCATCCGCTACGAAGGACCAAGAGGCGGACCCGGAATGCCCGAGATGCTCTTCCCAACCGCGACCATTGCAGGTATGGGTTTAGCGGAAAGTGTTGCCCTAATCACTGACGGCAGATTCAGCGGCGCAACCAGAGGCGGCAGCATCGGCCACGTCGCACCTGAAGCCTTCGACGGTGGACCAATCGCAGTCATCAAAAACGGCGACATCATAACCATCGACATACCCAACCGCGCCCTAAACGTCGAGTTATCTGAAAAGGAGCTAAAAGCTCGGTTGGCTGCTTGGAAGCCGAGACCGCCCAAAATCAGCAAAGGCATCCTCTCACGCTATAAACCTACACCGATAGAATAAAAACAAGAAGAAGGGTTGGCTGTTGGTTTAACCTCAGCGACCCCAACTATTTCTACCCATCATGCCGCCACCGCATCCAGATCCGTACTGGTATTGGTTCTGGTTTTGTGCTTGGGCTCCGTAACCGTTGCATGTTTGTCCACCTTGGCAGTATCCTGTATAGGTGCCGTTGTTGATGCAGTAGGGTTCACCGTTGGTGGCGTTGATGCAGTAAGGTGGTATCACGCCGTTGGCTGTGGCGCATGGAGGTAGCGCTTGGTTGTTAGCGGCGGGGGTGGTTGTTTGGTTGGTTGCGAATTGTGCAGCTGTGACGCCGACTAATGCTGCGGCGACGAGGGCGATTGCGGCTATTGCGAGGACAATTTTTGTGTTCATTCTTTTCACCTCAACCTATACTATGGGCTGCGGGTGGTTTGGATGTTGACTGAAACGGATGTGAAACGGTTTTTTGAAACGTTTTTGCCATGGGGAAGCGGGGTTTGGTTGGTAATGCTTAAATCAGCGGGTGATGAGTCTAATTTAGATATAGTATGAAAAGAGTCAACCTCTTCCTGATCCTACTAATCACCGCCATAGCTGCCCTCATCGCCACAACCGCCCTCGGCTTTGTCATCTTCTACAACCAGCAAGACCCATACAACTGGATGAGCCAAATGTGGGGCAACGGCAGAATGGGCGGCATGATGGGGCAAACACCAACACCGACACCAACCGCCAACACGTTTCTACCCTACTACGGCGTCCTCTTCGCAGTCCTAATCGCAGTAACAGTCATCGCCGTCATAGGCGTCACTTACTACCTTGTTTACCCCCAAATACGCGTGGGCACACACCCAATACAGCCGCCCCAATCCTTAGCTTCTCAGCCCAACGGCAACGCTTCTTCCGCTTACGAATCAGTCTCTAAAACCCTAACAGATGACGAGCGCAAAGTCGTAGACGCCCTAAAAGCCCACAACGGCAAATACCTCCAAAAATACCTCAAAAGCGAAACGGGGCTCAGCCGACTCCAAACACACCGCATCATCGCACGACTCACCGAACGCGGCATCGTCACCATAGAAAAGACAGGCAACACTAACCAAGTTACCCTTGCAGAATGGCTAAACAAGCAATAGCTGCTCTCCACGACTATAGCCCCCCTTATTTAAAGGCGCATACGAAACCGTATCCGCAACCAAAGAAACCACGCGACGTCTCACCGTGTACCTCCGCTCCCTTATTTAAAGGCAGATTTTATATCGCGATGTTCTCTGAGGGGAACGTTCTGTTCTCTGGGGAGAGTGATAAGCTGCATGCAATACTCCTTTACCCGTGAGAACCAAATGAAGAAAACATGGGTACCAACACTCCTTGTATTTTGTCTTCTATTTACATCCCGCTCTTCGCGTAATCTCCTTTCAGCAGACTGCATCAAAAAATAATTGATTTGGGCTTATTTTGAGATTATAAAGCCTATGACTAACCCAATAAAGAACCCAATCCCAAGCGGCAGTATCCCTATGAGCAGAGTTGCGTACTGGAAAACTATGGGTCCGTACTGAGTTGCTAGATCGGTTAACGTGCTCATGTTTAGTGTCAAAAAGCCCAAGTAAGCTACTATAGCGACGATGACGGCTGCGATTATGGCGAATTTGAGGAATTTATGCAACAAAAAACCCACGACTACACCAATAATCAAGGGAATAATCATCAACACAATTGGCGGCAAACCGCCGAAACTTCCCGACGTTACAAACGCAATTATATCCTCTAAGATAGCCAACTGTTAGCTCTCCTTGTGGTTAAATCTGTTAGCATTGAGAAGTATATAACCTCTTTCGCTTGAGCAATCTTCCATATTTTGCGTCCGCTCTCAACGCGACTCTATTTTTTCTTAAGGGCTTTCAGCAACAATTTTTCTCCCAGCCAACAGAAAAACAGCACCACAACAAACGGGCCCAAAAAGAAGCCGAAGACGAACTCGTTGTTCTGAGTTGCCGCCTGAGCCAAAACAGGGAACATAGCCACGCCTACAAGGACTAAGCATACAGTGAGGACGAAAGCGACTGCAAACGTAGTGGGCTTCATTGAGGCAACACGTGGTGTTAATGATCAATTCGTCTCTTATTGTTTACTTTGTACTGCGGGCTAAAAACAAAAATTGGGGCAATTTTTAAATCTGAGGGATAACACTGTCACTTGGGGATAAATCGTGTCTGTAGTTGAAATTGATGAACGAGGCAGAATGACAATACCCAAAAAAATAGGGCTAAAAAAGTCCCGCGCTATCGTCATTCCCGCAGGTTCTTTTTTCATAACAATACCTCTCTCAGCACATCCACAGAAGAATGCCCAAGGCTGGTTACCGACCAGCAAAGGTAGAGCTGAATTAAAAACAGAAGCTGAGCTGATGGCTCAACACGACGCGGCAGAGCGAGCCAAAAGGCGACGCCAGCTTTGATGATTGAAACTGATATACTGTACGCCTTTGTAAAGCAAAGTGACTGGCTGAAAGAAACAGCAAATAGTATCATTTCAAGAATTATCAAGGGCGAATTCGGGGAAGTTTACGTCTCAAGAGAATGTTTACATGAACTTTATTATGTATCAAAAACCGAAGGGGTTTCAATCGACGAATTAATCACTCGAAGCGCAGCAGTTACTGCCATTCCAAACCTTACCTTTCTCGAAACGACGTTTGAAATCGACCTTCTGGCACTGGTACTATTGCGGCAATATAATTTCTCTTCAATTTTTGACGCTTACTACGCCGCAACAGCCTTAAACCAAGTTGAGGATCACACAATAATTTCAACAGACAAAGTCTTCGATTGTATACCTGGGTTAGTAAGGTTAGACCCCAGAAAAATTTGAGTCGATATCTTTCTTTTTTGATTCTATCAAAACTTAGAAATGTATAAGAGTTGACTTCGACCCAGAATTAAGCTAAGGTTAACTGTTTGCGCGTCAAACTCACCGTGTCGGGTATTGTTCAAGGCGTCGGTTTTCGCCCCTTCATCTACCGCACTGCCGTTCGGTATGGGTTAGCGGGATATGTGCAGAACAAGGGCGACGCAGGCGTAGAAATCATAGTCGAGGGCGACGCAGAAGGAATCGATGGGTTTTTGGCGGATTTGAGGGCTGATGCGCCTCCGCTGGCAAGAATAGACCAAATAACGCGCACCGAACTATCAGGCAAAACCCAGCATGACAAATTCACTATCATTCAGAGTTCCCAAGAAGTTGAACAATCAGGCTCAGTTATCCCACCCGACATAGCCATCTGCAACCAATGCCTAACCGAACTCCGAGACCCCACAGACCCCCGCTTCGACTACTTCTTTATCACCTGCACCGACTGCGGACCCCGCTTCACCATAATCGAGCGGCTACCCTACGACCGAGAAAACACCACCATGCGCGAGTTTCCGCTTTGCGGCTTCTGCCAAAAAGAGTACGTGGACCCTGTGAACAGGCGGTTTCATGCGCAGACAGTGGCGTGTCCAACCTGCGGACCCAAAGCCTACCTAACAACCAACAAAGGCGAACCGATCCAAACCAGTGACCCTGTGAGAGCGGCTGGCAAGTTGCTTTCGGAAGGTAAAATTTTGGCGGTGAAAGGGTATGGCGGGTTCCACATCGCCGCGTCCACCCTGCTTGAGGAGCCGCTGCTGAGGCTTAGGGAAACTAAGCATAGAAAAGAGAAACCCTTCGCGATCATGGCGCGGAGTTTGGAGGCGGCAAAAGACTTCGGTGAAGTCGGCGCCAAAGTGCAAGAACTGTTGACGTCGCCTCAGCGCCCCATCGTGCTGCTCAACAAAGCCAAAAACTACAGCCTTTCGCCTCTGGTCGCTCCAAATCTCCACAACATCGGCGTCATGTTACCCTACACGGGCCTACACTACATGCTCTTCGACGGCGTGGCTGATTCAGCGTTTGTGATGACCAGCGCCAACCCACCCAACCAGCCCATCGTAAAATACAACACTGAAGCCCTCAAAAGCCTAGGCCGAACAGTGGACTATTTCCTGTTTCACGACAGAAAAATCGCTCACAGATGCGACGACAGCGTGATGCGACTGCACGGCGACCGCCCAGTTTTTCTGCGTCGAAGCCGCGGCTACGCCCCCGCCCCAATCCGCCTCAAACACAAAGCGAAACTATGCGTGGTCGGTTTAGGCGGCGAATTAAACAACACCGCCTGTGTGCTCCACGAAGACAAAGCTTTCATCAGTCAGCACATCGGCGACGTAGAAAACATCGAAACCCAAACTTTCCTCCAAGAAGCCACCACTCACCTGCAACGCCTCACAAACACCCGCGCCGAGGTTGTCGCCTGTGACTTGCACCCCAAATTCAACACCACACGCCTTGCCAAGGAAATGTCGGAATCGCAGAGGTTGCCGCTGGTTCAGGTGCAGCATCACCATGCCCACGCGGCGGCATTGATGGCAGAGCACGGCTTAGACGAAATTGTGGCGGCGACCTGCGATGGCTACGGCTACGGTTTAGATGGCGAAGCGTGGGGCGGCGAAATCCTGTACGCAGCTTATGGCTCATCAGAGTTTAGGCGACTTGCCCACTTGGAAGCTCAGCCATTGTTGGGCGGCGACTTAGCTAGCCGTTACCCCCTGCGCGTGGCAGCCGGAATTCTCAAAAAAGCAGGCGCAGACACCGAAGAATGGCTCAACAAAAACAGTCAACACCTGCCGCACGGCGAAGTCGAAGCCAAACTCATAGCAGAGCAACTTAAGTCTGGCAAAGGCACAGTTGAAACCACAAGTTGCGGGCGAGTGTTGGATGCGGTTGCAGCTGTCTTAGGGGTCTGTTTTGAACGCAGCTACGAGGGCGAACCCGCCATGAAGCTGGAGTCGGTGGCATTAGGTGGCAAAGACGTTTTATGTCTAAAACCCACTTTGAAGGGTGGTGTTCTCCATACTACCGCCATGGTTGGGGATGTTTTTAGCAATTTAGGTAGGGTTTCTGTTGCCGATTTAGCCCACTCTGCCCACGCATACATCGCACGCGGTTTAGCAGAGATGGCAATCCAAAACGCCGCCGAACAGCGCACAAGAAACGTGGGTTTAACGGGCGGCGCGGCATGCAACCAACTCCTCGCGCACTACATGCGTGTTGCAGTTGAAGCTGCGGGTTTGCGGTTCTTTGTGCATGAGGCGGTTCCAGCGGGCGACGGCGGAGTCTCTTTTGGTCAAGCAGTTGTAGCATCATTTTCAGAGTTTTAGACCAATCAGTTTTTATCGCCCCGAAACCCTTTTTTTGGTATCTGATGCTTATGTGTTTAGCTATTCCTGCCAAAATTTTGTCTCTGCAGGGCGAAAAAGCCCAGGTTGATTTCGGTCAGGGTGTTCTGCGGGACGTTAACGTGTCGCTTGTTGAGGCTAAACTGGGCGATTACGTGCTTGTTCACGCGGGCTACGCAATCCAAATCCTCGAAGAAAAAGAGGCACTGGAGACTTTAAGCCTCTGGAACGACGTTTTAGCCTCAACTGGAGAATAGCGAGGTATCTGTTTGTCGGCAAATCTCCGCTTTAGGAACCCCGAGCTGGCCCAGAACATAGCTAAAAAAATCCGTGAAGTTGCGCCGAAGAAGGGGCAGGTAAAGATTTGCCATGTTTGCGGAACACACGAGTGGACCATAACTCACTTTGGGCTGCGCAGTTTGCTGCCTGAGAACGTGGAGGTTATTGCAGGTCCTGGTTGTCCTGTGTGTATTGTGCCTGCTGCGGAGATTGATGAGGCTGTGCTGCTGGCAAAGCAGGGGCAGGTAATAACCTGCTTCGGCGACTTGTTGCGCGTGCCGGGAAGTGAATCTTCGCTTTTGGAGGCTAAAGCGGCTGGCGCTGACGTCCGAATCGTTTACGCTCTATCTGATGCGGTGGAAATGGCTAAAAAAGAACCCGAAAAGGATTTTGTGTTCCACGCTGTCGGCTTCGAAACCACTGCTCCCATAACCGCCGTTGAAGCGCTGGGAGATTTACCTAAAAACTTTAGCTTCTTGGTCTCGCATCGCCTAATTCCTCCTGCCATGGAGTTGCTGTTGGGCGTCGGCGATCTTGAAATCGACGGTTTCCTCGCGCCGGGGCATGTTAGCGCGATCATTGGTTTAAAACCTTATGAACTCTTTACAAGGGTCTACCGCATGCCCACCGTAGTCGCTGGCTTCGAGCCAAACGACGTTTTGATGGCTATTTACATGGTTGTGAAACAACACAGCGAAAACGACGCCAAACTCGAAAACGAGTATTCAAGGGTAGTCAAGCCCGAAGGCAACAAAAAAGCCCAAGAGATGATTGAGAAGGCGTTTGAGGTTGTGGCTGGTAACTGGCGGGGCATCGGCAGGCTACCTGACTCTGCACTGCAACTCCGAGAGTCTCTTGCTCAATATGATGCACGTAAGAAATATGGCGTTAAAGTTGAGCAGGGCAAAGACATACTGTTGGGTTGTGAGTGTCACTTGGTGATTATTGGAAAAATTAAGCCTAAAGAATGTCCCATGTTTCTCAAAGCGTGTACTCCAGCTAAACCCGTCGGTGCCTGCATGGTGAGCAGCGAAGGAACCTGTCGTGTCTGGGCAAAGAACGTCGCGGCAAACTCGCCATAGCAGAAAAATTTAGCGTATTGCCTGCTCGATTCTTGATTCGCGTCTGGTGCTGGTGACTTCTCGGAATAATTCGAGGCATTCTTCTTTTGTGGGCGCTTCGATGCATATACTTCCGTAGGCGCCTATGTCGATGCGGTAGTTTCTTTCTTTTTCTCTTCTCTCAATTTCTTCAATTTGAGCCATACGATTTCCCCTCTCAATTAATTGCATACATACATGTGCAAGGTGATTATATTCTTAATGTCGTTTCAGCGGTCTATCGTTTTTAGCCCTAACTTGCCAGTAAAACTGTTGCAAATGATAAAATGAGAAGGGGGCTTAAACGCAAGCGAAGGGAAATTCAGGAAGAGAGAGGGGAAACACCTGCGTTTAAGCGTCCTTACCTCAATACATTGCTCTATACCATAAATACCGATGTTGGTGCACCCATGCAACAACAATTCTACAGACAAGCTGCAACTTGTTCAACTAACCCTAACTATTTGCTTTGCCGTTTACTCGGAACACAAAAAGCCTGTCAGGCTTTGCCCCGAAAGTTGCCTCGTAATAAACTTCGCCATCATCAAGTATTGCTTGACCGATTGAACCCGCCGTCAGAGTCGAGTTATAGTAGGTTTCGCCTCTGTTTTCAAAGAGAATAAGGTACTTGACGTTGTAGGCTTTGCATAGGTCGGTCATGGTGGTTACGTTGAAATTCGGGGTGTAAGTGTCTGCTGGTTCAAGAGGGTAAAGCAGCACCTGATTGGTTTTAGATTCGTAGGCTTTCAAGTAGAATTCTACTCCTTTTTGGTTTACCAAGTTAACTCCGCAGACCACCAATACAGACTCACCTGGGTCACCTAACCTTTCTGCTATGTAGTTAACCGTCTCGGGTAACTCTATGTATTTGGAGTCTCCAGATATCCAATTGTACGCATCAACCACGCTGGCAACAAGCATGCCCCCCGATAAGCCAATCAGAACCCCTGCCGACAGCTTAGCAACCAACTTTTTGTTCGAAGGCGTCCTCGCAGACCGCCACGCATTAGCCAACTTTCCGTATAGAAATATGATCAGGTTGGATGCTGAAATGGCTAAAACTGGAAACAGGGGCATAACATAGCGCCAACTTCTTGTTCCCACAAAAGTGAAGAAGATATACACTACTGCAAACCACACGAGTAGGAGTTTGTCTTCTGGTTTTCGGCGCCAAACCAAGAAACCAAGCCCCAGCAAGCCCATTATAAAGACAGGCAACAGAATTGGGTGCATGTAATCGAAGGGGATGGTTGTTTCTAGCATGTAGAAGATTGGCAGGGGGAAGCGGGCGCCGTAAACGTTGGTTAATGTGTCGCTTGACTGCATCAGCCCCAGCCACTGCCCCAAAATCCCAGACGAATAAATCCACGCCAACGTGGGCACAATTATTATTGCCGTCGACGCAAGCAGGAGCGGGAAACGGGAGATTTTGGCTTTAAAGTAGTTGTTGCGGTAAAAAAGCAGCGGCAAAGCAACCAAAATCACAAGTCCAGCTACGATGGCTTGATACTTCGTCAAAGTCGCCACCCCCAACAGTAATCCACAGAGAATTATGGCGCTGTTTTTCCCGCTATGCAACCAAATAAGAAACATCAGAAGCGTGGCAGTGAAGAAAAACACAATTGGAATATCCAGAAGCGCCACCCGCGAGATGAAAATGTAGCCTGGCATAGTAGCCAGTATGGCGCAGGAAACAAACGCAACTTTGCGCCCGTACGCTTTGGAGGCAAGTGCAAACACCGCCGCTAAAGTGAACAAAGAAAAGGTAACTGAAACCAGCCTCGCCGAGAAAACGCTGGCTCCAAAGACGCCGAAGTAGCCTGCGGTGACAAAATCCATCAAGGGCGGATACCGCGTAAACATCAAGTATTCGTTGATTTCTCCTTGGTAGATCATAAATCCGCCTAAGAGGCGTACTGTCTCGTCCCAAACTGCGCTCATGTACGTTAATTGTATGGAGAAAGCCACGCCGCAGACGATAAGTAGGGTTAGGAGTAGTATATGCCATCGCTTAAGCCTAAACCTGCGGGGGTCCAAGTTTTGCATGATCGCTTCTGTAGCTTTTCGGGGTATGTTTTTTATTAATTTTTGCAAAATACCCTGCTTTAAGCTAAGGAAGATGCATGCGATTCATCAGCAGATGCGCGGCACAGGGTCACCGACTGGACGAGCAATAATCCGCTTACCCCCAACCGTCGTCTGCATCGCAACCCCCCTAAACTCCGCGGTAGCTTCCCCGATTATCTGCGCCTCTTTACCCTGAGGGGTTCCCCGCAGAAACTCCAGTGCTTCTTCGGCTTTTTCTGGGATGACTCCTATGATGAGTTTGCCTTCGTTACCAATTTCAAGCGGGTCTAAGCCGAGCATTTCGCAGGCAGTTTGCACGTCTTGGTGGATGGGGATTTTGTCTTCGTGGGTTAGGATGCCGACACGGGATTTTTCTGTCCACTCGTTTAGGGCGTCTGCCAAACCCCCGCGAGTTGGGTCTTTCATGGCAACCACTCCTCCCACCTCGCCAAGGAGTGCTTGTACCATGCGGTTGAGGGGTTTTACGTCGGATTTGATTTCGCTGCCGAACTTTAGTCCCTGCTGCGCTGAGAGAACGGCGATTCCGTGGTCGCCTATGGCGCCCAAAAGGATGATTTTGTCTCCTGTGGCAAGGTTTGAGTCCAGTGTCCATCGTGCGTTGAGTTCCCGTTTTTTCTTGACAATTGTGAGGTTGTGGTCTAAGGCGGGGGTGCGTTTGCCTATGCCTGAGACGTTCATGACGCAGCCGCCTAATGCGCCTTTTTCGACGACTTTGGTGTCGCCTGTGACTATGCCGACGTCTGCTTCGAGGCAGGCTTCACGCATGCTTGCGAGGATGCGTTCTAAATCAGAAATCGCCACCCCCTCCTCCAAAATGAGCCCACATGCCAGCGCAAACGGTTGCGCACCCAAACAACTGATGTCGTTGACTGTGCCCGAGATTGCGATGCGTCCGATGTCGCCGCCGGCGAAAAATATGGGTTTCACCGCGTGAGAATCACTTTTGAAAACTATGTCGCCGACGACTGCTGCGTCGTCCATGGCTTCAAGGGACACTTCTGCGTTGCCTATGCCGCCGAAGGCTTTTACAATGTAGTTTTTGACGAGGTCATGCATGACTGTGCCGCCTGCACCATGCAACATAGTGATTTTCTCATCTTTGGGTGCCATATCATTGCTTCCTATCAACAATAAGGAAAATACTCTTTGAAGTGAAACATAAACGAATCGTAAAAACAGTTACATAATGTTATTTAGTGTCTACTACAGTATTGGAATGGCAAGGTGAGAGGCGTGGTTGTAACAGTTGATGAAAATGAGCTTAAGCTTGTTCTAGAAAGGCTCGACACCGTAAAACTTGAACTGCTGCGTTTGCGAGCCATGCTGTTGCCTGAAGAAAAAGCTACCGCTGAAGATAAAAAATCAATTGTGGCAGCAAAAAAAGAGATACGGGCTGGAAAAACAGCGAACCTTCAAGAATTCGTTGAAGAATTGGGCTGTTGACTTGCTTGTTTGAGATAACATTATCTCAAAGGGCCAAAAAATCCTCAAAGAAGCTGCCTGATTACCAAAAACACAGAATAATCGAACTTCTCTTTGTTTTGCGCGAAAACCCTGTTCCTGCAGAGCAGTATGATATTAAAAAACTTCAAGGGTTCAAAGATACGTTTAGAGCCAGAATCGGCGACATCAGGATAATCTACGAAGTTTTTTGGGACCGACAAGCAATTAATGTCTTAGTTATTGAACGCGGGGAAACCGCCTACTCTTAAGCATTTAACTCGGCATCCATCAAAAGCGCACTTTTCCATGGTCCTTCGGGTTCCCTGAGGTTTTTTGCCTGATTAGACTACCTAAATGACTGAAATAAACGCATCGCAAAAAGCTATCGAAGTATGATAGAAAAATTTAGGCATTGACCTCTTGGTTTTGTTCTTCCTCTTGAGGTAATGCTTCTATTGGCTGCTCTTCTGTCTCTCCTTTAGCCATGACTGCGACAATCACCGAGAGCACTGCAATTACCAGGTAAGGTGTTATGGTGTTGAGGATGTATAGGGCGATGTATTCTGCGGGTGCACCTGTGCTGTACAATGCGAGTAGAAGGTATGTTGTTGCAGCTTGGAAAGCGGTGAATACGAATGCTACGATGGCGAAGAAAGTGGCTATTTTTCCGATGGTTTTCCAGTTTTTCAAGGTTATACCTGCGTTTGAGTGGGGTCTCTTGCTCTTTAAGCTATGCCCAAATTTGCGGCAGGTCTGCTTGTGGCTGCTTGCACAATCAGTTTGCAACCCAAACCTACGCCTAAACAAAAAAAGCAGTTCACAGCGGGCTCGGCGGGTTGTTGTGGAGGGGGTTCCGACAAAGACTACTATTCTAGAAGGACAGCTTAAGCCCTGATCTACTTGTGGCATAATCCACAACCAGACAGCAATATGTTGCATCGGCCGACATCAAATCAGACGTAGAAGCCAAGCTTGCTGGTTGTTGTTGTGTATAGCGGCTTTTCGCCAACAACAACTATAGAAAAAACCAAAAACCACTAAAACTCCAACACACCAGAGTTTTTTGGGCAAACTATAAAAGCGTAAATGTAATCGTGAAACTGTACACCTCACGCGTTCGAATAGTTCCTTCGCCGGAACAACCACTTGCTCAGTTTAGAGTAAAATCTTAGTTGTGATACGGAAAGCCATATAAATTGCTTTTACGTGTTTGTTTGCGCATCGGAGATATAATAATGCCAAAATGGGGCTACTCAATAATCAACGAAATGCTTAATCCAGAAAAAACAGCGAAAGCCAGCGGAAGAGAACTAAAAGTATCTCACAAAGCCGCACGCGAGGTCGCCAAAGCCATCAAAGGCATGGATCTTGCACAGGCTAAAGATTTCCTCCGCGACGTAGTAGCCATGAAGAAACCTGTTCCATACACAAGGTTCACAAAGAAACTCGGCCACAAAGGCGGCATGCAAAAACGCTTCGTCGGCAGGTACCCAGTAAAAACCGCCGATCAAATCCTCCACGTTTTGCAGGCAGCTCAAGCCAACGCAGAAAACAAGGGCCTAGATGTGGACCGCCTCAGAATCATGCACAGCGCTGCATACCCGGGTATGAAACTAAAGCGTTACACCCCAAGAGCACACGGCAGAGCATCACCAAAATACGACACCATGACCCATGTTGAAATCGTGCTCGAAGAGAAACCCTCAGCAGGAGAACAGTAAATGAGCATAGTCAAACGTTTTATAACAGAATCCATTAAACGAACAGAAATCGATGAATTCTTACAGAAGAAACTTGAAAGAGCCGGATACGGTGGAGTAAACCTATCCAAAACACCATTGGGCACCCACGTAGTCATCTACGCCATGCGTCCAGGCTTAGTTATCGGCAGAGGCGGAGAAACCATCAAAGAACTCGCCGCTTCACTGGAACATAACTTCAAAGTTTCCAACCCACAAATTTCCGTCTCAGAAATCGAAGTCCCAGAATTCAACGCCCACGTCGTCGCAAACCGCGTCGCCTCAGCACTGGAACGCGGAGTACACTTCCGACGTGCAGGTTTCTGGGCACTTAACCAAGTTATGGAAGCAGGCGCACTTGGCGCTGAAATAGTTATCAGCGGCAAACTCACCACAGAGCGTGCACGCTTCGAAAAATTCCGCGCAGGACACTACCCAATCGTCGGCGAACCAGCCTTACGCGCCATGAAAACCGCCGAAGTCCACGTTCAACTGAAGCCAGGAATGATCGGTGTCCGCGTAAAAATCATGCCGCCAGACGCATACTTCCCAGACAAAGTCACAATCATAGAGCCTGTACCTCCAGCAGAAACAGCCGCTCCGCAACCCGCACCCGCTCCAACCCCCGCACCCACACCTGCAACTGAACCCACGCCACCAGCACCAGAACCAGAACCAGCCCCCGCAGTTGAACCAAAAGAAGTCAAAGACGAACCCAAAGCCGAAGAGGCACCTAAAACCGAAGAGAAACCAGCGGAGGAAAAACAGTAAATGGCACCAATCATGCGCATGAAAGAAATCCAAGCACTCACACCAGAAGCACGCGAACAGCGACTTATCGATTTACGCGTGGAACTCGCACGCATACGCACCATGGTTAACGCAGGAGGCGCAGTTGAAAACCCAACCCGCATACGCCACCTACGCAAAACTATCGCAAAAATCCTCACAGTACAAAACGAACAAACACTCGGGATACGCAAGGCACCCTCAGCACCAGAAAAGAAAGAGGAAAAGCCAGCAAAGAAAGCAAAGCTCAAAAAAGAAGCACCTAAGGAGAAAACTCCCGAATGAAAGTAACCCCTGACATCATCCGTTACGAATTCATCGGAACCAAAGGCATCGTAGCCCAAAGCCTAAACATGAACCTTATGGGTGTAGGCGGCTTAGTGGTAGGGGAAACAAGAAACACCTTCCTTTTCCAAGGCGAAGGTAGAACTCGCAGCGTAATCAAGGAAGCTGCAACTTTCGATTTCACTTTCAGCGACGGCACAGTCGTTGAGATTGACGGTAAACTATTAGTCGGCCGCTCAGAAGATCGGCTAAAGAAAAGCGTAAAGAGGCTATGGTAATATGTCGATGACTTTTAAGCAACCAAAAAAGACCTGTGACGACCCTAACTGCCCATTCCACGGCACACTCGCAGTCCGCGGACGTGTACTGGAAGGCGTAGTTCACACAGCAAAGATGGACAAAACCGTTATCGTTGACAGAGAATTCACACAGTTCTCATCAAAATTCGTACGTTACGAACGCAGACACGGACACATCCCATCACACAATCCACCCTGCATTGACGTCAAAGAAGGCGACCGCGTAAAAATCGCCGAGTGCAGACCACTCAGCAAAACGGTTTCATTCGTTGTCGTTGAGAAAGTAGGAGAGGAACGATAATATGTGCGCAGCGAAAGCAAAAGGAAGAGGCTTAATCGCCAAAGGTATGATGGCGCATGGACAAAAACTCAGCCGTGGCCTAGTAGCAGGATCTGAACTCCGATGCACCGACAACACCGGCGCACGTGTTCTACGCTTGATCCAAGCTATGGGCTACAAAGGCAGACTAAGAAGATATCCATCAGCCACAGTCGGCGACAAAGTCACCGTTTCAGTACGACAAGGCTCACCAGACATGCGCAAAAAAATCTTCCAAGCAATCATCGTCCGACAGAGACGTGCTTTCCGAAGAGTCGACGGTGTCTGGGTTCAATTTGAGGATAACGCAGCAGTAATAATTACTCCTGAAGGCGAAATGAAAGGTTCAGAAATCCGAGGTCCAGTAGCAAGGGAAGCTGCTGAACGTTGGCCAAGAATCGCAAGCGCCTCCAGCATAATTGTATAGGTGTAGAGAATAATGAAAGTAAAAAATCCTGGTAAACAAAGAAAAATGCTCTTCAACGCTCCAGCTCACAAACGCCACAAAATGATGGCGGCACCACTGTCAAGTGAGCTCACAGCACAGAAAGGCGCAAAAACCCTTCCAGTCCGCAAAGGCGATACTGTTCGCATCTTACGCGGCGACAACAAAGGCTTTGAAGGAAAAGTTTCACGCGTTGACCTCAAAGCATACCGCATCTACATGGAAGGCTTAACACGTGAAAAAGTTGACGGAACCAACATTTTCTTAGCGGTTCACCCATCCAAAGTGCAAATTCGCAGCTTAAACCTTGATTACGCTGCGAGTTCTACCTTCGCCTTGGAAAAGGAAGGTGTTTCTTGTTTCCCCTACCACTAAGCCGCCTA
>JAMDCQ010000006.1 GCA_023488905.1 Candidatus Bathyarchaeota archaeon
CTAAACGACATCCCCCTCATGGGTGAAATTACGAATTTGGTTTTCCTGTTAAGGTCACGTGCGAGTGCGATGGCGATTTCGATGTTGCGGAATCTGCCCAGGCTCTGTGTCATACCTAAGCCGAAGTAGATGACGCCGAATTGGCAGTTCATCATGGCATCTGCAACATCACGCAGGTAATCGACGGGGATGCCGCCAACTTTGTCAACATCAATTTCCTGGTCAGTTACAAAACAGCGCAGTGCTTCAATCACTTCGTAATCACGGTTCGGTTCAATCTGCATAAAATAGTCTGCAGCTTCAGCGGTCATGGTTCTACGCACGTCCACCACAATCATCTTGCGCCCAGACTTCTGCAATGTCTGTGGCGGTGGACCAGTGTAGCATACTGCCGGGCGAATGGGTGGCTCAACGCGACCGATGCGTTTTGAAGCGATCGCCATTTTTTTGCGGCCTGCGCCTGCTTTTAGTTTCTGCATGTAATCTTTCCATTCGCTCCCTTCGAAGCGGCCGTCAGTAAACGCGGTGTAGCGTTCTACGTGGCGGGGGTGGCTTGTCCAGGGGTTACACGCCCAGTAAACAATTAAGTCTGCTCGGTGGCGGATTTGACCGAGTGTTGCTGCGGGGATGCCGATTTCCTGTGTTGCCATGACGGAGGGTCCATGGCAGACGCTACAGCAGTTATCGAGAGCTGAACCGAGTTCTTCTGCTAATTCTACGCCGATGCGTTGAGCTTCGCCGACTGTGCTGCTCCAGCCGAAGAGCAGTGGATACTTGGCGTCTGTGAGGATTTGTGCAGCTTTTTTGATGGCTTCATCCATGGTTGCTGGAACAAGTTTACCGTCTTTGCGGATGTGGGGTTTTAGGATGCGTTCTTCGCTTTTGTAGCCGTGAACCATCTTTGCTTCGCAGACGGAGCAGCCATTCTTCATTTTAACGATTTCATTATTCTCAACAGTTACCTCTAAATCGTCACAGAGGCAACCGCAGATTGGACAAACAACATCATTTATTACTTTACTCACAGGCTGTTCCTCCCATACTGTTTCATTAAAAGCTCATCCAAAGTCAAGACAGGCTCGTCTGGCGCAACTTGTACTTCAACGGGGAATCCTTTGAAGAGAGGCATGCCCATGCTGTAGGTTTCGTCGCCGCAGATGGCATTTGCCCAGGAACCGCAGGGTATGAAAACCATCCCCGGCATCGTTCCCCAAGGGTACCGTTGGGCTTTAACTACGACTGACCCGTATTTTGAGGTGACTCTGACGGTTGAACCGTTTTTTATGCCTAACTTTATCATGTCTGATTTATCAAAAAAGCAAACGGCGCAGCTTTCATAGTATTCTATGGAGCCCTTCCCCAATTCTTTTCCAACGCCCTGTTCAATTGTTCTACCAGTAATTAGAGTTGCGCGTAGTTTTTGCTCAACCATGCTCTACGACCTACAATAGAAATTTAGCCACATATATTTAAGAGTAAGTTTAAAATTAGCTCAAAATTCACAATTAACTTAACACGTTGACATTAATTGTTGAACAGCAACACGTATTTGCAGAGCAAACTAAAGGGAGGGGGTTAAGTTATTTTGCCCTGTTCAGCTGTGAAGCGGGCGTTGTAGGTGCGCTTGTGCGTTTTCTCGTTTGTGCTGGAAGTGACTTCCCCGTTTAGCCGTACTCCTCTTAGCCGCCTTAGATCCTTAGTCATGTCGGGTTCCGCGTCGTCAAACCAGCAGAACACAAAGTGATCCGTTTTGCCCTCCGGTGAGGACAAGTAATCGGCGTCGCCCATGAGTGTGAAGAAGTCTTCGATTTTCCCAGAAAACTTGGGGTTATCTCCCCCAGTAAGCGTCAACTGTTTAGCTTTGATAACCACAAACGGGTCTGACTCCCAATTCTCTTTAGAACGTTCCCTGAAAAGGCAGATAACAGGTTTTTTCCAAACCGTTTCAGACAAGCAGATTCCTCAACTAGCTTTAGCTTATGCGGTTATATAAATTTTGTAACCCTCAGCTGATTTGCTTGAGGGTGATGTGGAAGGTTGATTGTCCGCCTGGCGGGAAGATGAAGAACAGTGTGTGGCTTTCAGCTGTGGGTCCGCCGAAGGTCTGCGTGTACGGCGCACTGCCTTTGACTTGGGCTTCTGCGCTTTCGATGTCAGCGAGGATGGGGTAGATGTCTTTGGATTTGCAGGTAAAGTTTGCCCCAGCATCCCAGTAGCCATTGTAGGTGTACAGGTCAACCCATGCGTTGGCTCCCCCAGCCATTTTCGTGGCGTTTATGGTTAGCTCCCACTGCTCGTTTGCACCCGTAGCAACAGGGATGTAAACGGTTGATATGCTGCTGTTGAGGAATCTTAGACAGTCGTTTTTGCCGCTTACAGTGAAATCGAGTTCGCGTGGCGTGACTGCGGGCGTAGAAGGTGATGAATTCAGAAGCGCTACACCAGAAGCACAACCAACTATAATAACGATTATTAAGCCTAAAACAAATTTTTTATTCATTTTTACCTATTCTCCAATCCTGTATGCTTAGCAATTGTAGTTTTGGTCTTTGTATATTTTACGGAATGTAGGGCAAAAGCGATTTTTGGGGGACTACCCAGTCTTAGGGGTCATCGAAAATTTAAAAAGCCATTCGCAGGCATCTATCTCTATGCGGTACTCTTTTAAGATAGGCTCCGCATGGGGCATACCCATCGAGTTACACTTCACGTTCATACTGCTGATTTTGGCAGTTTTCGTGTTGTCCCTGCTTAACCTGCCCTTCTATACCGTTGAGAGCTCTTTTTACATGTTTTTCATCGTGGTCTTCTTGTTTGTTTTCGTCTTCTTCCATGAACTTGCCCACTCGGTGGTGGCTCGACGTTACGGCATAAAAGTGCGAAAAATCGTTCTCTACCCCATCGGCGGCGTCTCCGAAATTGAAGAAATCCCCGACAACCCCGCCCAAGAATGGCGCATGGCATTTGCAGGACCATTAACAAGCCTTGTTTTAGGGTTTGCGCTACTGGGGGTAAGTTCAATTCTTACCCCGAATCTGCTTCCTCTATTGCTCGCTTTCTCTGCTGGTACAGGCAACATCATCTTTGACCTCGCCATCCTAAACATCCTCTTAGGCGTCTTCAACTTGATTCCAGCCTTCCCAATGGACGGCGGCAGAGTGTTCCGCGCGGTTCTGGCTGAGCGAATGAAGTACTCCGATGCCACCCGCTATGCCGTGACGCTTGGCAGAATATTGGGCTTTGTCATGGTTATCGTCGGTTTTATCTTCAACTTTTTGCTGATTCTTGTTGGCTTGTTTGTTTACATTGGAGCCAGCGAAGAAGGCGAACAAACCATCATCTCCACCAAACTGGCCGGGGTAAGAGTCAAAGATGTTATGCACTGTGAAGTGGGCTTTGTTTCTCCTCAGCAAACCCTTACTGAAGCGTTGGAAGTCATGTTTAAGAATCGTTACCATGACGCTTTAGTTGAAAAAGATGGGGTTTTCTTGGGTATGGTTACGTGGGCTGAACTCATGAAAGTCAGCAACGGAGACCGTGACGTTTTGCATGTGGCGCAGATGCCGCTGAAGAAAATCATAGTTTACGAGGACGAATCGATCCTTGAAGCAAACAAGGTGATTCTGCGAGAAAAACTCAACATCCTCCCCGTAGTCCAGAAGGATAATCCCGATAAAGTCGTCGGGGTCTTGACCAGCGAAGCCATCTCAAACGCCTACGATAAAGCCCGAAACCGCTAACAGCAAAAAGTATGTCGCTTGTGTGATGGACAAATCCTCATATTAGATGAACAGGCATCTTGTATCGTTCACATAGTTAACTGCCCTAAAGATTGCTAACGGGAGTAATGGATATTTGGGAACTGAAATTCGCACGTTTACCTCACTTAAAGACATCACAGAATTCCTAGCCGGCCAAACAAGCCAGTATAAGGCGCTGTTTGAAGATTACAGTCAATGGCTTGGATCCGTACTTAGAGATGCAGAGAGCAAACATAAAAGTGAGGAATGGTTCCAAAAATCCGCTGCCCTGCAAAAAACCCTGAAAAGCCAAGCTAAAAAGCCCGCTGAAACCGACAAATCCAAGAAAGGTGGCAAAGGAGGAAAAGGTGCACAGGAAGAAACCACATGGATAAAAACAGGCGACGTAGCCATCTCGTTCACTGAGCAAGGGCAAACAGAGATTCTTTTCGAAGCCATCGAAAAAATTAAGATCAAAATTCAAGAATACGACAAATTCAAGGGTACTGTGCAGCAATTTACAAGGCTGGGTCTTGGACAGACAGTTAATTACATAGTTTACCTTGAAGAGGATATTCCCAAAAAGATTGTGCTCAAACAGAAAGCCAACGTTAAAGGAGATGATGCTTTCAAGTTTATGGCTGAGCTTTCAGTGCCAGCATACTTTAGCATCCCAGCAAGTACGTAGCACCCTAAAGTCGCCGCTTCCGCGGATGATTGAGGGGGCTTCATACAAAAGTTAAATATCAAAAAACCAACATGAAGTAAAGAGGAATCAGCCGTCAACCCCCAGTATTCCGTCTCAGGAGTCACCGTTTCAATAAGTATTAATAGTCTACAGGCTGAACGAAGCGGACTCACTGCGGGGTCAGATGAACTGTTTTTTGATGTGAACGCCAAACTTGAAGAGCAAAAGAAAGACAACAACCAAGTTACATTGGGCTTTCAATTGTTGATATCCACTAAACCAAACGTCGTCAAGTATTCCACCAGCGGCACAGTTGTACTTACAGGCAAAGCTGAAGACGTCAAAAAGAAACTTGAAGTCAACCCAAAAACCAAGATTCCCCAAATCCTCTTCACCATCTATCAGCATGTTTTCAACTCCATCTACATGCTCTCCTCCAACCTAAACACGCCATACCCGCCTCCTGACCTACTGCATCCGATGGCGGAAAAAATCCAGATACTCTCAAACAACACTGCAAATCAGGCTCCGGCAGAAAAAACTGAGGCACAACCTGCTGCGGTTCCAGCCGCTTCTGCTCAGCCTCAAACACAGCCGGCTGCTCAAGCACAGCCTGCGGCAACCGCAGCGCCTGCCCAACCACAAGCTCAAGCGACAGCCACTTCAGCCCCCGCCGCCTCATCCCAGCCAGAAGCAGCCCCGAAGTAATCGGATACGCCCCTTCTTTGATCATATATCGGTTTTCGGAATAGTTTTCGCTTTGGAATTAACCAATTATATAGTCAGAGACCATATTTGCTGCTTGGAGAAGGCTTCAAATGGAATCAACCGTAGCAGCACTATTATTGGTGACATCCTCAGTAGTTTTCGCTTGTATAGTGATCGGTTATGGAGTGCAAATGGTGCAGGTCAGCGTTAGCGAGGACAGCGCCCAAATGCAGTTACTTGACAAACTACAAGACACCATAATGAACCAAACCTCGACATTTAATGGCACTTTACCGATAATACCCGACCCAACCCCAACGCCGTAACCAACAATTCACTGCTCAAACCCACATTTTTGTTCACAATCGCCCATTCTATGCGGATGTTGATTTTTAATCCAGTTTTTGGCTTCATAACTCCTAATAAGCATTTTAACACTCAATTCTAAGCGGAACATTCATGACTGAATTAGCCCCCCAAACTGAGGTTTCGCCAGAAATCTCGCGGTTCGATGCGGAGAATGCAACCGCTATGACAGGGGACTTTCTGAAGCGCTTAGGCTACAGGGGCAGCTGGTTACCCATGAAGGTATCCTTAGACGGCGAACTGTACGTCGTTGAAATGATGTTTCAGAAGCGGACCGCTAAGGTTCAGATAAACTCTGTAACTAAAGAGATAAGAGAATACGAGTTCGCGGAGGAGGAAAATTCCGAGGGCGGTTTAAAGTTATCGAAGGGTAAACTCATTTTCTTAATTGCCATAATGTCTGTAGGCATAGTTGCTTCTAAACTACTTGGCGTATTCTAAACCGCAACCTCAGAAACCCGACTTGTTTACAGAAAAGCCATAACCGCGTAATTAGCTATTATCGAAATCGCATAGATTAACATGGATAAGTGGAGAAGCGGTAGCGCTTTTAGGGCGGATTGAGCAGATTTGCCCTTCAAAACTACAGCGTTAGCCACAGCCAAGAGCCCAAAACTTACCGCGAAACCTCCAAGCGCCACGGGGCTACCCAGAACATAAAGGAAAACTGCGGCTGTCACGTAGTGAAAGATGGTGAACGCTAGTACCCAGTAGGCAGTGGCTTTCATGCCGTAAAGCGTCGGCGGCGTATTCATGCCTTTAGCTTGGTCGTTAGCTACGTCCACAAGGTCATTTACGCCTAAATGCGCCAGAGCCATGGGGTAAAAGAACAAAAACAGCGCCAACGCATACAGGTCTGGGTTGCCAACGCAGAGGTAGCCTGCGACAAGAAATAATGCAAAGTCTACGCGCCCAATGATTTGGGCATATGGAGCTTTCTCGTTTCGCTTCTTTATCTGGTAGAAAACCTCCAAGCCATAACAGATAAACATCAAAACAAAAACGTAGATGGAATGAGGATACGGAAGCGTAAAAATAACCGCGCTTGTGATGGCTAAAAAAACCGCGAACAAAACCGTCGCGCTGCGCCGCGGGATTAAGCCTTCAGAGAGGGGGCGTCTGCCGAATGGCCGCCAATACTTAGTTAACCTGCTATCGGTGGGCAACTCTTTCTTGTCCAAGTTGGCGTCCACGATGTCGTTTAAGACCAATCCTGCTTCAAAGCCGAAGTAAGCAATCAAAATCGCCTGCAGAACAAGTAGCAAACTGAAACCGCCGTTGATGGTGAATCCGAAGAAGAGACCTGCAGAGAAAAGAACTGGCCAGACAAAAAAGAAATGCAGCCTCAAGAGATCAACATACGCTTTAGCGCCCACTTACATATACCCCAAATAACCGTTCTATCAACGTTTTTAATAAATAAGCTATTCGATAATAATCAATATAGAGCGATACTGCATGCAAAAATATGGCGTAACCGTTGGGTTGCTAAGGATGGTGAGGGTTCATATCGTTTTAGGCGGTGCTTTAGCTTTCACGCTGGGCATGCTCTTGGCCGTTGCTGGAGGCGGCGCATTTGACCCGTTTAAGGCGCTATTGTTTTACGCGGTGGTGTTCTTTGGAGACTTATCCACCCACTACAGCAACGACTACTTCGACTACAACCAAGACAAACAAGCACAGTCATCCAAATTCTTTTCAGGCAAAAGAATCCTCGTCAAAAACCCAAACCTACTGCCATCCGCCCGCATAACCGCCCTCACCTGTCTATCAGCCTCGATTTTGCTGGCTTGCTTAGCAGTCGCCATCCAAGCAGCGCCCCTAGAACTGTTAGTCATTGCTGTTGGCGCGAATTTGCTGGGCTGGTTCTACTCTGCTAAACCTCTGCGGCTGGTCTCAAGGGGCCTAGGCGAGGTGGCTATTGCGTTGGCTGCTGGGTTCGCGATTCCCGCTGTCGGGTACCTCGCTGTTCAGGGTCGGTTAGATGCTTTGTTTGGGTACTTCGTTTTGCCCTTTGTGCTGTATGGTTTCATGCTTGGCTTAAGTTTGGAAGCTCCCGATGTCGATGTGGATCGTAAAAGTGACAAGCGGACTGTGGGTGTTCGGTGGGGTGAAACGGCGGTTCATGGGTTAGTTTTAGCAGTTGCCTTGGTCGCCTTGGCTGTTTTTGTTTTGTTTGCATGGCAGGTTGGCGTTGTTGTATTTGATTTTTGGGTTATCGCAGGTTTTTCTGCTGTTCCATTAGCGGCGGCGATTGCAGGCGCATTATATTCGCGTAAAAAAGCGAACTCAAATACTTTCAGCACAATCAACATTTTGGTGCTGTTCGCTTTCAACCTGCTAATGGTCGGGTATCTGGCGAGTTTAACGCTTCTCTGAGTTCTCTTTAACTCTGAACCGAACGATTTCCTTCACCAAATCCAGCGGTAGCGGCTTATCAAGCGGAAACCTGATTGTGCCCTTGCTAGTTTGGAACGCGCCCAACTTGTCTTTGAATGCTTCTATGCCAGAACCGGTGGGGAAAAAGCCAATGTGGTTCTTGAAAGCTGCAAAATACACGAGGACGCCGTTTTGTTTGAAGGCTGGCATCTGGTAGCTTATGGTTCCCTCCGCCTGTGGAGCGGCTTCATGGATTGCTTTACGCAGTTGCTGCAGAATTGCCTGTATGTTTGGCGGGAAGGAGTTGATGTATTGGTCTATGCTTTTAAAATCGGTTTTCTTCATGGCTGTCTACGGTTTTATTGTTATGCCGATTAATTTAGGTTTAATACTGTCGTCTGCTGAGTGGCGGTTTTGTAAATGTTTTTAGCCAACTGCACGGTAAAGGGTGATGCACTAATTCCGCGCAGAATCGTCTTGAAGGTGCAGCCTTGAGCCATAAACACCAAACCAAAAAAACCCACATAGTATTCGTTGAATTCGACGACGTTATCCCAGCCAAACTAGCCTCTGACCTCCGCTACTTTGGCGAAGGCAACTCCAAAAACCGAAAGCTCAATTTTGACTTTGAATACTGTCTCGAATGCAATTACAGGTTACTTGACGGCAAACCCATCATGACGCAGGGCATCCTCGATGAACTCGAAAAATACGTCACCCAAGCCAAACGCAACAACTACAAAAGCTCAGCGGAGGTAACGGTGCAGCATTCAGATTTTGACATTTTAGAACGCTTAATTAAAAGAGCTTTAGAGTTTGGTGATTTAAGGCAGAAAGCCTCTGATTGATGTCGGCTTGAAGGTTAGGCTTTTTTAGAGCCCCCAACTCTGGGTAAGAGTTTGATGAGAGCCATTCTTTTTTTGTTTCTCTTTTTTCTTATCCTGTCCCTTGAACCTGTTGATCTTTACGGTTGAGCCTTCAATCGAAACCCAGTGAGTAGCATTGAGACCACGATGATAAACAAACTTTTTAACCGCATGAAACAACTCAGACGAAGATAATTTTTCGTCGTTGAGTGTCACTTTGTCTTTGCCTTGGGAAACCACTGTTTTGAGGCGTGATTCAAGAAAACTGCTCAGCTTTTCTTTTTCGCTTTGCAGGTCGCCTAAGTCTACTTGAAGTTGGGGTTCCTTTTTATGCTTAAAGAGCAGACGAGTTGCCCCCATTATGGGTAAGCTGTTCTGGTATTAAAGGTTGAGCACTGAGCGTTAAGTTGACTGGTGGGGCTTCCCGGATTTGAACCGGGGTCTATAGCGTTCTCGGCTTGACTCGCGTCATAGCCAAGCGCCCGAGGCTACAAGCCTGGACCAAGCTAGCCGAAAGCCCCAAACGGAATTTCTTGTTTCGGTAGAGCATGTTATTTGTTGGGTTGGCTTTAACTTTAGCGGTTAAGAAAACACAAGCAAGAGCGGGTTAGCGGCCTGAGGGGTGGGGTTTGTGGGCGGTTATTGCCTGATTGCACGGGTGCCCGAATAGCATTGTGCCATAACATTGCAGTTTCACCATCTTGTGGCTAAAAATTAAGTTTAACATGCTTTCACATGCACATGGTGGCGGTTTCAACATGCTATGTTGTGCGTGTGGTGGAAATCGCATATGCCATATCGAAACAGACGCCGAATCACGTTGCAACCACAGAAAGCAGCCGCATCCCGTTGCTGTCTTGTGGTGTGCCGTAAACCAAAACACCCACATAAAGAGAGAAAACCAATTTCAGCGCTTTTTATAGGGGATAGGGGTCTCGGGGAGAATAACAAACGCCTGCCAACACTAACCGCTCTGCTTGCGGAATCCGCCACAACCAACCCGCAACCGCCCACAGATGCCAAACCAGAAACTGACGCCAAACCGCAAGCCACTGGTTGTTGTTGAAACAAGAGGGGTCCACGGCAACAACTACTATAGAAAAAAGCACCGCAAAAGCCAACAGGCACAATAAGCACCCAAAAAATACAGACAAAGCATTCCTGAAAAGCTACATCTATGTCAGCAATCGTTATCTGGACTTATAAAAGCATTTATGTATGGTGATGTTTTTAGAAGTACTGAAGATAGAGTATGTCCGAAAAAATCAGGAGCTTCATAGCTTTCGATCTGGAAAACGACAGCGTTGTCAACAGAATCGCTGCGTCACAGAAGATGATCATGCAAACCAACGCTGACGTCAAACTCGTGGAACCAAAAAACATCCACATCACCGTACGGTTTCTAGGCGATACTGCCCCAGACATGGTAGAGAAAGTTTATGCAGCCATGAAAAACATCAAATTCACACCATTCAACATCCAATTAACAGGTTTAGGAGTTTTCCCCACAGTCAACTATCCGCGGGTTGTTTGGGCAGGCATAACTGATGGCGCACAGCAACTCAAAAGCATCTTTGAGCAGCTTGAACCACAAATCCACGACTTAGGTTTCGCACCTGACCCAAACGGATTCAGCCCACACCTAACCATCGCGCGCGTCCGAAGCGGCGCCAACAAACAACGCCTCGTAGATTTAGTGCAGCGCCAAGAAAACTATGATTTCGGCAACATACGCGCTAGCTGTCTGCGCCTCAAAAAAAGCCAGTTGTCGCCAAAAGGCCCAGCATACACCACACTCAAAGAGTACTGCCCCTAAAAGGCCACAACAATGAACTATAATGCATTAACTACGCGTATTCTCCAAAAAATCACACCTAAACCAGAGGAGCGCGCAAAAGTTGATGCCTTAAGCCGTGAACTGTTACAGAAGATATCTGCTGCTTGTCAGAGTGAAGGGATAACAGCCACGGTGCGCGTCGAGGGCTCAGTCGCCAAAGACACTTGGCTCTCAGAGACCCCCGACATCGACATATTCATCCGATTACCAACATCTATAGACCGCCAATTCCTAGACGAGATAGGATTACGAATCGCCAAAAAAGCGGCAGGCGACGCTGAACAGCTGGAACGTTACGCGGAGCACCCTTACCTTGAAGTTTTCGTTGAAGGATACCGCGTGGACATCGTGCCCTGCTACGACGCCAAACCAGGCGAGTGGCAGAGCGCAACCGACCGCACACCCTACCACACCGACTACATCAAAACCCATCTGAGCAAGGAAATGCTTGGCGAGGTGCGGTTGCTCAAGCGGTTCCTGCAGGGCATCGGCGTGTACGGTGCGGAGATTAAAGTTGGGGGCTTCAGCGGCTACCTCTGCGAACTACTGATTTTGAGGTATGGTTCGTTCGCTAAGACCGTTGAGGCATTCGCAGATTACAGTAAGCGAATCGTTGTAGACATTGAGGGCGTCTATGGTGACCGCGAAAGAGAACTCTGCTTACTTTTCCCTGAGCCGCTTGTGATTGTGGATCCTGTGGATAAGGGCAGAAACGTCGCTTCACCTGTGCAACTCCAGAAACTCTACGAATTCATCGCAGCCTCAAGAGCCTTCCAAAAAGCGCCCAGCGAAGACTTCTTCTATCGCCCGCCAACCCACGCTCAACCACCCAACAGAATCGAAAGCCACATCGAAAACCAAGGCACCGCACATCTTTACCTAACAATCGGCGAGTTAATTGCAGTCCCAGACGTGCTGTGGGGACAACTATATCGCACTAAACGTTCCTTGCGCAAACTTCTCGAAACTAACGGTTTTTGTGTTCTGCGGGATGCAATATGGAGTAACGAAAAATCACTCAGCGTTTTTGTTTTTGAGTTGGAACAATTGGTTCTGCCAAATGTTAAGAGGCATCTTGGGCCGCAGCTTGAACGGACGAGAGAATGCGAAAATTTCCTCTCAAAATACGCAGACGACAAACAGGTCATCACTGGGCCCTACATTGAAAACGGCCGCTGGATTGTTGAGGTTCCCCGTAAATACACCGATGCAGCAGCCCTTTTGAGAGAGAAACTAGCAGACGGCGGCAAGAATGCAGGCGTAGCCGAACTCGTCGCGAAGGCGTTACAGAAAGATTTCAGCGTTCTCTTAGATGAACAAGTACTTAAGCTCTACACGGAGAACTCGGATTTCGCTGTGTTCTTAACTGATTTTTTGTCGGGAAAGCCTTTCTGGCTAAAAACCTAACGCTGTTAAAGCCAGCATAACTGCCCCCGCTATGAAACAGTAAATGGAGAATAGATAGAATTTTTTGGCAGCTAAGGTTTTCTCGAGCAGTTTGAGCGCCAAGAAACTAACCGCTACAGTAACTACGAGTGCTACTGCAAGTTCGAGGTTTCCTATACCTGCAATTGTGAGCGCGTTGTGTTCTTGGTAGAGCGTTAAGCCTAAGGCACCAATGACTGCGGGGATGGAAAGCAGGAAAGAGAATTTGAAGGCGATTTCCTTTCTTATGCCCAATAGAAGCATGGTGGCAATTGTGAAGCCGCTTCTTGAAACGCTGGGAACTATGGCTAAGCCCTGCATTACGCCTACAAGAAACGCCACTGGCATGCTTATGGTGTCTTTGCGTTCATGGGAGAATTTGGATGCTAATAGAATGCTACCTGTTATTATGAACCATACACCAAGCCACAGCAACGTACTGAAGTAGGCGTCTAATTGATCGCCGATTGTAGCAGCTATTACTGCGGTTGGTACTGACCCGATGATTATAGGTAGGATTAATTTACCGTCTCCAGAGCGCAAGTCTCTATGCCAAAGCGAGAGTAACACGTTTTTGATGGCGCCACGAAAATAAATCAACGTAACCAGAAGTGTGCCAAAGTGTAGCAAGACATCAAAAAGCAACGGTACAGTTAAACCAAAAAAGTACTCCGCGATTCTCAGGTGTCCTGTACTGCTAACTGGGAGCCACTCGGTTGTGCCCTGAATCAGGCCTAAAGTTATTGACTGCAGTAGGTCCATGCTGCTTCGCTGTTATGTGGTGGCTGCGGTTGCATTTAAGCTATACTTACTGAGTAACGCTGTGATACCAGCTGATGATGTATTCAGGCAAGTTAAGTCCTCGTTCACCAAGGCGCTCAGCCAACCTCACAGGCAATGGACTAAGCACGTAAGCGGCGCGGGTGTAGAAGCGGCGTGGGAAACTGGGTTTAGCATCTTCGGGAAGGATGATTTTTAGGTCTGCTTTCTTGGCGAGTGAAGAGTCTTTATCGCTGGTTATAGCGAAAACTGTGCCTGCGAATTTCTTAAGCACATCCGCCCATAGCAGAACTGGGCGTGTTTCGCCTGAGCATGAAAGCAAAATTTCTAAATCGCCAGCGCGTGGGTGAGGTGTGTTTACGCCACGGGTGATGTAGACGTTGTCGCCTAGGAAGCTTTTGATGTGGAAAAGTCGCACGCCAGTCATTTTGGCGATTTCGTTAGCGGTTCCTCTACCGCCCAAGAAGAGGTTAGTGCGTTTTTCAAGCATGTCAACGAGTTTAACGTAGGTTTCTGAATTGACGTTTGCGTCAATCATGTCGCCCAATTTTTCGAATTCTTCCACGCATAACGGTAAAACTTCGTCTATGTCGAGGTTACGGTAGATGGCTTCTATCATGCTGTTGAGCAATTCAAGTGTGCCCAGCTCGAAGATGTCGCCCATCATACCTGTTTCGGCGTATTCGAAGCTGGGTTTAAGTTTGCCCCGTCCTTTTAGTTGGACGACTTGACCGTACTTTTTTGTGATTTCCGCCAACGGCGACTCCATCGCCGACGTAAGCAGCCCCATGCTGAAGTTTTTAGATTTTTTCTCTTCTATGTATTTGGCGAGGTCCTGTGCCATCACGAGCGGGTCTTCGCTATAACCGCTGCCCGAGTTCATGAGTAAAAGCGTCTTTTTGTAGCGTCGCGACAAATCAGATGCCGCGTCATACATGCTTTTGCCTGGAAAACCGGGGTCGTCAGGTGTTAAGACGACTTTGTTGCGCCAACCCGCCGTCGCTAATGCGATCTGGCTCATGGCTGCGTTGAGTGAGTAGAGTGAGCGTCCGGAGCCTCCGCAAATCACGCAGTCCGCGGATTTGAGTTCTTCGTAGAGGGGGACGAGTTCTTTCTTTTTTATCGAGAGAAGGTTTTCTTGTATCCTGTTGACGTATCCGAGGCTGCTTACTTTGCTTTTCACTTGGGGGCACGCGTCCAGTTCAAGATGATTTAGGGTTTGGCTATATTATCCTTGTGCTTGCAAGATGGGGTTTGCGTCAACTGCCCATTTGTTACCTGCTATAGGGGGTTTACTTGCGTGGTTTAGTTTGCGCTCTGTGCTAACCATAACTCAATTAATAAGAAGACCACGAATTAACTGCACAGAAAAAGAGGTTTAAGTAACAGATTTGCGCTTTTTCACCTTAAACAAAAATGCCACCAAAACCGTAGCTGCCAAAATTACTCCTGTGAGCAGAATGATGGAGTGCTGCATCCAAAACGGCGAAAGTTTCTGTGCATCTGGGTCGTTGAAGTCGAAATGCATCACAGTTATGTTTCCCTCAGAAGGTGGAGTTATGAGCAGTGAGTCGTCGGGTAGAAGTCGCCACCTTTGTCCCTCCGCCATGAAAGCGCCGTTTTCGTTAACTACGCTCCATTCACTTATATCAGTTGAAGTTTTCAGTCCGAGGTTAACAGTTTGTGTTCCACTTCCCTCAACAAGATAGCTGACAATCGCGACCGGGTAAGAGTAGGCCGCGTTTAGGTATATCCAAATTGTAACGTTACAGTCACGCGCCGAAAAGGCCAGGTTGCCGACGCTGTTGATGCCGCTTAAGTCGAAGTAGGGCAATTTTGGGTCATCAAACCGTAGATTTCTAAATGTCCAAGTACCGTTTTCCAAGGCTGCGGAGGTGTATGTGCCGTTTAGGGCGAAGGTGAGGGCGCTGTTTTGGGTTGGTATGGCGAATTTGTCTGTGGTGGTGAAGTGTGTTGCTACCTGAGCCTCCCCGTAATGTGGGTTGCTGGATAATGTTAGAAGTAGGATAAGTGCCGCGATTGTGGCTGTTGATACGACTTTTTGGTGCTGTTAAGGTTGTGTAACTATTATGGTGGCCTTTGGGTATAATTTCATCGGTTTTGTCTCTTTGTGGGTATGGCGATTTACAGAGTGCCACAAGACTGCAACTGGGGGCGACTACTTTTTGGGTTTGCAACGGTTTTCTGCGTCTGTTTCGGTGTGGCATACGCGATTTTCTCCACACGCAATACATGGTTCCATGTAAAACCGTCAGGATGTGGATATGAAAGCATGCATCGACTGCTTATTTCTCCACAAGAATATCAAAAAACAATGAACAACGAAAATGCAGTCGGGCACTCACATGCCTCATACGAACGATAGACCGCCCGTACCAAACCCAAACGCCGCCGCGCCTAATAAAAAATTTTCACAAACAAAAAACCATGAAGAAAATCTTTACAACGAAGCAAAGGCCACTCGACCTCTAAGCCGCTACCTCCCCTCCATTATATAAAGCCGCAACAGGATTAAACCTCCCTCCATAAAATTCGGCACTAGAATAAGCACCAAACAGGTTGTGCGCTCATATAATCGAATAAAACAAAGCCTCCCGAGCAAGCCATTGCCTTCTAATAAAAGCAATGTAACGCTGATCAGAAATAACCATTTATCGGACAAAGAAATCTATTTTCGTTCATAGTACCTTATGATACTGGGAGAATGGCGGCTATGGCAGAGAAATCAATCCAAGAACGCGGAAAAGAAACACTCAAGTGGATTCAGAAAGAGCAGAAGGCAAGCGGTTTAGGTATGGTTGAATCCGCCAAAGTTCCTGATCAGGGTGCGATGCGTTTTCTTCTTCGGTTGGGTGATGTTTTTGAGCCGCAGCAGGGAATGATAAAGTCTTCTGTTGAGCCTGAACCTGAAGAATCCGCGTCTGAATCAGGGACTGGCGGGCTTGTTGATCATGCACCTTGGGTTTGGAAGACCCCCAAGCCAAAACGAAAGGGCGATGTACCCGAACCCTACGAGTTCCTTGCTTACCCTGAATGGAGTGTGCTCCCCAGCGCGGTTGCGGAGGCGCTTAGGGGCATGGGTTTCGCGGGTGACCCCTACCTTTACGAGGGTTATAGTTACCGTAAGATGGCTGGTGGGGCTCTACGGAGAAAAATGATCGGCACACATTCCAAGGAGGAGTTGCTGGCGGAATTGAAGCTGACATGTGCCTCCGAAGAGGAGTGGGTTGCCTTGAAGCGAGAAATTGAGGAGAAAGTGGCGGAGTACAGGGGCAGATACAAGGAGTGCCCTGAGGTGCTGGTTTGCGAGGGTATTGTGTTTTATCCTAAGGATGGCAGCTTCCGCTTCACCCAAAAAGACGCTTGATTGGCTGAGGGATAGGCGTTTGCTGGTGGCTTTCTACAGTCACATATCGTAATAAGCAAGCGGTTCCCACTAGAAGGCGAAGGTTCGCTAACCAAATTAGCGTCTGTTTTTTGAGGAAAGTAAAATGGCAAATAAGAAAACGGTTTTATGGATTGTTTTTGCGGTTCTCTTGATAGTAACAGTCGGAATCGCTGCAATAATTTCCAATTTAGGCGTATTGACCATGCATAACCCTGAGCCTTCTCCAACGACGGCTCCGTCCCCCTCCGCGGCGCCCTATTCAACTGCTCAGCCCACATCCAAACCTGCAATAGCCACTCCGACGCCCACACCCGCCTTTACCCCCATGGTTACCCCTGCACCCACAGCCAACCCAACCGCCACACCAGCACCAACCAATCCGCCAACCACGCCAACTCCCACTCCATCTCCAACGCCGACTCCCGCTCCAACCCCGATTCCAACGCCGAGCCCAATGCCCACCCCCGACCCTGACTCACTCGTATTTAGTGACAGGTTCCAGTCAGGCGACATCAGCGCATGGACATACACCGACACCAGCGGCGTTAACCTGAGCGTAGAGAATTCGATGCTGAAATGCTCCACTATCACGGTTACGTCGCAGCATTGGGGCTACCTCTTCAAGTGGCTCAGCCAAAACTACACTTCTATCAATTGGCGGTGGTATGTGTTCTTTGGCAACCTGCCCACAGCTGAGGGTGACAACATCGGCGCAGGCGGCATATATAACTCGGCGATAGAAACCGAGTTCACGCCCATAAACCAGATTTGCAGTTTAAGCGTCGTGCGCCAAAGCGGCGTCTGCCACTGGCAAGTAGCCTACACCAACGGCGACACCCTCTACAACCTGACTTCAACAGAGACGGTTTCGGCAGGCACATGGTACCTCGTCGAGTTGCATGGCATCCAAGGGAGCGGAGACGGCGAAGTCCACTTCTACCTAAACAATGTTGAAACCCTAAACGCTACAGGCTTAACCAACAACGTCAACCCAGGCATAGACCACGTCTCTATCGGCGGCGGCATAACCGCGGACCAGCCCGTCACATGGTACTGCGGCGGCGCGGTTGCAGCAACCAAGTACGTTGGACCAGAACCATAACCCCCCTCTCCTAAGTCGCCTTTTGGCGATTTAGAGTTTTTTATGCGTGGTCGTGTTTGGTTAGATCTTGGGCGGTTTTGCTGAATTTGCGGCTGAAGAGCTTGCGGATTTCCTCAGCGATAATCACCACGATGGGTAATGTGAGGAGGTAGAGCCAGTCAGTTAAGCCCAGCGCAGTGGTGCCGAACACCTGCTGCAACAGGGGCACGTAGATTATGACGGCTAGGATTGAGAGTTGTGCGATTATGCCCCAGATTATCCATTTGTTGTGGGTTATGTTGGTTTTGAACATGGATTGTTTGCTGGTTCGGCTTGCCAAGACGTTTCCTGCTTGAGCAACGACTATGCCTGCAAACATCATGGTTATGCCTTTTAGGTAGTGGGCGTCGGGAACCATGCCGGGTACGCCGAACTGCCAGTTAGGGGGCACGGGCATCCCGATGTGCCATCCGCCCTCTGCCCAAGCGCCTAAGCACCCAATCATGGCGCCTATGGCAATGATAACTCCGATAAAGACGGAGCGTAAGAGCACTTTGCGTGTGAACAGGCGTTCTTTGATGCTTCGGGGGGGCTCCTGCATGATGCCTGCTTCGGGGGGCTCGCGGCTCAAGGCCAAGCTGGGGATGACGTCGATGGCGAGGTCGATTGCTAACACATGCACTACAAGCAGGGGTAGCGGGAACCCTAAGGCTGCGTAGAGGACGAAGGGGATGAGTTCAGCCCAGTTGTGGGCGAAGACGTAAACGATGAATTTGCGGATGTTCTCGTAGATTGCGCGACCGGATTCGACGGCTTTCACGATTGAGGCGAAGCTGTCGTTGAGCAAAATGATGTCTGCGGCTTCCCGCGCCACGTCCGTGCCAGATGCCCCCATGGCGACGCCGATGTTAGCCTCCTTCAACGAGGGCGCATCATTCGCCCCGTCACCCGTAACCGCAACCACTTCGCCACTCTGCTTTAACACTTTGACAATTCGCAGTTTCTGCTCTGGCGCAACCCGAGCAAAAATCACGTTCCCCTTCTTCACTTCGTCAACTATGGCGCTGTCGCCGAGTTCATCGAGGTCGACGCCGCGGATGACTTGGCAGCATTGCTTCTCAACTATGCCGACTTCTTGGGCGATAACCTGCGCGGTGGGGCCGTAGTCGCCGGTGATTATGACGGTTCTGATGCCTGCCTGTTGAGCTTTGAGGACGGCGTCTTTGACTTCGGCTCTTGGAGGGTCACGCATCGCCGCTAAACCTACAAACACCAACTCTTTCTCTAAATCATCGCCCTTCTTGTACTCGGCTTTGGGCATGTGCCTGTACGCCATGGCGATGACACGTAAGCCTTCGTTGGCGAATTCATGGATTCTTGACTCTATCCATTCCTCTGTTTCTTTGGTTAAGATTTCCTCTTGGCCTTCCACATACATGCGGTTGCAGAGGTCAAGGATGTTTCTGGGGGCACCTTTAGTGTAGACCGCGATTTCGTCTTTGTATTCGTGTACGGTGCTCATGCGTTTGCGTTCGAAGCTAAACGGCAAGATGTCGATGGTGGGTTTCTCATTCACGATTTCATCGATGACCTGACCATACTTCAGTGCGGCTACGAGTAATGCGCCGTCTGTGGGATCGCCGATGACGCTCCAACTCCTGTTTCGATCAGACGGGGGGTCAACTTTGGCGCCGTTGCATAACGCTGCGATTTCAAGCAGTTTATCTAGCGATTTGGTCTCTCCGAGTTTGAGGGGTGCGCCGTCTATGGTGAAGTCGCCCACAGGCATGTAGCCTAAACCTGAGACTTCGATGACGCGGTCTTTAACCCAGAGTTTGTTGGCGGTCATTTCGCCTTTGGTGATGGTGCCTGTTTTGTCGGTGCAGATGACGGTGACGCTGCCCAGTGTCTGCACAGCGGAGAGGCGTTTTACCAGCACGTTTTGTTTAACCATCTTTAGCACGTTGATGGCTAGCGCGCTGGAAACGGTGACCTGTAAGCCTTCGGGAACACAGCACACCATGACGCCGATCATGAAGAATATGCTGGTTCCAAGTGGAACCTTCAAGAAAAGAAAGCTTGCCAAAAAGAAAGCCGCACCCACAGCTAAAGCGATAAAGAAATCATACTTTGCCATTATTCCGATTTCTTTCTGCAGAGGGCTGTCTTCTTCGCGGATGGTTTGGGTTAAGCTGGCGATTCTGCCAAACTGTGTACCCATACCGCTGGCGTACACAACGGCTCTCCCCTGTCCTTTGGCGACGCTGGTGCTCATAAAGACCAAGTTAGGCGAATAGAGGTATGCTTTTTCAACAGTTTTCGCGGGTTCTGCTTGGCGGGGTTGGGGTTCAGATTCGCCTGTTAAGGGGACGTTGTTGGTCCATAAATCAAAAGTTTCAATTAATCGTGCATCGGCGGGAACGCGGTCGCCCTCTTCGAGGAAGATGACGTCTCCGGGGACGATTTCTCTAACTGAGATTTTTTTAAGTTCGCCGTCGCGCATGACCTTGGCGTATTCGGGCATCCAGCTTTTGAGGGTCTCCATGGCTTTTTCAGCGCGGGATTCCTGGAAGATGCTGACGAAGATGTTAACGAAAACCACGCCTAGAATGATGACTGCGAGTTCGGGGCTGCCGCTTATGTAGGAAAGAATCGCCGCTACAAGCAGCAGAATCCCAAAGAGGTCTTTTAGGTTTTTGATGAACTTATGAATGAAGGGGAGTTGTCTTCGCTCGCTGAGTTTGTTGTACCCGTATTTTTTGAGTCGAAGTTTAGCTTCTTCGCTTGTTAAGCCATTTTCCGTGGTTTGTAATTCTTCAAAAATTTTTTCGATAGGCTGAGAAGCAGCTTTTTCCAAACTTATACCGCCAAAACCTCAGAAACAGCTTGCCTGGAAGGCGTCCAGTGATAGATGAGCGTGACTGCTGATAAACATTCCAGTGAAGCCTTTAGTTTGATGCGCTGAATCCATGTAGGAAAACATTTGTATCCTCAGCGTTCTCTCTTTGTCAATTTTTGAGGGGTTAGTTTTTGGTTATTGGGTGATGTTGAATTTAAACTAATCGGGGGTGAGGCTGTTTTTAGGCGCGAAAGTTCGCTTGTGGACATGAATAGCCTCCATATGCATCAGTATTCAACTTGAGTTTTCTCTCCTTGAACTCCCTTTTCGCTTCTGCATAGAAGCCAGAGTGGATTTATTCCTTTTTGCAAACTGGACTTAACCATATTGCAAAGTCCAATCAACCGCTACCCCGCCAACACTTGGCTCTAAAAACGGGGAAGTTAACGCTAAATCGAGTTTTTGCTGTTCTTTTTTGCTCAATTGTTTCATAGAATAATGCCATAAAGTTAATAGGCGACAAACTCAATTTCCCTGTAGTCTTACCAAATTTCACGGTAGAGTAAATAATAATGCTTCAAATAATCAAAAAACAAGCATTTCAAGGTAAAATTTCAATCAAATTGGAGAAAGTATAGTTATGGCGCGATATAGACAAACAGAAGAAATTGTCAAACTGATGAATAACCCAACCATCATCCGCAACACCAGCATCATCGCACACGTAGACCACGGAAAAACCACACTATCCGACAGTTTACTCGCACATGCAGGCATCATCAGCACCCAAACCGCAGGACAAAAACTCTTCTTAGACAGCTGGGACCTTGAGCAGAAACGTCAAATGACCGTTTTCGCCTCAAACGTCAGCTTAGTCCACACATTCAACAACCAAGATTACCTCATCAACCTCATCGACACACCAGGCCACATCGACTTCTCAGGCGCAGTTACCAGAAGCCTAAGAGCAGTCGACGGAGCCCTTGTCGTAGTGGACGCAGTAGAAGGACCTATGACCCAGACTGAAACCGTACTCATGCAGGCTCTGCGTGAACGCGTGAAACCGCTTCTGTTCATCAACAAAGTTGACCGATTAATCAAAGAAATCAAACTAACCCCAGCGGAAATCCAGAAAAAATTCGCAAAAATTCTCCTCCGCGTAAACACATTAATCGAGAAGTACGCTCCAGCAGAACACAAACAGGACTGGCAAGTTAAAATCGAAGACAGCCGTGTTGCATTCGGCTCAGCCCTTCATAAATGGGGCTTAAACCTCGACCACATGAAACTAAAGAAAGTCAGCTTCCAAGACATCATCGACGCATACACCGGTGACCCTGCTGAAGTCGGCAGAAAAGTCGATGAACTCAGCAAAAAAGCGCCCCTGCCCGAACCAATCCTTGACATGTTCTGCCAGCACTTACCAAACCCCTATCAAGCTCAACCATACCGCCAGCCACAGATTTGGCCAGGTGACGTAACTTCTACAACTGGTGTAGGTATGGCAAAAGTTGACCCGGAGGCACCACTGCTCATGTGCATATCCACCATCGAAGTGGACCCACACAGCGGCACCGTCGCCATCGGCAGAATCTTTAGTGGCTCCATCACTAAAGGCAAAGAAGTTCAACTGGTCAGCGCCGGCCAAAAAGGAGTCATACAGCAGGTTTTCATGAGTATGGCAACTGACCGTGTCTTCGTTGATCGCGTTCCAGCAGGCAACATCGGAGCCATCTCCGGTTTACCCGCACTGCACGTCGGCGAAACCATCGGCGAAGCAGGCATAGAAGTCCACAGCTTCGAAGGCTTACGCTATGTATCTGACCCAGTCGTCACCGTAGCAGTTGAACCAGAAGACGTCAAAGACCTCCCGCTCTTCGACAAAGTCATGCACAAACTTACAACCGAAGACCCCAACCTCCACTTCGTCATGAACAAAGAAAGCGGCGAATTCCTACTCAGCGGCATGGGTGAACTTCACCTTGAAATCACCGCTTACCGAATGCAGGAATCAGGCTTAAAAGTAAAACTAAGCAAACCAATCGTCATCTTCCGAGAAACCATAGCCCACGACTACAAGGGCCCAGCAATCATGGGTAAAAGCCCCAACAAACACAACAAACTCTGGATAACTATCGAGAAACTCAGCGACGAAGTTATCGAAGCTATCAAATCAGAGAAAATCACTGACCTGCAAAGCAAAGACGAACGCACAAAGATTCTCAGAGGCATGGGTTGGGCTCCAGATGATGCTAAAGGCGCAGTTGCAGTTGAAGAAAACAACATCCTCTGCAACAGGATTCGTGGACGCCAATACGTAGACGAAATCATCGACCACATAAAGACAGGTTTCCGCGAAGCAGTCCACACCTCCCCACTCGCAAAAGAACCCGCTTACGGTCTAAAAATTAACCTTGAAGACATAACCCTGCACGAAGACCCCGTCCACAGAGGCCCCGCACAAGCAATCCCCATGACTTGGAGACCAATCTACTGCTGCATCCTCCTTAGCAACCCCATCTTGCTTGAGCCAATGATGAGCTTCGAATGCAAAGTCCCAAGCGAATTCGTCAGCAGCGTAATCACCTTACTCAACAAACGCAGAGGCAAAATCATCGACATGCCCAGCGAAGAAGACATGATAACCGTCAAAGCAGAAATGCCCGTCTCTGAATCCTTCGGTATCGCAGACGAACTCCGAAGCAGCACACAAGGACGCGCTTTCTGGGCAACACAGTTCAGCAGGTGGGCACCAGTCCCAGCACAGATGCAAGCGGACACCATCAAAAAGATTCGCGAACGCAGAGGTCTACCACCGGTACCGCCAAAGCCAGAAGAATACTTCGAGAACGAGTAAACCTCTTTCTCTCCCCAACTTTCATTTTTATTCTGTTTTAGTTTCATTCAATTATTGCCTTTGCTTTTGAGCATTTCAACATAAGTCTTTCGCTGTCGCCTATACAGTAACATGGCAGCGGTGATCACACAAAAAGCAACCACAACCGCTACAACTGCGAGGGTTAGCGAAGAGTTTTGTGTTTCAGCCGAAAAAGAAGGCGCGAACGACGGTGCTGGCGAGGCGGTTTGTTGAGTTTGCTCCCCGACAAAGAACACATAGGGGGAAGTTGTAATGTTAAAATAGAAATGCGTGGGTGGATAGTTGTTGTAATGGTATAAGCTCGCGTTTATTACGAGGTTGTGGTAGCCTTCCTCCAAGTTGGAAATGTTTACTGAATTTGAAAATGAGGGATTAACTAAAAAATTAACTTCTGAGGAACCAACAATGTGGTCACTTGGAGACGGCACAGGTTCAATCCTAACAAACGGGCTACCGTCGATACTGTAAGCGTAATACCCGTTTAGAGGCATAGGCAAAAGGAACTCTGGATAGTTGGTCCAGGTTAGATTGAAGTTAAGGGGCAATGTTTTGTCATAGGAAGTTTGGTTGTTGGGGCTGGTTATTGTTAGGTTGAAGGAGCAATAGTTCAAATGGGATTCCGGTCCATAAACTCCTCTGCCGTAAGACTCAGTGACCTGTGCAGTGAGGGATGAATTAAAGGCACTGATAAAGAGAAATGTAAGCACTAAAGGGATGGTTTTTTTCCAATTGTGCATATTTAATTATTAAGTATTTGACATAAAAAGTTTATTAAATGAATCTGGAGGCAGTATTATGAGTTATTATAGCGTTACAACATTTTTTTTGGCTCTCTGACCAGAATTTTGGTGCCCCAACATTGCGAGCAAGCAATAGCCTGAATGGAAATAGTGAACGGTTTAAACAGATTTTAAAAAACCGGTTACGGTATTAACAATTATTTTCTCAAGAAAGTTGGGGATGCAGCCAGTCCCAGCACGGTTTATTCTAACTTGGCTTCGTTAGAGAGGAAGGGCTGGATAGAATGCGTTACCAATAGTCGTGGTCGGGTTTATGCTTTAACGGAAGAAGGCAAAAAAGTTGCTGACAGTATGGATGGTAAAGCTGAAGAAATAAAGCGGTTCATAGACAAACTTTTGAAGACAAATTCGTCGTGCGGCTACTTGTACAACCCGCCTGCAACTTGAACCAGACGCAAACCCAAAACGCAGTCGCCCACGCAGTCCGCTGGTTGTTGTTGAAACAAGAGGGGTCTCGGCAACAACAACTAATAGAAAAACAGAGCTCAAAGACAAATCAGCATAGAAAGACCCCCACTTGGATGGTTCCAGCAAAAATCAATATCTCAAACCCAGAAAAACTAAACCCTGACCTATTTGGGGTAAGGCTTTAATGCAGACAAATGCTTAGTTCCTTTTGATTTGTTTATGATTGTCGGAGTTTCTGGGAGCCCTCGAAAAGAAGCAACCGAATACGTTTTAGAACAAGCGCTAACTTTGCTTAAAGAGAAAGGTTATGAAACCAAGTTTTGGAATGTCCGAGGTAAATGGATGGAGTACTGTGTCCACTGCGACTTTTGCCTAAAAAACAAAGTCTGCACCTACCAAGATGACTTGGAAGATCTCTACGAGCAATTCGCCCAAGCAAAAGGCATAATTCTTGCTACACCCGTCTACAACGGCGGCGTCAGCGCTCAACTCAAAACCGTCATGGACCGCACCCGCTCACTGGTTGCGGCAGACAAAGACTTCTTCAAAGGCAAAGTCGGCATGGGAATCACAGTAGGCGGCGACCGAACCGGCGGCCAAGAACTGGCACAAATGCAAATCCACACCTTCTACCTTATCAACGGTATGATTCCAGTCGGCGGAGGCCCCTTCGGCGCAAATTTAGGCGCAAACTTTTGGAGCAAAGACACACTTGATGGCGTAAAACTCGACGAAGAGGGCGCACGGGGACTCAAAAAGACGGTGAAGCGGTTTGCCGAGTACATTGAATTGTACTGTAAAAAGTAATCGGTGAATGTTATGAGTGAAGTTAAACCTAAAAAACTAAAAGTTGCTTGGGGCATAACGGGTGCAGGCGACAAAATAGCTGAAATCATCGAAACCATGAAAGACTTAAAAAACCTGTGCCAAGACAAAGTGGAATTCGACGTTTACATCTCCAAAAACGCCGACACCATGCTCAAGTTTTATCGCCTTGACGAAGAAGTCAAAAAGAATTTCCCTAAAGTCTGGGTGGAAGCCAACTCTAACTCGCCTTTCCTAGCGGGGATGGTTCAAAGCGGAAAATACGCATTCCTCCTCATAATGCCAGCCTCATCAAACACTGTGGCGAAAATCGTTAACAGCATAAGCGACACCCTCATTACAAACGCGGCTCTTATGGCGCTCAAAGCTTTTGTGCCTGTTTGGATTATGCCTGTTGACTACAAGGAAAGCATCATCTACACAAGGCTGCCTAACGGCAAAGACATGAAGCTCCGCGTGAGAAAAGAAGAAGTCGAGCAAGTCCGCAAACTGATGCAAACTGAAGACGTGCATGTGTTCGAGAACCCTGCGAAGTTGCGGGAAGGCTTTTTGGAGTGGTTTAATACACTCAAAGCCTGATTTCCTCTTTTAACCCCGTAACAGATCACTTTTGTCTTCCCCGCTCTTGATTTTAGCTTTAAGGGCCCAGTGTTTTTGTTGTGGTTGTGCGGGTGAGACAACAAAGTTTTTTATTTAACTCGCGGTACGGTACTTGCTTATCAAGTGCTGTTGTACATGGTTGACTGTCCTCATTGCGGCCAAAGCATTGCAAATCCACTGCGGAAAATCGAGAATTCTGCTTTCTGCATAGAACTCTACAAGTGCCCAAAGTGTGGAAAAGAGTTTAAGCGCTTCATTTAGGCTCATAGACGATGAGGCCGTTGGGGTAGTCTTTTACTGCTAGACTGTGCTGTTTTGCTACTTTGTGTACTATTTGTTTGTTGTTTTCGTGGATGATGCCAATGATGTGTACACTGTAACCTGTGGCTTCACCGTTTTCCAACTCGTCGAAGGAAACCGCGTTGAGCGCCATGTCGTTGCATTGGCTTAAAAGTTCTTTTAGGTAGGTTACCGCCTCTTTTCATAGGGCAACCCATATATCATGTCTTGCCTGTTGATATATAAGGCTTGCACTAACATCCTTCCTTAAATTTAGCCGTTAACTGTTTTGTTTGCTACATAACAATTGCGTTAATTGAATCAACGATCAATCAATGCTTTAAGTATTTGAATGGCTGCATGGCTGTCGAGGCAGGTCTTTTGGTTCTATATTCTGCGGCATCGAGGTGCAACCACAATCCCTTATATCGCCTATTCAGGTTACCTGTTAATTGGAAAACGCAAGGGATAGCCAACACGTTAGGCGGGTTAGGCTGCTACTAAAGGAGAAGGCTTCTGCACACCTTACTTTTTTGCGTTCTTCTTTGTTAGCGCAGGGCTTGGTTCGCTTAACTCACTTTTTATTCCCCCATAGACTGGGAATTCACGCGACCTCTCAAGGCTGACCTCCCCTCCCTTATTTATCAGTAGATCAAATTTTGGTGTTGTGTTTGTTTTTTATTAGTTGTTGTTGGCGACCCTCCTCCCCCTTCACAACAACCAGCGGCTTGTGCTGTGATTTGCTTGGGTTCTGAGGTTACCTAACGTTGCAGACGGGTTGTGGAGCAACCCACAAGCAGAACAGCTAATTTTTTGATCTACTGATAAAGAAAAAACTTCCAAGTTGCGCAGTGCAAGTGCCTCTTTTTCCTAAGCGAAAAAAGATATATGACAAGACACAATCCAGTGTTGACAATCGGTCTGGTGAATCGCTACGGCTCAACCAAACGCTGAAGAAAACAACAACGAAATGGTCGTAACCCCCTGGGAAGTAAAAGGCAAAGTAGACTACGAACGACTCATCAAAGAATTCGGCACCCAACCACTCACGCCTGAACTCCTCACACGCGTGGAAAAACACACCGACAAACTACATCTTCAACTTGAACGCAAAATTTTCTTCAGCCACCGCGACCTCGACACCGTACTAAACCTGTACGATAAAGGCACCAAGTTTGTTCTCTACACTGGCCGAGGACCAAGCGGACCCGTACACATCGGACATCTAGTTCCATGGATTTTCACGCTTCACATTCAACAGAAATTCAAAACCCGCCTCTACTTCCAAATCACCGACGACGAAAAATACCTCGTCAGCGACGACCGCGACCTAAAAGAAACCGAGAAGTGGAGCTACGAAAACGCCCTTGACCTCATCGCCTTAGGCTTCAAACCCGAAGACACCTTCATAATTTACGACACAAAAGACATCGACCTCCTCTACGACATCACCCTAGAAGTCGCCAAACGCATCACATACAGCACCGCAAGGAGCAGCTTCGGCTTCCAAGACAGCACAAACATCGGCTGGGTATATTGGCCCGCCATCCAAGCCGCACCCTGCTTCATCCACAAAAAACTCACAGGAGAAAACGTCCCAGCCCTTATCCCCGCCGCCATAGACCAAGACCCCTACTGGCGAGTCACCCGCGACGTAGCCCAAAAACTCGGCTACTACAAACCCGCCCAAATCCACTGCCGCTTCCTCCCCGGACTCGGCGCAGGCGGAAAAATGAGTGCCTCCATGCCCGAAACCAGCATATTCACCATAGACCAGCCCGATGTGGTGAAGAAGAAGATTTGGAACGCTTTCACAGGCGGCAAAGGCACCGCAGCCGAACAGCGTAAAACGGGCGCTGACCCCTCAATCTGCAGCATCTACCAATACTACTTCTATCTATTCGAAGAAGACTCCGCGAAGTTGGCTGAACGGGAACGCAAATGCCGAGGCGGAGAAATGCTCTGCGGCGAATGCAAAAAAGACATAGCGGAAAAACTCAACCGCTTCCTAGAAGAGCACCGAATACGGCGGGAGAAAGCTAAAGACACAATCGAGCAGTACCACATAAAGCGCTGCTAACTTGTAATCGGTTACTCCTAAAAACCTTGATTAACCCCAAAAACCCACTTTTTCTTAGGGTTTTGGTGGTTTTTTATGTCAGGTACAGTTTTGGTTAGAGATATTATGAGTAAACCCGTTAAAGTGGTTCGCGAAGACACCAATCTACATGAAGTGATTGCAACGTTTAGCAGTTTTGATGTAGATTCGATTGTGGTTGTGCAGGGTGAGCGGCCTATTGGAATTATCACTACAAAGGATGCATTAACGCGGGGTTTTGAGCACGGGTTGCCTGTTAGCGCCATAAAAGCGGGGATTGTTGCTTCCAGCCCACTGATAACGATTGATGCGAAGGCAAGTGTGGAGGAAGCCGCTGAACTGATGCGCCGCAAAAAAATTAAGCATTTACCCGTTGTCCGCAAAGAAAAACTCATCGGTATCGTTTCGGATACGGACATCATTTTTGCTTTGCCTTCGATGTTGACTAGAATGGAGGAAGTCTGCCGACCAGAAAGGCAGCCGGCAACGGTTAACCATTAACCAACTCTTATCAATTTTTTAAATGAAAAGATGAAGTGTTGGCGCCGCCGAAAGGGTTCGCTTACCTAAGTCCACCTTCATACCGATGCCTCCGCTAAAATCAGCTCTCTAAGTTGTTGCCGCAACACTGCAATCTGTTGATCTTCCGTGTTCTGGGTTGTGATTGCTCCGTCCGCTAGTGCGCTGTTGGAAAGAACTTGCTCAGGGTTCATTCCTAAAGCTCGAATCATTTCTTTTAACTGGTCAATTTTGTTGATTTTAGTTTTTGGCCTAATGCTTAATCTGGCTGCTGAATAGACGCTTCTTAGTTTTTCGATGCCGATGCTCTGTATGTCATGATAAATATCCAGCACATGTCCCATGAAATAATCGACGTAATCTGGTTGAACGCCTAACGCTAACATTTGAGTCTTAAAGTACTTTCGTAAACTGTGAGTTCTCAGGTCATAGTGTCCGTTTCTGTGTTTAGTGAGCCCCGCTTTAACATATAGTTGGTGAACAACGTAGCGAATCTGTTTAGGCGTTACTTCTTTAGCAATTGCTCTTGTTTCGTCTCTTATTAGTGCCGTCTCATCGGTTAATATTTCAGGTTTAGTACGTCTTGTGCCAGTTTTTCTTTCTTCAATGTAGAGTTTGAGGTATTGCGCTGCTTCAGTTCCCAAGAATGTATCATAGTCACCGTATTTTCCCTTCACAATCTCTGCTTCTACATGAACATGGATTGGAAATCTGTTGGCTTCTAAGTCATCTTTGACATGTCGGTACTTCAGTTTGGATAGTGTTTCTTCTCTGAAACCGCCAAGCGATAGCAGTGAAACTATGACCTTCCCTCGTAGGTTGGCAATGTCTAAAACTGTTGTGAGTTCTTCAGGAGTTGGGCTTCGGTCCTTGTATGTTACGCGTCGGCTCATTGGCTCAGTTAACTCTATTTTTACACCGTTGCTACGATAGAATGTTTTGACAGCTTTGATGCAGTTTACGACGGCTCCAGCGGTTAATCCTTCGTCTTGCAACTCGGGCTAGATAGTCATTTACAAAGCCTGTGTGGTTTTGGAGTCTTGAAGGGTCAACGATGTTTCCAACGGGTTTGAGGTCTTTTATTATCAAGTCTGGGCTATTGCCAAGCCAGTCAGTATATTTTTCGACGTTTGCGGTGTAGGTGTAGCAGCTTTTGAGGCTTCCAGAACAGTGTCGTAGGAAATGCCTTGCCATTTTAAGTATGCTTTGATTGTCAAATACATATTGAATTAAGCCGGGTCTCTCGCAAAGGAAAGCGTTAAAAATGTATATAATGAGTCCTTTTTCTTTAGCTGCTAACACCTTATCTAAGCTGAGCGCAATAGGGTGTTTTAGTTTGCTATTTTTAAGTCCTTTTTCGATTATTATTTGGTTGCCTTGAATAAGCATTGGAAGTTGTAAGGTTTTTAGTTCATCGACAGAGAGTTGATGGGTGCGGATTAATGGCTGTTGAATGGCGTCAGTCATGAAAGAGTTCTCCTTTTTATGGGAGACACCGAATTTTTCGCTGTAATTTGCGCGTATTCGGCTGTTGATTTATTGTAGCTGACACATTTTAAGGCTAACGACGCGCTAAGTTTTTTCAACTCAATGATGTCAGATTTTAATAAAACAAGTCCTGATGCTTTGGGGTCGCCGCCTTTCAGCGTCGGTGGCATAGCATCCCTGTCAAAGGCCAACGTCACAAATTGGTCGCATTCGTAGATAAGCCAACCAACAGCTTCTCTTACCTGAGGCTGCATGACTAAGGCTATTGACCGATTAAATGCAACATGGTCAAGATACCGCACGAATATTATGTCCTTAAATTCAGAAGGACATTTTGCCGTTTCACTTTGGGAGGCTTCAAGCAACAGGCTTTCCTCCTTCTAAGGGTGATAGCTTTTTCCCAAAAGGATCACCCACATGCGCCAAGTCTTCAGCGCTAGGGTTTTGGGTCAAGAAGAAACGGCTCCTACCATCATCGTCAGCATGAATGAAAAGCAGATTTCCATACTCGGGTGTCGTTAGCTCGTATATCCGTCTGCTAATGTCGGCATCGGGTGCGCGATACTCTTTCCGGTAAAGATCAATTATCTCTTGCCGGGTGAGACCTTTGCCGTTCTCCATGTATTTTAGGCAAACTTTGTATGTCATCACGCGGGGACCATTGTGGCGGTTAGGGTCGAATTTCTGCTTTATCTGCTTCACATTGTGAGTTAGGCTTATTTGCTGTTGGCTAATTAGCTGATTTTGGACAGGGATTGTTTCGTTTAATTTTTGGATGACGGTTTCCATCGAAGTTATGGTTTGCTTCTGGCGCTCGATTGTCTGGGTTTTTTCATCTTGGCTTG
>JAMDCQ010000015.1 GCA_023488905.1 Candidatus Bathyarchaeota archaeon
TTTGTAGTCGGGTCTAACCAAACATAACTTTCACCGACGAAGAAGAACTCGACGACTTCATAACACGCATTGTGCACCGACAGGGCAAACACGTTAGCATCGCTCACCCCATCGTGGACTTGACGCTGCCGGGGAAGCACCGTCTTGCGGTGTCTTTTGGTAAAGAAACTACACCCGCAGGTACCAGCTTTACGATTAGGAAGTTCAGAGAAGACCCCTTAACAATCGTTGACTTGATAATGAATGAAACCATTGACGAATCCATAGGTGCTTACCTTTGGATGCTTATGGAAAACAAAATGTCAGTTATGGTTGTTGGCCCCACAGGTGCAGGCAAGACAACCGCGTTAAACGCCATCGCATGTTTGGTTAGACCCGACTACAAAATGATCTCTGTAGAGGAAGTTCAAGAAATAAACCTTCCACAAGAGAACTGGGTTTCCACTATAGCCAGAACAGGATTCGGCGGGGATGGCGACGGCGAAGTCACCCTCTACGACCTCATCAAATCAGCAGTGCGGCACAGGCCAACAATGATTCTTGTAGGCGAAATCAGAGGTGAAGAAGCATATGTGCTATTCCAGGCGCTTGCAACAGGTCACGGTGGCTTATGTACCATGCACGCAGACGACGTCGAAACAGTAATCAAACGGCTAACCCAGCCTCCAATGAATATCCCTCAAACCATCCTTTCATTGATGAACTGTGTCATAGTAGTTAAGCAGATAAAAACCAGTGGTGGTTTCAATTCACATGAAAGAAAAGGATCCAGCCGCAAATTCACCAAAATAGCCGAAGTAGACAACAGCGGTCAATCCCACGATGTCTTTACTTGGCACCTCTCTTCAGACACCTTCCAAAGCAACCTTGCCAACAGTTATCTATTCAAAAAAATCGCTACATCCGTTGATGTCCCCGTCAGCGTAGTAGTGCAGGAATTCGAGCGCCGAAAGAAAATCTTGTTAAGCATGGTTGAACACAACCTGCGCGACTTCCGAAGCGTTCACAAAGCTCTAAACAGTTCACTAAACCTCGAAGCGTTAAACCAAGAGGCCGCCGAGGTACCATAGAAGATGAAAAAAAACCCCCGTAGCGGTTTTTTAGGCAAAATACTATGTGAACTCAACAAAGCTACTAGTGAAGACCGTGAGAAAACTGAAGCTGAGCTGCCTTTTGCGGTAATGATTTTTACTCTTATGGCTGCAAGCGGCATATCTCCGTATGACAGCTGGAAGAAAATGCGTAAACTAACATTTTTGCCTATCTTCAAGAAAGAGGCAGATGAGGTTGTGCGCCAAGTTGAGGTGTTGGGCAAAGACCCATTGACTGTTATGTATCAGCGGGCCGAAGAAACCCAATCTAAGCTCTATCGGAACTTTTTAGGTGGCTTTGTTTCTTCAGTTCGTAGCGGCGGAAAACTTGTTGACTACATGAAAAGCCAGCTTAAATCGATCTTTGAGTTGCGTTACATTAACCTGAACCGCTCAATTGAGCGGATTGCTGCTTTGGTTGAAGCATACTCGGTCATGCTAATAGTTGTCTTATGCACCTACATCCTCTTCGTCATATTCTCCTCATCCAGCGTTATGGATCTTTTAGCTAGCACTTCCATTTCGATTTCGCCTTCAATGTCCTACATCATAGCGTTTGTAATCATGCCCGTTATGTCCGGCATCTTCATCTTGATGGCGCATAACATGCAGCGGAGCGCTTTCCCAGACCTAAAAGACCTCTACAAAAAAGCAATAATCTTCACTGCCCCCGCCTTCGTCGTTATAGGTGTCTTCGGGGTTGTAAAGTCGCTTCAGGATGCAATCAAGCCTTTAGGTTTACCTGAAATAGCAACAATAGCCCTTGTTGCCGCATCACTGCCAATCGCCATACAGTACTACCGTATATCGAAAATCAACTATAACGCGGAAGAATCAATTCCAAGCTTCATACGAGACATCACTGAATCCCAAAAAACTGGGCTGTCACCCGAAAAAAGCATCATACAAGCCACGAAACGCAAAGACTACGGAAGTTTTTCTAAATTTCTCGTTTTGATACGGAGCCAGATCGAGTGGGGTATTCCATTGAGGAAAACTTTTGAGAATTTGAAGAAGGAAATTCGAAGCTGGTTTGTCATCGTGAACTTTGCTATGATGGTGGAAACCCTTGAGATTGGCGGAAACTCTATCCAATCCCTTGAAATCCTCTCAGAATACAGTGAAAAAGAGCGTGAATTACAGGTTAACCGCAGAGCCCTCTTAAAACCTTACATTCTCTTAGCGTTCATGTGGAGCGCCCTGATCGCAGTGACCACCACAATCGTAGCCTTAACCACGACTATGATGACTGGCATCGTAAGCTCCGACCTCTCCTCAGTTGCAATGATCGCCATGCAAGACCAACTCAAAGTGTTCTCTGTAGGCATAATCATTCAATGCTGGATTTCAGGGTTCTTCATCGGAAAAATCAGCGAAGGCAACTTTGGCGCAGGCTTCAAAATCGCCGCGATGCTTGCCGCAACTGCATACTTCTCGCTTGTTCTCTCTCAAGTGCTATTGCAAGACACATTCAGTATGGTTAGTCCTGGAGGTTTATCGTAGCTGCCTTCGACGACGTTTGACACTTTCTTTGCATGCACAATCATCGTTGCTGTGGCTTTGATAGCTACGGCTTTTCTGGGCACAACCCTCCAAGCTCGCATTGACAGCACTCAGGACTTAAACAAAGACAGCTACCTCAGAGCCATAGCCGACCGCATAGTTACAAACGCGGGAAGTCCACATGACTGGGGAAAAAGTGACAAATTACCAAGTGACTTAGGCTTAGCCTTAAACTCAGCAACAAGCGTCTACGAGTTGGATATCGATAAAATAAGTCGCCTATCCAACTTAAACATCTACTCATTATCGCATCTTGAGTTGGCTGCTGCTTCAAAACTAAGCAACATAGCTCTGGGCATAGAAGTCTCGCAAATCATGACCATAAACCTTGAACAAACAAACACCTACACCGCAGGCGCAGACACCTACTCCACCTTAGCGGTTTCGACGTATCTTGAGTCTAAACCTGTAGAAGCAAACCTGCAATGCTACCTCATTGCCCAAAACTACCAATACAACGCCACCGCAACAGTCACTGAGTCAGGCACCGCAGAAATAACTGTCCATTACCCCACCGCCGCCGCGGACGATGCTTTACTTGTTGTTTTTGCTAATGTTCCTTTTGATGAAAGATTAACCTCCTATACAATCTATAACTTCGGCAACGGCTCGCAAGAAACAACCCCCACCAGCACCACTCTATCGCTTAGTCCACTAAACTATAGCCTCAGCTTCAACCAGACAGCGGGCGCCTCGGTTCAGAAAGTGTACACATTTAGTTATGCGCACCAATACACCACCACTTCTCCTCAAGATGGGCAATGTGTCATCCCCCATCTCATCGACCACAGCCCCATAGTTTTGATTGTCTGCGCTCAACTTGACGGCCAATACTTCCAGGAGTGGACAAGCTACCCCCAAATCCCCCTAACCGCAGGCTCAAGTTTCGCTAATTCTGAGCGGCACGTCTTCTCCTCTATGGTTACAATCAACGGAGTGCTCTACAAGCTTAACTTAAGTTTAGGAGATGTAAATCCTTGAGGCTTCTGAGAAACCGAAAAGGACAAGCACGCGTCATAGAAGCATTCTTCGCTGCGACACTGCTACTTTCATGTCTGACGCTTATCCCAGCGCAATCAAACCCCCAAAACGCCGCCGCAGACAGCGCTAACTTGGCTTCAAGGGCAGAGAATATTCTCTTAAGCCTCGACAGCGAGGGGCAACTAGCCAAATTAGTTGACCAGCATGACTGGGCAACACTTGGCGACTGCATCGAATCAGCGTTGCCTCTTATGATATGGTTTAACTTAACAGTCTACGACACAAACAACCACGCATTAAACGAGTACCCAATCTGCAACGGCGGCGCAGCAAGCAACAAAATCGCATCCATAAACTACATCTGCGCCAGCCCAAATAGCAACTTTGCAGTTTACGTTCTACAGTTACAGCTAGCAGCGGTGGATTAAGATGAAAAAACGGAGCTTAAGACATGACTGCAGGGGACAAGTACTCATCGTCAGCGCGCTCTTAGTGGCTTTACTCTTGCTTTCAACAGCCATCTACGTTATAGAAGTCAGTAAAGACGTACCCACAGTTGAGGCAGACATAACCTCCAATTTCGAAAGCTACCAACCCAGTCTGAGATGCGCCTTGATTAGCGCTTTGGCCAATGTAACCAACGGAGGCAGCAGAGAGGTTTTAGCTTCGGACTTATCCGATTTGAAAACGGTTATTCTTGCTCGTTCTTACCAAGCCCTGCTCACAATAGAGTACAGCCCACTAAACGGCGGCGTCTACCAAGACGGCTTCTGGGTGTCTTCCGGCGGCTCCGGTGAGGGTGTTTCAAGCGTCTACGTCAGTTTTGCTTTTAATGCTTCAAACTCTGCGGGCTACTCCCATTTAGTTTACTCAGTTAATGTGACTTCCCGAATGGATGTGAGCGGAAACTATCAGCAAGTAAATGACACGCACAGACAAGTAACGCTAAACCTCAAGTATTCAAACGAAGCTGGGGCTGCTTTGGCGCAGAACCAAACCTTCAGTTACCAAAACGGCGCAGACTGGGTACCTGCCGATTCAACTCTCATCGTTGACCATGGCGATGGCACCTATACCGTTTCCTTCTACGCTGAAATGCCCTCAACAGGTGAAGTGTTGAATGTTTCAGCCTCATGCTGGGACCAGCGAGGTATATGTATAAAAGCAAACGTCGCATGCAACCGAATAACATAACCGTAATGATGGAGAACAAATATGTACCCGAAAGCTCTCAACATCGTAGTAACAATCCTTGCCCTCATGGCCGTTCTCACTAGCGCCTGTACCGTTCAAGCTACCCCCACCTTAACCGTTGATGACGGCACCTCCATAGAGCTCTCTGATGCAAATATTATTTGGCAGAAACCTTACGGAGGAACAGGCAACCTACCATGCTTCATACGACCGTGCACTCTACACATTACCCGTGGACAGCGGTTTTTTGGTGGTCGGTTCCACAAAATCCCAGTCTAATGCCACGGCGGGATGGGCGCTGATGCTTAACAGCGAAGGAACCGTTGTCTGGAACCATACTTACTTGGAAGGCGCAGGAACAGAACTCCGTTACGCAGTAAGTCTAGCTGACGGTTTCCTTTTGGTGGGTAACCAATTTTTAGCAAACGACGTAAATGGCTACATTGCAAAAGTTGATTTATCAGGCAACCTCGTCTGGAAGACAGTTGTCGGCGGGGTAAACATCGACAAACTCTTCGCGGGCGCAAAAGGGGCCGATGGATATGCGGTTTTTGGCCTGACTTTCCCCGAGGGCAATAGCGCCAAATCGTCGGCTTGGATTGTGAAACTTGACGCCGAAGGAAACATAGTTTGGCAGAACAATTACGGCAGAGACGCAGACACCACTTTGCGCGCAGCAGTTTACACCGGCGACGGCTACGTCACAGCCGGGTACACCGACCCCTCAGGTCAAAGTAACTACGACTATTACCTCCTCAAAGTTGCCTCAGACGGGACAGAACAGTGGAACCGTACCTATGGCGGCTCTGAGAGTGAAAAAGCCCACTCCCTGACGGCAACACAGAACGGTTACATTTTGGCAGGAGAATCGCACACGACACAGACAGATGCAGATGCATGGGTTGTCAAAGTTGATTTTGATGGAGAGTTGCTTTGGAGCAAGCGGGTAGGTGGCGCCAACGCAGACTCTGCAGCCTATGTCACGTCAGCAAGGGATGAGGGCTTTTTGGTTTGTGGGTTCACGTTTAGCTTCGGCTCAGGTCAACGGGACTTTTGGGTGTTCAAAATCACCGATGCAGGAGAGGTTTTGTTCAGTTGCGCGGTGGGTGATGAGGCGTTTCAGGAAGCATACGGTGTAGTGGACGTGGGTGGCGGCGAATACGTCTTAGCTGGATGGACTGACCCCGCAGGGCACCCTGAATTGGTGGGCAAGGCAACCTACGACTTTTGGATAGTAAAAATCAGCTTAAGCCAACAAACCAGCTTCCCCTCCTCATATTTGATCGCCATAGGCGCAGTAGCCTTTACGGTGGTAATAGCGGCTATGTTGGTGTTAGTTCGGAAGCGTAAAACAAAAAATTGAAAAATGAACCCAAAAAAGGGCTCAGGGTTAATGTTGCAGTTTAGAGAATAGAATCTGCAGCGTATTTACGAGCGCGGTATAGTTGGTCCAAATCGCTGCGGTGCGGAACTTCTTTTTGCCTTCTTCACTGTCTTGGGTTTTTTCATGGAACGCAATGAGGACTTCTTTGTTATCTGCAATCATGAAGCATGGTAGGTTGCCTTCGTCGCTGACGCGGTGCCCGTCTCCAAGCCACTTCATTTGACCGAGGAAGTAGGCGCTTTTGAGGCTGGTGTCGGTGACGACTGAAACTTGTACTTTGTTAGCTTGTGCTTTAAGTTTGTCACTGAAGTCGCTGTAGTAGAGTTCGCCGAGGTAGTCTGCGGCTGCGTAGATTTGGAAGCTGTCTTGGGTTTTTTCGAGAAGTTCGTTGGCTTTCATGAGGACTTGCTGTTCGCCTTCAAGCATTTGGAAGAGTTCTTTTTTGGCAACTTCCGTTTTTGCTTGTGGCATACTCTGCCAGAGTTCTACTAAGCTTGGTTTTTCCTGTTCAAGCATTTTGATTTTGATTTTTTGTGCGTCTACGAGGAGGTCGATTGCTTTGTCAAGAGGGGCTGCGGTGAATTTGAGTGGCTTTTCAAATATGCTAAAAACGATGCCTTTCTTTTCTAGGTCGCGTAGTATGCGGTAGGTTTCAGTTCGGTGTAGAGCGATGGCTTCAGCGATTTCACCTGCCTTCTTTTCGCCTGCACGGGCGAGGTAGAGGTACACGCGGATTTCGTTTTTTAGTAGTCCGAAGTGTGAAAGTGTCTCCTCGATTGTGCTTAATTGTTTGGTTACTGTATAGTCCATTTTTACCATTTTATACGCGTCTGTCTGTTTGTTGTAGACCTTCATCACGTTTTCCATTGCTAGTGCCATTTTGGGGGTTCATCCTTTCCTTAATTGGGGGTATTGTTAGCTGATTTAGACTGAAAATATATAATACCGTTGCGACTTTGCAATCTGAATTACTAATTCACATTCAAGATGTCGCTTTTATTTGCTTGTAATTGTTGCAAAATCAATAAATTTATGTTAGAATTGTCGAATTAGTTACAGTTTCGTGTTTGACCTCCCAAGACATACAGAACTGTTTGTCACCAAACCAACACATACAACCATTATAGTTCGCTGTTAAATGATGCCACCAGCGCAACATATGCTTCGCTAAACTTCGCCGTCAAACAGGCCAAAAATGCTGCTTCGGTTTATCGGCGGTTTACTTTTTTCAGTAACCGTTTCTTGGGCAATTTAGGTTTTTTAACTCTGCTTGCATCAGCAGTCAACAAATGCACCTGCATAAAGATAGAGGTTGACCAATTATAAGTTAAACGCCACCCCACAATCAAACGGTGGTTGAGGGTTTTCTTATCCCCTCTATAGGTTTTCTGCATAGGTTGAATATTAGAATCCAAATATGTTGGTAAAATTGGGTCGGCAAGTTGCTTGCTTGCGGTGGCGTATGAGAAGCTGATTGTTGTATCCAGAAGATTTAAGTTCATATACGTATTGAAAAACCCTCAAATCCCCAAACGGTGGCGCATAATTGTGGGGGCCGTCGTCTAGCATGGATTAGGATACATGCCTGGGGCGCATGCGATCCTGGGTTCAAATCCCAGCGGCCCCACCACTGTTTTCTTCTTTAATAATTGTTGCCGAAAAGGCGCCTATACACAACAACCAACGGACTGCGTGGATGCTGTGTTTTGGGTTCTGCATTTATTTTGCGTTGCAGGCTGGTTGTAAACGTGTTTGATATTTTGGCAAGCCAACGTATCAGCTGGCAAAATCTAAAAGAGTAAAGGCATCATGTGGCTTCCAGTGATTAGAACAAAATTTTCATGTCCAGTTTTCTGTAGGCTCATGCCCCTTCTGCAGCCGTTTCTTAATTTCCTCTAGAGTTTGTCTATGAGTTTCTTCATCTTCAACTATCTTGCCGAGCAGTTTTTTGTATTTATCCAAATCTACGCCGTACAACTGGCTTATTTGTTTTGACATAAACTGGAATGTTTTGGCTTGAGTGGACATAAACTGCTCTTCACCAGTTGGACTTTCCAAAGTTGAGATGAAACCATAGAGGTCTTCGGGTGTTATTTCCTCTTTTTCAGATATATCCAAGGATATAGTTTCGATTGTTTTGAAAATTAAGCTTAGGTTCTTTCTGCATTCCTTTTGTTCTACTTGGGGATTTCCTATGGCTTTGGCTATTTTTTTCAGTATGGTTGCATGTTTTTTGCTATCTGACGAAATCCTATGGAACTTGGTTTTGATTGAGGCGTCTTTGGTTTTCTTAGATAATTCTTCGAATAACTGACTTGTTTTTTCTTCTAGATAACTTAGGCAAATAAAGCATTCAGCGACGCAAGCTGAGTCCTTCACTGAAGTAATCACACCTAAGCAACGTAGTTGCTGAATAAAATAGCTTGTGCATTTAAAATATGGCTTTCCCAGTTTCTGATTATTTGCGTATAGCTTGGATTAAGGTACAAACGTGGAGGCATGTGATTCTGGATTCAAATCCTAGCGGCCCCACTATCAAAGACACCTATTGGTTGTGACCTTCTTTACGATTGAATGGTTGTTCATACAATTGGTTTGTGCCTTTTGATTGTGGAGTGGATTTCAACAAAATTTGATCAACTTGATTTGTTAAACCTGGGGTTAACTTTGGTTTAACCAAAGTTTATTAGGTCTTTTGTTGGATAATCCAACCAAGCGAGGAGTCACAAAAATTGGGCAACAAAACCATCTACCCCTTCAGCGCTATAGTCGGCCAAGAAAAAATGAAAACCGCCCTAATCCTAAACGTCATCAACCCAAAAATCGGTGGCGTCCTCCTCAGAGGCGAAAAAGGAACCGGCAAATCCCTAACAGTACGTGCCATAGCAAACCTCCTCCCAGAAGTAGACACCATCGCTGATTGCCCATTCCACTGCGACCCCACCCATCCAAAAGACACATGCGGCGCCTGCAACGCCAAAATGGCAAGAGGCGAAAATTTCTCAGTCGCTAAACGCCCAGTAACAGTTGTGGAGTTGCCCGTCGGAGCCACCGAAGACCGCCTCGTAGGAACAATCGACATAGAAAAAGCCATAAAAACAGGAGAAAAACACTTCGACCCCGGCATCCTAGCCCAAGCAAACCACAACCTCCTCTACATTGACGAAGTTAACCTCCTCGACGATCACCTCGTAGATGTCTTGCTGGATGCAGCGGCGATGGGGGTAAACTACGTTGAGCGTGAAGGTGTCTCTTTTAGTCATCCATCCCAGTTCGTTTTGATTGGAACGATGAATCCTGAAGAAGGCGAACTTCGACCACAATTGTTAGACCGTTTTGCGCTCTCTGTCGAAGTTAAAGGCATACCCTACAAGGGAGCTAGGGCTGAAATTGTTCGGCGGCGTATTGCCTTTGAAAGCGACCCTGCTTCTTTTGTTGCCACTCAGTTCGATAACCAGGAGCAAATGCGCCACAAGATCATCTCCGCCACCATGCTTTTGCCCGAGGTAAAATTGAGTGACCAACTCCTTGATCTCATAACACAAATCTGCACTGACTTCGCTGTTGATGGGCACCGTGCAGATATTGCTATGTATAAGACTGCCTGCACCATTGCAGCTTTCAAGGGGCGAACTGATGTTACCGAAGAAGACATCAAAGAAGCCGCCGAGTTTGTCCTTCCGCATCGTCAGCGAAGGCAGCCTTTTGAAGAACCCAAAATGGAACAGCAGCAAGTCAATGAAAGTATCGACAAATGGAACAAGAATCAGCAGACTCAACCTCAGGAAAACGACAGCTCCCCTGAACCCGATGACTCACCAAATGAACAACAGGAGCCAACAAAGGAACAGGTCTTTCAAGCTGATTCACCCTACGCCGTTAAACCCTTAGCTGCACCTGTTCTAGACGAAATCGAGCGGAAAGGCTCAGGAAGAAGGTCAAAAACACTCAGCGATTCAAAAAAGGGCCGCTATGTAGCCAGCATGATTCCTAAGGGAAAAGTTGCTGATTTGGCTTTTGACGCAACTCTACGCGCAGCTGCACCTTTTCAGAAACGACGAAGAGAGGAATCAAATGATCAGCAAATGGCCCTTTTGATTGAACGTAGTGATTTGCGTGAAAAAGTCAGGGAAACAAAAATGGGTAATTTGATCCTGTTTGTGGTTGATGCCAGTGGCTCAATGGCGGCAGAAGAAAGAATGAGCGCCACAAAAGGTGCCGTTCTTTCTCTTCTGCTAGATGCTTATCAACGGCGAGACCGCGTGGGACTAATTGCGTTTCGCAAAGACGCAGCCGAGCTAGTCCTACCACCAACTAACTGTGTAGAGTTAGCACAAAAATACTTGGCCAAACTTCCAACAGGCGGACGGACCCCGCTGGCGCATGGTCTGAAACTTGGTGTGGACACAATCAAGTTTTGGACCCGAGACGGCAAAGATATTCCCCTACTTGTCTTGGTTTCTGATGGACGGGCAAACGTTAACCTTAGCGGCGGAGACCCTGTTGAAGAAGCAAAACGGATTGCTCAAAGTATAGCTTCTCAAGGAATCCAGACAATCGCCGTTGACACCGAGAGGGGCTTTTTGAGTTTTGGTTTGGTGAAGCAGATTTCTGAGGCCGTGGGCGGCAAGTACCTTCGTTTAGAAGAGTTAAGTGCTGCGCCAATTGTGTCGGCTGTTAAGGACAACTTGTTTGAGGATCATAGGATTTCATTGGACAATCCTGTTAGGAGGTGAAACCTTTGAAGAATACAAAACTTGTAGCAGCAGCTTTCATTATTGGAATCGTTATAATTGCATCAATCTATGGCGTTTACAGTCTATATGCTTCTCCGTCTGAACCGTCGCCTACTGCCACCCCTACCGTAACTCCAACTACTTCTCCAACAGGTACTGAATCACCCACCTCATCACCGACCTCAACAGCAACTACGAAACCGACTACGAAGCCAACAGCATCATCCAATACACAGACTAATCCCACCCCCACGCCAGCCCCCACAGAGGTAACAGTTACAGATGGCGCAGGAAACACCATGACAATACCGCTCCCAGTAACCAAAATCGCAGCTCTTGACGGCGGCATAGCCGAGATTCTATGCGCTATGGGCTGTCAAGATCTAATTGTTGGGCGCACGGACAGCTGCACGATGCCTCCATCAATCCTAAGTGTTAAAACATTTGGGATAGATGATTATTCACCAAACGTAGAAGCGCTGATAACCCTTGACCCAGACATAATCTTTGCTAGTTCAATGCTACCATACAACCCAACCTCATATCAACAACTCAAAAACGCAGGCATCCCAGTTTACATTATTGACACAACCACACCAGAACCGACAAATCCTTCCAAGTTAACAAAAGATGAACTCTATGCCCTAAGCACCCCGATAGATTTCACCTGCGGTTTAATGCAGAACTTTACCAAAATCGTCGGTCACCAAACTGAAGTAGACACATATGTCACATGGGCACAGAACTATAACAAAATCGTTAAAGACCGCATATATGCTTTGACCTCCACTCAACAGGTGAAAACATATCTTGAATGGTATGGTTACGGTCGAACCTTTGTCACCCAAAGTGTATATCAAGCCGGCGGAATCAACATTGCTGAAAACCAAACAGTTTACTCCCCGACACTTAGCACTGAATTTATCGTTGAGCAAAATCCTTCTGCAATAATTGTTCTCATCGCCAGTCCTACACATAACATAAATGATTTCATCGCTGCCAAAAACGACGTTCAAAACAGAACGGCGCTTCAAAATGTTGATGCCGTTAAGTATGGACGGGTCTACGTCTGCGACTTTTACGCCAGAAGCGGTGTACGATGCGTTGTCGGCTACCTCTACTGGGCAAAGTGGCTTCAGCCAAGCCTCTTCTCAGACATAGACCCAGCAACAGTGAATCAGGAGCTTAATCAAAAGTTTTTCGGAACCCCCATTGCAGGAACGTTTGCGTATCCATGACAACCAAAGCTGAACTGACAAAACTTTACAATAAAGGCAAGAAGAGAAAGCTTCTTGCAATTTTCTCTGTTTTTATAGCAATAATTATCGTCGTTCTTATTTCGATTAGTTTCGGTGCGGGTTCTCCTCGCTTACCTGAAGCTCTCCAAGTTATTATTTCAAGGACTTTTCCTTTTTTAAACCTCGACCCGGGGTCTGCTTTAGCTCAGACTATAATCTGGGATATACGATTCCCGCGTATCGTACTAGCATTGGTCGCAGGGGCAGGTCTCGCGGCGGCAGGGGTAACCATGCAGGGTGTCCTACGTAATCCCCTTGTTTCATCTTACATCTTGGGGATTTCTTCAGCTGCGGGTTTTGGTGCTGCGTTAGCTATAGTTTTCGGAATAGGTGTTATTTCCTTTGTTGGCGGATACTTGGTTATCGGTAACGCTTTCATGTTCTGTTTGCTTGCCATGATAATTGTTTACTCGATTGCCCGATTAAGGGGGATGTCCTCAGAAACGGTGATCTTGGCAGGGGTCGCTGTTGGTTTCCTCTTTTCTGCCCTTTTATCTTTGATTCAGTATATATCACCCGATAGTAATGCGGTAACCGCCATCGTTTTCTGGCTTTTAGGCGGTCTCTACACGGCAACATGGGAAAAAATCCTGATTTGCCTGCCCATCGTGGCGGTGACGATTATTTTGATGATGACCCAATCCTGGAACATCAACATCATGAGCATGGGCGAAGACGTAGCAAAAAGCTTGGGCGTAAACTCCAAACGCGTCCTAACTGTAAACATGCTTCTAGAAACAATCGCGACCGCCAGCATCATCGCCTTCACAGGTATCATAGGTTTTGTGGATTTGATTGCTCCCCACATTGCTCGTATGCTGCTTGGCAGTGACCACCGATACCTTATCCCCTGCAGTATCGGTATGGGTGCCTTGATGCTCCTTGCATCCGACACCGTGGCGCGACTGATAATTATGCCCACAGAGCTTCCAGTGGGGATTTTAACGTCTCTTTTGGGTGTCCCATTCTTCATTTACCTTTTAGTGAGTAAACGGAGGAGATCATTCGGATGAAACTATGCATAAACAAACTAACCTTTAGTTATGGTCCAATCTCAATCCTTAAAGATGTTGAATTCGACGTCGGATTAGGCGAGATGCTGAGCATCGTGGGCCCCAACGGTTCAGGAAAAAGCACCCTGCTAAAATGCATCAACCGCATCCTCAAAACCAAAAATAACACCGTGCTTGTTGACGATCAAGACACCTGCAAAATGAACCTCAAAGAGCTATCTATGCTTATGGGTTATGTACCTCAAAGTTCCTCAAGCACTTTTCCCTTCACCGTTTTCGATGTCGTTTTGATGGGGAGAAAACCCTACATTCACTGGAATATCAGTGAACGCGACAATGAAATCGTCGCCGATATGCTGGATTACCTTGGGATCGGTCACCTTGGGATGCGCCACTTCAATGAGCTCAGCGGCGGCGAACAACAAAAAGTCATAATTGCACGTGCCTTAGCACAGCAGCCTAAACTCATGTTACTCGATGAACCCACCAGCTCACTAGACATTAAACATCAACTTGAAATCCTATGTATGCTCAAGAGTTTGGCACAGAGCAAAGAACGCTCGGTTATTGTTTCTATGCATGACTTGAATTTGGCAAGCAGGTTCTCTGATCGCATGCTTATGTTAAAAAATGGCTGTATATTTGCACTGGGCACGCCCGAAGAGGTTCTGACTGAAAAAAACATTGAAGCCGTGTATGGCATTAAGGCCAATGTTTCAACCTCATTTGTGGGCAAACCCCAAGTCACTCCATTAATGAATGAAACCGACTTGTTCTCACACACAAAATTATCGCCTGTCCTTGAGCAAAAACATTAACGAGGAAAATACATGTCAAAAACAAAAATCGCAATCGTAACAACTATCCCAACCGACGCCATACCAGCCATAGCGGCTGCTAAAGCAATAAACGAAAAAACCCCAAACACCATCGAACTTTGCCTGCGGACAGGCGGAGACTTTCGAGACTTCGGCACATTAGATGAATTCATAAACTTTGCAAAGACCGCTCACATAGTGATTGTGCACTTGATGGGTGACCTGCCTGAGTTGGAAAAGCTGGTTGAGGCACTAAAAACCGCAAAAGTACCGCTGATGGTTTCGGCTTCGTTTTTTGGAGCCAAAGACTACAACAAGTATTCCACGGTGGAACCAGAGGACCGCAAAAAAATCTTTTTCTACCTCAACTATGGCGGGAAAAAGAACTTTGAAAACCTCATGTATTTCCTCGTAAGCCGCTTTACGGGTGCCAGCTTTGTTTTTGAGGAACCGGCCACGCCGCTCTGGGAAGGGATTTACCACCCAGATTTTGACTACATTCCCACACTTGCAGAGTATCTAGAAAAGAAAGTTGACGCTAAACGGTTAACTGTGGGGTTATGGTTCCATCAAAGCCACTGGCAAGGAGGCAACACAAGCTTCGTTGACAGTACCATCCGAGAAATTGAAGCTCAAGGCGCAAACGTGCTGCCCGTGTTTTTCAGCGGCTCAAAAAACCAGAAACTTGGCATTAACGGGTTAGAATGGGTGATTGACAATTACTTCCTAAAAGAGGGCAAACCCTTAGTTGACGTTGTCGTTAGCTTGTTTTCTTTCTCTTTTACAACTTGCCTCTCAGGAGCAGACGCTTCAACAATCCTCAAAAAACTCAACGTTCCTATAATCAAAGCCATCCTCACCTGTAACACCGCCGAAGAATGGCGAGACTCAATTCAGGGCTTAAGCATCATGGATATACCCCCAAACATCGCTATGCCCGAATTCGACGGCGCCCTGATAACCGTGCCGATTGCCGCTATGGACTTCTGCCAAATCAACCCCGCCACAGGAACGCGGCTAATAAAGTATGAACCTATCACTGAACGAACCCAAAAACTGATTAGTTTAGCAGTTAACTGGGGCAAACTACGACGCATTACAAACAGCGAAAAGAAAGTAGTTATAATCTTCCACAACTATCCACCCCGAAACGACACAATTGGTCACGCGTTTGGGCTTGACTCCTCTGCCTCCGTCATGAACATTTTGGGCGCATTAAAGAAAGACGGTTACACGCTTGAATCTATGCCTGAAAGCAGCCAGAAACTAATGGACACCATAATCAACGGCTTAACAAACGACCGCCGATGGGCAAGCCCCCAAGAACTCTCAGACCGCGCTCTAGCTAAAATCTCAAGCGAACACTACGCGAAATGGTTCGATGAGTTGCCCTTGGATGTCTCAGATAAAATGGATAAAGACTGGGGGCTACATCCAGGCAAACTTTTCGTCTTCAACGGCAAATTGCTGGTTGCTGGAATAATCAACGGTAACGTCTTCATTGGGATGCAGCCGCCACGCGGGTTCATGGAAACCTCTTCTTCGAGCCTCTATCACAGCCCAGACATATCCATGCCGCATCATTACCACGCATACTACCGCTGGATACGCGACGTATTCAAAGCCAACGTAATCATGCACATTGGCACGCATGGCACGCAGGAGTGGTTGCCCGGTAAATCTGTGGGTTTATCACGCAGCTGCCAATCCGACATCACCATCGCAGACATGCCAAATATCTACCCCTATGTCCAAACTAACCCTGGGGAGGGTACCCAAGCTAAACGCAGAGGATACTGCTGTATTATCGAGTATTTGGTTCCAGCCATGCATAACGCTGACTCATATGAGGAATTAGCAAAACTCGAAGTTCAACTGCAAGAGTATTATCACGCTAAAGGCGTTGACCGAGAGAAACTTCCAGTTTTGCAGAAGTTGATATGGGAAAACGTGGTTCAAGCAAAACTCGACCAAGACTTAGCAGTAACCCAAGAAACAGCCTTCGCCGATTTCGACGCCTTCTTAGAGCGTCTTCACGCCTACATCAACGAGTTATCTGATGCTCAAATTCGTGACGGCCTCCACATTTTAGGCGAGGCACCCACTGATCTGCGGTTGGATGAATTCTTAGTCACGTTAACACGGTTAAGCAACGGCTCTGTGCCTTCGCTAAGGGAGTCCCTTGCTGAACTGAAGGGCTACGACTTTGAAGACTTGCTTGCGCATAGAGGTAAACTTAACAGCGACGGCAAAACCAACGGCGACAGACTCAACGAACTAAATGCGCTATCTCTTCAGCTTATCCAGAAGCTTCACGCTGAAAACTTTAACACACAAAACATCCAAAAAATCATCTTTGACGTTCTCGGCAAAGACAGCTTCAAAGTCCACAAATGCCTCTCATACATCGGAGTCTTTTTGGTTCCTGCTTTAAACGCAACTGCCGACGAATTAACAAACACTGTCTCCGCTTCTTCAGCCCGCTACATACCGCCTGGACCATCGGGTTCAGTAACACGGGGCATGGCAGATATCTTGCCGACAGGCAGAAACTTTTACTCCGTAGACCCACGGGCAGTTCCCACCCCTGCATCTTGGGCGGTCGGTGTTGCCTTAGGAAACGCTTTGATTGAACGTTACCAAAAAGAAGAAGGGAAATACCCCGAGAATGTCGGCATCGTTATCTGGGCAACTGATACCATGAAAACCAAAGGCGACGACATAGCAGAAATCCTCTACTTAATGGGCACAAAACCCGTCTGGGAAGGCTCCAGCGGCCGCGTTGTCGGAGTTGAAGTCATCCCACTTGAAACGTTAAAGCGCCCCCGTATCGACGTGACTGTTCGCATAAGCGGGCTTTTCCGCGATACTTTCCCCAATGTTGTTCACCTCCTTGACGATGCTGTTGCGTTGGTTGCGAGCCTAAAAGAGCCATCTGAACAGAACTTCATAGCAAAACATGTAGAGAGCGAAGTTAACGAACGCGCCGCGGAAGATATTGACCCAACTAAGCTGCGAGAAGAAGCTTGCTACCGAATTTTCGGTGACCGCCCTGGCGCTTACGGCTGCGGTGTCAGCGAAGCCATAGACTCCAAGAATTGGAAGGAACAAAAAGACCTAAGCGACATCTACGTCAATTGGGGAAGCTACGCTTACACCCGCAAAACTTACGGTCGCCAAGTTCCCAAGGAGTTTGAGCGTCGATTAAGCAAAATTAACATCACCGTAAAAAACCAAGATTCACGCGAGTACGACATCTTAGACGGAGACGACTGGTACGACGCCCACGGCGGCATGATTAACGCAGTAAAAGTCATCGGTGGAAAAGCTCCCCGCTCCTACTGCGGCGATAGCTCTGACCCCAAACGAGTCAAGGTTAGAAGCACCGCCGAGGAAACCTGCCACGTTTTCCGTTCGCGGCTCCTTAACCCCAAATACATTGAAAGCATGAAACGGCATGGCTACCAAGGTGCAGCTGACCTGTCCAGAACAGTGGATTTTGTCTTCGGCTGGGACGCCACCGTTGAAGTCGTCGAGGACTGGATGTATGAGGATTTGGCTAAAAAATACGTCCTAGACAAAGCAATGCAAGAGTGGCTCAAAGATGTAAACCCTCATGCCCTTCAGAACATGGTGGAGCGACTTTTGGAGGCTATCGAACGAGGCATGTGGCAGGCTTCTCAGGAAATGAAAAATGAGCTTCAGAAGCTCTACCTAAACGTGGAAGGCTTACTTGAAGATGCAAACGAAAAAATAAACACACCGAAGGAGAAGAAACAATGATACAAGCTGTAACAAAATTTAAAGAAAACAAGTTGAACCTAAAATTAAAAGAAGTTAATGCAAGAGTAGTTTACCACAAATACGAAGGCATACAACTCAACACTACCCTTGTCTCGTTTAGCGAAAAAAGACGAGTGCTCTCAACATTAGAAGGAATCAAACACGTAAACAACGTTGCCAATGTGTTTGTCCCAGATCCGCTATCTGGTAACATAATGACGCTGCAGAAGTATGCCCAATTTGTGAAGCGCCTACCTGCCACCTTGGGTCTTCGTCTCAGTAATCTCACTTTCATGAGTACCGCTGTTAACATGGAAAAAGTAGCATTCTGCGAAAAATCATATGAAGACTTCCATGTCTGTTGCATAGCGACAGGTGGCGCTAGAAATAATGCCCTGCGTATGGGGTTCGATGAAGGTCCATGGGTTGAGAAGAAAACTGGTTTTCAGCCTAAACTTGGAACAATCAATATTATTCTTTTGACTAATGTCTCTTTGACTTGGGGTGCCATGGCTAGAGCTATAATGACGACAACCGAAGCCAAAACAGCCGCACTTCAAGATTTAGATTACCGAAGCACTCCTTCGCCTCAAATTCAGGCAACAGGCACAGGAACAGACAACATGATCGTAGTCTCCGGCGTAAACCCCAACATAGTCATCAGTCACACTGGTGGACACACAAAAATGGGCGAATTAATCGGTTTCACGGCAAAACAGGCCGTAACAGAAGCCCTAAAGAAACATGACAATCCAGAGGAGTAATAGCCTTGAACAATTTTATCTACACAGAAAATTTAACTAAAAGCTACGGCAACATCAAAGCAATCGACAATTTAGATTTGCAAGTTGAGAGGGGCGAAATTTTCGGTTTCCTTGGACCAAACGGCGCAGGAAAAACCACCACCATCCGCGTTTTGACCACGCTTACTCGCTCTGACAGTGGTTTCGCATCCGTAGACGGATTCGACGTGAGAACTGAGCCTGAAAAAGTGAAAAAGGTCATAGGCGTAGTGCAGCAGCATCTAAGTTTAGACCGCGACCTGTCAATTCGGGAAAACATGGAATTCCACGCCCGAATACACCACCTCGAATCTTCGAAACGCAAAAAACGCATAGCCGAGTTGCTTGAATACGTTGAACTCACCGAATACGCCGACAAAATGGTGGACGCCCTCTCTGGTGGCATGAAAAAGAAAGCCGCTATCGTCTGCAGCTTGTTGCATGAACCTAAACTGTTGTTCTTAGATGAGCCAACAGTAGGCTTAGATGCCCAAGCCCGCCGTCGCCTCTGGGACTTCATGCGCCGCTTAAACAACGACGGCACAACAATTTTTCTAACAACCCACTACATAGAAGAGGCAGAGGTTCTGTGCAAACGCGTTGGAATCATGCATCACGGACACTTAATTACTGTAGGTAAACCAGCAGAGCTTCGCAAAAAGCTGGGTGCTGTTGCAGTCGAAACGCTAGTTAACAATAAAGAAACTCGCTGCGAATTCTTCCAAGACCGCGAAACCGCCAACAACTATGTTCAAAAGTTACCCAACGACTCAGCCACCGTTATCATCCGTGACACAAATCTGGAAGACGTCTTTATTGAGAGAACAGGCGAAAAGGTGGGGGACTCTTGATGGTTACCAATTTCTTTAGCGACACATACGCGGTGCTTTGGGTAGACCTTCGTAATATGCGCCGCCACTGGAAATCAACCATAGCGACCAGTCTAGTGTTGCCGCTTCTGTATTTGGTTGCCTTCGGTTACGGTTTAGGTCAAGGCGTCAACGTTGACGGCGTATCCTACCTTGCTTTTGTCATTCCTGGTATAGTTGCTTTGACGGCTTTTTCCATTAGTTTCAACGGTGCGGCATCTAAGCTTCAGGTCGACAAATTCTTCTACAAAAGCTTCGACGAACTGTTGATGTCACCTGTAAGTTCCTACTCAATCGTGATAGGAAAAGCCCTAATAGGCGTACTCAGAGGTTCGATTAGCGCTCTTGCCATATACGTTGTTGGGTTCGCTCTTGCGGCGCCTACATTACTGGCTAATCCGCCGTTCTTCTTGATGCTGTTGCTATCCTGTTTCGTGTTCGCATTGTTCGGTGTGCTCATCGCGTTGGTTATTAATTCGCATCAGAGTATGAGTACCTTTAGCACAGTGGTGATGTTGCCTATGACTTTCTTATGCGGTACCTTCTTCTCGCTGAGTCAACTGCCCGACGTAGCCAAAGCGGTTCTTTATTTTCTGCCACTAACCCACGTAAGTAACCTATTGCGGACAACGGTTTTAGGGCAACCCTTCCCCTGGCTGTCTTTTGTTGGGCTGATCGTTTTTGGGTTTGCTTTTTTTGTGGGGTGCATGGTGGCTTTAAAGAGAAGCAGCGTGTAACACATAATCAAAAGTTGCTCCGAAACATCTGGGTTTTAGACTGCCCGGTGGCCCATTCGGGCAACAATTCTGATTATGAACGTATTCTGTTCTGCTTGTGGATTTGCCCACAACCAGCCAGTAACACAAACCAGACGCAGACACCAAAACACAACCGCCAGCAAAGCCCCCACGAAGATGAAGAATAAGGGCCACACCCTCTTCAGCTAACACTAGAAAAACAAAAACATCCAAAAACCCAAACATCTAATCCACTGCTTAAATAAGGGAGGGGAGCTCCACTCAGAGAGGTCGCGCACCATTATGTTGTTTTGCCAGCTTGCACTCAACAAAGTTACCCAGTATCTATGTCTAAACCTGCAAGTGTTAGCTGCGGTATAAGTTGCATTAAAGAGCGCTTTCTATAGTTATTTAAGATTGACATGCAGTTTTGTTGTACAGTTGAAAAGAACTGGGCAGATATTGGAAAGTTACAAATAGTCGAAAACTGCTTGAAGCCCCGAGGACATGCATGTTTAGCGCCTTACGGGGCAATAGGGAAGACGAGGGTTACCGCAAGTTCTACCTCGAAAGCGATAAAAATAGAGCTAAGCTTGCAGTGTTATTCTTCATAATTCCCATGATAGGATACATTTTTAACGATTATCAGTTTTTTGGGTGGTTACCAGCGTTTTTCGGCCTTGTGGCCTTCCGACTTGTTTTAATTGGGTTCCTCTTTCTAAGTGCAGTCGTCTTAGGTCGCGTCCAAAACTCCCACACCTACGATATCATAATAACTCTTTCAGTCATCATCATGGCCATCGGAGGAGGCGTCATAAACACGATGCGCCCCAGCGACTTCGTAGTCCAAGCCCTCATCACAATCATCTCTGTATTTGTGATTTTTCTTATAGTACCCTTCCGTTTCCGCTATCAATGTTTCTTGGCGTTTGTAGCCTCAATCGGCGAAGCCCTAATTATCCTCTTAGTAACCAAACCCACTGAATCGCCAGTCCTGTTCACCATACTGTTTGGTCTATTCATCTCAAACGTCATTGCGGCAGCAGGCGCCTATCAACTGCACAGTTACCGAAAAAACACCTACCGCGAATTCGTTAAGAGAAAAGAGATACAGGAAAAACTTGAAGAGCACACCAAGAATTTGGAGGCGCTTGTTGAGGAACGAACGAAAGAGTTGCGGACCGCCGAACGTTTTGCCGCAATTGGCGAAACTGCTGGTATGGTGGGTCATGACTTGCGCAATCCGTTAACAGGAATATCGAACGCTGCCTACTACTTGAAGAAAAAATACAGTGTGCAACTCGACAAAACAGGCAAGGATATGCTTGAAGTAATCGAGAACAATGTTGAATACTCCAACAAAATAATCAATGACCTCCTTGACTATGCGGGAAACATAAACATTGACTTGCAAAACTCGACACCCAAATCCCTCATCAAGGCATCGTTGGCGATGATAGATTTCCCCAAAAATATCGAAGTGCATGATTTAACCGAAGACGGCCCAGAAATGTCTTTAGATGCGGTTAAGATGAAGCGGGTTTTCGTTAACATCCTCAAGAACGCTGTTGATGCGATGCCTGAAGGGGGACAATTTATAATAAAAAGCCAAGTTGAGGGGGAAGCCATAAAGTTTTCGTTTATAGACACTGGAGCGGGCATTTCAGTGGACGAATTGAAGAAAATGTTCCAGCCTCTCTACACGACTAAAGCGAAGGGCATGGGTTTTGGATTGGCGATTTGCCAAAGAATCGCCGAGGCACATGGCGGAAAAATCAAGGTTGAAAGCACCGTTGGACAAGGCGCAGTTTTCAAAGTGGAGTTGCCAATAAAGGGAAACAGCAAAAGAGGCAACTAAATAGAAAAAGTTCTTGGGCCTATTGCTTGTTGGTCATTTCGTTGATTTGTTCTTCCATCGCGTGACCTCGGCAGTAAACAACCGCTTTCTGTATGCCCTCAACTTTGTTGGCGGCATCGCGGATGTCCGCGGCGAGTTTAAACGCGATTGGACAGAAGGGGCTTGTTGGGACGAATTCCACGGTGACGGTGCCCGGTGAGGTTTCTTTTACGCTTTGAATCATCTGCATCTCCTCAAAAGTTTGACCCGTTTCTGGATCCACTACTTTGCCTACTTCTACGCGAACCTTGTCTTCCAATTCAGTCATAAAATCTGCCTCTGTTTTGGTAAAAAGAATATGAACTGCCATAACATATAAACTGATTGATTAACTCCAAGAGGGTAAATCAGTTAAGTGGTGAATCGTGTGGGCTTTGATGAAAATTGTATCTTCTGTAAAATCGTGGCTAAGCAGGCGCCTTCAAGCATACTCTACGAGGACGAAGTGGTTATGGCGTTTCTAGATATCCGCCCGCTAAACATGGGACACAGCCTTGTTATCCCCAAAGCTCACTACGTTGACATCTTTGATACTCCTGAGTGGGAACTCTCCGAAATCCATAAGGTCTCCAAGAAACTTGCGGCTACAATAAAGAAAGCAACCAACGCTGACGGCATAAGCATCATACAGCAGAACGGAGCAGCCGCGGGGCAAGACATCTTTCATCTGCATGTGCATGTGGTTCCAAGATTTACAGGGCAGACGTTACCGCGTTTTAGCGAACTCAAAGAGGTACCGCGTTCAGCGCTCGATGAGATGGCGCAAAAAATCAGGCAGTGCTAAAAAAGTAAAAAATTGAGAAAAAAGGAAATAATTGTTTCTTCTTAGTGCTGTTGCATCATTTCCATCTTGGGCATAAGCACTTTGTCGATTGCGTGGCACACGCCGTTGTCCACCATTATGTCGAGGTTTATGATGTTGGCGTCGTTAACTTTTATTGAGTTGTGCAGGCGCCATTTTGCCGCGTCGATTTTTAGGTCTTCGCCTTCGACGGTGGTCATTCTTTTTTGTTTAGCAACCTCTGCTGACGTGTATTTTCCTGAGACGACGTGGTAAGTTAAGATTGTTTTTAGCTTGGGGATGTCATTTAGGAGTGCGTCGATTGTTCCTTGGGGCAGTTTAGCGAATGCCGCGTCGTTGGGCGCAAAGACCGTGAAGGGGCCGGGGCTTTTGAGTGTATCCACTAATCCTGCGGCTTTAACTGCGGTTACCAGAGTGTTGAACATGCCTGCGGACATTGCAGCGTCAACAATATCTGCCATAAAAAATTCACCTCCAATACGATTTTAGACTAAAAAACTACAGAATATTATACTCGCTGTAGAGGTATAAACATTGCTTACGGAAACAGGCAACCGAAAAAACGGTAAAGTACAGTGGCAGATAAATGTTCATTCTAAAATAGCATTAGAACGCACGGGTATTGTTGTTCAGTAAATCGGTTTATTTTTGTTTTTTTGTATTAAGAAGAAGAGGGTGTGGCCCTTATTCTTCATCTTCGTGGGGGCTTTGCTGGCGGTTGTGTTTTGGTGTCTGCGTCTGGTTTGTGTTACTGGCTGGTTGTGGGCAAATCCACAAGCAGAACAGCAAAACTTTGATCTACTGTTAAAGCAACAGATTGAAACTCCCCCTCGACTACACTAAACCTATTAATCCCATCCTTAAACGTAGTTTACTGGTGTTCTGTTGCAGTATCGTCGTTTTGGCAAAACTGGCTGGGGAGCTTCCGTGCTCGGATTCGGAACCATGCGCCTCCCCATCAACGGCAACAACCAGGCAGAAATAAACGAGCCCGAAGCAATTCGCCTAATCCGATACGCTATCGACCAAGGAGTGAACTACATCGACACCGCTTTCCCCTACCACGAGGGCAACAGCGAAGCCGTCGTAGGCAAAGCCTTAGCAGGCACATACCGACAAAAAGTTAAGATAGCCACCAAAATGCCCATCTTCTCAATCCAAACCAAAAACGACCTAGATAGAATCTTTGAATTGCAGTTTAAACGGCTAAAAACAGGTCACATTGATCTCTACCTACTGCACGCATTAATGAAGCAGACTTGGAGTAAAGTAGAAGAATTAGCGGTGCTCGATTGGGCTGAGCGCCAAATCAAGAAGGGCAAAATCGGCCAAATAGGCTTCAGTTTCCACGATGAACTCGACGTTTTCAGGGAGATAGTTGATGCATATGACTGGGCGTTTTGCCAAATCCAGTACAACTACCTCGATGAGCACTACCAAGCGGGGGTTGAGGGCTTAAGGTACGCTGCAGCCAGAGGTTTAGCCGTCGTAGTTATGGAGCCACTCGCGGGAGGTCTGCTTGCAGTACCGCCTCCACCGAACATCCAGCGCGAGTTGGACAAATCTGGCGTTAAGCGCACACCAGCTGATTGGGGTTTGCAATGGGTTTGGAGTCATCCTGAAGTAGTCACAGCCTTGAGCGGCATGAATTCGATGACTCAACTGCAAGATAACTTGGAGAGCGCAAACAATTCAGCAGTAAACTCGCTTACCCAAAAAGAAATCCAAGCATTAGCCAAGTCGCGTGAACTCTTCCAACAGTTCGGCTACATCGGATGTAGTAAATGCCGCTACTGTAGCAAATGCCCCCAACACATAGACATACCCCAAACCTTGACGTTTCTAAATGAATTTGCAACAAAACGCCGAGACTTAAGCGCGCAAGCACAGATTAAGCGTGAATACACGGCTGTTGTGCCAACTGAGCGAAGAGCGAACAATTGTATTCGTTGCGGTCAATGTGAAAGCATCTGCCCACAACATCTTCCCGTACGCAGATTGCTCTCTGAAACCGCCGCCTGTTTGCAGTAAGAGGGATTTTGTGGGTGCCATGCATGTGTAGCTAGTGCTTATTATCTGGAATATTGTTCGTTTATTGTGAGGCTGCTTTGTTCAATACGATTGATTCAACAAAAAACCAAGCGTCTTAAAGCTTGTATACACCTTCATCTAAGGTGGTTCTTAACAGGTTCTTTGAATAAAAAAGTTAGCGCAGTCGGAATGAACATAGTGGCTTCTCCCCTTGAGGAGAACATTGATGATCGTTTTTGTTCATCAACCCGAATACATGCCATGGCTTGGCTTCTTTGATAAACTCTCGAGATGTGACACCTATGTTATCTACGATGATGCCCAGTACCAGCACGGAGGATTTCACAATCGAAATCGTATCCGAACACTGCATGGCTGGGAATGGCTCACTGTCCCCATCACACACGGGCACCCTCAAGTCATTAAAGATGTAAAAATCGCCAACCATCAATGGAGAAACAGACAAATTGACAAGATAACACTGTGCTACGATAGAACTCCCTACTTCAAAGAATATTTACCAATCCTAAAAGAGGCAATCAACTATAACCATGAACTTCTCATAGACTTAAACCTGCACATCATAAAAGCCATTACCAAACTGCTGGGTATTGAAGTGCAGATGCTGCGCTCCTCAGAATTCCCCCACGATGGCAAAGAAAAAAATGAAAAACTCGTCTCAATGTGCAAATTCTTAGGCGCTGACACCTACCTATGCGGCTCAGGCGGGAAAGCATACGTCAACGAAGCGCTCTTTGCAGAAGCAAAAATCAAAGTACAATACCACAAATATGAACACCCAACTTACCGGCAAAGATTCGAAGATTTCCAACCCTACATGTCGATTATTGATTTGCTGTTCAACGAAGGATCACACGCAAAAGAGATTCTCCTCAAGGGCGGCTCAATCGAAACGAGACGCCTAGATTTGAGACCGCTAATCGTTGAGCATCAAAACGTTTTGGCGCAGGCAGCTTAGAGCTTCATGATTTGAGCGTGAGGTACGCCCTCAATTTTTAGTACCGCCTCAGGGTGAACGTAGCCTTGGGCGATGGCTCTCTCAACACAGTTTTTGCCCACTAAATTCACGATGGTTGAGTTATTAATCAAGCCAACAGCCTCGTCTATGGTTGCTTTACGACCATTGTAGAACTCTTCTTTGACGCGGAAAACGATTTTTCCTTCTCTTAGCGTTTTGCCCAGCAAATCGCAGTCACAAACCGCGAGGACAACGTTTTTGCCAACTTTTCGTACGTTGAGGTAGACGTCCATTTCGTTTTCGCTCAAAGCTGTTTAATGGAAGATTTTGCGCCGCAAGCGTTACAGACCAAGAAGGATAAGCGTTTTTCTTTTGAGATTTTTGTGTCTGGCCGCTTGCATACGGGGCAAACAACGTAGGCTTCTAGGTATCTTTGAAGAAGCCGTTCGAAGCTGTCTGCTCGGAATTTGCCTTGGAATATTGCGCGTGAATCGTGGAAGGTGGCGGCGGTAGCCATCTCGCGGGTTAGGAATTTGAGGACATGCTGGGGGTCGCGGTCGAAGGCATCGGCGATCTCTTTAAAGTTCGCGATGGTTGTACGCATGCCCGCGGTCTGGATTTGGATTCGGGGTAGTTCTAAGCGTTCCTTTTTTGCTTGAACTTCAGGCATATGCTCGCACGCACGTTTTAGCAGGTCATCGTAGTTGAAGGTCATGTTTCCACTTCACCCAATGAAGGGTAGCCGCATATATTTAAATTATAACAAGTCAAACGTAACAACAACGTTTTTTATGGAGCCTTCAGAGGTAAGTAATATAAATTCGAATGTTACATCGTAGGTAACAAGTCCCAATTCAGAAGGCTAACTCTTGACCGAGAAACAAAACCCGAGCCAAATATCAAACATCAACCTCCAAATCGACAAGCTAAAACTGCAAACACGCGAGAATAACGAGCAGATCAAAAAGTTCATTGAAAAAAGAGACCAGCTTCACGAGAAGGTACGCAAGGTCCGTGAAGAGGTAAACCAACTGAAAACGGAACGAGACGCCTTAAACATCAAAGTTAAAGAGCTCAAGGCGCAGCGGGACGCCGTGAGGGTTAATGTTACCCCGATTATGGACGAAGTGAACGCCCTCAACGAGAAAATTGAGTCGCTAAAGAAAAACTTGCCTCGTATAAGCCAACGTGAACTTAAAAAAGAGCTGGACGCCATCGAATGGAAGATTTCTACGACCACGTTGGATTTGAAGGAAGAGAAACGTCTTGTCGATAACGTGAAGGAACTTGAAATTCAGCTTAGCGGATACAAAAAAATCGAGAGTCAACATAAAAAAATTAAAGACCTTCTTGAACACCGCAAAACCTTCGACGTTCAAGCAGATGTTTATCACACAGAATTAACTGAATTAGCTAAGAAAAGTCAAGATTTGCATGCGCAGATGATGGAGAAGCTTAACATCATGAAGCGCGACCGTACAGAAGCTGATAGCCTACACCAATCTTTCGTGAAAGCTAAAGAGCAAAACAACCTCATTTATGAGCAAATCAGGGAATTAATCAGCCAGTCAACAGGTATCCGGACTTCGATGCGGGAACAGTACCAAGCTCGAAGACGTGAAAATGATGCCCGCAGACAAGAAAGCGACGCCCGTCGCAAAGAACAGGAAGAGAAGCGCAAGCAGGAACAAGCCGAACGCGCAGTAAAAGAAGCAGCCATAAAAGAGAAAATTGGTTCAGAAGCGCGTGAGAAACTCAGCCGCGGCGAAAAAGTCAGCTGGGACGAGTTTGCAATGATGCTGGGCGACGGCGAAGATGACGCGGCTGAAACGCAAGCTTAAAGTTAAGTACTTGCATTAATGAGATAGAGATTTCGATGGCTAAGCGGGACACGAATCAGCAGACGCAAAAGCGCATCCTTATTTTATGTGTTGATAGAGATGGCGATCTGGAAGCTAAAGCAGCCATTAAAACGCCGCTTTTGGGAAGAGCCGCCAATTTAGATGGCGCCGTTGCGCTTGCGCTTAAAGATTCGGAGGAACCCGACGCTAATGCCATGTTTGAAGCCGTCAGTCTCTATGATCGTCTGACTGCAGGCAAACAAGCTGACGAAATCTTCGAAGTAGCAACCATTTCGGGAACAGACTTGGGTGGAGTCAGCGCTGACCGCAAACTGGTCGCGGAACTCAACAGTTTACTGGAAACATTCAGCGCCAACGAAGTCATCTTGGTCTCCGACGGCTTCTCTGACGAAGCAGTTTTGCCGCTTGTTGAATCCCGCGTCCCCGTCTCCTCCGTGCGGCGCATAGTAATTAAGCACAGTGAATCCATCGAAGAAACCGCGGCGGTCTTCACCAAATACGTCCGCTTGCTGGTTGATAATCCACGTTACGCCCGTATGGCTTTGGGATTGCCGGGCATTTTGGTTTTGATTTTCGGTATCCTTTGGGCAATAAACTACTTTGTTCAGGGCGCAATCTACTGGTACGGTATAGCCATCGTTATTGTTGTTGGGGGATTCTTGTTGCTTAAGGGATTCGGTGTTGACCGCGCCACCAGGGATTTCTATCGATGGGCAAAGAATTACGAGCCGCCCGCCCTTCCGATTCAGATTTCCAACTATACCGTTATCGCTGGGATTCTCTGCGTAGCAGTCAGCATATATCTGGGTATAACGAACGTTTTCATCAGTGCCCAGCCTTTCCCCACAGAGCTAGGTGGATGGATTAGCGCTACCCCCAACATTGCTGGATTTTTTATTTTGGGTTTAGAGGACTTGTTGTCGGTCGGCATATGTATCGTTCTTTTAGGTAGAAGTATACGGTTGTACTTTGAGCGGGATTCCAAGCTGCTTCGTAACGTTGCTTTGATAGTTTCGATTGCTTGGTCTAGGATGATTCTTGACGGCACCGCAAAGCTGATGATTTCTTATTATAAGGGGCAGTCAACGGTTGTGGGCTTAAACGATCCAGTTTTCGCCAATTTCCTATTCACTATAATCGTCGGCATCCTCATCGGCGTCGCCTCAGTGCTACTCATATACATCGTTAACAAGTCAGCTAAGGGCTTCTTTAAGAAGCAAGATGAAAAGATAGAGGAAATCTAACGGAACTTTTTCCCTATTCTTTTTGAAGGTGTGAGTAAACTTTAATTGAAAGTGTCATGGATTAGTTTTTAGAATCTTAATTGACGCAACGTTCATTACGGGGACCCTGAGTGCTTACAAGAATTCTTTCAATACTTGGAATCTACAAGGTTTATGAAAAATGGTTATGGAATCAGGTTAAAAATGGAGTGCCGCCTGAACACATAGCGATCATTTTGGATGGGAATCGTAGATGGGCTTCTGAAAAAGAAATCAATCCCTGGCTGGGGCACGAGAGAGGTGCAGAAACCGTCGAGAAACTCCTCGACTGGTGTCTAAAACTAAACGTGAAATATGTCACACTCTACACTTTCTCAACCGAGAATTTTACGCGCAACCCAAAAGAAGTAGAAGAAATCATGCGTATCGCGGGGGAGCGATTCCTAAAACTGCTCACGGATGAACGTATCCACAAAAACAAAGTCCATGTGAAAGTGCTGGGAAGAACCAACATGCTCCCCGATGATCTCCAGCAACGCATTCATGACGTAGAGAAAGCAACCGAAGGCTACGATAACCAATTTTTGAATTTCGCTTTCGCATACGGTGGCAGGGCAGAAATCGTTGACGCTGCGAAAGCCATAGCAGAACAAGTTAAAGAAGGCAAAATAGAACCCGAGGACATACAGGAGAGCACGGTTGAAAAGTACCTCTACACTGCACACATGACAAAGCAGGACCCCGACTTAATCATAAGAACCTCAGGCGAAGAACGTCTAAGCGGCTTTCTTGTCTGGCAATCAGCCTACAGCGAACTCGTCTTTTTGGACGTGTACTGGCCTGACTTCCGCTTCATCGACCTGCTAAGAGCTATCCGAACGTTCCAAAGACGTAAACGCCGCTACGGCACATAGGCTATGAACGTTTTTTGGCGCTGACTATGCTGATGACGTCTCGGTCTTTTAGGATGGCGTCTTCGCCGATTCGGCGTTTATCTCTGGCGTCTACTGCATAGAGGAAGTTGTCGCCTAGTTCACTGTGAATCACATAGGCGAATTGATGTACGGTGGTGCCTTTTGGAACCAGATATGTGTCTGGTAGGACGCGCCCGTTGTGGTCGGCGAGGTGTTCGAGGTCTTCTACGGGGTAGACGGTTATCATGTCAAGCAGCTTAAAGTAAGCAGTGTTTATGGCTTCTTGGACGCCTGTTGTTCCGTTAGTTTTAACAATTTTCTCTCTGATGCGTTCAAGCGCCTGAATCTGCCCCGCCGAGAGTTTCTCAGGTTGCTTTATGGTGAAGTCTTTGTCGCCGGGTTTATACTCGATTAAACCCTTTTCTGCCGCTCGGCGGAGTGCAAGTTCTGCTTCAGCGCTGGCAGGAATAACGATATAGTCAAGTTTCTTCATCCGCTCAACGTTAGCTTGAGCCGCTGGCAAATCAACCTTGTTAGCTACGATTAAGACCGGTTTAGAGATGCGCCTAAGAGTATCGACAAATCGGTAAAAGTCGTCGTCGCTCCAAGTCGCAGGTTTATCAACACTTAAGCCTGATTTTCGTATGGCTTCATTAACGTATTGTTTCTTTATGCTGAGGCCCGTTAGGCGGTCTTCGAGGTGGTGTGCGATTCCTTTTTTGTCCTGCTCTGCGGTGCGGGCGATTTTTGGCCAGTCTTTTTTGAGGATAGTAACCATCCACATGGTGATTTCTTTTTCGAGAAACTGTACGTCTTCGAGGGGGTCGTGTTCGCCGGATTTGCAGCTTTTGCCTTCGCAGTCGGTTCCGCCTGAAGCATCAACGATGTGGATGAGTGCGTCTGCGCGGCGGATTTCGTCGAGGAACTGATTGCCTAAACCTCGACCTTCCCATGCACCCGGCACGATGCCCGCGATGTCTACTAGTTCAACAGGGACCATGCGAGAGCCATCTATGCAGAGGCTGTTTTTGGGGTTGTCTTTGACGTGGAATTCGTCGTGGACACAGGGGGTTCGCACGTAGCCGACGCCGCGGTTGGGTTTGATTGTGGTGAAGGGGTAGTTAGCGATTTCTACGGTTGCAAGTGTGGCGGCGCAGAAAAAGGTGGATTTGCCAGTGTTTGGCTTCCCCACGACGCCCAATAAACGGGAGTATGATCGCTGCATAAGTTTCACTTTGTTAATGTTGCTGTTTGATGTCCCTATATTATTTGCGCTTATAGGCTGGGGCAATGTGTTGGTTGATTTTGTAAAAAGTGTTCTACATGTAGATTTAGAGGTAACAATCCATAAAAGAAGCCGCCCCTTTAAATAATCATCCATCGTTAATTTGGGCTTAGCGGTTGACTCTTCAGGGAATATGTGGATAGGTTGAATGAGAAAAAGAAGCTCCCTCTCATAGTGGTTACGGTATTTTTAGTAGGTATGATGCCCTTATGCTTCACAGAGCCCATTTCTGCCATTCCAGCTGACGATGATTGGGTGGCACACCCCATGTATATATCATCATACGCAGGTTCAGCTTACTCAGGTTACACACCCGACCAAATCAAAACAGCATACAATTTACCCTCAACAGGCGGCAACGGAACCACCATAGCCATAATCATAGCCTACCACACACCCAACATTGAACAATACTTCAACACATTTTCTTCGCAATTTGGTTTACCTGAAAACAATACCGAAACGGCTAACTTTATTGTCCATCAAATGGCCTCAAATATTGAAGAAAAGAGCGATTGGTCGATGGAGGCTTGTTTGGATGTTCAGTGGGCTCACGCCATCGCGCCTCAAGCGAAAATTCTGCTAGTAGAAGCTGTCAACGCTTCGGATTCTTCCTTGATTGCTGCAGTTAATTACGCTACAAGTTATTCGGGGGTAGTTGCAGTTTCGATGAGTTGGGGTGGGGAAGAATTCGCTGGGGAACAATACTATGAAAGCGTTTTCTATAAAACAGGTATAGAGTTTTTTGTAGCGTCGGGAGATGATGGTACATCTGTGAGTTGGCCTGCAGCTTCGGCTGGTGTTGTTAGTGTGGGCGGAACTACGTTGAACCTTAACCCTGATGGTACCGTAATCTCTGAGACTGCTTGGCGCAACAGCAGCGGAGGGGTCAGCAAATACATTGACCGCCCTTGGTATCAAACAAAGTTCGGACTAACTTACGATAACCGTACTGTTCCTGATGTAGCCTATAACGGTAATCCCTCAACAGGAGTAGCGGTTTACAATGGTACATGGTGGAGCGTTGGTGGAACAAGTGCGGGGGCACCTCAATGGGCAGCTATCCACGCGCTTAACCGAACAGCAACCAACACTAACCTCTACACCTCCGCGAAAAACTCATATTCATCTTACTACAGAGACATCACGGTTGGATCCAACTATGTTGAAAATGCAACTGTGGGTTACGATCTTGTTACGGGGTTAGGCAGCCCGTTAACGATGAATTTTGGCACTCAACTATCCGTTTCACCCAATTCGGGACCAGCTCAAACAACAGTTACCCTTAGCGGAGTAGGCTTCTCCGGCAACTCAGTCAACATGTCCTACCGCAACCCACTGACCGCTTCTTGGGTCTCAATCGCTAATAACACAGCAACAGTAAATGGCAATTTTACATACACATGGGATACGCTAGACCTCTTAGGATGCAACCCATCAGGCGACAATTCACCGCAATCTGACAACATAGTTTTCAGAGCTACCGACAACGGCGACGGTAATTCATACTTTACAGCTTTCACTGAGTTCAAACGGGGCCTAAGCCAAGTTGGGTCTGCAACTGCTCAGGGCTTGTACGGTAACAATACTGACTTGACCGCAACTGCGCTTGTGCCAAGAGGCGTCAGTGTACCTGTGGTTGGAAAATGGTTCCGCCCCGGCACCGCGTCCCTGCTTTGGGATGGAGTAAATGTCGGGAGCGCTACGATAGATGCAACGGGCAGTTTCATGGCGGCTTTGACGTTTGGAGACACAACATTAGGTCAACACACCCTAACCGTCAGCGACGGAGCCCTAAACTTCTCTGTAAACGTGACCTGCGTTCCCAGAACAATACCCGATTACGTTGATACATGGCATACAGGTGATTATACAGTTACTTTGACTACTGATTCGCCAGTGAACGAGACTTTTTACCGCCTAAACGGTGGTGAGTTACAAAAAATCTCGACGGATGGGCATCCAACGATAACGCTGGAAAGTGGCAGCAATACGTTGGAGTATTGGAGCACATGGGACCCCACCGAAAACGCAACTATCGAGTTGCCCCATGTGACCCTGACAGGAATCAAATTGGATAAAACGCCGCCAACAGGCACAATATGGACTAACCCAACAACCACCTCAACTTACATCGTTTTGAGTGTTTCAGCCAGCGATGCCACTTCGGGAGTTTCGCAGATGCGTTTCTCCGACGACGACAGCAACTGGTCACCCTGGGAGCCATATGCAAACTCAAAATCATGGGCAATCCCAAGTGGGCTGGGAACAAAAACAATCTATGCCCAATTCAGCGACAACGCAGGCTTAACTTCAACAGCCAGCTGCACGGTTACTCTGCAATCTGTTCAGACAAGTTCGGGCACAGCCACACCGACTACAACGCCGACGCCTCAGGCAACAGTTGAGCCGACACCTGCGGTGCCAGAACTCAACGCTCCAATCTTGTTTTTACTGATGCTTGCTTTGGCGTCAGTTTTGTCGGCAACTGTTCTCAAACGTCGTCGCTTGTTGTGACGGAGCAGAGGCGTTGCCAACAACTACCAACAGAAAACAAGCCTTAAGCCCCAATCTACTTGCGGAACACTCCATAACCAGCCAGCAATCAGACACATAAACCAACAACAAAACAGAACAAAAACCAAAACCTGATGGTAGTTGTTGTGTATAGGGGATTTTCGGCAACAACTTGTATCCAAAAAACTCTAACGTATATACCTGCATGTTAGCAACAAATAAAAGCCCAAACCGATGTATCGCCTATCAAGAGGATGTTTACATGTCTGAACGATTTGCAAAAAAATGGGAAGCAAAAAAAGAGGATGACACTTTCATAAACACAGTAAAACAAACAATTCAGCCTGAACCGCCACTAAAACCCCGCCTAGACTTCGCCGTACGGAAACTTGATATGCAGATAAACAAGCTGGATCAAGCCAACGAACGCTTCACCCAAAAAGACAAAGCACTCTTCGCCAAACTCGTCGCAGCCTACACAAACCACGACCAAGCCCACGCCAACATCTACGCAACTGAACTGGCTGAAATACGCAAAATGAGCAGACTCATAATGAACGCGCGCCTCGCACTGGACCAAGTCTCACTAAGAATCAAGACCGTCTCAGAATTAGGCGACGTATGCGCAATGCTTGGACCATGCATCGGCGTTCTACGAAGCGTAAGCGCAGGCATAGGCGGCGTACTACCCGAAGCAGAAGGAGAACTAGGCGACATAGGCAACATGCTAAGCGGAATGATGTTTGAAGCAGGCACCTCAAGCGGAATGTCACTGAACTTCGAAAACGTCAACGAAGACGCCTCAAAAATCCTCGCCGAAGCAGCCACCGTTGCAGAACAACGTGTCAGCGCAAACTTCCCCGATCTACCACCTGGAATGCCTGGTACGGCAAACAAATCCCAAGTCTAAACTTTTCTTCCCCCTTCTCTTTCTTTTTTGTTTTAGCAATAGTTATATCGCATAAGTCAGCGTTAATTTAAGTAGAGAAATATGGATCCCACACGGTTATGCCCAGACTGCTACATCGAAATGAAAGCAAAATGCGACGAAAAGGGCAGAGTCATCTACCACGAATGCCCCAAATGTAAAACCCGCATCCTGTTCACCCATTCAGGGCACTAAGCGACTGCTTTAGGCTCAAACTTAGAGAGAGAACAGTCTGTTCTAAAGCTTGGACTTATATGTTTCATGCCTCGATATGTGTGCTGGGGCACACTGCTTGAACGGGAGCAACGAAACAGAGTTAGAGTACGCCTTACGTGGCAAAGCATGGAAAGTATATTGGTTCCTTCTAAAGAACGGCAACCCAGTCGGCGTCCGCGAAGTCCAACGGGCACTCCGCTTCAGTAGCCCAAGCATAGCATTTCACCATCTCGAACAGCTGCGCGAGTTGGGTTTGGTTGCGAAGCAAGAAGTCGGCGGACACTACGTGTTGGTAGGCGAGGTTAAAATTGGAGTTCTACGGCATTATGTAAAGCTTGGAAAACTGCTGTTTCCACGGTTCTTCTTCTACGCCCTGTTTTCCACGGTATTCTATGGCTTGTATTTGGCGCTTATGGTTCACAGTTTCACCCGAGACAACCTCTTCATCATTGCATTTGGAGCTATTGTCTGCGGTATCTTCTGGTACGAGGCTTATCGAGTTTGGGGTATGAGGCCATTCTAATTGTTAGAACAGCATGTTCGCATGCTTAGCATAAAATAAACTCATCACCATTGGTCATTTAAGGAGAAAACAACTACATGGTTCAGAAAGAAATCACGAAGAAAACACGAGTCTACGCAACAGCAGCTGTGCTTTCAGCTGTTCTGCTTGTATCTATGGTTTACGTTTTTGGCGCTGCCCCCATCCTTTTCCCAGATCAAGCGCCCTCAGCGTCAGGTATGAGAACCTTCGCTTCCATGGCTGACATAGTTAATTACCTCAACACAAACGCGCAGGGCTCAAATTACGTCGGAGGCCCCTTGGATAACAAGTTCTTTGGTGAACGCGCGTCTGTTCCAGCACCGAATCCTATGACCCAAGGAACTTTTAGCGATAGTTCTGCAGTTCAAGAAACTTCTGGAACTGGTAGCAAAGGTTACTCGACAACCAACATTCAAGTCAGCGGTGTGGATGAGGCGGATACAGTGAAAACGGATGGCAACTACATCTACACCATATCCTCTAAACAAAACAACTATTACTACTACGATGCTTACTCCTCTGGATACAGCAACACGGTCTACGTTTTAGACGCTGACCCACAGACCCCTCAAGTTGTATCCAAAATTACCATGGATAACAACACTCAAGCCGCAGGATTATTCCTCAGCACTGACGGCAACAAACTGGTCGTTGTAGCCAGCAAATACCAAAGCTACTACGGCGTGCTGGGCATCGCAGAAGATTCGGCGCCACGCATTATGCCCTACTACAACAGCGACGTGTACACCTTCCTCTACGTTTATGACGTTTCAAATAAAGCCAGTCCCGCTTTAACTCGGAACTTAACTATGAGTGGCAGTTACTTTAACTCCAGAATGATCGGTGACAACGTTTATGCAGTTATCAGCCAACCGGCAGTAGTTTATAACGGCTTAGTTACTCTTCCAGCCGTATATGACGATCAAGTTAGCTACAAAGCCGCTCCAACCACGATTTACTACGCCGACATGAACGACACAAGCTACAGCTTCACAAGCTTCTACGGCATAGACATCGCAAATGACTTTTCCGCTCCGACTAACATGACGGTTATGATGGGCGGCGCAAGCACAATGTACGTTTCACCTGACAACATCTACATAACGTATCCCAACTGGGATAACTCTGCAGGCTCCTACACTGCAATCTACCGTGTAAGCATAAACGGCTTAGACTTGTCACTTCAGGCTCAGGGCAGCGTTCCCGGAAACCTGCTAAACCAGTACTCCATGGATGAGTACAACGGCTACTTCCGAGTCGCCACTAACTGGTATGGGCAAGATAGTCAAATGAACAACGTCTACGTCCTTAACACCGATCTATCGGTCACTGGCAAACTGGAAGGATTAGCACCCAACGAGAACCTCCACGCCGTGCGCTTTATGGGCGACAAATGCTACCTCGTCACGTTCCAACAAATCGACCCGTTGTTCGTCATTGACCTCAGCCAACCTACTAACCCCACCGTTTTGGGTGAACTCAAAATCCCCGGCTACTCAGACTATCTACATCCCTTTGATGAAACGCACTTAATCGGCGTCGGAAAAGAAGCAGTAGTAGCAAATGAAGGAAACTTTGCATATTATCAAGGTTTGAAATTGGCGCTCTTTGATGTAGGAAACGTAAACAACCCCGTGCAGCTATCGTACTATGGCATCGGAGACAGAGGCACAGACTCTGAAGCTCTCTACGAACCTAAAGCGTTCCTCTTCAACAAAAATAACGGCTTACTAGTGATACCTGTGAGCTTAGCAGAAGTCAGCGAATCCGACAGACAAACCTATGGCGATTCAGCGTATGGCCAAACCGTTTGGCAAGGCGCCTACGTGTTCACTGTAACCTTAGACGGCTTCACTCTCAAAGGCACCGTAACCCACATCGACGCGTCACTGCTCAACGGACAAGGGCAAATCAGCAGCTATAGTGAATACTGGAATACCCAAAACCAATGGATAACCCGCTCTCTCTACATCGGCAACACACTCTACACCATCTCCAACAGCGAAGTTAAACTCAGCAGCCTAAGCGACCTCTCAGAAATAGCTACAGTAAACCTTGCCTAAACAGCAACCCTTTCTTTTTTTCGTGGTGGTTTTTGGTATCTCTTAGCGGATAACTCCGAAAATATATGCCAATAAACCAACCAAGAACAACAGCAAAACAACCTTCTTTATTCTACGCGCCTTCTCACGGGAAGGTTCACACAGCAAAACCACTGAGCAAACGATCAGCCCCACAGCTGTAACCAAAACGAGGGGAATGAACCAGAATCCCACCAGCCCCAAAAACCAAGTAAGCGGAGTCAACGCAACTGCCGAAAGGTAAAACACTACAGCGACCACGGCAGCCTTCTTCTCGCCAAACCGCACCGCCAAAGTTTTCACTCCCTCAGCGTTGTCACCCTTAACATCCACTATGCCCTTGGTGATTTCTCGTCCAGTGTTGGAGAGAAACGCCATAAGCGCAAACAGCAAAACATTGAGCTGCAGGGTGCCTGTGACGGCTATGCTTCCGTAGATGAAGGGGATGGCAACGCAGGTGCTGACCAAAAAGTTGCCTGGTAACCCGCTCCTTTTTCCCACAGTGACATAGGTTACGGTGATTACCCAAGAGGCGACTGCTACGAGCAGGCAGAGCAAACTGGTGAAATAGGCAAAAGCTAAGCCGACTACCGTCAACAAGATAACAAACGTCAACGCTGCTTTTGGGCTTATTAAACCGCTAGGTATCGGTCGGGTCGGTTCGTTTACCGCATCAATACCGCGGTCGTAGTAGTCGTTGATGACCATGGCGGCGGCGCAGAGCAGAAATCCTGTGAAAAAACCGTAAACAATGTAGAGCCAATTCGGCATCGGCAGCGACACCGCGAGCAGTGCACCTACGAAAACTGCAAACCCCGTCATTGCACAGTTCACTGGACGCATTAACCGTATGAAACCGCCGAGTTTGTTCATGCACATACCGTTTAGTATCCTATGTTGGGCGAGGTTGGTTATAAAAATTCTATTTTTCCCGCAACGATTTTATTGCTCCAGTGAGATTAAAACTTGATTTATCATGAGTAACAATGTTCAAACGACAAAAGTGAAAAAACAGAAAGTCGTCAGGGCATTGTTGCTTGTTGCTGGCACCATCTGCCTTGCGCTGGGCGCTATCGGAATATTTTTACCTATTTTACCTACGACACCGTTTCTGTTGCTTGCCGCCGCATGTTACCTGCGCAGCTCCGAGCGCATGCATAAGTGGCTACTGGGCAACCGATGGTTTGGCGAATACATCAAAAACTATCAAGCAGGCAGAGGCATCCCCATGAAAACAAAGATACTTGCCATAACTCTATTGTGGGCGGCTATTCTGTTCTCAATGTTCTTTATGGTTAGCGAGATTTTGATTGCACAAATCGTGCTGTTCGCCATCGCAGTCGGGGTTACTGTGCATTTAGCCAGGTTGCCCACCTTTAAAAAGTAGCTTTAAAAGTATTTTGGCGTACAGGCAGCTAATGAGAAACGTTAAAAGGATTAACGCGCCCTATCAACATAGCAACTTATTGGTGAAGCCCGTGAGTGACAACTACGCCCCTCTAATAGGTGATAATTATTCCCCTGATAAAATCCGCGTCGTCATCCCCGTCGGCGGAAAAGCCACCCGACTTCTGCCCTTAACCGCTGAAACCAGCAAAGCATGCCTCCGCCTACTAAACCGCCCGCTCGTAGAATTCTCGCTTCTATCACTAGCAAGTCAGGGAATTAGGAACTTTATCTTCGGCGTAAAAGGCTACACCAACTACAGAGACCTAACAGACTACTTCGAGTCAGGTTATGGCGTCTCCGCAAAATACTGCATAAAACCCCGCATACACATTAAATACCAACCCAACGTACCCGACTTAGGCAGCGCAGATTCGGCACGCATAAACATTGACTACTACGAACTCAACAACCCCATATTTGCTGTGCAAGGCGATAACATATTTGACATAAAAGTCAAACACCTCCTTGATTTCCATAAAGAAAAAGGAGCATGCCTAACCATCGTGCTTCGTGAAGTAGACAATGTGGAAGGTTTAGGCTTAGCTGACATCGACAAAAACGGCCGCATCAACAAATTTGTAGAGAAACCAGCGCCCAAAGATGCCCCAAGCAACCTCGCCAATACAGGTCTCTATGTCTTGTCGCCTGAAGTGCGAAAAATATTCCAAGAAAAAGGCGTGCAGCAAATCATCAAAGAAAAGAACCGCCTTGACTTCGGCTACGACTTCATACCCTACGTCATCTCAACGGGTCGCCCAGTTTATGGCTACACACTCAAAGGCAACTGGTTCGATGTTGGCACACCTAAAAATTATTTGGAAGCCATGAAAAACCTGCTACACGGCGGGTTCTCAACCCTAAACGACTTCGGCGGAAGATTAAGCCAAAGCGAAAAGATCTGGGTTCAGGGCGACAGCACAGATTCCGAGAAGCGCCGCCAAGAAACCATCTGTAAGATTAAGCAGAAAAAGATTGAGGTAGAAGAAGCCGTACTAATTGGGCGTCACTGCCAGATCGAAGATGGCGCACGCATTGTAAATAGTTGCATCGACAACTTTACACGGATAGGCAAAAACGTTGTGATCAAGAACTCGGCGATAATGGATAGAGTCATCATCGGGGATAACGCGGAAATCTATGACAGCATAATTGGCAGGCACGTGGTTGTGAATTCGAGTTGCAATAAACCCGCCAAAATCAGCGGCGTAAGCGTAATCGCGGACGACGTGACTTTAGAGGAAGGCTGCACCTTGGTTTCAACGAAAGTTTACCCGCATCAGCAGATAAGAGGCGAATTCCAAAACCAAACCATAATCGCCAACTAAACCTCTTTTTCTCAGCAACCTCTTCTTGCAAACAGTTTATCTATTCAAACTTTGAAATACCCTTGATGACTTATGAATACTGAAGAGTTAAGGGCGATGCCCAAAACGGCCATACCGCAAATAGCAAAAACGCTCTCCAAACAAGACGTTACCTTCCTCGTTGACACCTTAGCTGAAAAAGACGATGCTCTGAGGTACAATGCATTTTTGTTGCTGCAAGCCAACTCCAAGCTTACGCCAGACGTTCATGCGCATTGGGGTACTCTTGAGAGTAAACTGGAAAGTTCAAACTCGTACCAACGCAGTCTCGGACTTATGTTGATGGCTGAGAACGTACGTTGGGACAGAGAAGAAAAATTCGGCAGAATCCTAAATCGATACTTGGAATGCTGTATGGACGAGAAATTCATCACTGCTCGACAAGCAATCCAGGGGTTGACGAACGTGGTCGCAGCAACCAACAGCTATGACAGCAAAATCCAGCAGGCACTGACCACTTTGGCGCTGGATAAATACAAGCCTAACCAGCAGAACCTCCTTAAAAAAGACGCAGCAAACATCCTTAAACTGATCGAGAAAAAGCACCGCTGACTAAGCCTTAAACCACTTAAACATGAGGTACTTTATCTTTTTAGAAGCCACATCGGGCACAGCGATTATGAAGCGTTTACGAACCGTCGTCGCCAACCGCCCATTCTTAACAATCTCAGTAGCGGAAATATCTGAGTCTGCCTTTTTAACCGTCACCATATAAGGGGCATGCTCCACCCCGGGACCGTACTTGTAGACAGCGAAGTCGCAGCCAAACTTAATGCCCGGTGTAACAATCAAGCCGCTGTCACGTAAGTCATGGTAAACAGCGTATTTCTCTTCAAATTCATCATAGAGCTGTTTTGCTTTGACGCGGAGTTTTTTGAGGCTCACTCTAGTTTGATTGGTGCTCTCGTAGATGTCGATTTTTTCAGTTTCCGCCAAGTAGAGCCCTTCCATGAGGTCCAAAACTAGTGGGACGTCGAATTCGGGGATTTTTGGTTTGGGGATGCCGACGGGTTTGCCGTAGTAGGCGGTTTTGTAGAGTTGGGAGCCCTCGGTTGGGTTCCAGACTACAAGAAAGTTTTCGAGGAGCTCAACTTGGATTTTAGACATACGGCGTCCTGCTACATTATCATTGAAACCATGCGAGCTGCGTCTGCGGCGTCCTCAGCTTTATCGGCAGAGTTCTCCAGCAACTGCAAGACATCTCGAAGCAACAACAACACGGGGGTGTCGAGTTTGCTGGAAAGCACTTTAATGGTTAGGGCGCGGTATTGGTCGTCGACTATGCGTTCAGCGATTTCTACGTCTTTGGCGCGTTCCAAAGTTTTCTGGGAACCATAGTTAAGCACCATAAGCGTTTCTCGAAGCTTAAGCGTAGCATCTAATGTTGCTAGGCTGAGTTTTAGGAGGTCTTTTTTGATATCTGAGGGGATTGTCCAGTTGTGCTCCATGATTTCGAGCAGGTAGTAGGCGATGCCTTCTGAAAAGTCGGCGATTTCGCTTGAGAGGTTGGTGAATCTAAGGAAGTCTTCACGGGCGTAGAGTATAGCGCCGATTTCTGCTAGTTCTTGGCTGACCATGCGGCGGGCTTTGATGACTTCTTCTTCTCCTGCTTTGATTTCTGTGAAGAGTTTGCGTACGGCGGCTTTGTCTCCGCTGGCGAAGAATTCGACCAGTTGTGGGATTTTTCTTGAGACATCGACTACTTTACGTAGGTTATCTTGACAAGCGTTGAGCGCACGCCGCTTCACGCGCTCTTCTGTTTCCGAAGGTAATACCATACTGTTTATCCCCTGCTATAATCAACCCTAATTATCAATCAAATTAACACTGTGTTTATTAAAAAAGGTAGCTACTTAACCTTTATTAATTCTCCCAAGCTTTCGAAGTTAATTTTACCCTCAAAGTACAGGTGTAGCAGTTTTGGCAACTCTGCGATTGCGGCTCGGACTTGCTGCCAGCTGTCGCGGTCGCGGATGGTTACTGTGCCGTCGCTTAGGGTGTCGTAGTCGATGGTTATGCCGAGTTGTATGCCTGCTTCGTCTGCGCGTGCGTAGCGTCTGCCGATGGAGCCTGTTTCGTCGAATTCCGTCATGAACCCTTCACAGGCGAGGAGTTTTTGGACTTCTTTAGCTTTGGTGTCCATGCCGTCTTTGCCCATCAAAGGGTAAACACCAACTTGAATCGGCGCGATGCTTCTTGGGAAACTTAGAACTACGCGATCATCTTTTAAGCCGTAAGCGTATTCGAGGGCGACGTAGAAGAGGCGGTCGCAGCCGAAACTTGGCTCCACCACATGGGGCACGAAGCGTTTGCCCCGCACTGTGGTTTTCTGTTTGCCTATTTCGACTTGTTCTTTGAAGATTTGGTAGCCTTCGACTAGGATGCTGCCGTCTTTTTCCATGTCGTCCGCAACTTGCTGGGCGGGGACTTTGGCGAGTGCTGCGGCGGCTTTGGCTGCTTCGCCCTTGTAAACGGGGCCAAGTTTCGCCATGAGGGGTTTAACGGCTAATTCCTCAGTTTCCACTGGATTGGGGAACTCTTTGTAAACGGTCATGTCGACGCCGCTGGCTTTCATATGGCAAGTGAGGTCGTAATCTGTGCGGTAAGCATGTCCGCTGACTTCCACCCAACCCCAACGGTCAACCATCACCTCTTGGTCAAAACTCTGAGTGCTGTAGTGAGCTTTTTCCCATGTCAATTTTTCGAGGAAACGCTGTCGACTTGCGGGTACGCCCAGCTCGGTTAGGAGGCGTTTGGCTTGCGCCATGAAGTATGCTTGCCACTCGTTTTTGATGATGCCTTTGTCGAGTGCTTCTCGTACAGTAAAGTTGGTTACGTCTTCGCATTCTTTGAGGCGCGTGTCGCATAGCAGTATTGGGAGGACTTCGTTTTCTACCTCTGCAAGCCTTTCGCATGCTGGCTCTTCGGGGTCAAAGAAAAACTCTAAATCCGCTATGGTGAATTCTCGGAGGCGGATTAAGCCTTGTCGCGGTGAGATTTCGTTGCGAAGTGCCTTGCCGATGTTGATGCAGCCAAAAGGTAAGCGTTCGCGTGCGACGTTGTAGAGGCGGTTGAATTCTACGAATATGTTTTGGGCTGCTTCGGGTCTGCCGTAGCCGACGGAGCCGCTGTATGGGCCGATGGTGGTTTCGAACATGGTTAAGTAGCGTGTGGGTTCGCTGAATTTGCCTTTGCAGTCGGGGCAGATGACTTCGTGGCGTTCGAGTTCGACTTTGATGTCGTCGAGGCTCATTTTTTCTGCTTCGGCGCTGCTTATGCCCTTGTCTTCGAGGAGGTGGTCTGCTCGGAATCGTGTGTGGCAGTTTTGGCATTCCACCATGGGTTCTTTGAAGTGGGCTACGTGGCCTGAGGCTTCGAAGACTTTGGCGGGGGCGATGACTGAGGATTCCATTTCGTATATGCCGATTTTTTTGACTACCAGTTCCCGCAGTTTGGCTTCTATGTTCTGTTTTAGGCGTGTGCCGAGTGGTCCGTATGTGACAAAGCCGCCGCTTCCACCATAAATCTCAAAACTGCTCCAGAAGAAGCCTCGGCGCTTAGCGAGTTCGTTGACTGCTACGAACTTGTCGCATTGTGCTTTACTGCATTTAGCTTCGCTACTCAAAGATCATTACCTGTTTTATCCCTTTAGGCTGCATTAACAATTAAAACGTTGCCATGCCCCATTGATTTACTGACTTGTGGACTACCGTTTTTTTCGTTAGTTGTTGTTGCAGAAAAACCCCTATACACAACAACAACCAGTGGACTGGGCTGTGGTTTCTGTTTTGGTTTCGGCTGCTTTTGGCGGTTGCATGCTGGTTGTGGAGATTTCTACAAGCAACTCAGTTTAGCTGTGAGGTTGAGCGTAACTGCGATTCTTTGACTATACCCCCCCATTTAACAGCAGATCAAAAAATCAATCTTGGAAGATGCCGCTGACCCCTCTTATTTCATCTTCTTCCAGCAGGCTTGGCAGCGACGTCTGTTTTGGGTTTAGCTGGTTTCTGCTACGGCAGGCTGGTTGTGGCGTTTTCCGCAAGCAGTCCCGCTTGGCAGACGCGGTTGATGTGGAACAGCCGCGTTTGCTGCTCTCAGTTGACCCCCCTCCCCTTATTTAAAGCCCCAAAAATCTGTCTTCTCTGCGTTTACACTCTTTATGTGGCTGCGGCGGCTTACGGCACACCACAAGACGGCGACTGAGGGCGGTTGTGTTTTGGGTTTGCAACGTTTTTGTGCGTCTGTTTCGGTGTGGTGTGCGAGATTTTTTCCACAAGAACAACATACCTCCATGTTGAAGCCGCTACCATGTGAGTGCGAAAAGCCTGTATCGACCGCATTTTCTCCACAAGAATCAACGAACATCAATTAACAGCGCAATGCAATCGGGCACTATCATGGCTCATTCAACGCGGATAATCGCCCACCAAACCCATGCACACCCGTGCCTATAAGCAACTTTGCTGTTAAAAAGCGCAACAAAAACAACCTAACTCAACGTACAAATCTAACCCAACAAGTCACGAAACAAAACAGCTACTAATCCCTCATAAAAAACCAAAACCAACCAACAAAACCACAACACAAAAAGCAGTGGAAAAACAGCAATTCAAGAACAGAATTGCGACTTCCGCTTTCGAGAAGGACCCTACTATTTATGGTACAAATAACAGTTCAACGACGCGCAAAATAGCACAACGGGAACTTAATCGTTAGTTAAACTGAGTCTGAATAAGTATTTAGCTAATTTTTCTCACTCTGCTTGCTTCTGGCCCAAGCATATTAAAGATAATTTCATAAGACACTCGATCGCCTACTCGCGGATTATCATATTGTAAATCTTGTTTTCGCACTACTAGCAGGTCCTCATATATTTGAGGGAAGGTTGTTTTGATTTTTCCGTGTAAATCAGTAGTGGGCAGTTTTGTTATTGTTCCACTGAGCCTCTGCGGATTAGCACCGTTATACCAGCGATCTTCGGGTTCTCTATGTGTTAGTAAACTCGGATGATTTTCTGCTTTTCGAGTTAATTCTCTAAATTTAATCTTTGCTTCTCGAACGTTTCCGTCAGCATATGTCTCTTTTGATAGTTCAAAAGCTAATTGAATATCAAATTTTTCAGGGGCTATTGCAGCATAGTCATCGATAGTGTTTCTGATAATGTTATGGTTACCAGGCGATTGGCGTCTTAAAATTGAGACCTTTAATCGCATTAGCCATATTGAGAGCGGATCAAAAGAGAGGCCCTTGTCTACTAGTCTAAGCGCATCAGGTAGGTGATCTCCTGAGTAGCGAATTTCTGCTAGATACGCATACCCATTTGCTTTACCAATCAAATCGCTCATCTGTTCTATTTGTAACTCATCAAAATGAGCCAAACTAAGGAGGTTTGTTATCTCTTGTTTGATAATATAACTTTCAGGTGTTTCGCCTAGAGATTTCTCGAGATAATTACATTCTTGTGCTGCAGTCAAAATGAAATTTAGTTGGAGGTTTTTTTCGGTTATTAGCTTAGCTTTCGTTAAATAGGTTCTTGCAACACCTGTGTAGGGGTGCGGCGTTATTCTCGGATTAATTTTTGCCTCGGTGAATTTTCGTTCTGCTTCCTCAAGATGAGCCCATGCTAAATCCCGATGACCATTTACGATTTCATCTTCAGCGATTGCGTTTTCTAAACGACCTTCTGCATCTTTAACATGTTCTGCTCGTTCATCGAATCCGCTAACAAAAGCATCATGTGCCTCTCTGAGAGTTTTTCTTGCCTCAGAGAACTTGTGATTATTTGTTTGCAAACGGCCTAAATGAATTAGCAGTGGCTTTGATTTTACGACTCGAATAGCCCGATTGTATAAGTCGATTTTATGGTCAAGGCTTACTTTCGGTCCAACATCTATTTCAATCCTAAAGTTTAGGAGGCTTTCAAGAAAACGCATTTCACTCTCTTCGCCATATGTCACAGAATTGATCATCGTTGATAACGCTTGTCGCCTTTCATCTGAGGTTCGGAATACAGCATCTGAAATGGCCTCGGCAATAACTCTTTGTAAAGTAAAAAGTGAACGTTGGTTATTGGCTGCCCTTAATATTCCGCTCAAATTACCTTTCTCGTAACGCGGCTTTAAAACTTCGGGATTGATGTCCTGACTTTTCGTAATTAAAGAGACTAGTGGTTCAAGTTGATATGCCTGTATTAATGAAACCGCTTGGTATATCTTCTTTGATTCACCATCTAACTTATCGTACTCTTCTTTTAGCAGTTTCTTGATCGATTTCCGCGAGCAGTGTAATGTAGAATATATCAAAGCGAAGAAAGACGTGTTAACATCTTTATCTCGTATGTTGTGATTAAAAATCTCTTCATCTATGACTCCGAAACGCTTAAAATGATTTAAAAAATTATCGACATCATGTTCAAAAATTGTATCATTGAGTCTATAAATCGCGTCGGGTTCATATAATTTTAATTTATCTATCGGTGACTCAGATTCCCTTGCAACCATAAAGATATCGGCAGGTTTTCCCGAAGCCATAAGGTGTTCCCAGAGGACCTTAATCTGACCAACAATTGGTCCACTGTCGTCAGCGATTATTAACCATTTTATAGGTCGAGGATTTTCGATACCTGCGCTCTTTGTCTTTTTGAGGTATTTATCTCTAATCTCATTCATCAAGCCGTCTAAGGCCTTAGTATCTATCGATGGGTCTTTTGGGTTGACAAAGAGAACAGGATTTCCAGTTTGGTGCCAATTAAACGCAATTCTTTTTGCAAAAACTGTTTTTCCTGAACCAGCGATTCCAACAAGAGCACAAAAAAGATTTTTGTTAAAATCGGTAATTGTTGCTCGCGCACTAAAGGTTGATAGGTCTTTAGGAATTAACCTAATGCTATCGGGATTCAACCAAGCGATAGTGGTATTCCTATCAAAATCCCAGTGCCAAACGTACGGAAAATATGTTTTAGAGTTACCGCTAAGGAAATCTTCAATTTTTTCAGAATTTTGGCTCATCATTTCCTCATTTAAAAGCATAAACTTGTTCTTGATATTAGATAGCAATGATCTGTCTATATCTATTGCCTGTCCGTGAATTACCATTGTACCAACGTCGACTGGAGCACTTTTTGGTTTATCTCCAAAAACCTTTTTGGTTTCGTTGACAAAAATTTCGAGATCGCCTTTCACCCAGGTTATTCCTACCGACGTTAGCTTTTTGGCGACCGTTTCAGTTGGTTCATGAGGCATAATTGCATAGCCCGTCCAAGAATAATTATGCAAGACCTTTCGCATGTGACTCAGCAATAGAAAAACAAGATCATCGTTGAACGAATAACCTAAGTATATTATATGACCAGAGACCGCTAGAGTTCTAAATTGCTTGAAGAAATTAGTTCTACGTTCGGAATCCGAAATTAGGTCGCTGTTTGAAAGTACCATCCATCCGCCTTGTGGATAAGAATATTGATAGTCGCCAAGTAATTTGAAACAATATAAAAGTTCTTCCTTTTCTTGGTTAACTTCAGCGTTTGGATCTGATACTGAAACAATTTGCCTTGAACCATCCAAAGAGACGCCCACTAATTCAGGCAGCCTATCATAGTTTGTTGTCATGATTGCTTTCCAAGGAATCGAAAACAAGTATTTTTGACGTTCAGTTGGTGATATTGAGGCAAGTCGTTTACTTATTATTGATTCGACTTCTTTTCTATGATCATCGTTATACCCAATTATCGACTGCATAAGTTGGAAAAAATCGGTTTCAGTCTTATCGGGGAACTTTTCCTTTACAACATCTGTGAGTTGATTCCAATTGGGACCACCACAATCAATTGATACTCCTGCACCGTAGAAGAGGCTTATTGGGCTATTTCGCATCAAATTAACGACTTCAGCTATCTCCATAAGTAAGGTCCCCGAACGAAGAGGTATAGTCTAGTTTGCTTTTAAGACTTTCACTACTACTGATGGTATCCTTTCTTTTTTTCAATTTTGGTAACTGACTTAGTCGATAAACAATTGCTTCATACAAGCGTTCTATTCTTTTTGGGAATTATAGGGGTGTGTTTTGTGTTGCAGTTGGAAGAGATGAAGGGAAATCGAAGCCCTCGTCATAGCTAAAGGGTTAATGTTCCAGTAGTTTTTGGATTTCTTCTAAATATTTTGCTACTTTTTCCCCTTTATCACTGAGTGTATACATGGGGCCATAGGGGAGTGTTGTTTTCATAGTTATTTCTATTAGTTGGTTTTCTTGGGCGTATTTTTTAGCTGAATAGATGGCGCGTTGGCCTGCGGTTGTGCCTTTAATGATGTCGGTTACATTGCATTTTGGATGCCGTTTTATGTAGAGAAGGAAGCGTAAGATAGCGGTTAATTCATCGAAGCGCTCAGTTGGGGGAAGTTTGGACATTTTTGGTCTGTTTGCTACTTGCGGCTTGTTGCTTAAGTGGTTTCTTACGCATAAGGAGGTATTGATGTGCACAAAGCATATAAAGTATTGAATACGCATACGATGGTGTGGGGTACGAAAGATGAATAATTTAATCAATAAATTGCCTGAAGATCTCAGGGCGAAATACCAGATGCAGGCTTGTGTGTGTTGTGATGTGGTTGAGTGTTTGAAGGTTGTGGCGGCGTTGAAGTTGTGGTGTAATCGTGGTTATCGGGATGTTGAGTTTAGTGTGCCGTTGACGTTGGGTAAAAAAAAGTTTTTTGTTGATGTTTTAGCGCGCAGGGAGGATGTGGTGGTTGGGGTTGAGTGCATGCCAAGCGCCAATTTGGGGTGGCTGCGTGCGCGGATGGCGTTGTTGCGTCGCTGTTTGCCGCCAAACACTTACTTTGTTTTGGTTTTTCCCTCAACCGTGGGTGAGCGGGTAGATAAGGCGGCGTTTTTAGCTGACGAAGTATGGGTAACAGATGAGGATAACAGTAAAGTGGCGAGCATGAGGTTTATCTCAGTCTGCCACAAAGGGTGAATCAACAGTTGCGTTTAGTTTGGCGAAGCAGTGGGTTAGCCTGTGTATTCTAGTATGAATATTCTTCTTGGGTTTTCTCCGAACGTGGCGTTCTCTGTGATGTGGGTGAAGTTGCCTGAGGCGTAGAGTTGCTGGTAGACCTGCTGCAGGTTCAGTGTTGTGTTGTAGTAGGGGACTGTTCCGCCGTACTCGTAAGTAAACACATACTGAACTTGCAATATTTTGCACAGATGGATAAGCTCTGTTATGTTGAAGTTGGGGGTGTAGGTGTCTACGGGTTTGCGGGGGTACTGGAAGACTGGGATCTTGTTGTCTCCGTCTGCCCAGAGGTAGAATCGCACCATTTCGCGGCTAAAAAAGTTGAAGGGACATAGCACCATGATTGATTTGTTGAAGCCTATGTTGTTATAGGCGTAGTCCGTGGCGCCCTTAATGTCGATGTTCACTTGGTATTTGGAAACGTAATCGTATGTGTCGTAAACGCTTACAGCCACGGAGCAGACCATCAAAGCAACCAGCAACACCGAGGCAGCCTTAAAGAGACGTTTCTTGCTGATGCTGCTCTGCGTTTTCCAAGCCCCCTCTAAGCGCCCATAAAACGTAAAGAATGCGGCGGAGGCAGAGATGGCTATGACGGGAAACAGAGGCAACACGTAACGCCACTCTTTGTTAGCGATCAAAGTGAAGAACACGTAGATGCCCAAAAACCAGATCAGCATAAATTTGTCTTCGCGGCGGCGTCTCCATGCAAAAAAGCCCAAGCCCGCTATACCCGCGATGTAGATGAAAAGAGAAATCGGGTGCAGGGTGTCATAGGGCCAGACCATCTCGATTAAGTAGAAGATGGGCATGGGGAATCGTTCGCTGTAGAGGGAGCGTTCGGGGTTGCCGACTTGCAGGGCGTAGAGCCATTGCCTCAAGATTTGGTCAGCGTACACCCTAAAGGCGATTATAACCCATGGAGCAACCACAAGTGCTGCCGTGACAAAGGTTATTGTGAGTTTTTTTAGGGCGAACTTGAGTTGGTTTCTGGCCAAAAACAGGATACTCAACAAGATTACTATGGCTGCCACAATCATCTGATATTTCGTTAACAGCCCCAGCCCAAGCGCCAAGCCACTAAAAACCAGCAAGCGGTCTTGGCGAGTTGTCAGCCACTTATAGAAGAAGAGCAGTGAGGCAGTTGTGAAGAACACCAAGGCTGTTTCAAGCATCGAAAGGGTTGAGAGCCAAAAAAACCCGGGCATCACACCCAAAAAAACAGCTGAGAGTAACGCAACTCTGCCGCTGTAGAGGTGGTAAGCTAATTCGAAAACTGCCCACAGTGAGAGCAAGGAGAACATGACGGGGACGAGGCGGGCTACAAAGAGGCTTACTCCGAAGACTTCAAAAAAAGCAAACGTGATAACGTCATACAGTGGGGGATAAAAGGCGTTTACGACGAATTTGTCATAGTTGCCCCAGGATAGAAAAGAGCCTGCGTTTAGGTGTATGACTTCGTCCCATTGCATCGGGGGATACGCTAAGTCAGAGAGGAGTATGATTAGGTACACTAAGAGGAAGCCGAAAAGGAGGAGCCGCCACCTGTTTAGCACCAGCCACAGATGGGGTAACCGCTGCTTTATGCTTGGTTGATTAATCGTCATTTCAGCAGACAGCCACACCTATGACCCGTTATGGATATAAAACTTAACTAAACACCCGCTTCAACCTTTAGAAACGCTAAAAAGCAGCCGCCTACTGTTCCATTAAGAAGCCTATGCCCTACAATGAACTAAGAAAAGATTACCTACTTAACCGCTGGGTAGTAATCGCCACCGAGCGCAGCCGCCGACCCACTGGCCTCGCTAAACCCCGCCCAGAAAACCCAAAAACCGCCAACTGCCCCCTCTGCGTCGGCAACGAACACATGACCCCACCCGCGGTTCTGCTCCTCCAAAAGGTAAACGGCAAAATCAAACGCTCACAAGACCCCCAAAGTGGGGAGCGATCTAAAAATTGGCTTGTCCGCACCATACCCAACCTGTACCCCGCATTCACTCCACCCCAAACCCCGCAGGATACGGCTCAAATTTTTAGCGCAGAGAATTTTGGCTACGCAATCGGTCACCACGAAGTTGTGGTAGAATCGCCAAACCACGATGAAGACCCAGCCGACGCCGAACTCTCCCAGCTGGAACTTCTCATAGACGCCTATATCGACCGCTACCGCAAACTGAGCGTCAAATCCTATGTTAAGTACGTTTCAATCTTCCGAAACTATGGGTTAGAGGCAGGCGCGTCGCTTTCTCATGCACATAGCCAAGTCATCGCGACACCCATGGTTCCCCCCACCATCCAAGAGGAGCTGGATGCCAGCAAAACATACCACCTAAAGCAGGGCAGATGCGCCTTCTGCGACATAATCGAGCGGGAAGCAAAGGGGCCTCGGCTGATTTTGGCGAACAGGGATTTCTTGGTTTTTGCGCCATACGCGAGCGTTAATCCGATGGAGTTCTGGATTGCCCCAAAAAAGCACGCCGCCAACTTCCTCGGCTTAACAAAGGCAAAACAGGCCGCCTTCGCAAAAACCCTCAAAGCCAGCCTGGGTGCACTCAAGTCCGTGGTAAACGACCCACCCTACAACTATGGCTTTCACCTCTCGCATAATCCGCTTGACTGCGACTCGTACCACTGGCATCTTGAGGTTTACCCGAAGCTGGCGACTTGGGCGGGTTTTGAGAAGAACACAGGTGTCTACATTAACACTGTGCCGCCTGAAGCCGCCGCCGAAGCCCTAAGAAAAGCAATTGAAGCTTAGAATTTTTGGGGTTTAACTTCAAGCACGTCTTCTATGTAAGCCCTCAGCGGTTCCGCCACGCTCCACGCCTGCGAGATGCAACCTCGGGGCACGTTAGGCAGGTCACAGTCGTAGATTTCATTGATTGTGCCCAGCCCGCTCTGTTGAACCCCGACGGTGAACAGAGGCAAAACCCAGTTGTCCAATGCGTTTTTACGGGCTTCCGCCGTGTAGTTGTTGGCTTTGAGGTATGCGGTGACGTATGGGCCCAGAAGCCATGGCCAAATCGTGCCGTTGTGATAGGCGGTGTCTCTGCTGCGTCTGTCTCCGATGCATTTGCCTACAAACTTGGGGTCCTCCGGTGAAAGCGTACGCAGACCGAAGGGCGTGACGAGTTCGCTGTTTACGGCGTCTACGACTTGGCGGCTGGACTCTTGGTTGAGCATCGAATAATCCATTGAGACAGACAATATCTGGTTGGGGCGCATTGATGCGTCTATGCCTTTGGGTTCAAGCACATCGAAGAGGCAGCTCCGCTTGGGGTTCCAGAATTTCGCACTAAAACTCTTCCGAGTTAATTCAGCCATAGCAGCATACTTTTCGGATAGGTTTTCTTCGCTGAACTTGTCGGCGAGCAACTCCATGGTTCTAAGTGTATTATACCATAGCGCCTGTATTTCTACAGCTTTTCCCGTGCGGGGAGTGATTATTTCGCCGTCAACAAACGCATCCATCCAAGTAAGCCTTGGACCATGCAGCAACAACCCATCATCGTCGAGCCTGATGCCAAACATCGTGCCATGCTCATGGTTCTCAATTATTGACTGCAGGTTAGTCCATAATTCTGATTTAACCCAATCGAAGTCGCCTGTGTACTTCAGATACTGCAGAACCGCGTTAATGTACCAAAGCGTGCCGTCCACGGTGTTGTAGACGGGTTCGCTTGTTTTGTCGGCGACGTAGTTAGGTATTATGCCGCCTTTGAGGTAATGCATGAAGGTTTGCAGGATGGCTTTGGCGTCTCGGAACCTGCCTGTAACCAGCAGAAGCCCCGGTAGCGCGATGAAGGTGTCTCTGCCCCACAGCTCAAACCAGTGATAGCCCGCTATAACCGATTTTTTGCCTTCTCGATCCTGCACCACAAAAGAATCAGCAGCGAGCAGCATCCAGTTTAGCCAGTCACTAACAGGCACAGTTGGGTGCAATCGATAGAAGCTGGATAACAAATCTTCTTTTGCCTTTAGCTCCAGATAAAGTAACGCGTCAACTTCTCTAAATGAATCCCCAGCCGAATCCAAATTTGCTTTTGCCTCGTTGGCTTCGCGACCTACTGCGCATGATACGGCAAACTTTTTCTCTTCACCCGCACCGATGTCTAATTCGAAGTACCCCGGCTGGAAGCAATCATCAAAATCCGCTTCCCCCCGCGACAACTCATCCCGATAATGCAGCCGATCCACCCAATTTAGACGCTCTACGAATTTGCCTTCGGTTATGCGGCACTGAAGTGTTGCATCTGGATGTGTGAAGGTGGTTTGGAAGGATGTGGTGGTGGTTTTTTGTTTGAAGTTGAGGGGGTTTCGGTGTCGGTCGACTACGTTGTGGTAGTATCTGGCGGTGAGCATGGGGTAGAGTCTGATTTTTGCTTCTGAATCGTCGTGGTTTGCGGCGTGGTATATGATGGCTGCGGTGTTGTGTAGTTTAGGTAGAAAAACAGTTTTCTGCAAGCTAACGTTGCCAGCATTGTATCGGTATGTTGGGTGGGGGTCAAGCAGGAACGTATCGATTTGTTTGTAGCCATCGGGGTAGATGGTTTTTTGAAACTCGTTGGATCCTAACCGAATAATGCTGCCGCCGACAAGGATGTCCTCGTCCATTTTGGCAAGGCAAACTGTACGTTCGCCGGGCGGATTGAGAGCGGCAACAAGCAACCCATGATATTTCCTTGTGTTAATGCCCAGCACGCTAGATGAGGCGTAGCTGCCTAAGCCGTTGGTTATGAGCCACTCTTTTGCTATAACCTCGCCAAACAGTGCCAGAGCTTCTTTTGGGTAAGTTATAGCGGGCAGCTTCATGTTAGGGCATCAGCTTGGCTACGTTTTTGTCTCTGGGTACACAGAAATAATTCGCCACAGGCGTGCATTTAGTTCGGAACATAAGCAGATGGGGTTTGGTCAGTTTATATTCGGTTAAGGTTTCAGCATATCCCATGCCTTTTGCGAAGACCAGTTCCGCGGCTTCGTAGACTTTTAGGAATTCTGCAGAGACCTCTTTCTTCTGCAAGCCCACGGCATCTGCACCTGTGGTTATGACTTCGTCGGCGAGTTTGTCCATGTTGCTGATTTCCACGTCTTCCATGGTGGCGTCGTTGATTACGGGGCCGCCTTTGACCACATAGATAACTTTTAACCCCATGTTTTTAAGCTGCTCAACTAGAAGCGTGTCAAAAACGATTTCGCCAGCGTTATCCGCTAAATACAACACGCTCTGGGCTTTTTTTGATAATTCGTAGGCTGCATCGATGTCGTCGATGACGAGGTCTTTACTGGCTTCACGCATAACGGTCGCTAAACTGTTCAGCGAAAACTTGTTTCCGGGGATATCAAACTCCATAATGTTGCCTACGATGGCGCAGAGGCAGGCTTTTTTAAAGCGTTCCTGCTGAGTGTATCCTGATTCAACTACCTTCTTCACACGGGGCAGCATTTTTAGCGCTTTTTGGTTGGCTAATTTCTTGTTGTACTTGTATGGGTCGTCGCAGCCTGTTAACTTGCGGATTATGCGGTCGCGTTTAGTTCCTATTTCAGCAGCGCATGAAGTAGGCTTGAACTCTTTGTTTAGGAGTTTAACAATTTCAGCTAAGCATCTAAACCGCAAGGCAGGGTTAGTGGTGGCTTGGTAGGTTTGGATTTGTGCCCGGCTGAGCAGGCATGCTTCGCATTCGGGTTCAACCTTCAAGTGGAGTCACGCGAGGTTACTGTTTTGTTGCTTCGCCAAATGCACACAGCACGCTATATGGGTCTTTCGCCTTCACGATGCCGCTTGCCACAAGTACACCCTGCGTTCCCAACTTGAGGGCGATGGCGACGTCGTCGGCTGCGCTGATGCCTGCACCGCAGAGAATCGTCATTTTCGGGTTAACCTCGTGGACAAGTTTTACGGTGTCGGTTACGATTTCGGGTTTAGCTTTTGAAACGGAGATGCCTGTGCCGATTAATTCGGGGGGTTCGACGCTTGTGATGTCGGGTTGCATGGCGGCTACGGCAGCGCTGACCGAGGGGTTGTTGGCGCAGACACAGGAAGTGAGCCCCTGCTGTTTGCACAGCGCGATGGTTGCGTCTATGTCGATCAATCGGAGTTGGCGCTCGGAGTGGTTGATGAGTGTGCCAACTGCTCCTGCCTCTTTGACGGATTCAACTAAAATGTGGCCTGTGCTGTTGCCCGGTTTGATAGGGTCAATGTGTTGGGCAAAAACTGGGATTTCGACGGATTGCGCAATGGTTTTTAGGTCGGTTGGTTGAGGGACGACGACGATGCAGGTACCCGTTTCTTTGGCAGCTTTCTCTGCCTGTTTTGCAAGTTGGAGCGCGTTTTGTCCAGTGGATTCAAGGTAAGTTTTAAAATTCACGATAATCATGGGGTTTTGAAGCTTCAAGTGTTTGTTCCTCAGTTTAGCTTGCCTAGTTGCGCTAATAATCTTTGCTTTTTAAAACTAAAAGAACAGACATTTGAGGACTACTGAACTGTGGCTTTCATTGGGAGAGCGGCTCGTTTGGCGGTTTCCTCAGTTAGCATCCCAATTAACTGCCCGTTTTTCACAATCGCTGCGCGCTTGAAACCCTTCTCAGCCATTATCTTCATCGCTGTCACCATGGACTCGTCACCCAGCAGAATAATCAGCGGAGTAAACTTGAGGTCTTTTGCGAGGGTCTTCTGCGGATTCTTGCGGGTATCTATGATTTCTCTTAGGACTTCGCGGTCGTTTATGACGCCGAGGGGTTTGTGGCGTTCAGTGATGAGCACAGCGTTCACGTTGTTTTGTAGCATCCGCTGCACGACCTGAGTGACGGTGTCGGTGCTTTCAACTTCGATGGTTGGCAGTTTTGTGCCGGCTTGGCTGCTGATTTCGGTGATGTCTATGCCGCGTTTCCAGATGTCGTTTAGCATTTCGCTTGTGCGTTCGATTTGGCTGGTGTCTGTTGAGTAGAAGGTGTCGGGTAAGTAGAAGGCGGACTCCGCGAATTCGTTTAGCGGGGGAGTTTTGAACATGAAGAGGTGTTTGTTGTCCACCAACATCATCGTTAGGTAGCTGATGGGGACATGCTTGATTTCGTAGTGTTTGGCAAGTTTCTGGGCGGGCTCCAAATTATCCAAATCAATTGACGCCATTAAGCGAATCTTGAGACCTTTCCTAAAAAAATTGATGAGGGGATCGTCTTCAGCGAGGCGATTAACGCTCTGCGAAGAGGCGATGATGACAACGTCTTTTTTGGCGGAGTCCAGCACTTTGGTTACTTTATTCCAAGCTTCCTCCGCGCCCTTAATCACCAAGGTTTCCCCGATTGGAATACCGCTTTTAAGCTCGTCGATGCGTCTTGAGGCGTCAACACCGCTCTGCCACATCTGCACAAAAAACGCCTTCAAAACTGAAATGAACATTTTATCGTTAATCCACAGCCCTTCATCTTCCAAGTTGAGCACGGAGGCTTCGTTGCCAAAGGGCGCGTAGAGGATGGCTTCTTCCTCGTCTTTGATGAGGAAGCGTGGGAAGAATTTGGCGCCCATGTTGACGTGGCGGAGTTTTATGTTGAGTTCTTGGTTGTTTATGCTTCGGTCGAGGCGTTCAGCCACTTTGAGGTTCTCGTTGGACACGTTAGTTATGATTTGAACTTGCACGTTTCGGTCTTTAGATGGTTCCACTGCCGCATCAAAGACGCCTGCGGTGTCTTCCTGAATCAGCCCCAGGGAAGTCGTTAAAACGATAATTTCAGATTTGGATTCCTCGATCATGTTGAGCATTTTTGAGTGAATCTTTTTCTTGCCTGTTATGATGGAGAATTTGGCGACGGGGTACTCGGATTCAGGGGCGCTTATTGATTGCCAGGCTGTTAAGAGGTTCTGTTTCTGATCGTTTAGGGTGACGACCTCGTTCTTTTTGGCGGTTATAAAGTTATCAACTAAGGCAGAGAACGGAACGATCGTGAAGCGTGTGGGGCGCTCCAAGGTTGCTTCTATGAAGCCTTTTTCTTGGAGTTTTTTGAATGTGCGGTAAGCCTGCACGCGTTCCATCTTTAGGCGTTTGGCGACGAAGCTGGTGGATTGCACGCCGCTCTTGGCGAGAAACATGTACACTTGAATCTCTCGCTTTGACAAACCCAGAATCTGTAGAAAGCGGGTTACGTCTTTTTCACTCATCAATTAACCGCCGTGCAAAACACCGCATAAACAATTGTAAAGTAGGTTGAAGCACCTAATAAATTGTATCTTTTTTGACACAACAAAACACAATAATTATGGATTTAAACAAGCGTCCGCTGCTTGCTTCCATGCTCAGCCTTAGCGCGCCGGGCAGGCTCCCAAGATTTCCGCACACAACTCGGATAACAACCCCCATTCTCACACAGCAACCGCTTGAGGAACCCCATGGTTTCGTCGTCGGTTAAGTAGCCGCTGCCGAAGTCGCCGTACGTGACCTTGAGGGCGTTGATTTCTCTGTCCCGCTCTACCTTAGCTATGATTGATGCGGCTGAAACCACTGGGTATGTGCGGTCTGCTTTATGCTTTGAAATGATTGTTGTTTGGGTTGTGAGGCACTCTTTGATGTGCTCGCCGAAGCGTTCCTGCCGCACGTCGGCGGCGTCCACGTAGGCTTCGTCTGGGTGAAGTTCATGGATGATTTTTGCCATGGTCTGAGCTTCGAGGCGGTTGAGTTTGTAGAGTGTGCGTTTGCTGCGGACGGCTTTGTCGATGATGTAGGGGGGGACTTTTATGGTGTGGTAGCTTTGGACGAGTTTTAAAATTTCTGGGTAGAGCGCTTCGCGTTTCTTAGGTGTGAGCAGTTTTGAGTCTTTGACGCCTAACCCTGCGAGTTGGGGCAGCTTTTCTGATTGTACACAGACACCCGCAACCACAAGTGGCCCAATTACGCATCCGCGTCCCGCTTCATCTACCCCCGCAACCAGCATAAGATGTTTCCTCTGTGAGATTGCATCGATTTCTAGTGTATAATGCTTTTCTAAAAAGGTAGGTTAGACTGGTAAGTGCATCTCGCCCACCGAGTAATGCACGATTTCGCCTCGACGGTTCATAACTGCCAAAACCAACTCTTTCTTTTGACTCTGACACTTCTGCAACGCAGCCGCCAAGTCGCTAATGGGTAAAGGTTTGCCTTCCTGCGTCACCAAAATCAGATACGGCGCTGTATCCTTGCCGTATGCCCCGCGCTCATAGATACGGAAGTCGATGCCTGCGCCGAAGCCTTCGCGCACCACGTACCCGCGGCTTCGCAGGTCACGGTAAACAAGGTAGTTTACCCAAGCGTTCTCGTTTTGCGCTTCGTAACAGTGGAGTACCGCCTGAAAATCCATATTTGCGCCATCTACATTTTGGACTTCCAGCATGCCCTTGTCTTGCAGGTAGAGTGACTCAAAAAACGCCAACGTGAAAACCTTGCCCTCAACTGTGCCGTATCCGCGGTTGGTAAGCTGGTCGATGCTGCTCTGCTCAGAGACGACTACGCCCTCCTCTGCGATGGTGCCTGTGGTTCGGAATTCTACCAGTGCTGCTTTTTTTGGTTCACTCATAATTATCCGCTTCGCAGGGGGTATGTTATAGTTTTCCTTTCTTAAAGGCGGGAAAGTCTTTGCTGTAGTATACTTTTGTTTCGCAGATAATCGCAGTAACATACTTCAGCGGCGTGGCGTCAAAAGCGGGGTTGTAGACGGCGACTCCATCTGGGGCGGTTTGCTGGCAACCCACATGGGTGACTTCTTCGGGTTTGCGTTCCTCTATGGTTACATCTGCGGCTTTGCATGATAAATCAAAAGTGGATTTGGGCGCGGCGACGTAGAAGGGTATCTTGTGTTCATGAGCTAGGACCGCTACGCCGTAGGTGCCGATTTTGTTGAAAACCGCGTCCTGCACGATGCGGTCAGCGCCCACAATGACTTTGTCCACTAAGCCCTTGCTCATGACATGCGCAGCCATGTTGTCGGTAATTAGGGTGACGGGTATGCCATCGCGTTTCAACTCGTAAGCCGTTAACCTTGCACCCTGCAGAAGAGGCCGAGTTTCGTCAGCGATAACCTTGATTTTCTTGCCCCCCTCCCACGCAGCCCGTATGACTCCGAGGGCGGTGCCGTATTCGACAGTTGCAAGTTCACCCGCGTTGCAGTGGGTCAAAATCGTGTCGCCGTCTTCGATGAGGACTGAGCCGTTTTTGCCAATCGCGCGGTTCTGGGCGGCGTCTTCGTCGGCGATTTTCTGGGCTTCCTCAATAACTGCGGCTTTGAGCTCTTCTACGCCACCCGAGAAAGTTTTCGCCTTGCCCAATACGCGGTCAACGCCCCAAAACAAGTTAACTGCGGTGGGTCTCTGAGCCTTAATGAGCGCACCTGCCGTCTCGAGTTCTGCGAGTAATTGCTTTGTGGTTTTAGCTTTGGATCTGTAAGCGGCAATCGCAACACCAAACCCCGCTGCTGCACCCAAAAGCGGAGCACCTCGAACGCGGAGCGTTTTTATGGCTTCTGCCATTTGCTCGACGGTTTTGATTTCTAAGGTGGCTTCTTGTAGGGGAAGCTTGGTTTGGTCAGGAGTGATAACTGTACCGTTCTGCCACTTAATCATTCGCATGTATAGTTCCTCTTTTGGCGGTTTAGCTACGATCAAAAGGAGACTTGAGATGGGTAACGACTTCGACAGGAGAGTCTTCGCCTGACTTTAGACGCTTCTTCCATTCCTCGCCCACCGCGATAAGCGAGAATATTCCTGAGACTTCGGCTTTGGATTTCTTCACCAAATTCACCAGCGCCTCCTGCGTCTCGCCGCTCTTAATCATATCATCCACCACAAGCACGCTGTCACGTTTCTTGATGGATTCCTTGGGAATATAGAGCGTCACTGTTACGCCGCTGTCGCGTCCCAAAATGTATGTTTCTTCAAGAAAAGCTTTGACCCCGACTTCCTTGTTGCGTTTCGCCACGATGAGGTTTACGCCGAGTGCGTTTGCAACCATAGTGGCTAAGGGGATGCCGTCGGTTGCTGCTGTTAAGATTTTTGTAACACGTTTACCCGCGAAATTGGCTAGGGCGTGGTTTGCGGCTTGTTGGAGTATATTGTAGTCTCCGACGATTTCGGTGTTGTCAAAGTAGCCGATGTCGTCGAATTTGATTCTACTGCGCAGTTCCGCTTCAAGCCCGACGAGTTTAGTGAGGACACGCCAAAGTTGTTTAGCGCGGGTGGTGTTGGGCAACACGTGACCTTTGGCGTAGCGACTCAGCACTGTAACGGGTAAGCCTGTTTTGGAGGCTAACTCGCGGTAAGTGATGTTTCGCTTGTATTTTGCTGTGCGTAAAAGCTCGATTGTCATTAATCGAAGTTTTAGGTCTTCTGCGTGAGTGCTCAACTTCCCTTTACCCCAATTTACACATATACGTCAATTAATATAATGATACCTACTAGTGCAGGTTGGAGATTTATAACTTTCCGTTAAAAAATCGAGGCAATAAAATGAAACCTGAAAAAGAAGCAGATTTCAGGTTTAGTATTTAGTGAAGTAGATTACGCCGTTTTCTTTGAAACCACGCAACAACTCACAGTGACGCAGAACCGCGAACTCCCGCTCCAAAGCCTCAGGCGAAAGGCCAAGCGCCTTCATGGTTTCTTCGCGGCTGATGCGCCCTTTCTGCACGACGAGGTCATAGATTTTCTTCTGCACCCCGCTCAACCCGTCTGTGCCTGTTTGCCCAAGCTGTTTACGCACCATCAAAGTGGAGGAGACCGCGGTGGGGTCGCAGGTTTTGGGAGGATTCATCAAATCAAAGCAGCAATCTTCACAAAGGGATTTGCCTTGATAGGTGTTAACTTCGTTTTCAGCTAGTTCTAAGCCGCAACGTTCACACTTCATACTATTTGCCTCAAACGTCATACTGGCGACACAGTTTATTTCTCTTTCGCAGACGCGTAGAAAATATAGGTTTTTTAAATGGAAAAGAGACTGCTATAACAAACGGGGATATTGGGATGCAGCGGCTTCAGCGGCTATTCATACTTGCCTTGTTCGGCTCAATCATCTTTGTCGCCAACATGTTCCTGCCGCCACCGTTCAACTACCTCATGATGGTCATCCAAGCCGTATTTTTGGCTTTAAGCGCTCTCTTCATTAAACGAGCAGGCGCAATGTATGCCGGTGCAATCGGCGGATTATTAACAGCGTTACTAAGTGGTTCCGCTCTTGGACCCTTCACGTTCTTCTTCAGTTTCCTCTTCGGCGTCTTTGTAGACCTTTTCCTGTTCGCTTTCAGAATTAAAGGGACACGAGAAGGCGTAAATCGCAACCGCCTCATAGCTGCGATGGCGCTCAGTACCTTAATGATTGCGGTTTCAAGTTACTCCGCTTTTGCGTTACTGCCCCAATCCTTTAATCTGGAAAAAATTGCTTTTGTCAGCCTCTTCATCCAGCCAAGCCCGATGCTGACGGTGTTGGTGTTGTTTATGGGTCCCGCAACAGGTGCCGTGGCAGGGTATGCCTCCGCTTACCTTTGGAACAGGTACCTGCGCTACATCAGCGTTTAAGTGTCCTTGAATTCAGCCTTGATTTTTTCATCCACAAGCTTAGCAATCATCAAATTAGAAATAAACACACACCGAACGCCCAAAAGCTCAGCGAGTTCAGCGGGTTTCTGGTCCTGCGTAACCAGCAGCAAATCGTGTTTGAGGGCGTATTCAACCACATCGCGGTCTTTAGCTGCCTTTAACCTGCTTCCTGAGCAGTCAAAACTTCATAGCCTAAAGTCTCGAAGTACTCTTTTAGGCCAGCGTACATCTCATCAAGTAAGAGCTTCATAGCAACCGCTTACTCACTGAGAGAACAAAAATATTTAGGGTTTACCCAAAAAAGCTTTAGTCTATGAGCAGTAGCGCAAATGAGTCTGCGCTTTTCGTGAACGGGAAAGTGAATGCTATGCCAGCGTTGGCTGCAGTTTTCTTTACGTTTACGCCTATTGCGTCCTCGGACATGCGTGCCAGTTCGGGGTGGCGGCAGATTTTTGTTTCTGTGTTACATTTTTCGCAGAGTTGACAATGCCCAGAAATGAACGAGATGGCAAGCGAGTAGCCTTGATTCATGGCGGCTTTTTCTAAGCTTACGACGCTTTCGAGCATTTGGCGTTTGGAGTCTTTCCAGTCCTGCCAGAACTTGGCGGCTTTTTCTTTGGAGTCTTTGGGGACCGTGGGGTCGGTTTCGTAGGTCATTAGGTACTTGTAGACTTCTGGTTCGGCGGTGGCGTTGGTGGTGAACTTCAGGAACATGGCGTAGCTGTATTCGGAAACGATTTTTCGGAATTGCTCAGCGGTGGGTGTGTAGGGTGGGCAGGCGAGGGTTTTGCCGTAGTGGTTGCAGCCGACTTTGCATTTTAAGACGACGCGGTCTTCGACGACGACTTTGCTGGTTTGGATGATTTTGGCGTCTGCTGCGCCTTTTTCGAGGGCTAACTTGACGAGGAACTCGAATTTTTGTGTATCATTCTCTGGCATAAGGGTCACTGGTTGCTGGGCTTGAAGTAGGCTTTTGATATAAACGTTTAGCAGCCCAAGCGGTTTTGGGTTGATTAAGATCGAGATGACAGTGGGCACATTTGGGGGTATTAGAATCAGTTGCGGAAACAATAGTGAGGGTGAACTTGGCTGCTTTAAATAAGGGAGGGGAGGTGACTGGTGAGAGGCCGCGTGGTTTAGCAGGTGGACTACTTTCACGGAAAACGCAGCCGCTGCCACGGAATCACTGTGTTTAGGTGCGTTTTTCGCCAACATATTAGGATCCAAATATCAGACCCATGCAGAAACCTAAAGAGGGATCCTAACAGGCGGCAAGTGGGTGCGTTTAGCGCATTGCCCAGTGCAGAAAAAACCACAATCTAACCTTTGTGTTATATGCTGACCCGCCAAGTTGGTGGCAGAGGGTCTATGAGCGTTGCATGAAAGCTACTGTGGCGGGTTAATTTTTATCTGGTAGAGGTTGGGCCAGTTTTTGCCGGTTACGAATAAGCGATCGTTTTGGGCATCATATGCTATGCCGTTGAGCACTGCGTTTGAGTCGCTTGACTGGTAGATTCCAGTCAGGTCAATCCAGCCCTTAACTAGCCCCGTTTGCGGATTGATTACGGCGATTTTTTGTTCCATAAAAATGTTAGCGTAAATGTCACCGTTTACGTATTCAAGCTCGTTTAAGTAATGTATGGCTTTGTCGCCGTCTTTAACGCTTATTTGCCCAGTTACTGTGTAACTGTTGGGATCTATGAAGTACAGCGTCGAGGAACCGTCACTCATAATCAGCTTTGCACCGTCGTAGGTTAAACCCCAACCCTGTGTGGCATAACTAAAGTTTCCCAATAAACTAAACGTCTCTTTATCATAAACAAACCCGACATGCTCAAGCCAAGTTAATTGAATCAATGAACCATTAACTAACGTTAAGCCTTCGCCGAAAAACTCGCTGGAAAGCGCATATTCTTGTAGGACGCTGCCGCTTGCAAGGTCAACCCGTCGCAGATATGAATTTCCATAGCCGCCTGTGCTTTCAAAAAGCGCTCCATCATGGAATATTAGGCCTTCAGTGAATGCGTTAGTATCATGCGGATAGGTGTTGATAATTTGGTATGTGTATGTTGGGGCATTACTGGCGGGATTTGTCGGTATCGGTGAAGGTGTTATTGTAGTTGAAGGGTTATCTGAGGGTAAAGGAGTCAGGGTTGGTTTTATGGTGGGCTTTGGCGATGGAGTCGGTGCGGGTTGAGTTTGAGGAATAAAGCCGCCAAGAAGAAAAGCTGTTAAACCAAGTAAAAGTATGGCTAAAACTAAAATAACTGCTATTATTTGTCTTTTTTTCATCTTAAAACTAACAATGACGCCAGATGTTTATATCTTCGACGCTGACGCCTAAAAACCATTGGAGCGAAACACTTAAGTGCACAGAAAAAGTAACATTTGTCTCAGACTACAAAATAGGTGTTGAAATCAATTGGCTGTAGAAGGTTTTTTCGAAAACAAAAAGGAACCAGTAGAAGCCAAAGTCGGCGACTTAACCCCGCAATCTAAAGCAGTTAATGTCACGGCCAAGGTAGTATCCAAAACTGAAATACGCGAAATCCCAATGGGCAGAGACGGCTCACCACACAAAGTCAGCGATGCACTCATCGGAGACGAAACAGGTGTAGTCTACCTAACATTATGGGATGACAACATTGAAAAAGTCAATGACGGCGACACCGTACGTGTTGAAAACGGCTATGTCACGCTATTCAAAGGCAACATACGCCTAAACATCGGCAAATACGGAAAACTAGAACCAGCAGCAGCCCCGCTCGCAGCAGAAGTAAACACAGAAAACAACGTATCAAGCAAAACATACGAACAAGAACGCAGACCATTCAGAGGCGGAAGAGGCGGCGGCCGAGGATTCGGCGGAGGCGGCGGTTACGGCGGCGGTAGAGACCGACGCGGTGGCGGCGGCTTCGGTGGCGGTCGCGATAGAGGCGATCGTCGCGGTGGCGGCGGTTACAGACCAAGATACTAAACTTTCAATGGTTTAGAAGAAGAATTTTTTTCTTTTTTTGTTTATTTTAATTCTTGATCGTATTCTCCACTCTTAGCGCATAGTTATCCATAATGGTGTTGCCATTCGGAAACGCTTAAAACCCTCCGCGGAGTAGCCGTCAATAGGAGAACACTACTTTGGTTTCCAACGAAAAAAGTAAACCCACAGTGGACGAGTTGCTTGCGAAGGCTAAAAAACCCGCCCAGCTCTCGCCACCCATGCATAGATACTATGAGGGGAAAATGCAGGTTATCCCGAAATGTGCCATCCGAAGCGTGGATGACTTCGCAATATGGTACACTCCTGGGGTTGCGGCTGCATGTAGAGAGATTCAGGCTGACCCAGACAAATCTTTTGAATTAACCAACAGATGGAACTATGTTGCAATCGTTACTGATGGTACCCGTGTTTTGGGTTTAGGTGACATTGGACCTGAAGGTGCCTTGCCTGTTATGGAGGGTAAGGCGTTAATTTTCAAGTATCTCGGCGGTGTGGATGCCTTTCCAATCTGTCTAAGAACTAAGGACCCCAAGGAAATCGTGAAAATCTGCAAGGCGCTCGAGCCGACATTTGGAGGCATAAATTTGGAGGATATCGAGAAGCCCAAATGCTTCCATGTGCTAGAGAAGGCGCGCGCGGAGATGAATATTCCTGTTTGGCATGACGACCAACAGGGCACCGCAACCGTTATTTTAGCGGGATTAATGAATGCCTTCAAACTTGTCGGCAAGAAACCCAAAGAAAGCCTCATTACGCTTGTCGGTTCAGGCGCCGCCAACATACGCACTGCCTATGTGCTCATGAAATGGGGCGTAAAACCGGGTAACATAATTCTCGCTGACACAAAGGGCGTAATCTACAAAGGCAGACCAGACATCACAGAGCAAGAAGACCCCTGGAAATACGATGTAACCCAGAAAACCAACGCTGAAGGCCGAACAGGCGGCATCTCAGCAGCCTTCAAAGGAGTTGACGCAGTTGTTGCGGCATCAAAACCTGGTCCAGGCACGATAAAGAAGGAATGGATCAAAAGCATGGCTTCTGATGCGATTGTGTTTGCTTGTGCTAACCCGATTCCTGAGATTTGGCCTTGGGAAGCTGAAGAAGCAGGCGCAAAAGTCGTAGCGACTGGACGCAGCGATTTCCCAAACCAAGTTAACAACAGCATGGGTTTCCCAGCGATTTTCCGCGGCGTTTTAGACGTTAAAGCAAAAACTGTCACTGACGACATGTGTGTTGCAGCGGCAACTGAGCTTGCTAATTACGCTCAAGAGAGAGGCATGACAGAGAAAGACATCTTGCCGCATATGGATGAGTGGGAAGTTTTCCCCCGGGAAGCAGTCGCGTGTGCGCTTAAATCGATTGAGCAAGGTGTTGCACGCGTTAAACCCAGTAGGCAGGAACTCTACGAGCGCGCTTCAGCTATAATCAAGAACGCAAGAGCATCTACTGAGTTGTTGATGAAGCATGGCTTGATTAAGCAACCGCCAAGCGACGAAGAGCTTCTCAAATAAGCTCTCTCTTTTTTCCCTAATTTAAAAAAATAAGGTTTAATAAACAATTAACATTAGCCTTTGGTTATCGCATATTTCTAAAAAATTAAGGAAGTTAAAGCGGAGTTATCTTCACAATATTCCTTTTTTCCAGTCTACGCAGGGCGTCGAGGCATTCGTCTTTCTTCGCGCCGTTGAGGTTTAGGTTCATCATAATATCTTTGATTGAAACGCCTGGCTTGCCGAGGTTTTCATGTTTCTTATGCAGGTGCTTGACTATGGATTTTTCGAGTTTCCCGCATCGCCAAGTAGTGTTACGTATCAGAACAACGATGGTTCGAACAAGAGTCTGCTCGTTTGATTTCCTTCCACGGGATTCTCCCATTTCTCCCCACTGCTACTTTTTACCGCTCCTATTGATTTAAACATTTGTTCGGCTGCTGAGTAACGGGGCTTGTTTTGAGGCGGTTTTTTAGAGGGTTTTTTTGAGGTATAATCCATGTTTTTTGCCGTAGTAGCGTTCAAGTTTAAGCATGGTTTGGTAGCCGAGTTTGTGGTATAGTTTTATCGCGGCGTGGTTGTCTTCTCTTACTTCGAGCCGGCACTCTGATATGCCGCGCTGCTTAAACGAACCTTCAAGTTCCTGCAGCATCTTTATGGCGATGCCTTTGTGCCGATAGCTCGGCGCAACGTTTAGGGTGATGATGTGCCCGTACTCTGTTTCGCCTGATTCTATTTGGGCGATGATGAAACCAGCAACCTCTGTGTTGGCTTTGGCGGCTAAAGCGATGGTGTTGTAGTCAGTTAGCAAGTAGGCTATTTGGCGTTTAGAAAACGCTTCCTCGTCGAAGCACTGCATCTCTATCTTGTAGAGTGTGTCGAGGAGTTTTGTGGTTGCGGTTTCGATTTTTACTTCCATAAGTTTAGTCTTGATTACCTATAGGTCGGGTTTGTTTTTAGTTTTTTCCGTCTTTGCACTCAGGCGCGATAACGGGTTTTAGCTCGATGTATTGTTGGACTGAAAAACCAATCAAGAAACGCAACCACAGGGTAATGATTCTTGTCAGTATAGTAGCAGTCGCAGCGAGTTCCACAGAGATACCCATCGAAAAATAGAGTGTGGTCATGGCTGCTTCGGGGAGCCCCACCTCAAAGGGTATACCCACCGGGATAGATTTTACGGCTAAAACGATGGCTGCTGTGACCAGAATCACGCTCCAAGACACGGGGTGCCCTAATGACCAAAAAACAAGGTATGGCACGCTTAAGCTGAAAAACCATGTTACGCCGAGGTAGAATAGGGATTGCGCGAGGGGTTTTCTGTTTCGGCGGAATTCGATCATGGCGTCGTGGAAGTGATCGGTGGTTTCTAAGGCGTGGGTTTGGAATTTGCTTAGTGTCCATTTTCCCAGTGAGAGTTTTGTGGTTATTTTTGTGAGCCAGTTGACGATTTTTAGCGTTACTGACTTCTTAAAAGACATGATTGCCAAAACGGCTGTTATAGCTGTTATGGCAGCTGCAACAAAGATGATGATGTTAAAAACGGCGGCGGGAACTTGAACTTCAAAATACAGCAAAGCCACGCCTAAGATGAGGATGACTACGTTCATCGTCATACCCAAAAGTCGATGGGTAAATAGTGAAGCAACAACTTTTCCAAATGAGCCGCATCTGTCACGGGTAAGAAGGTAGGTGCGGACTACCTCGCCACTGATTGATTCTGCAGGCACCACTATGTCGACGTATAAGCTGTACCAGAGGTAGAGGTAGGCTTTTTTGACGGTCATTTTGATGTTTAGGTGCTTGGTTAGTGACTGCCAGGAGACAGCGTAGAACAGGACTTCCAGTAATCCGCAGCCGACGGCTACAGCGAAAATCAGCAGATTCGCGGTTTTTGCGGTGTCTATGATGGCGAAAATGTCGACTTCGAAGAGGTAGATGTAGAGGAAGAAGGCTACTAAACCAAGCAGTGGAAACAGTAATGTTTTCCAAGTTATCTTCGGTTTAGGCGTTTCCATAGCAACCAGAGTAAAGATGGAGTTATGAATTAGCGATTATATACTTTGTTCAGATACTTGTTGATTGTGTTGTTTGTTTTTCTATAGTTGTTGTTGCCGAAAAAGCCCTATACACAACAACAACCAGTGGGCTTAGCTGGCGCGTCTGTTTTGTTTTCGGTTGATTTATGTGATTGCTGTCTGGTTGTGGGTTGCGCCACAAGTAGATTAGGCTGGTTTGCTATGGTTGTTTTTTTTCTATTGATAGTTGTTGCCGAGACCCCCTCTTGTTTCAACAACAACCAACGGATTGCGTAGAAGATTGTGTTTTTGTTTCTGCGTCGAGTTTGGGTTGCAGACTGGTTGTGAAGTGCACCACAAGTGCATCCGCTCATCTAATAGCAGAGCCTAACTGCTGTGATGCGGTGTCTTTTTAAATCTACAAACAACAATACTGTTAACTGTTGATATGTATGGCTGAAACTGAAGGTTACGTTGCGCTCGCTGACGAAAAAGACATCGGCGAAGGTAAAATGCGGCTTGTAAGAGCGAAAGGCATACCCGTACTCATAGTCAGGCATGACGGCGAACTCTACGTCCTCGACGACCGCTGTCACATATGGGCTGCAAGTTCTCCAACGGAAACCTCAACGGCAACTTCATCGTTTGCCCCTGCCATGACTGGCGCTTTAACCTAAAAACAGGCAAATACGAGAACCAGCCAAACTATGTTTTGGTTAAGTACCCGTTTAAGGTTGAAGCAGGAAAAACATGGATAAAACTTGAAGAAGACGATTTTTGAATTGTTCCGCTGAACTTAGTTTATTTAAAGCAACATCCTCAGCTTTATTGCGCTCAGAAGACCCTTCTCCCCCTAAAAGGGTCGCGAACAGTGGTTTCTAAAAAAAGTTGCTTAGAAACCCGATTTTTGGTCGAGGTATTGCTGTTAAACAGGTCGTATTGAACGAACACGCTTTTAAGCAAGAAAAAACAATTGTAACCAACCTGATAATTGAGGCTGACTGTTTGGGAAAGAAAAAAGTGTTAAACGAAGGCTCAATAAGCGAAATGACCTATCCCGGTCAAGGCGAAATCCTAGGCGTAGTAACAAAACTGCTGGGTTTTGATCGCATAATGGTTAAATGCCAAGACGGCGCAGAACGTCTCTGCCGCATCCGCGGAAAAATGAAGCGACGCGTATGGATACGCGAAGGCGACATCGTCATCGTTTCACCATGGGACTTCCAGACTGACACACGCGGCGACGTCGTTTGGCGTTACACGCATGCGCAGGCTGAAAACTTGAGGCGCAAGGGTCTCTTAACCATCTAATCCCCATTTGTTGTATTCCCTAAATTGTTTGTTCAGCCTTTTCTGGTTTGGTTGCTTTTAAATACTTGACATCTAACTCTTCTGTGACTAAGTATGTCCCATAAAGCTCGTGAACGTCTAAACCACCGTGAAAAAGTAGTGGAACGCAGAGACAAAATGCTAAACCACGACAAGTCAAAAGACCGCGCCACCGTGGAGGAAGTCTTTGACAACACCACCCGCATGGTAGTTTTTAACATGATGAACAGCGGCATCATCCACGAACTCAACGGCAACTTCATCGTTTGCCCCTAGTAAGTTCAGGGAAGGAAGCGCGGGTTTACTGGGGCACCACCAAAGAAGGCACTGATTTAGCTGTAAAAATCTACTTAACCTCTTCAGCTGAATTCAAGCGGGGCATGCACAAATACATCGAGGGCGACCCCCGATTCAAAGACGTCAAACATGACACACGCTCGTTGATCGCTGTTTGGGCGCAAAAAGAGTTCCGCAACTTAGGGGAAGCTTACGCGGCAAAGGTGCGTGTGCCAAAACCCATCGCAGTCAAGAGCAACGTAGTAGTTATGGAATTCATCGGCGAGAAAGGGGTTAGCGCGCCATCTTTTAAAGAGCAGACACCAGATAACCCTGAGAAAGCTTACAAAGTGATCGTTACTTACATCAAGCGACTCTACCAGAAAGCCAAGATAGTTCATGGCGACTTAAGCGAGTACAACATCATGATGTGGAAGGGTAAACCAGTTGTTTTTGATGTTTCACAGTCAGTTTCTATTCAGCATCCGCGGAAAAATCGCGGAGTTCATGTTGCGGCGGGATTTGACGAATGTGAATAGGTTCTTTAGTCGGTTAGAGGTTAATGTTATTCCAGTTGAAGAATTGTACAAGTTGGTTGTTGGTAAATAATGCCCGGTCCAGATATGTTTGTAAAGATTCCTAAAGAGCGCGTCGGTATACTCATTGGTCCAGAGGGGAAAATAAAACAGCACGTTGAAGAGAAGCTTCAAGTAAAGCTGGACATTGATAAAGAAGGAAGCGTCAAAATAATCCTCTCAGAACAAGCCACGGATCCATCGTTGCTCCTAAAAGCTAAAGACTTGGTAAGCGCCATCGGCAGAGGCTTCCCGCCTGAAACCGCTTTCCGATTGATCCGCAACGAAGACGACATCTACGACATGATTGATCTGCGCTTGATTTTTGGTCGCTCTGAATCGGACATTAGACGCATAAAGGGCAGAATCATCGGCACGGAAGGCAAAACAAGAAAACTCGTTGAAGAATTAACAGAGGCTGACGTAGTCGTTTACGGTCACACAGTTGGAATCATCGGCAGCTTTGTAGAAGCTGATGCAGCGCGCAACGCAGTGCAGATGATTATTGATGGCTGTGAACATCACACTGTCTACAAGTACCTGCAGCGTAAACGCACCGAGATGAAGAAAGAGAAACTGGAGCTTTGGGAGAAACCGCCCGAAGACAGGTAGCACACTTTTCTTTTCAATGTCGGCGCCTGTTCAGAATAGAAACCTGCTCTGCCGTGACTAGACCCCCTTATTTAAAGGCGGATACGAAAACGTATGCGGAAGCTTGAGGAGTTTGTTGCTCTCAGCGACCTCCCCTCCCCCTATATAAAGACATAAACCCCGAGTTTGCTCCAACGGATGTGTTGTTCTAAACGAAATAAAAGCTATAAACAATTAGCGTTTTAATCATTTTAGTGATAAGACACGAAACCTCTATCAAGAAATCAGCAGTTAATTTTGAAATACTTGGAAATAAAACCTGAAATGACAACAAAAGAGCTAGCTGAAACTATTTATGGGCGAATCGTGGAGTACCAATCACATGAGTATTCATCGGTTAGTCGGAGTTTGCGGTCGCTTGAGCGGCGGGAATTAGTTAAAAGGGTTCAGGTACAGCTAAGATGGCGCCTAAAACAGTAACAAAAAAGCTGCAAGGTAGCATGCTAAAGCTGTGTGTGGGCTTCTCTATTTTGCCTGATAAAGTTTAAAGTTCGCCAGCAACAATCTCCTTTCAGTTACTAATCCATAGATGTTTTTGTCTTTAACAACTATGAGTCTTCGTATGTTGTTGTCCCTCATGATCTTGAGGGCATCTTGAATTGTCCTGTCATAATCTATGGTGATGACTGGTGAAGTCATAATATCCTGAGCCACGATACCGTAAAGGTCCTTTTTTCCCAGTGCCACTCTTTCAACGATGTCCTTTTCCGTGACAATACCTAAAACTTCAAAGTCACGAGTTATCACGACCGCTCCAATGTTTTGCTTTGCCATTATCGAGGCAATCGTAGCAACTGGTGTGGATATGCCAACTGAGGGAACCGGTATTCTCGCTAATAACCCAACAATCTGATTGGACATCTCCCTTGAATCCCACCCGATTTATTGGTTAATTTTGACTACTTTCTTAAGGTTCGCATACTCTCTGATGCTATCAGCAGTCAAGGCTTCTCTAAGCTTATTCTCATCAAGGTGCTCTTTATCTTTGGCGAAGGAATATAAATTTAGAAATAACTCGCCAAGTCTCTTGAATTCGTCAAGATTGCTAACATAGTCAACTCGGTCCCAGTTAGGCTTCTCGATTCGTATGATGTATTTAACTGAACCAACCCCAGCATTTGCAGCAACCACAGAAAGCTGAAAACCACCACTATTTATCTCGGTAACTAATCTGTTTTCCCAACTCTGCATGGGCATCTCCTCCCATTTCAATATGGCGCAGAGGGTTTATAAATGGTATTAATCAAGAAAGGCTTCAAAAGTTATCTCGTAACAAGTTAGGTAGGCTCTTGTGGCGTTAACTAGACATTCAAGTCAAGCCTAAGTGTCGTCATCATCAACGTCGTCCGCACTCAAGATCCACATCATCCATTTGTCTGCGGGGCCAGACTCGTCATCGCCCACCCACCCAAAAACAGCCTCAAAAGCCTTTAAACATTCAGGTATCGGATACAACTTTGGTTAAAGTTTAAAGGTAGCCAAACTATCTTCATCTAAAAAAGTAAAGTGAGCATATGCCGTTTTGCCGAAAATGCGGACGCAGACTCGTCGAGTACAGTGAAAGCTGCCCTGACTGCGGGACCTCAACCACCGCGCCCATCATTAATCTCAAGAAGGGGCCGGGTTCAGGCCTCAACTTCAAGGCTGCCACTGGTTCAAAAAAGATTGCTAAAGCCATGATTCCAGCGAATACAATCGTTACAGTGAAAACCATACCCCAACCCCCCTCGCTTGGGAAAGTCAAACCTCAGAGTGAAATAGTCAAAATTACCATACTTAACGCGCAAGCTAAAGCTGTAACTCCGACCAAGAAGGCAGCATCAGTCACGCAAGCAAGGAACGTCGCTCCGGCAAAACTGATTGCACCAACAAAAACTGCTGCGCCACCCAAAGCGGTTCTTTCAGCTAAGCACATAGTTAAACCTAAGAGGGCTGTACAATCCAAGCCACGTGCCCCGTTTACGATCGCCCATGCCAGACCAGTGGCTACATTTACGCCTGTGCAGCATAAACCCGTTGCTTCACCTAAATCTATCCTTGTTGTTAATCCGAAACCAATAGCTCAAACTGCAGGTGTAACAACTCCAGCCAAACCTGCATTGCCACCCAAACCCATAACCCCCGCCCCAGTCTACCCACCACACGAAATCATCAAAACCAATGTATCCCTAAAACAAGACATACTCGCCAACCCCCACGATTACGAAACAGAGGCCTTCGATTTTGACCTCGAATGCGTCCATAACCATTTTTGGCCAGCAGGCAGCGCTCTGCCCGTCTCGAAGGGGAAAGCATACTGTCTCCAATGCGGTGAAAGGTTAAGAAAACCCAAACCTAAAAAGCGCCATAGACGCCGAAGATATTTTACCTGATGTCGGGATCCTAGTCTGCCAGCATTTTTGGGCGTCATATTTGGATCCTAATATTCAAGGTATGCACAGACCCTATAGAGGGGAGGTCATGCGCAATCCAAGCGCATTAGAGGGGTACCTTGATTTTGTCCAAGAACCGCGCCTGCAACTTGGCGATTTTGGGTGCGATGACGGCTTGGCAGTAGGGTTCTTTGGGGTGCAGTTTGTAGTAGTCTTTGTGATAGGTTTCAGCTTTATAGAAGACTGTTAGCGGCTCCAGTGTGGTTACGATGGGTTTGTCCCAGATGCCTTCACCGCCGAGTTCCTCTATCAGTTTCTCAGCTGCCTCTTTCTGCTGCTGGTCATGGTAAAAGATGGCTGAACGATACTGCGTTCCCACATCCGCGCCTTGTCGGTTTAGCGAGGTCGGGTCATGCGTCGTGAAGAAGATTTCGAGGATTTCGCGGTAGCTGATGACTTTGGGGTCATAGTAAATCTGCGCTGCCTCAGCGTGGCCCGTTGCTCCAGTGGAAACTTGCTCGTAGGTGGGGTTAGGCAAAGCGCCGCCAGTGTAGCCTGGCTCGATGCGCTCGACGCCTTTGATGATGCTGAATGCTGCTTCGGTGCACCAGAAACAGCCCGCCGCCAAAGTGGCAACTTCAAGGTTTGGTTGTTGGCTCATAAAACTCACACACCTATTGCTATTGTTTTTTAGGATTAATTGTTTATGGCACAGACGATGGTCGGGAAGGTTTTTACTGTTCAAGCACTAACCACTAAACAAGGTATGGCAGCATGGAAGCAGGGCTAAAGAAAATCAGGGTTACGCCATTGGCTTCGGAGAGTTTCGGCGTACGTTCCATGTGCACGCTCGTCGAAACCCCCGACGTAACGGTGCTTCTGGATGCAGGCGTCTCGCTGTGTCCGTACCGCTTCAATTTGCCCCCGCACCCCATCGAATTCCAAACCATCCAGCGCCTACGCCAAACCATAGCAGAAGCCGCAGACAAAGCCACAGTCACCACGATTAGCCACTACCACTTTGACCATCACACGCCCAGCTACGAGGACTGGGTCGTCAACTGGACCGACAACGGTGAAACGGCGCGGCAAATCTACCAAAACAAAACGGTGCTGGCCAAGAACCCCCAAGAGAACATCAACGCCAGCCAGCGTCAGCGGGCATGGATGTTTCAGAAAACAGGCGGCAAACACGCTAAAACGGTGGAGGCTGCTGATGGAAAAACCTTCGCTTTTGGAGAGATTAAACTGAGTTTTTCGGAAGCGGTTGCACATGGCTCGGAGGATTCGATGCTGGACTGGGTCATAATGGCAACTGTCGAGTATGGTGAGGAGCGGTTTATGTTTGCACCCGACGTTCAGGGACCCATGTCAACACGCACGGCTGACCTGATTTTGGCTGCTAAACCCACGGTGATCATGCTGGGTGGGCCGCCGCTTTACCTTGCAGGCTTCCGCGTCGAGGAGGCGCAGCTTGAGTTGGGCATCCGAAACCTTGAACGCATCGTTGCAGATGTGCCGACGGTGGTTTTGGAGCACCATGCACTGCGGGATGAGGCGTGGCGACCCAAGCTCGAGAGCGTTTTCCAAAAAGCCCAAGCGCAGGGGCACAAGATTATGACTGCGGCTGAATACGCAGGCAAAGAAAACGTCTTCTTAGAGTCAAAACGCAAACAACTCTTCCATGACCACCCAGTTTCAGAAGAGTTTAGGCAGTGGACAAAAACCCTAAACGGCACAAAAATCGCTAAACCACCAATATAGCCTATTTCGCGTCTTGTCTGCGCAGTGTTTGGCTGTTAATCGCCACCAGAACAGTTGAGAGAGACATCAAAATCGCCCCCACCGCAGGATCCACAACCACACCTAACCCTGCAAAAACCCCCACCGCCAAGGGAATCGCAAAGATGTTGTAGCCCGCAGCCCACCACAGGTTTTGCGCCATCTTTGAGTATGTGCGCTTTGAATAGTTGATTGTTCTAGTTACGTCTTGGGGATTGTTTTTAACGAGGATGACGTCTGCGCTTTCTATTGCAACATCAGTTCCTGCCCCGATGGCTATTCCAACGTCGGCGGTTGCGAGCGCGGGTGCATCGTTTATGCCGTCACCCACCATCGCAACTCGGTAGCCCTGCTGTTTTAGCTGTGCGATTTTTTGGGCTTTCTGGTCAGGCAGCACACCTGCGAAGAACTCATCGATACCTAACTCTTCAGCTACCGTCTGCGCTACTTCTTGGGCGTCACCAGTTAACATGTAAACCTTAACGCCAGCTGCCTTCAAATCCTGCACTGCCTTGCGGGATTCTTCGCGGATTCTATCTGACAATGCAAAAACTCCTGCAAGTTTGTTATCGACAACTGTGTAAACTACGGTTTTGCCTGCCCTCTGAAGCAGAGATATCTTCTCGTCTGTTAGGGAGATGTTGAGTTCCTGCAGAAGATTTGGGCTGCCAACATAGATGGTTTTGCCATTGACATCTGCTTTGGCGCCTTTGCCGGGGATCGCAAGAAAGCCACTGCTTAAAGGAATGGCAACTGCTTTTGTTTTTGCATGTTCAACTATGGCTTTTGCGATTACGTGCTCGGAGTTCTGCTCCACCGCTGCCGTCACCGCCAACAACTCAGCCTCTGCAATGTAGGGTACGACGTCGGTTACGCCGAATTGCCCCATCGTCAACGTGCCCGTCTTGTCAAATACCACGGCATCAACGGATTTGGCGTCTTCAAAGGCCTTTCTGTCCCGAATCAATATGCCCCGCTTGGCGGTTAGAGATGTTGACAGGGCAACCACGAGCGGGATAGCCAAACCCAACGCGTGAGGACAGGCAATAACGAGCACGGTTACAGACCTTGTGAGGGCAAACTGCGGGTTGCCGATTAACGCCCAAACCACAAACGTCACGACTCCGACAACGACCGCGACATAGAACAAGAACGCAGCAGCACGGTTAGCCAAATCCTGCGTCCGCGACTTACTCTGCTGCGCCTGCTGAACCAGCTTAACCACCTGCGAGAGATACGTTTCTTCGCCAGTACGCTCGATTCTTGTTCGCAAAACGCCGTCGCCGTTAACAGCTCCCCCGATAACCTTGTCAGCTGCTACTTTGTGCACTGGATTGGATTCGCCTGTTAGCAGCGCCTCGTTAACGTATGATTCGCCCTCAACGACCACGCCGTCGGAGGGGATTTTTTCGCCCGGCCTAACTAACACAACAGTGCCAACCCGCAAGTGAGACACAGGCATATCCACAACGGCCCCATTCATGACGACGTGGGCAGTCGTCGGCATCACCTTCACAAGTTCCTCAAGTGCCCTTGACGCGCCGAGCACGCTGCGGGCTTCAAGCCAATGCCCCAACAGCATAACGTCGATTAAGGTGGCGAGTTCCCAAAAAAAGTCGCTGCCGACGGGGAAAAACACTGTTGCGGCTGAAAAATAGAATGCCACCGATATGGCTGTGCCCACCAGCGTCATCATTCCTGGTTGGCGCGCTTTGAGTTCCTGTATTAACCCTGTTAGAAAGGGCCATCCGCCATAAGCGTAGAGTACCGCCGCTAAAATCAACAGAATGTATGATTGATAAGGTACAGTCAGAGTGTACTGGAACCAGATCTGAATCATTTCTGACAGCGCTAAAACAGGAATCGTAAGGAGGAGACAGACAAAGAACCTATTCCGCAGGGTTTTGGTGTGCATACTATGCGATGGTGCTTCATGCTTCATACCCTGCATATCTGCCTGATGCACTTTTCCGTGATGCTCCATACTAAAGCAAACCTAAAAGGTGAACAAGAGCCCCATTGACAATTGAAATAACCCAAATAACCAAAAGTGGCGTCATCAATTTTTTCCATCGCACACAAGCCATCTTGGAAGGCCCCTTAATTACCCAAGCAACGACAAGGATGATACCTACTACTTCCGCTGCTGTCCCCAAAATGACATGCGACCACACCGTAACAGAGCCAAACATCGAAAGTTCAAAAAGCTCCTCTGCCTCAGACGCAAAACTGGGCACCATAACAATAAAGATTAAAACTGTGTGCAAAATTAAGGCAGCTACTGTTGAGTAACCATGCAGCATAAAGGTTTTTGTGCTTTTTTGTTTTCGGAAGAAAGGAAGCCCTAAAAGCAAAAAGATTATGATCAAGATTTGTAGTGACAGACTAACGTTTCCAATCGGGTCTAACCCCATCGACAAAACAAATCAACCTCAAATCGCTTCTCCAATCAAGCGATATCATCTATTGGTTAAGCTAAGCTAAGCTCATAAACATTTCCAGTTTAACTCGTACATAAAACCGCTATCCATGATAAAAAAGGAAGAGTTAGGTGTTTTCTCTGTATGTGAAGCCGCATCTGATGCAACGTAGAAACTGTGTTGAAGACTCATCTGAGCCGCGGGTCTGCACCTGCCAGACGTTGGCAGTGTTGTTTCCGCATCGGGGGCACTCGACGTGTATGGTGGGCATGGGGTTTAGTTCCTGTTCTTCTCTGCCGATTACCGCTACGAGTTGTTTGGGGTTGTGCTCGATGACTTTGGCGCTGAAGAGTTTCGCGTTGGCTTCTTGTTTTTTGCGCCCGCATTTGGTGCAGGCAAGCATTAAGAGGGGTTGGTTTCCTGAACGGATTTTGATTGGTTTTAGTATTGAACCGCATTCGCCACAAAATTCCATACATATCATCTCCTACACAAACATTGGCAACCAACGACTAGTTTTGACGCAAACCAAAAGCTGGGAAGAGAGGGAAAACCGCTTGTTGTCTGCGTCTCTGTTAAGCGTTGTTTTGCCTGTCGCATATGGATATTACCTCATCCTTTGCGCATTACTCCATTAGACTGTTTTGAGTGATAAATAACGTTGTGACTGCAAGCCGCTAACAACAAGTCCCGACCGATCAACTTTTATCGCCCTCGCGTAACAGTAGCAGGTAAGGTTGGTTTAGATATGAAAGTCGGTGTATGCGGAATCGCCTGCGAAAAATGCCCAAAAATGACACACGGCACATGTCCAAACGGCAGCGTCGGCTGCGTCGCCAGAGAAAACAAGTTCTGTCAAATCTGCAACTGCGCCTTCACAAAAGGCGTCAAACTCTGCTTTGAATGCGCCGAATTCCCATGCGAAACCACCAAACAAGGCCCCATAAGCTACGGTTACTGCCAGTACCTTGCGGGGAAACAGTGAGAGTTACCCTTAATTGCGCGCATCCGAATGATTAATTATGGTTTCTAGAGAAGTCCTCATCGAAGCAAAAGGGCTAACCAAAAAATACGACGACTTCCTCGCCGTTGATCACATCGACTTCGAAGTGTACAGAGGCGAGTGCGTCGGGTTTTTGGGACCCAACGGTGCAGGCAAAACCACCACCGTACGCATGATGTACTGCTTTTTGGTTCCCACCGCAGGCGAACTCACCGTGGCGGGTTTAAGCGTTAAGTCGCAGTGCAGAGAAATCAAAGCCCTAATCGGTTTAGCGCCTCAAGAGGACAACTTAGACCCCGACTTCACAGTCCTAAAAAACCTAACCGTCTACTGCCGATACTTTGACATCCCAAAAGAAGAAGCCCTCAAACGTGCTGAGGAGCAGCTAAAGTTTTTCCAGTTGGAGGAAAAGCGGGATGTGCCTATCTTGGCGCTCTCGACGGGTATGAAGCGTAGACTGATTTTTGCGAGGGCGCTACTTAATCAGCCGCAGATTCTGCTTCTTGATGAGCCGACGACGGGGTTGGATCCGCAGGCGCGGCATCTGGTCTGGGATGAAGTCCGCCACCTCAAAAAGCAGCACGTAACCATCATCCTAACCACACACTACATGGATGAAGCCCAAATCCTATGCGACCGCATACTCATTGTAGACCATGGCAAAATCATCGAGCAAGGCTCACCAGCTGAGTTGATTAAGAAGCATGTGGGTGAAGAAGTCCTCGAACTCGACTACGACGAAAAAATGATTCCGCTTCTAAAGGAGGCTTTCCCGCAGTCTCGCATGGAACGAATCGGCGACCGTATGCAAATCTTCACCGACCAACCGCACGGGGTCTTCGAAGGCTTCCTGCAGCAGCATAAACTTCAGAATGTTTCCATCCGCAACGCTAACCTCGAAGACGTTTTCTTGAAATTGACTGGCAGGGGGCTGCGAGCAGAATGACAACACCCAACCTGCGCAAATCCCCCGCAAAATTCAGCATCCCCCACCTCACTTACAGAGTTTGGACTGTGTGGCACAGAAACCTAGACGTGTTCATAAAAACCATAAAAGTCAACTTTTTGCCCTCCCTTCTTGAGCCGATTCTCTATCTGGTGGCTTTCGGCTTCGGGCTGGGCGGGTTTGTGCAGAACATCAACGGGCAACCCTACATCAATTTCTTGGCGCCTGCGCTGGTGGCGATTGCAGTCATGAACGGCTCTTTCTTTGAGTGTACGTATGCCTCGTTTGTGCGAATGTACTTCCAAAAGACCTTTGACGCTATAGTCGCCACACCCGTGAGCGTGGAGGAGGTTGTTGCAGGCGAGCTCCTCTGGGGCGCCACACGCTCAACCATAAACGTAACCATCGTGCTTGCAGTCATCGCCGCATTCGGCTTAATCACAAGCCCCCTGTTTTTGCTGGTGCCGATTATCGCGTTCTTCGGCGGCTTAATGTTCGCCGCCATAGCCATGTGTTTCACCGCATTGGCACCAAACATAGACTTCTTCAACTACCCCGCATTCCTCTTCATAACCCCGATGCTGTTTCTGAGCGGAACCTTCTTCCCCCTCACCGCCCTGCCAACAGCCGTGCAGGCATTAGCAATGACACTTTTGCCGCTTACGCATGTTGTGAACCTCTGCAGGGGCGCGGTTGTGTCCACGGTGGAGCCGATTTTAGGGTTGAGCACAGAAATGCTGTTGCTGGTCAGCTTGGTCTGGTTAATTGCGGTGACGGCGTTCTTCTTTATCTTAGCCATAAACATGATGAAGAAACGCCTAATCGCCTAAACCACGACGCCTTTGACCTCGGCGAGTATGAGGTAGAACGCGGCTAACCCCTGCCAGGTTCCCCATCCTTTTGCGATTTCACGGGCTTCCGTCGCCTTAATGGATCGGCCGCCACAGTAGTATGTTGAGATTACTCGTCGGATACCGAAGTCGTCGGCGGGCAACACATCCCACCGCTGCATTCCACGCAACAACGTCAACTCCGCAGTCCAAACGCCAATACCTTTGAGTTCATCTAACTCAGCGATAACCGAATCTGCGTCAGGATTGTTTTTCATGCCTTCAAGGTCCAGCTTCCCCTCCACAATCAAGCGGGCGGTGTTGTAGATGTATTCGGCTTTGCGTTCGCTTAAGCCGCAGCCGCGTATGTCGCTTATGCTTGCGTCATAGATGTTTTTGGCGGTGGGAAACGCATGGTAGGTTTCGGCTTCGAGTTCGAGTTTGTCTCCGAATTTTAGGGCAAGTCGTTCCTCGAGGGTGCGGGCGACTTTGATGGAAATCTGCTGCTCAACAATGGCATCGACTAATCCTTCGAAGGCTGTTTGGGTGGTGGGGAATTTGAAGCCGCGGAGTTGTTGGACTATTCTATGCATAGCGATGTCGTTTTCTGCTTCTTTGTAGAATGCTTCAAGGTCAAAGCTTAGGTTGAAAATGTGGGTTAGGGCTTCTTGGGCGCCCTGTTTCGTTTTGGATGTAATGGGCTTGTTTGATTTTAGCGTGATTTTCAGCTTTGGGTGCTCAACAGTCCCCTTGGAAACAACCTGAGCCAAAACAAGTCCCCCCTCAAGGCGGAGCACCTGATTAAACTCCCCGTTAACATATGCGCGAACATGGGCGTCGCCACTTGAGAAAATCTGGCAGGTCAAATCGAAATCCAGCGGCCTCGTCGGCGCTAATGTGAAGGTTTCTGTGCTCACCATGCGTTTCTTTCTCACGTATGGAATATCTGCCTATTTTTTGAGTATTAAAGATTTTTTAACCCTCACCCACATAAGAAGCTACTAAGAGGAATCAAAGTGCGCATCGTTGTCCGAATAGGCGGCTCAGTCGTCGCCAACCCAATAAACACCGACTTGATGGCTAAGTACGCTGACGTAATCAAAACCATAAAAGCGCAGGGCCATGAGGTTGTGGTGGTTTTAGGCGGCGGCTCCTTGGCGCGTGAATTCATCGGTTTAGCGAAAAAGCTGGAGTTAGACATGAACGCGCAGGATGAAGTTGCGATTTCATGTTCGCGGTTGTTTGCGCAGTTGTTCCTCAAAAAACTCGGCGACATCGCCTGCAGCAAAGTTGCGGTCGCGCTGAATGAAGCCGAGCAGTGTCTACGTGAGGATAAAGTGGTTGTGATGGGCGGTTTGAGGCCTGGAATCACCACCGACACCGTCGCCACACTCGTAGCTGAGAGGGTTCACGCGGATTTGCTTGTGAAGGGAACAGATCAAGATGGTGTTTACAGTAAAGACCCCCGAAAACACCCCGACGCAGTTAAACTTGACCGCATTTAAGCTTCGATGAATTGGCGGGGGTTTTTGAACAGAATGAGCATAAAGCGGGAATTCATCAAATCATCGACCCCGAAGCCGTCAAAGTGCTCAGGCGAAACCGCGTTAAAACAGTCATCTTTAGCGGTTTTAAACCTGAGAACATGTTAGCTGCTGTGGCCGGCGATAATATCGGTACCATAATAAGTTAAAGTCGCCCTCACAGTGCCCCTCTGCGCATAACGCACATTCCTACCGCCGTTTAGAGTCCTCTATAGGTTTTTGCATGCCTCTGATATTTGGGTTCTAATATGTCCACGCAAAACGCACCAAAACAAAGTGATCACGTGGCAACAGTTGCGTTTCCCATGAAACCTCTTAAAAACCATAATCCTCACTGTAAACCTATTCTTAGCACGACTAAAAAAGTAAGATGTTAGTTTGCAGGTGGCATTCTGCTTAGAACGTCGTTGACCGCTTGGATTAACGCATTGCACGCTGTTTGTCTGGCAGTGACCGAGTTGTCGGTTTCAAGTTTCTCTAACTCTTTTTGCAGACTCTCAGAGGTTTCAGCGAGTTCTTGTTTGTGTTTCTCGTAGTTGTCATGTAGTTTTTCTTGTTCAACCTTGAAGGTTTGGGTTGTGATTTCTAATTCGTTTTTGGCTACTGTGAAGTCTTTGTGGGTTTGGTCAAGTTTTTCTTGAGCCCTTTTTTTCTCGCCGAACTGGTAAAATTTGAATTTAACTTTCTGCTGTGCAGAGATTTCGTCCTCTATTTGGCGTACTCTGTTGGATAATCGCCCAATTTCGCTGTTGTTTCGCTGTTGCGTCGGTTGCTGAGTTCACGTGTTTTCTGGGCGTATTCTTTGTCAGCTTCGACTATGAGGTGATTGTTGTCAGAGAGTGCTTTTGCTTCTTTGGTCAAGTTTGATTCAGCAAGCCGGTTCTCGGCAAGTGCAGCTTGGACATCTAAGAATATTTGTGTGTGCTCTTTTTGGAATTGGTCATCCACTTTTATGGCTGGGTTGGATTCGAATTCTGAAACAACCTGCCGAAGATTAAGTAACCAATCATCAAAGTATTGGCTAAACGGTGATAACGCAAAAACTTGGTTGCCGAGACGGTTCAATCCAGAGAGGGCTTTTTCAGTAACCTCTTTAGCGGAAACCTCAGGCGTCTCTTCTCGGAGGTATTTTGCGTCTGCCCGTTTCTTCTTTTCTTTAGCTTTTTTGTCATGAGCGCTTTTTGATAGTCGCCCACTGCCTTTGCGGCTTGCTTGTGGTTTATAACTCATAATCAATTCTGTTGTAGCTGGAAATATTTAAAGGATGGCACATTCCACGGTTGCCCGCAGAGTGCACCTAAAAAATGATTTTATCGGCGCCGCCGTTTTTTGCTATGTACCCTTTTACTGGAGCTGTATTTGCCCCTTGGAGAAATGTCAGTTGATCTGCGTCGCTTTATCAAAAGCCAGACTACTACCACAACGACAATTGCCACAACAAAGACAGCTATGTATACGGGAGACAAGTTATTAGTTGGTTCTGTGGGAGTTTGCGAGCCGCTTGGTCCAGTGACAGGGGTTTGTGCCGAAGGCAGAGCTCCCGAGAGCAGAGGCGTCTCAACTTGTACCATCAATGCGTACTTACTGATCTGATTGTTTGAACCAGCAGTTGTTTGGTTTAGGTTAATTGCTGAAAGGCTGAAACTGTTAATGCCCTGAGGAGTCATAGTTGCAACTTTAGTTGAGTAGCCTGCTGCAATAGGTTTTCCTTCAGAATTGTAAAACGTTGCAACTACTGCAACGTTGCTTGCGGTTTCGGAGCCGGTGTTTTTGATTTCTCCCTCGATTGTGTATCCGCCGGATGGTTGAGATGCTTCATGTGATGTTATCGTTACCCCTTGGTATTGGTACTCTGTAGTCGCTGAGGCTTGAATTACTCTTACAGTGACATCTGAGAGTCCCCCGGTCCATGCGCCAGTGTTGGTGAGGTTGGAGCGGAACTGCATGTAGAAAGGCGCTTTCTCGCCCGGCAACAGATTATTAGCCCAAACTAAGTCTCCGGATATAACTTCTGAACCGTAGGAGGGGATTGCAGTTCCAGAAATAATCACGGTGCTGATCACGTTTTGACCAATGTTTTGCACCTCTCCAACGACGACAAGAATGCCTGCGGAGTCAAAGCGGTAAGTGAAGTTTAGGATTTTTACATCTTCTGTCGCGCTCAAAGCTCCCGGAGTAAAGGATAGAGTTAGCGTAGATATCGCGAGCAGAAGTAGGATGCATACAATGGCTTTTTTCATTCAATCATGCCTTCGTTATCTTCAACGCCAACAAAAGCAATGTTGACATATAAAATATTTTCCAAATTTATCCCTCTGAATCACTTATGTTTCTTGTTTTTAGTTACTTGCTTTTTGGGAGTGGGTTTACTTGCAGGTTTGCGCCGTTTTAGTAAAACCGAAGCTGCTATAACGGCTATGACTACTGCCAGAACAACCGCCACATAGATCAGGTTTTGGTCTGTGTTTGTCTGTGACACATTTGAAGTTGGAGGAGTTGTCGCCACAGGTACCACTGTCGAGTTTGCTATAGGTGCGGTTCCAGTTTGCATTGGCGACCCCACTTGAACAAGGAGACTGTAGCCTGCAATTTTCAGATCTGAACTTACGATGGATTGGTTCAAGTCAAACGCGGCAACTTTGAAGGAATTTGTCGCTCCGGCTGCGAGACTGCTTATGGGGTTTGTATAACCTGCGGTTATGACTGAGCCTGAGGAGTTGTAGAATGTTGCGATAACAGTGACGTTGCTTGCCGTTTGTCCGCCGTTGTTTTTGAGTTCTCCATTAACCCAGTATTCGCCGCTTGAGGTCGGTGCAGGTTCGTCGGTTATGACTTCTACTTCTTGATACTGATATTGGGTAGTGGCAGGCGCTTTGTATACGCCTAAAGTGATGTCGCTGATTTGAACACCGTACCATGTGTAACTGTTGGTGTATTGGGCAAGGAAATCAAGATAGAATGGCGCTTTCTCACCCGGCAAAAGATTGGTTGCCCAGACACGATTGCCCGCTTCAACGTAGCTGCCGTCTGAGCCGGTTATTGCTCCAGACACTATAACGTAGTCAATAACGCTGGAGCCGACATTTTGGACTTCGCCGACAACTACGATGTTGCCTATCATATCCATGAAGTAGCTGTAGGTGAGGATTTTTACGTTCTCTGTTTGAGCGGATGCACCCTCAGAAGTAATTACTGTTAAACTGGATATGACGAGTAATAGCAATATGCAGATGGATGATTTGTTTTTCAAGTTGCTTCTCCTCTTCTTTAACGCCAACAATGCAAGGTTGTAGTATAAAATATTTTTTCCAAATCTACCTTAAACCGCCCTGACTTAGCTTGTGCAGCTTTATTGGCTGCTCTTCATCTCTTCCTTGAAGGTTTCCTCAAGCATCTTCTTGTTTATCCCTATTTCTTCCGCTAGACGTTTAACCTGCTTAACGTAGGTGCGGAAGAGGCTCTGGAGGATCTCGGTTTTTTCGCTCCCGGTGAGTTCTTGTTCTTCGGCTAAGAGGAGCGCAAACCATTTGCCCAAGTTGGTGAGTTGGTAGGCTTTAATCCAGATGACGCGGCCTTCTTTTTCGTTTTTCTCCATGCTCTCGTTTAATACGCCTAGGGCGGTTAGGGACTTGAGGTTTTCGATTATGGTTTTGTTTGAGTAGTTGAGTTTGTTTACGAGGTCTTTTTGGTAGATGTTTTTGGATATGCCTTGTTTGAGGGAGAAGCGTAGTATGTCAACGCCTGCTTTGGAGCCAAAAATTGCGCTTAGTATTTTGTCTTTTTTCTCGTTTGGAAGAAATACTACATATGGATGTAACTTTTCAATCATGGGCGTCGCACTTAAACTGCTTAGGCACAGTTTTTGCTTTTAAGAATATCGCTTTTTCATTCCATCCATGAATTTGAGCAGCGGCAGATTACCGGACTTATTCTTATCAGTAGATCAAAAAAGAGTTGGTTGGGTTGCTTGGTTCTTGTGGAAGAAAAAAGCAGTCGATACATACTTTCACATTCACATGGCGGCGATTTCAACATAGAGATATGTTGTTCTTGTGGAGAAAAACCCACAGCCCACACCCAAACAGACGCAGAAAAAAGCTGTAACCCCAAAACACAACCGCATACAGCTGCTGTCGTGTGGTGTGCCGTAAGCCGCCACACTCACATAAAGAGCGCAGAACAAAATTTTGATCTACTGATAGGGGAGGGGCTCTCTGACAACAACAAACTCAAAATCAAAATGCACAACTACCCATAGAAACGATAAAAAAGTGGAAAATCGCACGGTTGAATACCGTTCTTCCACTATAGATTTAGAGCAGGTCAAGCCTAAGCCTTATTGTTGACACGGTCCAGCTGAGCCATGTTTGGTCGCCACAGGTTCTTTATACCGCTTTAAACCTGCTGCTCAAGCCCAGATGCTTCAACATTAGGCAATGTCCAGCCCAAAGAGGCAAAGTCTTGGTCACACACCAATTTTTCGCTGTTTGAATTGGCGCGCTCTTGTGCCTCAGTGCATTGCATCTAAAGCTTGCTCCCTGACCTGCAATTACCTTATTGTATTTGGCAAGTAATATATTTTGCGACAAATGCGGCACAAAAAAGTATGAAAATGCACCAATTGATACATACAGAAAAATCCACACCCTAACGTAGGTTACCCAAACAAACAGCGAAGCTACAACTCAGTTCGCAAGTGTTGACGTCGCCGCACGTCTCTACGTTTCTGCTCCTCACGGAAATATTGATCACGGACGTCAATTTTTTCATTCAGCTGCATGTCTGCGTCTAGCAAATGCAGTTTATGACGTTCTTGTCGGTGTCGCTCTCTATCAGCATACCGATTCTCGGTCACCCCGATACGCCCCAAGATAGAACGACGCATCCAAAAATTTATCGTTTTTTAGGAGACACCGCTATGCTACTGAAGCAGTCACTTGTGGTTCGCAGGCGACTTTTCTGTTAATTCACGGAATTTTTCCATGGCTCGGTTCACGATTTCTTCAGCGTCACATGCGTTCTTCCAAGCCCTGACTTTTACCCATTTATGGGGTTCTAGGCGCTTGTAGGTTTCAAAGAACTCCTGAATCTCAACTAAACGGTGCTTGTGGACGTTGTTTATGTCATGGTAACCTTCGAAGCGGGCATCGTTGACCAAAACAGACAGTAACTTTGCGTCTAGCCCTTCTTCGTCCTCCAGTATAAGCGCGCCTATAACTCGCACTTTGACTATACAGCCCGTCGTGAGGGGCGCGTAGCTTAACACCATGATGTCGAGGGGGTCTTCGTCATCGGACCATGTTTGGGGAACAAAGCCATACTCCACAGGAAACACAACAGACGAGGGAATAATCCGGTCCAACACGAAGGCTTCCCAGTTCATGTTATACTCGTATTTGTCCCGTGAACCGCTAGCAACTTCGATCACCATGTTTAGGAGTTTGGGCGGGTTATCGCCTGAGGGGATGTCTTTCCAGAAATTCATGTCTAATCAGCCTTTTAGCTGACAGTGATTGAGCGATTTAAACATTAACCATCTCTAAAGCTGAGAATTTATTAGAAATAACAGAGAAAGAAGAAGCTGGTTATTCAATGTAGATTGCTGGCTGATAGGGCATTGTCATTGCTGCGCGGCTTTTGGGGTCAAAGCGTGCGGTGTCGGATTCACTGTAAACAGCGATTTCTGCGTTGAAGCGGTCTTTGTAGAATGCTGCCGCGCCCTCGAGGATTGTTTTTTCGTCTACTTCACGGATTTTTGTCATGTTAGCTTTGCGGTCGCCTGAAACTTTGGTAAGTGCAGGTCAGGGAGCAAGCTTTAGATGCAATGCACTGAGGCACAAGAGCGCGCCAATTCAAACAGCGAAAAATTGGTGTGTGACCAAGACTTTGCCTCTCATTGGTGCGATGTCCTTCATATGCGGCTTCAGTGCTGGGTCAGCGGCGAATTCCTTCATCAACTCGCTTATTTTTGCTTCGCCAGCAACGGTTTTCTCTACGATTTTGAGGTAAACCTGCCACTTCCATTCTGCCGCTGTGTAGTAGATTATGCGTTTAGGGGAGATTTTCATGGCTTTTAAGATGTTATTCGTGTCCCCCATAACATCGGTCACAAGGTTTTCCTGCTCTTCAGCGGCCACATCAACCTTTGCGGGGTCATACACTGGCAGAATGGAAGTGGCAGGTTT
>JAMDCQ010000022.1:0-32345 GCA_023488905.1 Candidatus Bathyarchaeota archaeon
AATTGCAAAGGCAAACCAACTTTAAATTCAGCAAATACTTCAAAAAACCATGGGACAACGTAAAAACCGACCTAATTGAGTGGGAACATAATGGCTGGGGAACCGAGTGGCAGCTTAAGATAACACCAACTGTCAGATTCAAGAAGCTAATTAAAAGTAAGAAATTCCAACAAGAATATGCTGTTGTAATAACTCTTGAAGACCCGAGTAAAGACCACAATCTCTACGATGCGATTATTGAGGAGCAATTACAATACGTTAAACCAAAAGAATCTACAAAGCCAAAGCATAAACAAACTCAAATAATACCAAAAGTTCAGATCCTGAACACTTAATAACGACAGACATTGCCTTAAAAATCCAAAATACTAAATAAACTAAATTGCCCCAATATGAGAGTGCGCTTGCCGATGTCAGTATTTGATAAAATAATAAGAGAGGTTAAGCCAGGATTAAAATTTAAAACTCCTGCCTTAGGTAAACAATTTACCGTTAAATCCGTGGAAAGTGATAAGATTGTATTTTTTATTAGAACTATGGAAATTGAAGTTTCAAAGGAAAGTTTGAATGGAATTCCAGACTTTTTAAAAGAGAAAAAATGGGTGAAGATTGGAGCAAAGCACGAAGCCACTTGGAATGTTGACGATTTTACCCTCGAAAAATATTTGCGCAAAACTACAAAATCTAAAAGTAAACATTCACAAGCATCCTACGTTGCCCCTTTGCTTGAATACCTGAAAATCGTTGAAGTGGACCACACAAGACCGACGCAAATCAGGCTTCTGCCAAAATATTGAATGTTAGAATCCATAAAAAGTTTAAAGTATGTAGTAGCTAAACTCTAAATGGTGGGTTTAATGTCAGAAGAACTGCAATACCGCGTTTTTTCACTTTCATCTGAGGATCATTTTCCAGAAGGCGACTTACAATTTGCAATGAACTGGCTACGCAACAAAGGAGATCGACAATATTATTTCCAAAAATTAAAACCCCGCAACTTGCCTATTGGCTCGTTCATTCTGTTTTCCTTTGAGAGTCAAGTTTTCGGTCGTGCAAGGACTGGAACATTAGTTAGCAGGTTTTCGGAAGCGGAGCAACGACAAGTCGAAGCTGAAACAGGTTTTCACTATACAGGCATTGTAAGGTTTGTCCGAGAAAGTATTGAAGTTTTTGAGGAGCAACCTTTGAAAAAGCATATTTCCGATAGATTGGGTATAATTTTTAATCGTAATTTTACAAAATTGACAAGAGCTCAATATGAAGCGATTGTTCGAATGGCTGGAGCCACTCCTTAATAGAACTGTTTGTGGTGGCTTGCACAACCAGACAGCAATGCATAGCAACTGCTGATTACCAAACAAACTAAACCAGACGGTCTGTTGGTTGTTGTTGTGTATAGGGGGTTTTCTGCAACAACTACTATAGTAAAAACTGCTGTCCTACATAGTGTTGCAAACGATAGCTAGCCACTATAACAACTTAGTCATGCTAGGAATGCCCAGAAGACGCTAATTTGATTTTCAATCAGCTTCAGCGTGCTTTTGCGTTTTTGATGGCAACATTTATAACTCAATGTACTATTTGCTAAAGGCGCGAAGCGGATACTCAATGGGACATCGTAAAACTCATGCTCCAAAACATGGTTCATTAGCTTATTTACCTAGGCACCGCGCTAAGAAACCGACAGCGCGTATCAGATACTGGCCTAAGATAAAGTCAGATTCACCTAGGCTTTTAGGATTCACCTCCTACAAAGCAGGCATGACCTACGTCTTTACAATCGAAGACAGAAAACGTTCACCAAACTTCGGTAAAGAAGTCATGCGAGCAGCAACCATACTAGAAACGCCACCAATCCTTGTATGTGGCATAAGAACTTACCAGAAAACACCATACGGACTCCACAACATAACTGAAGCCTGGATGAAAGAAGCACCAGCAACACTGGACCGCCTTATGGTATTACCCGACAACTTTGACACAGACGCCATGCTACAAAAAATCCAAGACAACATCCAACAAACAGACATAGTCCGCGTCATCACCGCTACACAACCCACACAAACCAGCCTCTCCAAAAAGAAACCCGAAGCATCCGAAATCCAAATCGGCGGCGGAACAATACAGCAACAAATCGACTACGCCAAACAACTCCTCGGCAAAACCGTCACACCCGAGGAAGTCTTCAAAGAAGGCCAATATATCGACATCGCAGGCATAACAGTCGGAAAAGGCTTCCAAGGCCCAGTTAAACGCTGGGGCGTCACCAAACTCCAACACAAAGGCCGAAAAACCAAACGCGGCATCGCCACCCTCGGCCCATGGAACCCCCACCACCTCATGTACAGCATCCCACGAGCAGGCCAAACAGGCTACCACCAACGCATCGAATTCAACAAACGCATCCTCAAAATCGGAAAAGACGGCAAAGAAGTCACCGTAAAAGGCGGCTTCATACGCTACGGCGAAGTCACAGGCCCATACATCATAATCTCAGGAAGCATCCCCGGTGTCGAGAAACGCCAAATACGCCTCCGAGTACCAGCACGTCCACCCACAGAAGTACCGGATGTACCACCGCAAGTGACATATATCTCAGTGGAGTCTCCACAAGGAAAATAGGTTGAATACTTATGGCACAGAAAACCGCAGAAATCTTTGACTTACAGGGCAAAGCCACAGGCAAAATCACACTGCCCCAAGTTTTCTCCACACCGCTTAGACCAGACGTCATTAAACGTGCAGTCTTAGCCATCCAAAGCAACAGGCTACAGCCACAAGGCAGAGACCACATGGCTGGAAAGAAAACCACCGCCGAGTCACGCGGAACCGGCAGCGCAACAGCAAGAGTTCCCCGCACAAAAGGCAGCGGCAGAGCAGCGTTTGCTCCAAGCACCGTGAAAGGCAGACAACCTCACCCGCCCAAAGCCGAGAAAATCATAGTTAAGAACATCCCTAAAAAGGAAGCTAAACTCGCCTTAACATCCGCTATCGCAGCAACAGCAGAGAAAGAGGTTGTTGCAGCACGCGGACACAAAGTCGAAGGCGTCGTAGGTTTACCATTAGTGGTTGACAACGCTTTTGAAGGCTTAACTAAAGCCAAGGAAGTTGAAGAAGCATTTAGCAGCCTCGGTTTCAGCGCCGAATTTACACGCGTCAAAGAAAGCCGCAACGTCCGCGCAGGCAAAGGCAAACACCGAGGACGCAAAATGAAGCAAGCCGTCGGCCCACTCATCGTAGTCGTCGATGGAAAAAGCCTCATCGCTGCAGCAAGCAACCTTCCAGGTGTAGAAGTAACAACCGTAACCAACCTTAACACTGAACTGCTTGCACCAGGCACACACCCAGGCAGATTGACGGTTTGGACTAACGGTGCAATCGAGAAACTATCAACTCTCTATGGAGAAAAGGCATAATGAAACCAGACGAAATAATCCACTATCCACTCATGACGGAATCCGCCAGCGTGATGGTTGAAAAAGACAACAAACTGCTCTTCGTCGTTAATTTGAAAGCTGGCAAGGCAGACATTAAACGCGCGGTCGAAGTCATGTATGAAGTTAAAGTCAAAGACGTAAACGTGCTCATTACTCCACAGGGCGTAAAGAAAGCATTCGTGAAGCTAACCCCAGAATACCGCGCTTCCGACGTCGCAATAAAACTAGGAATCCTCTAACACAAAGAAGGCTTGACTTATGGGAAAACGTATTCGTGTTCAAAGAAGAGGGCGTGGCGGTCAAAACTTCCGCGCCTCAACTCACAAGCGTGTTGCTCCAGCAAAGTATCCAGCTATTGCTCCAAAAGAATCCTTTGAAACTGAACTCGTGGGCGTCATCGTTGATTTACTTCACGACCCCGGCAGAGGTTCACCGCTTTCACTGATTGAATTTGACAATGGCTTATCAGTTTACAGTATAACTCCTGAAGGCGTTTTCACTGGACAAGAAATCGTCTACGGCGGTAAAGCTCCAGCTGAAATCGGCAACATCCTGCCATTAGGCAAGGTGCCTGAAGGAACCTTAGTCTGTAACCTAGAACTTCGCCCCGGAGACGGCGGCAAAATGGCTCGCAGTTCAGGCGCTTACGCCACTGTGGTCGGTCATACTCCACAAGGCACCATGATCCGTTTGCCTTCTGGCAGAACTCGCTATGTTAACGATTTCTGTTTAGCAACTGTCGGTATAATTTCAGCTTCTGGACGCATCGAGAAACCGTTCCTTAAAGCCGGCGAGATGTTCCACTGGATGAAAGCTAAAGGTCACAAGTATCCGCGTACCAGCGGCCGCAAAATGGTTCCTGCTGTTCACCCATACGGTAGCAGCAAACGTAGCGCACGTAGAACAACCACAACTTCGCATGGCGCACCTCCAGGACAGAAAGTCGGCTTAATCGCTGCTCGTGGTCCAGGCCAGAAGAAGAAACGCGCGATTAGAGGATAAATTAACCGGAGAAATGTTGTATGCCAAAAGAATTTAGCTACCGTGGACACAGTCTCGAAAGCCTTTCAGGTATGTCTATGGATGAATTCATCAACCTGCTTCCGTCACGCCAACGCAGAAGTCTACAACGCGGACTCACAGCCGAGCAACGTGTACTGCTAGAAAAACTGCGCACTGCTAAAGAAGCCCAAGACGGCAACGGAATCAAAACCCACGTGCGCGACTTAATTATTCTGCCAGAGATGGTGGGCGCAAAAATCAGCGTGCATAACGGTAAAGAATTCGTAGCCATCGACATAAAGCCCGAAATGATCGGCCACTACCTCGGTGAATTCGCCATAACTAACAAACCAGTTAGGCATGGTACGCCCGGTATCGGTGCATCTCGGTCTTCGATGTATGTGCCTCTGAAGTAAACCGTTTTTTCTTCTCTTTTCTATTTGTTGTTGATGTTTTCGTATATGGAACATTCTTTTTCTATAGTTGTTGTTGCAGAAAAAGCCCTATACACAACAACAACCTGACAACCTGTGGCTTGTAGTTTGGCGTCGGTTTCTGGTTTGGGTTGGTGTGGGTGGTTGCGGGTTGGTTGTGGCGGATTGTGCAAGCAATCCAGAAAGGGTTTGGTGAGGTCAGTTGCTCTTGGCTGACTAGACCCCCTTATTTAAAGGCTGAAACACAAGTCAACTTACAGTTAAAAGAACAAAAGGCAACATACAAACCACGCGACCTCTCAGCCGCCACCTCCCCTCCCTTATATAAGCCGACCAAAACAGTTACCTACACTGTAGGGATTTACTCAGGATTGCCCCTCTAACCAAATTGACTGCAAAACAAAGCAACACCCTAAAAAAGATATATCGTGACGATCGTGGTCGTCTTTTGCATTTTCTTTTCTCCTTAAAGAAATAAATGAACCCATAAACCTCGGCAAACCCAGCTTTTTTTAAAGCTTGAAATTATTGCGTCCGTGACAATGCTGCCTTAAGAAGAAAACTTTACGAATCTACAGAATAAAGAGAATAAAAAGAAAAGTATCGTTAACTTATTTTGCTCTTACGATTTTGACTTTGCCAAGAATTTTCCAGTACTCGATTTCTGTACCGGCAACGAGTTTGGCTTTAAGGTCATCCTCATCTGGGAACGGCGCGTCAATATACTCGTAGGTTTCAAGGTCCATGATTTGGACGCCTGTTGGGTTAACCGCGAACACTTGGCCTGGTCGTTTGTCGATGATTGGGATTTCTGCGCCTGCATCGACTGGTTTGACGAATTGTCTTTTTTGGTTGTCGAATATGCCGATAGCTACGATTCTAGCTTTGGCTGAGCCGTGTTTGCCTGGCTTCGATTTAGCTATGTCTACGATGCGGCAGGGTTCTCCATCAATCATCATGTAGCCACCAACGCGTAATTCTCCGACATCTACTGGTCTGCTCATACACTCACCACAGTAATACTTCTATTTAATGCAATTTCGGACAACACCAATATATAGATTAAGGTAGCTCCCTAGTAACACAGCGGTGGAAAAGTGTATAAAAGCGTGGGGTTAGTCGCCCGCTTCGATCAGCAAGCGGCGATAAAGCTGGCTGAACAGCTATCGGAGTACCTCTCAGGTAAAGGTTTGAAGGTCTGCATCGAAGACTCCCTCGCTGGCAAAGTCACCACAAAAAACCGTTTCGTCCTCCTAACAGAAATGAAAACCGATTTCATAATCGCCATCGGCGGCGACGGCACCATACTGCGAACCTCCATATCGGTACCTAAACCTGAACCCCCCATCTTAGCCGTGAACATGGGTGTCCGCGGCTTTCTAACCGAAGTTGAGCCTAAAGATGCCTGCGCCGCCGTAGACCGCATCCTCAAAGGCGACTATAAAATAGAGAAATCAACAAAGATGGCTGTTTGGGCAGGCAAAGAACCCCTCCCCGACGCCCTAAACGACGTCGTCATCTCAACAGGCGAACCCTCCAAGATTCTATACGCAGAAATATGCAAAAACGGCAAGCCGATTCTCAGATGCCAAGCCGACGGCTTAATCATAAGCACCCAAACAGGCTCCACAGGCTACTCGCTCTCAGCAGGCGGACCCGTGCTCGACCAAGAGGTAGACGCGTTTGTGTTGACCCCGATTTGTTCATTAACCGTTTTTCACTCGCTTGTTTTCCCCACTGATGCGGTCTTGACGTTTAATGTGCTTCGTCCAGAGAAGATGCTGGTTATGATTGACGGCAACTTCCGCAGGTTCGTAAACACCGAAGACCTCATGGTTAAAGTCACCCGATCAGAGAACGCTACTTCTTTTATTCGGTTCGAAACCAACTTCTATGACCGCCTTCGCAACAGGCTGCTCTTTAAGGGAACCGAATGAGCACCAACAGCGAACAGGGCAGGCGTGTGGTTGTTTTGGATACCTCTGCGTTTGTGGCTGGGTATGATGCTTTCTCGGTGAACGCTGAGCAGGTTACTGTGCCCAAGGTTGAGGAGGAGCTTTTAAGGAATTCTATGGTTAAGTTGCGGTTCCAGACGGCCTTGGAAAGCGGCAAAGTAAAAGTCAGAGCACCCACAAAAGAACATGAACAGGCCGCTAAAGCGTCAGCCAACAAAGTGGGTGATGCACATAAACTCTCAGAAACCGACATGCAACTGTTATCGCTGGCGCTGGAGCTAAAAAGTCAAGGATGCACGCCCCAAATCGTGACCGACGATTACTCTATCCAGAACGTGGCTACGCAGCTTGGGGTGGAGTTTGTGGCGCTTGCCACCTTGGGAATTAAGCGGTTGTTGGAGTGGATACGGTATTGCCCTGCCTGCCATAAGCAGTACCCCGCCGACAGCAAGTTCAAAGAGTGCCAAATCTGCGGGACAGAGCTGAAAAGGAAACCCCGTAGAAATTAGCCTAAAACAGAAGCAAAAGCAAGATAAACAGCAAGCCTTCCGCTCCGAAGATTGGGGGCACTGTCTTTTTCGCTTTGAGAAAAGCTTTATCGACAAGGATTGAAATGGAGTTTAGTCGCTCTTCGCCGATTACTCTGACTTTGGGGGCAATGAATTGTTTGGAGCCTGCTTTTGCGTCTTCTAGGTTTGCGTCTGCTTTCTTTGCGACTTCGTTGATGTAGTTTATGAGTGCGTCGTGGTTGATGGCTTCTCCGACGGGGTGATATCCGCGTCTGCCTGTTACTAAGGCGCTGACTGCATGAGTGTCTGTGGTAAAAACTTCAGCCTCCAAAAAACCCTGCGCAGTTAAGGAACTAAGCACTTTTTCTCTGAGATGCGGTACCATGTTGTTGCCGTCGATGACTACGTATGCGGTTTTCTTCATCTCTACTTCAACAATGATGGCTGTTATGCCACCTGTGCCCATTCCCTGTTTTTGGGTGAAATCTTGCGGGAAAACCGCGGCAGAACCCACTTTGAACGGTTTTTTAGGCAACGCCGAGGCTTTTTTTAGGCAGGCGATGGCTGCCCGTTTTAGTTCTTCTACGTGTAATTCGGTGTCGTTTAAGTCGTCGAGGCTGTTGTGAGCATTAACCACAATGGCGTGCTTCAGCCCGTATTTTTTTGCTTCCTCGGCGACTAAGCGACCCAACTCTTGAGGCAAATCCTCGGTGGTTTTAGGCGCAAGCGAAAAAGACATGAACACGGTTTCGCCGAAGATTTGGCAGGATACAATAGCGGTGCCATCGGTTGCTCTGACGAATGGCGAAGCCAAAGATGCCTCAGACTCAAACTTGGCGGAGGAGAGCACTTCTGTGATTATTTTGTGGTTTTGTGCTTGAGAGGCTAAATCGAGTTCATGCCCCAGAATACCCAGTGGAGTGCAGGCGTCGCAGCCATATTCCTTTTCGTAGTTTTGTTTTAGTAGCGAGGGTAAGAGGCTACTGCCGATGTTCTTGAAGGGTCCCGGATGAACCAGCGGCACTATGATGGCGGCTTTAGGTTTGGATGCGTCAAACTTAAGCAGGTTAACTTCGATATCCGCGTCTTCTCCTATCTCTTCCAGATGCTTCTCCAGCGGCGCATTTATGTCCGTTACCCAGTTAAGCAGAAATGCCCTAAACAGCGGCATCGCAGCCAAACCGTAGCCTTTTCTTCCCAACTGGTCAATAGACCTCAAGAGGAGGAACACTGCGGTGTAGCTGATTATTGGGGCTAAAACGACGAAGGGCAAAACTTGCAGAAGGATTGCATTTGAGATGCTTGACCAATAAACGAGGAGTGCCGCTATGCAGAGCACGGGTTGGAGGAATGCGGAAAGGGCTTGGCGCCATCTTGGCGTTTCTGAGGTTGCAGTTATCACGATGACGCGTAAGGTTAAGACTGTCCCGAACCCAAGCAATGTCAGCTTTACCCATAGGAGACCGCCGAAAAAGTAACCTAAACCTGTGCCTAGTGCCATGAAAGCCAGCCAGAGAAGCCACCCGTAAAACGACATCGCAATGGTTCGTCGAATGATGAAGAGGGGGTCACTTTGCAAGATGCCTTTGCAGGTTACTAAATCGGAGATGACTGTGGCTGCGAAGAGGCTGATGCCCAGCAGAACCACGTTCAATGTTGGGGTGACTGCATAGGCGGTTAAGGTTACGCCTGCTATGCAGATGGCGGCAACTGAGAGGAGGGATCTTTCGTAACTGGGCAAGGCGAACAGGGATGAGTAGTGCTTCTTTGCGTTGTCCATTGAGTTGTTTAGAGAAGGCTGGGCGCTCATTTTGTGTCTCTGGTAAGGAAGAGGATAGCCCTATTAAAATTTAGCTAACTTGCCGCTGTCATAACCTGCCACTAGTTACATAATCTTCTATAACGTAAGACCTGAAATGGATGGTTTTAGCAGAAAAACATCAAAGCACAAGCCGCAAAACGGCGCTGTTGCCTCTTTAAACGCAGAATTCAACATGCCCAAGAGGGGATACTGTTTTATCCCAAGATGCCTAACTATAGTACCCCGCGAAGTCTAAAATATGCCCGAACAAGACTTGCCCCCCTCAATCTTCCATATGTTGGAGCGTAATGTGGGCAAAAAAATCAGAGTTGTCCTGGATCCAGCTTACGGTTTTGAAGGCACCTTAGCTGCAGTTACACAGGAACCCTCAGGCATCTGGCTATCCGACGCTGAAGCCATCGTCTTACGTTCAACCATGGCGCAGCCTATTCCGCAAGTGGCCAGCCGCGAAGAAAGAAGTGAACTGTTTCTGCACTTAAACAGTGTTCAAAGAATAGAAGTACTGCACTCTGCCCAGCCGAGAGGCAGATAAAAAACTTAGAAGAAAGCGCTTGCTATAACGGAAACAACAATCAAAGCAACAGCCATTGCTACGAGGAGTTCAGGGCGAACTTTGATTCCCTCGGTTTCTTCTTCAAAGAACCTCAATAGACCTGCGCTTGCTGCTGGCATTGGTCCGCTGTCGCGTTTCTTTTTTCTCATACCCATAGTTTGTCAGTCCACTTGTACTGTGATATCATGGCTAGTGCCATCTGGGCTAATTAATCTTGCGCCGTGCTGCGTAAACGTGGTTTGGTATTGAAGCGGTGATTAGGGCGTTTTTTGGAGCCTGTGAGTTGCCGTTTCCTTTTTAATGAACTCTACTATTGAGGGTTTAAAATTGAAAGTGTTACTGTAGAGGTACAGTCACTAGTTTTCATAAATCAAGCGCAAGAATATAGCAAACAAGACATCAAAGAAGAAATAAAAGGTGGAAAGAACTAAATTTTATGCATTAAGTTTAGTATTCGTTTTAGTTTTAGTCGCAACCCTCAACTGTGCCTTAGTAGGTGCGCAAGGAACTGCAACTGTAACCGTAAACAGCTCACCGGGAGGAACCACAGACATCACAGGCACCACAACCTATGCAGATGGAGACACAGTGACCATAACCGCCACGCCAGACGCCGACTTTGTCTTTTCAACTGGGTCGTTTCACCCAGCGATGGATCGGGCGATATGGTCACGGCGAACAACCCATTGACTTTCACTGTCGCAGGCGAAGTAACATACACCGTTACACCCGTATTCATAGTCCCCTCAAGTATTCCAGGACGATCATTACCAACTGACTTAAGCAATGCGGCAATCGTTCGTTGTTTTGTCCTCCGCTGGCGGGATCACGATTCCACCACCAGGAACATACGCTCTGGCAAATGCAGAAGCTTTTGATCTAACAGCGATGCCAAACGATGGCTGGCAATTTTCACATTGGACAATATACGGAACAGACACAGGACACGGAGCGGCACCGGCTAATTGGAACCCAACAGACAACCCCTACAACGTTAACCATGGATACACAGCTATACCTTCTTTTATCAGGCAGTATTTGTTCCAGTAGGCACCACTGAACCGACACCGACACCAACTCTAGGCGCTGCGATGGGCGGCTTAAGCACCGAAATGTGGATCATCATAGTCTTAGTCGTCGTAATTGTTGTGATGCTCCTCGGCTTCGGCGTCTACCTCGCAAAACGGAAGTAAACTAAACCTTCCATTCTCTTTTTATTTTATCTAAAACTTTAGGGCTATCACGCGACGTCTCAGCGCCTACCTCCCCTCCCCCTTTCAGCAGTTCAAAGAATCAATCTTGGTAGTTGCTGTGGGCCCCTCTTATTTCAACAACAACCAGCGGACTTGGCAGAAACGCCTCTTTTGGTGTCCGCGTCTATTGTATATTGTAGCTGGTTGCATATTGATTCTGCAAGTAGAACAGACTTTTGACCTACTGCTTGTATAAGGAAGAAATTCTGCTTGCCTATCACTCTATAGGTTCTGCAATGAATTTCTATTTGGCGGCTAATAGGAAGGCAAAAAACCTCAAGCGATGTGCATGTCTGTTGGTTTAATCTATCAAAATACATATTTGTATTTTAAAAATAAAAAAGAAAGGGATATGGTTCCTTTATTTTTGGGTTTTATGGTCTTTTTCTGAGCAGTAATAGTGCGAGGACTGCGCCTACAGCGATGATTGCAACGATGACGCCAATTATGCTGGGTATGAAGTATAGGTCAGCCATGGAGGGTGGTTGGGTTGGTTGGGGTGTTGGGGTCGCTGGTGCGGGGTCGACTGCGAATGCGGTTACTGCGTGTGATGGCCAGTATGATTCACTTCCAGCGAATGAGGCGTAGACTGTGTATTTTCCTTCGATGTCGGGTTTCCAGTTGAGACTGTAGAAGCCGTCTGAGTTGCTTGTAACAGTGCCGATAGTCCTGTAATTGCCATTTGCGTCTTCTACGCTTATAACAACGGGTACGCCTGTAGCATTGGTTGGGCGTGGCTTTTGCATGTAGACGTATTCCATCCATATGCTTTGGCTTTCGTCAGAGACTGCTGCTACACCGCTGGGGAAGCGTGCTGTTTGCTCGGTTTGTGTTGTGCCTGCGGCTATGTCTGTAACGGTTCCTCTGATTACAAGGCTTTGGCCAAGTGTGGTTGAAGTCATGGGTGCTTCTACTGTTGTTGCGCTGGTGCCTTTGCCGATGCAGTATAGTTGTCCATCGTACATGTTATGGTATACAATAAAGCCGTCTGCAACAGGATACCATTGACGCGGAGGATAGCCCATTGATCCGAGTAGAGTCCATAGTTCCTCGCCAGTAGTAGCGTTAACAGCCCTTACCCGTAAGCCTTTGTATAGCGGAGTGTTGGGAGAGTGTTCACCACTAAACAAAAAGACTTTGTCGTCGGCAGTGTTAGATATGAATTGTGGATAGTTTCCCCAAGGTGTTTGCAATCCACTGAAGGTTTCGCCGTTGTCGCCGTAAGTCCATAGTAGTTTACCGTCTTTCGTGTCATAGGCGTATAGTACTCCGCCAAAACCGCTATTATAGAGAGTTCCATTGTCGACAGTGCAAAATACTGAGCCATGAGTCGAATCAAAGTATGCGAAGTCAGAAATGTTTTCCGGCCGAGTTGTTGTCCACATATGATTTCCGTTGTCCATGTTGTAGCCTAAAAATTGAAAAGTCTCTTTATCCAACATAATGATAACGCGATTAACTGGATCAATTGCTCGTAACATTCGGGTGACATTGTTTTGCGGTGCATCGTATTGTTTTATCCACATCAGTTGTCCTCGTGATTCTGGCTTCAGACTGATAGCCCACATTGTATATGGGTTTGGAGTTCCGATGCCTGAAAATCCTGTAAATGAGGTAGAGCCAAGCATTATATCGTCACATATTGCTTCAAATGGAGCGGTGTTTGTGGGTATAGTTGTGGGTATAGATATGTTCCAGTCATAACGTGCACTTGTGCTCGCGTTTATCCAGCCGTTTGTTTGGTTCCAGTCGGGTTGCCAGCCACTTGAAGCTGTAGACCATAGTCTTGATGAGTTCCATTGAGCCAGCCACCTGTTTGCTATGCTTATCTGGTAGCGTAGAATTTCGCCTTGTGGTCCAACTGCAGCTGTGCCTGAAGGTACATTAGTTACATTGAATAGACGTTGTCCTGTCCACGGTTCATATGCCACGGCAAAGTTGCTTGAGAACAAGATGCCATTAGGGATTGCGCCATGTTGGTTCTCGGTGTGAGCGGTATAGAGGTATCCAAAGGATGGAACAGGCCAAGCCGTGTCAGCGCCTATTTTCTCGTTGAACCAGACCTCTTCGCCAGTGTGTAGATCAACGCACATATATCCGCCTCCTGACATAGAGTTCTGGTTTGGTACCGCGTAGAAGAGCAGGCTATTCATTATTATTGGATTGTAAAATCTTGGTTGGTATGCTGAACCGCTGTAGTACATTTCTCCTTCGACACCAGCAAAGCTGCCTCCGACAACGCCTCCTTCATCAATACGTTTAGTCCACATTACATGTGCGCTGTTAGGAGCCTTGCCGTCTGGCTGGTACATCGCGTCTGCCGCCACTAAATTATAATGTAAGGGGTGGTCACTGCCAAGCCAGTGTGACGAAATAGCCCACCAGTCAGTGTTCTGTCCTTCTATTGGGCGCGTCCAGTATTCTGTTGGAAGTGGATAACTGCTTATTGGCGCAGGGAGTTGTTCTTCCTGTACTGTAAGGGTGACAGTTTTGCTTGCTCCGAGAAAGACATGGTTTGTCCATTGTCTCATGGCAGCTGTGGCATTCCAAGTATACGTTTGATCAGGATAGCTGAAATTTAACGTGTATGTACCAACTTGATCAGGTGTGTACTTTGTGTATTGGGTTGATGTCGTGTCTTCAATGATAGCCCATTTCATTGTTTCTGTTTTTCCGTCGGGCTTTGTGATAGTGAGACTGTAATCGTGGAAGCGTATGTCGTTAGTCACAGATGCTGATGGTAAGAGCAGACCAGCCCACATCACAATGAGCGCGGGTTGACCGACGCCCACAGGGTTAGGGTTCACAGTGAGCATGGCATGAGTAGTTGACTTCCCAGCAGATGTTTGACAATCAGTAGGCGGTATAGCAAAAAGTGGGATAGTAATAGTCAGCATTAGAATCAAAGCTATAGAGACTTTTGTTTTCAGATTCGTTTTGATTTTCATTTAAAGTTCACTTTCCTTTATTTTTTTATAATGTCTTGTTGAGAAAATGAATTAATTAGAATGCCTCCCTGCGAGAGAGTTTGTTTTATATTCGCCTTAAAGTAACTTTTATCTACTTGTTGAGCCGAGTTTCATCAAGCCTACGTTGGGATGCTATGTCTGAAAAGAGCGTAAGCTCAATGTCAGAAGAGAACGTTGTCAAGAAAGTAGCCGAGCTAATGGAAACACTTGACGAAATCAAGAAATACAACGTTCTCGACAGATACCTGAAAAAGTTTACCATAATCGTTATCGGCTCCATCGCGATTTGCATTTTGGTCAACCTCTCAATTTCGTTCTTTGGACTATTAAGCGCATTTAATGAATTTGAGCGGTTCTTTCTGAATTTTCCTATAGTACTTATTCCAACAGTGGGAGTTGTAGTAGGTATTCTCTTTGTTAAGAGGAAGATAAATGAGGTCAAGACTGGTGAGTGGAAAAAGGAGCTTTCTAAGGGGTTTCCTTCAGCACTAAAACTTTTGTCAGAGATAGATTGGGATACGTCTTTTGATGTCGTTTCTTCGGGCAGATTGGGTTATGCCATGTACAGCCTTGTTAAGGGAGCGGCTTATGGGTTCATATTCTTCTTTATAATAGGTTTTGTCTTAAACCTCATCACCTATTTAGTTCTTCATCGAATAGGTGCACTTGGCTACGCCTCATTTCACTTTTCTTTTCTAGCTATTATCATCTATTTGAAGCATGACCTTTCAAAACGGTTTAATGAAATTCGAGAAATAGAGAAACTCCAGTTGGAGCTTCGGAGGTTGAGCGATGAACTCAGAAGCTCCGAACTCTAAACCTGACCTCTACGTCGTTGCCCGAATCATAAAATCATTGAAGAAAAAGAATAGGGTAAACAAAACTGCGCTGGCCACGTGCACTGAACTGTCATATGATAAGTTGGTTAAATATTTGGATTGGATGTCAAAGAAAGGGTTTGTTTTAGTTGACGAAAACGGTTTGGTATCTTTAACGAAGGAAGGATTAGAAGTATACGATGAACTTGTGCAATGGATATTGAAGCATGTAGGGCAACTTAAATTTCCACGCCTTCGTGCATCAACATAGCCTTAAAAGGAAAGGAAAACCTTTTCCGAGATTTATTTTAGCGGCTGTAGTCTCTGCCTTCAGGTTTGGCGCTTGGCGGTTTAGTTCCTGTATCTGGAATCTGTGGTAGCGGAATTGGCGGGGGAATGTTTAGTGTCCGCGATATGAGGACGGATTCGATGAAAACGACGTTAGATATGGATTGGATGATTATCTGGGCTGGCGGCTTCTTCTGCTCGTAATCCTTAAGCACACGGTCGACTTCCTCTTTCTCTCCCATGACGAATGCGTTACCTTTTATGCTCATCTGCGCAATCGACGGATTGTAAGCGATAGATAAGACGAAAGGCACCTCTAAGGATTCATCTGGCTTCTTCTCCATCCCCACCACGTTAATGTTGGTGTTTATCTGGATGGGTGGAACGGGTTTGCGGATGTCCCAGAATCGCTCTGCAGAGATGCTAGATACAACTACGTTTACTCTTAGCATGATAGGTCAAAAAAGAAATAGTGCGGTTGGAGGATTTAAAACTGCTTATTTCTGCTTAAAGCGAGTTAAACCGCAGTGACCGCAAGTATAGCGGCTGTGGTGGTCTGCCATGAAGTAGCCGGGGCCACAGCGTTCGCAGGTTGGACGTGCACGGGAAAGTTTGTCGCCTTCAACTTTGTACATGGCTTTGACGCCTTTTTCTTCTTTGTGTTTTTTGGGGTGTTTGCCTTTTTCTGCTTTCTTTGCAACTGGCGCAGCCGCTGCTTCTGTTGCTGCAGGTGCCGCTGCTGGTTCTTCTTTCTTTGGTGCTGCTTTAGGTGCTGGTGCCATTATGCGGTCGCCTCTTCCTTAGGTTTAGCTGGGCTATTCCGTTTCTGGATGTGTTCTGGTTCAACCTTTTTAGCTTGAGCCACGGTTTGATAAACGTTGGCAGCTCCCTGTGTGATGCTGGTTCCGGTTTTGGTGCGCATGCGCTTAACGTAAACGACTTCGTCGCCGACTTTCATCTCTACTGCGACGGCTTTCTTGACTTCTAAGCGCTGGGGAGTTTTCTCTTTTGGACCTTGAACGATGGTGAAACCTACTTCTGTCCGTTTCAGTAGCGGGTTTTCCTTGGTTGTTTCTATTTTGATTTGCATTAATGTTCACTTAGGGCGTAAATTCAAACAACTATCTTCTTATTTAGCTTTTCGAAGCTTTCATCTCGTTTAGGAACACTTTTACCTCTGCTTTCTTCTCTGAGGTGGCTTTTACCACGACTATTCCCATATATGGCTGCCCATAGATGACAAAGGAGTTTTCGGGAGCATACAAAACCGCTATGAGCGTAAGCAGGTCCTCTTCACCCTCGATCACGACGTGGGTGTGGATGTTGGCTTCCAATGCGGTTTTGATAGCGGAGATGGCTTCCTCGGTTATGGTTCCCTGCGGGTTCTTTACGCAGACTGTTCTTTCTACAGGCGCTTGCTTTGGAATGACTTGGTCGCGCAGAGAAATGTAGTCGATAACCGTCAATTGGGGGTGGATGCCGCTTACATGCATGTTCATGGAGACAACGTCGCCGACGGAAACCACACGGGGCGGCTTCTCTTGGGCTATGCGCTCTTTGAGTTTTCTGATTGTTTCTTTAGGTGTGCCCTCAATTAGGGTGCCGAAGGGTTCTTTCAAGAAGACGCGCAACCTCGGCGTTAGAGTATACTCTACCTTCATCAGTTGAAACCTGTCAAAATAGAAAGTTGATGGTAGTTAAGAAGCTACCGTGTTAACGCACTTTAAGCGCGTATCTGCCTTTCTCTTTTATGTTCATGGATTTAGCGATGGCGCTATGAGCGGGGTCAAACATGACCACTAAGCCGCTGTAGTCCTCGCTGAAACTGGAGGATTTGCATTTTGGGCAAACATTTTCTTTAGTTATAAAATGGCAGTTAGTGCATGCTTTCTCGCTCATGACTATTTCTCCTTATGCTCCTTGGCGGGGGCTTCTGGCTTCTTTTCTGCACCTTTGCTTTGGTCTTCTTTGAGCCAGTCCAATTTGCCTAGGAAGGGTTGTCTTCCGGTTACGCCGATTTTGCCGCTGCTGCCTGCACGGCCCAGTGAGACGGCGGTTATGCGGACGCGGACTTGGTCGCCTGAGCTGAGTTTACGCTTCGATTCTTTGCCCAGTAGGACGCCTTGTTTTTCGTCATAGCTGATGTAGTCATCCATCAATTGCGATACGTGGAGCAGTGCGTCTACGGGTCCGATGCGGACGAATGCGCCGAAGTCAGCGATTTCCACTACGTCGCCTTCAACGACTTCCTGTATGATGGGGTAGAATGTGAGGAGGGAAAAATTTACTTTGTGGTAGGTTGCGCCGTCGCCTGGAATGATTTTGCCGATGGGGCTAACTTGTATGCCGGTTACGGCTATGACGTAGCCTAATTCCTCATCCACAACGCCCTCGTATTTCTGTTTGACTTGTTCGCGGCCCACTTTCTCCAGTGGGTTACCGAAGGTCTCGGGCGGGATGCGAATAGTATCTTGAAGAGTAATCAGTTTGAACATCTACGATATCAACCCGTCAATGTCTAGACGTGATTTTTGTCTCAGATAAATCACTGGCACACTTATATCTCTTAGCCTCTGCTTTAGAATTCTGTCATTCGTAAACACAGGCGCCCCCCAGCTTCCAGCAACCCGAACTATAGCGTCGTCAGTTGCTTCACCGCGCTCCTCCACAGCCACCAACCTGCATTTCTCGGCTAGCCGCAGCGCAAAACTGGCCTGCCGACGCAGCTTCGGCTCATCCCCAGCCGCCAAAGTTTCCAATTCCCGCTTCACAGGCGAGAGCAGAATAAACTCAAGGTTCCTTCCCAGCAGCGTTTTTAATTCTTCGAATATGTCCATTTTGAACTCTAAGGGCACAAAAAACGCATTGGAGTCCAAGATGACTTTGAGGGGTTGGGTTTTGGGTGAAGCCGTCACATTATGTGGCTCCTAAAGGGGGTTATGGTTGTTTGGGGGCTTAAAGGTTTTCTGCGGCTAAGTTAGCGGCTTTTTGCTATTAATTTAAATATTAAGAGTCCATGAATTGGAGCAGGCTAGGTGAAAAACAAGTGCTCCGCGAAAAATCCTGTGGCGCAGTCATATTCATAAACAATCAAGAAAAAACCCGCTACCTCATGCTAAACTACACTGCGGGGCACTGGGACTTCGTCAAAGGCAACCAAGAAGCCAACGAAACTGAAAAACAAACCGTTACACGGGAAATGATGGAAGAAACAGGCATAACCGATGCCCACTTCATCGACGGTTTTCGGGAATCCATCAACTACTTCTACCGCCGACAAGGCCAAACTATAAACAAAGAAGTCGTATTCTACATAATCGAATCTAACGTCGAGGCAGTCCAAATCTCCTTCGAGCACATCGGCTACATCTGGCTTGACTACAAGCATACCATGGAAAAGTTAACCTTCAAAAACGCCAAAGACGTCATGCTTAAAGCGCATGATTTTCTGCGGAAGAAAGGGTTAGTGCGAGACTAACCGCTTAAGTTCTTATTTTACGAGTCCGTATCCGATGAGTCTCCATCGGGAAGTGATTTTTCTGCTAATGGCAACTCGTGAACCCGGCAATGCACAGATGGGTCTTGTCAACTTGACTTTTATGGTGTTCTGCTTTATGTTGACGACTTTACCCACGTTAACTGCCGCGCCGATGTGAAGCAGCAGGGCTTCGTCTGGATTGATTTTCTCTACTTTGAGGAGTTCTTTGGTTCCAACGGCGCGTTCCAGTACAAAGGTTTCCATGGTGATTTCTGTTACGGTTGGGGGTAGTTGACCTGTTTTGCCTGCGATGCTGCCTGTTAAGCCGTCTGCTTTGGAGTAGGAGGGGTCCAGTAGGGTGCCGACTCCGATGAGTCCGCCGCATGTGGCTTCTTTGACTTGTTGGTCGCCTGAATGTAAGGTTACGATTTCGGTGATGAGGGGGTCATAGATGGTTTTGCCTTCCCGTTCTGCCATGATGCCTGGTCGGATTTCGATTTCGTCGCCTACCGCGAATTTGCCTTGCACTATGGTGCCGCCTATGATGCCGCCTTCTAAGCCGTCGATGGTGGTTCCGGGTTTGTTGATGTCGAATGATCGGATAATGTACATCATCGGTGGCAGGTTGGGGTCGCGGTGAGGCGTTGGGATGATGGTTTGTATGGCTTCGAGGAGCACGTCGATGTTTATTCCTCGTTGCGCTGAGATGGGGATGATGGGTGCGTTTTCAGCGACCGAGCCTTTAACGAAAGCTTTGATTTCTTTATAGCTTTCTAAGGCGCGTTTGTTGTCGACTATGTCGATTTTGTTTTGAACTATAATCATGTTTTTGATGCCGCTGACTTCTGCCGCTGCGAGGTGCTCCCGGGTTTGGGGTTGAGGGCAGGGTTCGTCTGCGGCGATGACAAGGATGGCGCCGTCCATGATGGCTGCGCCAGAGAGCATGGTTGCCATTAAGGCTTCGTGTCCAGGTGCGTCAACAAAGCTGATACCTCTTACGAATTCAGCTGGGCCTTTACAGGCTTCACAGACTGGTTTTATAGAGAAGTTTTTAGGCGGCGGACATTTGGGGCACTTGTAAATGGGCATGTCTGCGTAGCCGAGTTTTATAGTGATGCCGCGTTTGAGTTCTTCGCTGTGGCGTGAAGCCCAGGTGCCGGTTAATGCTTGGACAAGGGTGGTTTTGCCGTGGTCAACGTGACCTATGGTGCCGATGTTGACTTCTGGCTGTTTGGGTAGTGAAGCCTTAGGTGGGTTACTCATAGTTTTCTTCTTCTTTTTAGATAAGTGCTGGAATCGTAAAAGGATTAATTAATGAAGTTTATAAGTTTTGAGCATGCACTAAGCTAAAAAAAGTTAGGCTTGTGGTGCAGCTTGCTCAGTTTTAGGTGCAGGTTTCGGTATGGGGGCTGCGCCGGCTGGTCTCTCAACAATTTTGAGGTTGATTTGGACGATTTCGTCGGTTATGATGTCTCCGCGGACGGTTTTGCGTTTGCGGCCACCTTTTCTTGTGGATTTGAAGCCTGCTCCTCCGCTGAGAACTATTGCTCTGCGGACACCGCCATGGACGTTTGATCTCATGGGGACGCCGTCTTTATCTGAGCCGCCCATTAATTGGATTTTGTGAGCTGGTAAATCGACTACTGCGCCGTCTAAGGTTTCGCCCAGTTTTCTGCCGATAAAGGGGCTTGCGCGTGCTTCTTCGAGCTCTACTACTTTGGATGCTCCCGATTGTGGGTCGGAAACTATGACTTTGAACTTTGCCATTGGATCTGTCTCCAGCGCAGTAAGAAGTTGAATATCTCTCTATTAAGGATTTAGCCCAAAACAGATTCTAATCATATTCCATGGAGTTTTATGCGTTTAAAGCTAAAAGAGCCTCACGCTGCTTCGACAGCATCCCGTCTTTTGGGGGAGAAGGTTTTAATTTTACCTCGAAGTCGTCTGTTCGCATGTGGCGGCTTGGATTCTTCTTTCACGAGATAGCGTTCGGTTTACTTAGCGTCTTCATACCGCTATACCTAGTTGCCTTCAACGATACCAGCATCCTAGGTGGGCCACTCGTTGCCTTGGGTGTCATGACTTCCATAGCGGTTTTCGCTTCCATACCCGCTTCGTTTCTGTGGGGGTACCTCTGTGATGCAACCCGCCACTACAAAGCTTTCATTCTGCTCTCTTTTGCTTCTTCAGTAATTATCCTCTTCCTCATGACGTTACCAGTCGCCCAAAACATACTCGTCTTCGTTGCCCTCTACGTCGTCATGCAAGTGCTCCATGTCTCACATGAAGCGCCCAAAAACGTGCTCGTCGCAGAACATTATAGCCGTGATGACTGGGAAAAATCCTATGGTTTATATGAAGGGTTGACTGAAATCGGTTTCATCGGCGGATTAGTCATTGGGTTAGCTTTAACTGCTGGATGGTTCTCGTTTGCTGCCACTCTAAGCCCAGCTATCCTGGCAACTTACACACTATACCTCTGTAGTGCGTTGAGTTTAGTCGCGTTTATCCTCTCTGTTGCGTTGATTGCTGACCCATTGATGATCTTTGAGCGGCGACTAGTCGGAATTGAGAGAAAGATTGATTTCGCCTGCAGAGGCGCCCAAGCATATGGGTTACGATGGAATGGTCCTCTTAAACAGGAAAGCTTTGGCGGTTTTGCCTTAGCTATTGTGGTGTTTTCTTTGGCGACAAGCATCTTCTTCACGCCCTTGCCGGTCTTTTTGAATGACGTTTTGGGGCAATATCAAATTTTAGGCTTATCCTCAACAGGACTTGTCTACTTTGCATACATTCTTAATTCGATAGGCGCTATGACAGGGTACTTCTTGATTCGTAACCGTGCTCGTTCAATGGATTTGAGAACACAGCTGCCTCGTTTTGTGCTCGTCCGAAGTTTACTGATTTTCGGTCTAATCGGTGTTGTCAATTTTGTTATCTCTCCAACAATTCTGACGGGAGTAATCCTTGTTTGCCTAGGTTTCGCTTACGGTATGTACTACATTATGATGCTTTCTCTATCCATGGAGCTCATACCTGAGGGAAAAGCAGGTTTATTCGACGGACTTGTCGGTTTAGGTGCTGGAGTAGGCTCCTTCCTTGGGCCCTTCCTAGCTTACAATTGGAATTACCTTCCAACTTTCTTCATTGCTGCTATAGCTTTCTTTGCAGCTTTCTTAATCCTAAAATTCGTAGCGATCAAAAAGTAAAAAAATAAAAAGAATTCGGCGAGCATTTAGCTCGTCTGGTTTGGTTTATTCTGTGTGGACTCTGTAGAGGTCGATGTCTTCGCGCATGGCAGGGGTCAATTCGAGGAAGTCTCGGACTGCACGCTCGATATCTCTGCTTTGGGTCACGTATCTGCCGACGATAAGTATGTCTGCGCCTAATGCCAGTGCTTCTTTAGCTGTTTCAGGGACGATGCCGCCTGCGACTGCGATTAAGAGTTTCTTGTTGGGGAATGCTTTGCGGATCATCTGTATGCGTTCTAAGCCGCAGCTTCTGCCGCTTTCTTGGTCGATGCCTCTGTGTAAGATGACGATGTCTGGGAACTCTTTGAGCGCCTTTAGTTTAGCCAAAACATCTTCTACGTTTAGCATGTCGATGACTGCGTACATTCCTAGGCGTTTGGCTTCTTGAACGGTTGCGTCAAGGGTTTCTGGAGGAGCTAAACCTGCTGCCACCACTGCATCTGCGGTGTCCTCGTAGGCGATGTCAGCTTCAACTTTGCCCACATCAAGGGTTTTGAGGTCTGCAATGATGAATTTGTCTTTGGCTGCTTGGCGAAGTTCGCCGATGACGCGTGTGCCGTAGCGTTTGATGAGGGGTGTGCCGACTTCAAGGATGATTCTGTCGCTGCCTGGCAATGCCTCGATGACTTTCTTGGCGCCTTCAAGTGAGGGTGCATCAAGCGCAATTTGGAGATAGGGTGGTCTCCACAGTCTTGGAACTTTGAAGCCCATAATTGGGTGCTTGGCGCGGTCTTTGTCGTAGTTTATCTTGTCCAGTGATGGGTACTTCTTGAGCGCACGTCGTAGAGCCATCTTGGTTGCGCCGTAGTTGTACTGGTAGATTTTGCGGTAATCAGTTGCCTGTGGGTGAATAAAGACGCTGCAGACGATGACCCATTCGTCGAGTTTGCTGAGTGGGATTACGCCTTCTTCAGCTGAGTCCGCGATGGCTTTGGCGACTGCTGCCTGTGCGGGGCCGAAGATTTTGCCTGTGTCCTCCATGTCTTTGACGGTGACTTTGGGGACGATGAGTGTGTGGGGTTTAGGTGGCAAGTTGGGACGGATGACTGCCAATAGGGGTGTGTGCCCGGCGGATAGGGTTGTTAAGCCGTTGGCGAATGCTTGGCCGACTGGGCCTGTTTTGTCGCCTATCATGAGGTCAACGTGTGCAACTTCGTTTCCTTCTCCGACAAGGGATTCGCCGATGAGGTAGGTTATGCCGCTGTATTCGTCTGTGTCGTCACTAGCTGTCGGCACTCGGTCAACTATTTCTTTGAAATCGACATTAAACTCCTTTAACCATGAGTAAAGGGTGTCTCTGTGAATGTCCATTTCTTTTGCTGTTCCGACGATTGTCGGTTTTGTCGGCTTACCTTTCACGCCGACTTCTTTTTTTGCTGCTTCGGTAACAATTTTTATTAGTTCGTTGCGGTTTTCTGGCTTTTTAACGTCTACTCCCGACATTTAGTTATCCTCGCTCGGTGTCTTTCTCTGCTGATGTATATAAGAATGTCGGATGAACTGCGTTCGATTGTGGTTGGATGATGGTTTTTTAGCCCTAACTTGCCGATTTAGCCCGATGTGGGTGTGGCGGGTGCCCTGTAAATCTTTATATCCCAAGTTCAGCATTGAATGCTCCAAACCAAACGGGGAAAAATGATGTCTTGGACTGACTGGTCGCTACTGAGTGCCTTCATTTTGGGATTCGTGCTTTTCCTAATCGGCGCCAACACCTACAACGCCCTCGTCGGCTACGCTGGCATCTACCTCTTCATAGGATCCATCGCAGTCTACCTCGTCCTCTACATCTACAAAGAATTCAAAAAGAAACCCGCCAATGAAACCCCACCAGCCCCCATAGAAGCACCTCAGAATCCATAGAGACCGCCGTATTTTTCGTTGAGGTAAGCGATGAATGCTTTGGCGTTGAGCGCGGTTCCTGTTGCCCGTTTGATTAGTTCTTCGGGGTTGTGGAGGTCGCCTCTGCTGTGGATGTTGTCTTTGAGCCATGCGTTTATGTTTTGGAGGTTTCCCCTTGATAGTTGGCTGCGCCAGTCAGGCAGCGCCTTATTTATTGCCGCAACGATTTGGCCGTCGTAGATGTTGCCTAAAGCGTAGCTGGGGAAGTACCCGTAGAGGCCGCTTGCCCAATGCGTATCCTGCATAACCCCCTCCGCATCGTCTTTCACTTCAACTCCGAGGTAGCCGGCGTACTTCTGGTTCCAAACAGAAGGCAACTCGTCGATGCCAATTTTGCCCTCGAAGAGGTCCCGCTCCAACTCAAAGCGGATGATGATGTGGATGCTGTAGGTTACCTCGTCGGCTTCGATGCGTATTTTGGAGCGTTCCACCCTGTTGACGGCTCTAACAAACTCATCCAACCCCACCCCCGCCAGCACGGGCGCGGCAACCTTTACCTGGGGCAGAAAACCCATCCAAAACTCTCGGGAGCGCCCCACTATGTTCTCGTAGAAGCGGGATTGGGATTCGTGTATGCCATAGGAGCAGGGGGCCCCGACGGGCTGATACTTCCATTCAGGGCTAATGTTGTGTTCGTAGATGGCGTGTCCTGTTTCGTGAAGGACGGAGAAGATTGAGCTGGTGTAGTTGTTTAGGTGGTAGTGGGTGGTTATGCGTACGTCGTCATAGCATCCTGAGGTGAAGGGGTGCTCGGTTTCGTCTACTCTGCCGCATGCCATGGTTGAGGCGGTGTCGTAGCCGAGCGTTTGAGTTATGAGTTGCGCGATAACCCGTTGCGACTCAATCGGCACAGGCTGCGTGGTGACTTGGGGGGAGGGCTTTGTCTGGCAAGCCTCAATCTTGGCGATCAGCGGCTTCAAGCCCCCCAAAAGCTCATCGAAAGTTCTGCTGATAGCTTCAGCGGACATTTTTGGCTCAAAATTATCAATCAACGCCTCATAAGGCGTCTTGGTCTCCTTAACTTTCATGAGGATTTCCGCGGATTGCTTGCTTAGCTCAAAGAGTTTTTTGAGGTCCGCTTTGTAGAGAGCGAAGTCTTTTTTGGCTTTAGCCCTCTTCCAGGCATTCACGGTTATGGCTTCCTGCATGGCGAGTTCCCCAACCAGCTTCTCAGGCAGAGCAGCCTGCTCACGGTAACTTTTGCCGATGAGGTATAGGTTGCGCTTCTCCACTTCCCCCATCGACTGGATTTGTGGGCTGGTTTGTATGGAGGTTAGGAAGGTTTGGATTTGGGGGTCGGTGCTTAGTTTGTGGTGGAGGCGGCTCATCAGGGCGAGTTGTTCGCTGCGTTGCTCAACCGCTTTGGGCGGCATCATGGTTTCCATGTCCCAGTGAAGGACGCCTTGAGCGGTGGAGAGTACCATGGCGTCTTTGTATTTGCCTAAAAGTTCCCTGTAAGCTGACTCAGTGTTACCTGTCATTTTGATTGTGCTCCTTTGAAGGTTCAATGTTGGGCATCTATTTTACTGTTGGGCAAGGCGTCAATACCTAATTTAAGATGTTTAGCGGTATCTCGCTTGCAAAAGCTTTTATTTTTGAAAACACAGCCAACAGTTGAGGATTCTAAAATTGAGCAACGTTGATTCAAGCAAAACCATAGCTGCAATCGGTGCCCTACTCCTATTCCTAAGCTTCATTCCAGCTCTAGGCATCATAGGCATAATTCTCCTCTTAATCGGCATGAAAGGCTTATCCGACTACTACCGCGACGAAAGCATCTACAAAAGCGCACTCAAAGGCTTAATCTTCGGCATCATCGGCATAATCGCTGTCTCAGCATTTTCCATGCTAAGCTTCCTAGGCGGACTAATTACCACTCCAGTGTTGGGTCCCTTGGCAATAATCGGCGGCATAATCGGCATCATAGTGTTACTGGTCGTCGCATTCATATTCTACCTGCTTATGGCTATGAACTTCAGAAAAGCATTTAACGTATTAGCTGAACGTTCAGGCGAAAACAACTTCCGAACCGCAGGAACCCTGCTGTTCTGGGGTGCAATTCTGACAATAATCGTCGTTGGTTTGTTACTGATCTGGATTGCATGGATAATAGCTGCACTCGCATTCTTCTCAATGAAATTAGCACCTACACAACCTCAGCAACAGTACGGTTACGCGCCACCTCCACCCAACTCCAGCACAGCCTCACGCTACTGTCCCAGCTGCGGCGCACCAGTCGACCAAACCTCAACCTTCTGCCCCCACTGCGGAAAACAGCTACCCCCAGCCTAACCCCTTCCTTTTTTCATCTTGTTGCTGCCAGCGTGCAACCACACAACTTTAAGAACAAAGTACACTCGCTATTTCTTGAGGATCCAAATTTGAGTTCTACTGTTTCTTCCAGCGAGGAATCCTTCCGCCCAAATTACAAACCGCCTCTCAGCCAAGAAATCTATGACCGCCTACCACGCGAACTGGTGTGCGAAGTATGCGGCAAAATCTTTAGAAGCCCAACCCAGCTGAACATGCACCAATTCACGGTACATGCTCCTGTGGAAGATTTGGTTTAAGTTTAGTGCTTCAGCTTGGGTTTGGACTGGGGGCACCGACTTGAAATGCCGGTATACTTGACCAGACTACCCGGAGCACCTTACTGAGCGGTGCTGAACCTGCCAGAGTTACAAACTGAGCCGATACCACTAATAGCGAAACAATCTGGCTGGTTATTAACCGCAAACTGTATATTTCCCACCGTGGGATTAATTTCTGTGGGAAAAAATGGAGCAAGAGGTCATCGTTGACGAAAAAGGCAGAATCCTGATACCCAAAGAAACCCGTGAAAAGCTAGGGCTGCAAGCAGGCGGCAAAGCAAGACTAAGAATAGAAAACGAAAAACTAATCATAACCCCTCCAGTTTCACCGCAAGAATTCATTAAAGAATTGGAGGGCTGTATCAAGGAAGGCACGCCTGCTATTGACCCGTTGGACCTCAAGAAAATGTGGGAACCAAAAACAAAGCAGGCGAAAAATTGATTTTTATCGACTCCAACATTTGGTGCTACTATTTTGATAAGCGCCTGCCTGAACATCAATTGGTACGTGAACCAATTCGACAAATACTTCTGTCCCCTCAGCAGATCATCTGTAACACGATTGTAGTAATGGAAATTGCTCATTATCTTGTTAGACACTTTGGGAAAGATGAAGCGAGGAGCAAAATTGAGCACTTCATCAAGCTGGGTAACCTGAACATCTTAGATTTTGACGCTAAAACAATGGCTGAGAGTATAGATAACCTTCTGAATTACAATTACAGCCACGGGTTAGGCGGCAGAGACTCAACTATACTGGCATCCATGAACTTACATAACGTCAAAACGCTAATTACACATGACGATGCATTCAAGCGGCTGTCTAACAAAACACATTACAACATAATCGATTCTGTAGCAGAAAATCAGTAGGAATTTTAGTGCTCCGGCCGGGATTCGGACCCGGGTCGCCGACTCGAAAGGCCGGCATACTTGACCGGACTATACTACCGGAGCGCAAATGCATAAAGCATCAAGCAGAATACAATTTCCCTCGAATAAACCTTACCCTTCCAGACTCAACGTTTTAGCTGTCAAGCTTCTTCTGTTTGCCTTTCTTGGGCGTAAACAGGAAACCGGTGATTTGGTCAACGAGTTTAGCCTGGTTTTTGGCTGTTTCTTCGAGTTTCTCGAGTCTTTTTTCGAGGTCGTTGGAGAGGATTTTGCCTTCGATGCGGTTGGCGCTACGGAACATAAGCAGCATCTTGAAAACTTCTTCGATGGCTTTCTCCTGCTCAGTCGTCGATGCAGGTTTAATTCCTGCGACAACTGACAGCAAATCTACATAGTGCTCCTTAATTTTCAACTCCGCGCTGACGGACGGGTCATTTGGGAAAGCAATACTAAGCGGCGTCTTTTTAGCCAACTCCGCCGCGGTTGGGAAGCGGATGATGAGGTCGCCCCTTATCCATGAAGAAACAAACTCAGACACAAACCTGCGAATCTCCTGCTTAGAGTAGAGCAGCACAGGCTCCGCTGGTGGATCGGACTTACGCTTAATTTTAACGCTAATTACCTTCCTATAGTCACTGGGCTGGTTGGACATCGATTTTCCCTCCGCAACACGAATGCATATTCTTATTGTCCTAAGCAAGGACTAGTATTTAAGAAACAGCATATCTGGCTAGAAAGAGATTTTTGCCGAAGAAGGAATCTTGCCCAAAACCTTCAATGTTGCCTTCTCGACTTTGGCGCGGTTAGCTTGGTCAGTGTAGACGCGCAGGATATTCATGAAGCCTTTGAGAGTTTCGAAAATCTTTGAGCTTTCGCTTAGGCGTTGGAGTTTCTTTTCGCCTGCGGCGCTTCGGGTGAAAACTGGAATCTCGGTTGACTCCATCAGGACTGCGTGGTGATATGGCACCGAGGGCACGGTGGGCACGTCTATGATGACTGAGTCGAACTCTACGCCTGCTGCCTTGGCGATTTCGCCCCGCACCTGATTTCGGTATGACTCTTGCCCGAAGAGGTTTGATATCATGGCGTCTTTTTCGTAGAAGGTTCGCTCGTAGGCGCATTTGAGCATCCGCCTGTTTTCTAGGTCGCTGATTATTTTGTTGGATGCCTTGCATTTTTTGAGCGCAGACCATACCGTGTAGTCATCCAGCACAAGGTACTCTTCGGGGGTTCTGAAGGCGGTTAAGCCAAGTTCCTCGTTGGCTTTCGCCATGGCTGTTGCTAGCATGATTTGGGCTGCTCTGCCGACTCGGTGGAAGTAGATGCTTTTGAAGGATTCAATTCGGGCGATGACGAACGCTTCAAGTGCGGATAGGGCGCCTAATTCGACTGCCAAGTTTTCTCCTAGCAAGTCAAGGGCATGGATGAGGCGGTAGACATCTATGAAGCCGTATTCGGCGCCTGTGTGGTAGGTGTCTCGGACGATGAAGTCCTGTTTGTCTACGTCTACGGCGCTGCTGATGATTTGGTCGAGGAATGCTCTGTTCTTTTTATGCAGTTTCCCAACCGCCAGCCCGCCGACTTCTTTGGGGTTGTAGCCCATTTTGGAGAGGTGATCGGAGACTTCACTTTTTTCGATAATCCACGACGTGATGTCTTCGTGGGTCTTCTCTAAATCCTTGATCAAGAGGTGCTCAAAGACGTGTGAGAAGGGGCCGTGTCCGCAGTCATGGAGCAGCGCGGAGATGCGGCACATGTCCACTTCATCGTCGCTGACCACCTTTGAAATGTGGGGGTTCACCAGAACTTGACCTGAGAGAAACATTACACCTAAGCTGTGTTCGAAGCGGGTGTGGTTGGCGCCGGGGTAAACGTATTCGGAACCTGCAAGTTGGCGAAGCCTGCGCAGGCGCTGCATGGGGTAGGTGTCTATGATTTTCTTTTCTTGTTCTGTTATGTATACGTAGCCGTGGACGGGATCTTTGATTTCTCCCCAGTAAGCTTTTGGCACAAGTGTCGCCTCAGTTGATAGAGTTATTATTTATGTAGCTCCCTATAATGTGTAACGCTGAAACGCAGGGTCGATGTGTATGGTTAAGAAGGGCATTTTCATAGTCATCGAAGGCTTAGATGGAAGCGGAAAAACCACCCAAGCCACACTCCTAGCCGAAAAGCTCTCCAAAAGCTACAGTGTTCTGCTTACTGCTGAGCCCAGCAAGGGTAAAATCGGCACGTTTATCCGCGAATGCTGCCTCTACGAACAAGCCCGCGTCCCAACCGAAGCCGAAGCCCTCCTATTCGCAGCAGACCGCATCGAACACATGCAAACCGAACTCAAACCCGCCCTCGACGAAGGCAAAGTGGTCATCTGCGACCGCTACGTCTACTCCTCACTTGCCTATCAGGGCAGTGCAGGTTTGAGTTTGGATTGGATAAAAACCATAAACGCCCGAGCGTTGCAACCTGACTTTTGCATCTTTATAGACGTGCCCCCCGAAAAGGTTATTGAGCGGCTGCAGCGCAAGAAGTCGGTGATGGAGACCCTTGAGACGCAGCAGAAAGTCCGAGAAGTCTACCTCAAATACGTCGAAAATGGCGGGCTCGTTCGGATCGACGGCGACAGAGACAGGGAAGCCGTGGCTGAGGACTTGTACGCTAAGGTGGCAGAACTGTTAAAGACAGCCAAAAGTTTCGTGCCATAACAAAGCTGATTTTTGTTCTTTATATAAAGGCAAAAACGCCTAGACCTACCCAAATATGATGTGGTAAAACCCACCGCTCCCCTCACCCCAAAGCAGCCCAGAGCCGCTCAAAATAACCACAGCACACCGCCACCACGCCGTGATGTCTACTCCACAAATCAGGTCCACTGGTCAAGCGTGTTGTGGGTTCGAACGCCACCGCCACCTCTACGCCGTCGAAGATGGAGAGGGCAACCGCAGGCACACTCAGCAGTTCTCGCAACTCAAAACCAGAATAATCGGTAATCCATTTTGGGTAACGGTGGCGAGGCGGCTTCTCAACCGCAACACGCACCCGAACGCCCCGCTTAAGCGCAGCCTTCAACTCAGCTTCAAAATGAAAGCACAGTTGCCTAAACCTCACCCAGCTGGTAACGAACTCGATGCATCCCTGCGCCCCCTCTATGGCGTTTTTGTACTGTTTGCCGCGTTCGCCTTCGAAGACCTCGCCAAAACAGGGCCTAGACTCAACCACAACAGGAGCGGAGAGAGCAAGCCTCTGTGCTAGCTGAGTGGCCTTTGCAGTCAGGATGGTTGTTTCCTCTGCTTTTCGCTCAAGCAACAAACGCGTCCCCTCCGCAATAGGCGTCGGACTAAAACTCACAGGAACCGTCAAATTCTGCCTCACCAACCCCAACCGATGTAACTCCCCAAACAGGCGATAGATGTCTTGGCGACTGATGCCTGTGAGTTTGGAAACCACCCGCGCCCTCCCCCCACCAGCCCTAAGCAGCGCCAGATAGACCCGCGCCTGCCTATCCGAAAGACCCAACCCCACCAAAACCTCCACCCCCACCAAACCAACTTTGCCCAGCATGTTATAATTGAGAACCTGGGGAGAGCCCTGTGCTTTTTGCATGGGTATGTTGTTGCTTGGTTGGGTGGTGTTGAGGGTTGTCATAGCCACTATCTATTGGTATATATCCTGTATATATGCTTGATTACACTATTATCTATCAGAGATATTTACTCCTTTTGTGCAGCCATGCCCCAAAAATACAAAAACGTAAGTCTACCCCAAGAACTATACGACAAACTCGAAAAACTAGTAGACTCAAAACAAGCAGGCTACGTAAGCGTCTCAGACGCCGTAAAAGACGCAGTCAGAGAACTCCTAAGAAAACACAAACTACTACCATAAAACCTGTTTCCCCCTCTCGAAGTCTGCACCTACTGGGTTTCTTTAGGGTCCACGAATTGCGCCACAAGTTTCCCGCACTTGGGACAGTGCACATGAAAACCCTGCTTGTATGATGCATCACCAGACACCGCAGCGCCCTTCTTTGGGACCTCGCAACCGCAACGACATATCCATACCGAGTGTTTAGCCATAATCTCACTTTATGTGTTGCCTATATTTATAGGTTTTATTTTAATCATAGTATTTATAGAAGCTATGCTTAAATCCAAAAATATTGCTTTTATAGGATTTATGGGAGTTATAGCTCTGGCAAGGTTTACAAACGGAACCATGAACCTGCCAAAAGAAGTCAAAGAAGTCCTCAACATCACAGAGACCAAAGGCAAAATAGCATTCATCAAAGACCCCAACGGCAAAATCTACATAGAAAAAGCCTCCACATAACCGCCTTTCTTTTCCAGGCTACATCGCTAGTCATATAGAGACTTTTAAAGCACCAAGAATAGCGCCGCCAAAATCTTCACAAACCAACTCCACACACTCGATAAGACTAGACCTTTTTGGGGAACCTTGCGGAGGTGGCGTTAGTTGCATCCATACTCTTCTGCATTGGTTATTGTCTGTATTTTACATATAAATTTTACCATTTTGCTTGTTTTGGTTTTTTTGGTATAATAGTGTTTTTTACCACTTAGAATTATTTGGCAGAAATGTAACATTATACTTGGGTAACATAATTGGAAGAAAAGATCTTAGGCGTCAGCAAAGTACAACCAAACAACAGAATAACAATCATTCGTAAAGTACAAAAAAAGTTAAACGTCAACGTAGGCGACGTTCTAATGTACATAGAAGATGACAAAGGAAACATCACAATAAAGAAAGTCCAACTAAAACCAACCTAATCAAGGAAATTGACAGATAGGTGCAGTCATGCCCCAACAATACGTCAACATAAAAATACCCATCGAATTAGCGGATGAAATAGATAAAGTTCTTGAAAAAAAGGTACTGGGCTATACCGTAGCCGAGCGGAATTCGTAGCGGAATCAGTCAGGGAAAAACTAATCCATGTCAAAAAATTATAGATTATCCCCTTTTGGTGCGTAAAAAGCTTAGTGATTATTCAATAGCAACTGCACCCCATCTCACCTCAAAAGCCCTCCGTACGCCGATTCCTTTTCTTTTTCTGTTAGTTTTGTGCGTTTGCTTGTATATCCACTTGTTTTAGGGGACTTTCTTTATTGTGATGTTTCCTTTGTCATCTTCTATGTACATTAGAACGTCGCCTACGTTGACGTTTAACTTTT
>JAMDCQ010000022.1:32355-86194 GCA_023488905.1 Candidatus Bathyarchaeota archaeon
GTGGGTACCCCCAGTAGTCCCCCAGATGCTCCCCCCCCGTGTATACCCTTCTATGGATAAAACATCTATACCTTACAAAAGTATCCAATGTATCCAAATTTTGGATACTGCGTACGTCTTCGTCGGATATAGTCCCGTCAATTTTAGATTAAATGTATACCGATTCTAAAGGAAAAAAGAAAAAGAGCTATTTGCGTTTGAGTGCGGCTGCGATTGCCAACGCAGCGACAACCAATAGGATTACGATGATGGAGTAGAGCCAGTTGATGCTCCATAGGAACCATGCTCCACCCACCGCAAGCGCGATTAGCCCGAGTGCCATGGTGCTGAATCCGCTGCGCTCGTACTTGGCGGGTTTGTCCATACGTATGGCGCCTAAGACGAGGAACCATAAGCCTAAGAGCAGAAAAACTACCGGCACAATCAGCGTCCAATTAATCAGTCCCGCAACATAGAGCAGTATCGCCACCACGATGGTGAGGATGAAGACGCCAATCGTCAAGAGGTTACGGTTGCTTTCACTGCTCATTGTCTTGGGTTCCTAAGCGATTTTTTCTCCGCATTCAGGGCAGAACTTGCTTGTGGCTGGGATGGATTTGCCGCATTTGGGGCATGGCATGGCTTCGTGTGAGGGCGGTGTGAGGTTGGTTCCGCAGTTGGGGCAGAATTTGCTGGTTGCGGGGACTTTTTCGCTGCATTTGGGACAGATGACCAGTGCTGCGGCGGGTGCTGCTTGGGGTGCGCCTTGCTGGTTCATGATTTGGGGAATGAGAACCATGCCTGCGCCGAGTGCACCTGCACCGCCTCCTGCTTGTCCAAGGCTTGCTGCTGCAGATTTGACGGTTTCCATGCGGAGTACGTCTCCGGGTGCGGTTTGGCCTGTTTTGAGCCAGAAGAGGCGTTCACGGTACTCAGGCGTAGTGTCGATGCCTTCAAAGCGCAAATCGGTTAGTTCTATGCCGACGCGTTTAAAGTAGTCGATTAGGGTGTTTTTGACGATGACGCTGGTTTCGTCGAGGCGTGTGAAGACGGTTAGGAGGTCGTAGTGGCTGAGTTCGTCGATGATTTTCTCGTTTAGGAAGCCGCGTAGGAAGTCGTTGACGCCCTGTGTGGTGTAGGCTTTTTGTCCGCCGATGACTTCGTTAACGAATAGAGTGGCGTCGCCGACTTTGAACCAGAACTGCCCATACACTTGGAGCGGGGCGAGTTCGGTGGTTTGGGCGCGTGTGCCCCATTTGCCTGCGAAGATTTTGGTGCTGATGAATAGGACGGTGGCTTTGAAGGGTTTGTTGCCGCCGAAGCCCGCCAGCCTTGTGAGTAGGCTTGTGATTAGGGGCAGGTTCAGGGTGGTTAAGGTGTGTCTGCCTGCTTGGAATACGTCGTAGGCTTTGCCGTCTCGGAAGAACACCGCCATCTCGTACTCATGGACGATGAGCTGCGCGCCCCATGTGATGTCTTCGACTGGGTACCGCCAGACGATGTCTTCGGCGCCGACGTTTGTCCATTCAATTACTTGTGGCATTATGCGGTCACTCCTACGATGACTTCTTGACGCTTATCAAAGGCGTCCTCTAGCAGCTCGACTTTGTCGGTTACGGTTTGGATTTTGGCTTTGAGGTTTGTGTAATCCCCGCCCAACAGTTGAGCTTTTAAGCCGTCAACTTCAGCGACTAAGACGTTGACGCTTTCTACGAGTTGGTTGTCGAAGGCTATCATGCGGTCAAGGTTGTCCTCTTTGATTTTGACTATGTCAAAGAAGCCTGAATAGCCGTATGAGGCGTGGTTGACTTTTTCGGTTATGCGATCCATCTTCGCCACTAGCCGATCCACGTCGGTTAGCACATCTAGGTAGCGTTTGTCAGCTATCTTCTGTGAGATGCTTCTGACGTTATCCTTGGCTTTGGAGAGTTTGAGACTGAGGTGGGTTCGGATTAGTTTGTCTGATTCGCGGCGTAGTTCCTTCTCTTTGTATCCGCGGAAACCTGGAAGCGCAGCCGCAATTTTTTCGGAAAGCCTCATTTGGCTTTTCGCTTGGGCATAAACATCTTTATTTTCGCTCATTTCTCAATTCCTCGATTATTTGCATTCCGTTATAAAAAAAAGCTTGCTTTTAAAGGTTGGCTAGAATTTGGAGTTGGGTATGTCGCCCTTCAACACCGCGCCCTTTGCGCCGTCGATCAGCAGTTGGTAGAAGTTGCCCTTGTACTCGTACTTGATAAACCAGACAGGCGCATGCAGGTACACCATCTGCTTGAGTTCTATGGCTGTTGTAGCTTCTACGACGCGGTCGATGTCTTGCTGGAGCAGAAAACGATGATGCGCATCAATCTGCTGCCGCGCCACCTCAAGCGCCTGCTCCCGCTCTACCTCGCTGTTAAACACCTTGGCGAAACCTTCGATTTTACGGAAATCATAAGAAACCTTACCCGCTAGGGGCACATCGTAGGCTCTTGTGGGGAAATCCGCTGCTTTACGCGCCAAAACAACCCAATTATACTCTTTTTTGACTTCGCCTTCCTTGACAATCGGGGGTGCGATGCGCTCAAAGATGCCTTTGTATTTGGTGGCGGCTTCAAGCGAAACCACCCAAAACGGCAGATAAGTGAGGTTTTTCTCGACGATTTTGGCTTTTTTGGCTAAGTCGGGGGGCTTCATGAAGCCTGAACGCATCCAATCCCGCACCAACTCCTCCATCTGCTCAGGGCTGTAGTTGTTGAAGAGGATGGAGTGTTCAAAGTTGAAGGCTTTGCCTGTTTGGATGACAGTTGTGAAGCCACAATACTTACAGGAAGCAACGATTTCACCTGGCTTAAACTCCACAGGGGCACCGCAATGCGAGCAATGGATGTTTTGAGCCACAGCCATAGGTTGTTATGCCTTCAGTAGTTTTTCTCTCTTGAGGATCTCTCTGGCAACGATGACGCCTGAGGCGGAGGCTTGGATGAGGCCGCGGGTGACGCCTGCCCCGTCGCCGATGGTGAACATGTTCTGGATCTTGGATTCCAAGGCGGTGTTTAGCTGCAGGTGGCTGCTGTAGAATTTGACTTCGACACCGTAGAGTAATGTTTCGGGAGAAGCGACGCCTGGCGAAATCTTATCCAGCGCCAGAAGCATCTCGCGGATATCGGCTAGGTAACGGTAGGGCAAAACGAAGCTTAAGTCTCCTGGGGTCGCGTTTTTGAGTGTGGGGGTGAGCACGCTGTGGGCGAGGCGCTCAGGTGTGGAGCGTCTGCCTCTTTCAAGGTCGCCGAGCCGCTGCACCATAACGCCGCCGCTTAAGAGGTTGGAGAGGCGGGCGATGTATTTGCCATAAGCGATGGGCTCCTTGAAGGGCTCAGTGAACTGGGTGCTGACGAGTATGGCGAAGTTGGTGTTGGCGGTTCTGGTTTCCGCGTGGCTACCGCCGTTGACGGTTAAGACGCCGTCGTAGGATTCGGTGGTGACTTCGCCATAGGGCGACACGCAGAAAGTGCGGACTTGATCGTCAAAGGCACGTGAATAGTAGACGAGTTTTGGCTCGTAGAGGACTTTGGTTAGGTTTTCCATGACTGAGGCTAAGAGTTCGACGCGGACGCCGATGTCAACGGGGTTGTTGACGGTTTTTAGGCCGCGGATTTGGGCTTCCATCTGAAGCCACTCTGCGCCGCCTCTGCCTGGGGCGATGATGACGTATTTGCCCATGATTTTTTCGCCGCTGACGGTTTCGACGCCTTGGATGGTGTTGCCTTCGGCGATGAGGCCTTTAACTTCGGTTTTGGGTAAAAACGTGATTTTGCTGTCGAGGTGTTTGCGCATGCGCATGAGCGTTTCGAGGCATTTGTCGGTGCCCATGTGGCGCACTTCTTGCTTGATAAGTTTGAGTCCTGCGAGGGAGGCTTTGCGTTCGATTTCGTCTACTGTTTCGTTTTCGACGCCGAAGACTTCTTTGCTGGCGCCGAATTTGATGTAGATGTCATCGCAGTACTTGACTAGCTCCTGGAGTTCTTTGTTGGAGACGTACTGGTTTAGCCAGCCGCCTACTTCTGTGGATAGGGTGAGTTTACCGTCGCTGTAGGCGCCTGCGCCGCCCCAACCGTTTAGGACGTTGCAGGGTTCGCAGTGGACGCATTCGAAGCCGCGGCTGCTGGGGCATTTGCGTTGGTCGATGTCGTTGCCTCGGTCGATGACTAGGACGTTTAGGTTTGTGTTTTCAGTTAATTCTAATGCTGAGAAGATGCCTGCGGGGCCTGCGCCCACGATGATTACGTCGTATTTCAAGGAAACTTTCTCCTCTGGAACCCAGAATTACATGCAACAGGTTGGATATATTTGTTAGTGCCCAACTGCTTGGTTTAAACAGCCGCGGATATGTGTATTTTTGAGATATATCTAAAAAACATTTAATACCCCAAAACGCAAATACCACTTGACACACGATGACAAAAACAGCTAAAACCGGAGGCATCGACGAATTAATCAGCGACTTCAGCCGCTTCTACACACTCACCATCCTCTACGAAGGCCCCACCCACGGCTACAGCATCATCAGCCAATTCAAAAAACGCGTCAAAAAAGAAATCAGCCCCAGCCTCGTCTACCCGTTTCTGCAGCAACTCCAAGACAAAGGCCTAGTTAAATACACCATAGAACCCGTCGGAGAAAAAGAACGCAAAATCTTCGAACTAACCGAAGAAGGACGAGAACTCTGCACCTGCCTCTTCAAACGCTTCGCTGGCTTGGTATCTATTGCAATTGAGCCGAGCCTCTCGGTCTGTGCGCACTGCGGCTGCAAAGTCTACGAAGGCGCCTACAAAGAAGTCATCGACGGCAAAGAAATCGCGTTCTGCTGCAGCCACTGCGCTGCCTCGTATAAAGAATGCAAAACTACAGCTAAACAAGCAAAATAACGGCTCAGCAGTTTTTAGACGTGCCCTATCCTTTTATTCCAAAGCTTCTACATAATTGAGGCGAGGTCTCTTTGGAATCAGGGTTTATTCGAGTTGCAGACATATCTGAAATAGAAGCGGGAAAAACAAAGAAGGTCACAGCGGGAGACATGGAGGTTCTTATCGTTAACTTTGATGGGGTTTTCCATGCTGTTGACAGTTTATGCACCCACTACGGCGGCGACCTCTCCGAGGGTAAATTGGAAGGCAACATACTTACGTGCCCAATTCATGGAGCAAAATTCGTCGTAACCACTGGCAAGGTTGTTTCGCCGCCGACAGAGCCGCTTGACCGACCAGAAATCGAAAACCTGCCGACTTATCCTTTAAAGATTGAAAACCAAGAAATATTTATTAAAATTTAGCAAAGAAAATTTAAAGGTCTATTAGGAAAAATAAAAAACACTTATTAGAAATAAAAACCCTACATTACACAAGCAAGAACACAGGGCTTCTTGCCATGTTAGCTCTCTAAACATCACTTAGTACTTTAGTGATATTTTTCGGGCCCTGATGGGGAGGAAATAAATATGAAAGAAAAACTGCGCCCAGCAGACTGTATCTCGACTCTAGACCAGCTAAAGAAGCATCTTAAGCTCTCACCTGTAACAGAGACGCAGCTCGAGCGAGTACTGCAAGCGCACCCCATGCTAATTACTCCACATTATGCATCTTTGATTGACTGGACCGACCCAGACGATCCCATAAAGAAAATGGCTGTCCCTTCACGCCAAGAGCTTAACCTTGAAGGCAGCTATGATACAAGCGGGGAAGCTGAAAACACAAAGTTCCCCGGTATTCAACATAAATACGCAGAAACTGCGCTGCTTCTAGCTACCAATGCATGTGCGATGTATTGCAGGCATTGTTTTAGAAAACGACTTGTAGGGCTCCCGACCAAAGAGACACTCAAACGCTTAGAAGACGCAGCAGAATATATAAAAAAACATACCGAGATAAACAATGTTCTTGTTAGCGGCGGCGACCCCCTTACTCTGAGCAACAGAACAATCGAGAAAATGCTGGCTCTTCTAACGAAAATACCTCATATAAAAGCCATAAGAATCGGTACAAGAGTACCCGTGACATACCCGCAGAGGTTTGATGACGACGAACTTTTAGGGATCTTTAAGAAATACTCAACCAGCCAAAAGCGATTATACGTTGTAACCCAGTTCAATCACCCAAAAGAAATCTGTCCCCAATCTATCAAAGCGGTAAGCGAGCTAATCAATGCTGGCGTGCTGATTAATAATCAAGCTGTTCTGCTCAGAGGCGTCAACGATAAACCAGAAACACTTGCCACCTTAATGAACAACCTTGTAGGTATCGGAGTCACGCCATATTATGTTTTTCAATGTCGCCCACTCACCAGAGTCAAGAGCCATTTCCAAGTCCCCATATATGATGGGCTAATGGCTATTGAGAAAGCAAAAGCGCATTGCAGCGGTCTAAGTAAACGATTCAAGTACATTATGTCCCATGTCACAGGCAAAATCGAGATTCTAGGCATAATGGATGAGGAAATATACTTCAAATATCATCAAGCAAAAGATAGAAAAAAAATAGGCGCGATGTTTAAGTATCCGGTAAGTAGAACGGCGGGTTGGCTAGATGATTTCAATCCATACGAAGATCAGACTCATGAAGAACTCAAGATTAAGCAAGCAATAAAATGGGAAATCCAAGAAGAAAGCAACTAAAAAACGGCAATAAACATAACCGACGCCACAATATCAATAACAGTCATGTTGGACGGCATCGAACAAGCCCCTACCCTGTAGGGCTCGAATACACTACAGAAATAAACGGCACAAGACTACTGTTTAGGAAAAGAAATTAGTCTTTTATTGCTTCTATGAAGCTCATGACGTTCCAGAGCTTAACCCGCGTGTAAGGCGGCATGTTGGGGTCTTGAAGAATCTCGTCGAGCATCGAAACAGCGTTTGAAGCTTTCACGGCAGGGGTATATTCGGTGCCCTGTAGCGCGTTCATGGCGTCTTTAGCGCTTCGGCGGATGTTTCTTGGGGTTGTGCTGTCTTCAGAAACTTCGCCAAGCACCTGCAATGCTTGTTTAATTTTAGCTTCATATTCTTCAGTTTTCTTTTTACGCACCATAGAACATTCCCCTTTTACTCCATCTTGGCAGTAATCAAGTTATATATGTATTTATATGTATTTACCTTTGGGACTTATAATGCAACAAGAAAAAGAAAGCAACCCAATCAAGCGTATGGCTGAGCTACTGCGGCAAGGCGCCACCTTAACCGACCTCTCCTGCCCCGCCTGCGCATCGCCATTGTTCCGCCTCAAAGACGGCACACTCTGGTGCGCAAAAGACGAGAAAAAGGTGATCGTAGTCAGGGAAGGCGAAGAACCACCCAAACAGGCCGCACCCAGCAACAACGCAGCCTACGATAAGCTCGAAGCGACGCTGATGGCGAAAATCGTTGATATCCAAGGCAAAATCGAGAAAACCGAAGACATAGACGAACTCCAAAAACTCACCGTAGCCCTCAGCGAGTTGCTTAACAGCGTCGAGAAAATCAAGAAGATGAAGGCTTAGCGCCAACTTGACTCTTGGATTCTACGACAATTTCCCCCCAAACATCCACTACGTAGAAACTTTTACCTCACCTCTCTCTAGCAGGCAGCTTCAGCAGCGGCTGATTCAGCTTTTGGGGGAGGTTAACCGTAAAGAGACCAGTTTTGAGGAGGTTGCCATCCCCACAATCCCCGATGGCACGGTGATTTTTGAGTTTGGTTTGGCGGAGTTGGGCAACTTCAACTACCTAAGCGCGGAGGAGGTTACGAGGGCAGTGGCGTTTTTGGCTAAAGCGCAGGTGGCTTCGCTGGACTTCTTCTGCTCAATACGTTACTATAAGGGCAAAGGCGAGGGCGAGAAGAGGCAGGCGCTCAAGTTCGATTACTATATGCTGCGGACGGTTTTTGGGAAGGGCACTTTTGAGGTGCAGGTGTTTCATGAGCGGGGGCCTCGTTATCTTTCGCCTGAGGACTTGGTCAAATTTATCGCTGAACGCCTCAATGGTTCTTCGAGCCGAAAAATCCTCAAGGAAGCAACAAACCCCTAAGTTCTTTAAATCTCACATAGACAAATTTACAAATTTTTTCTTTATCCGAAAGTTATATGTGCCCCCTCACTAAACAGAGTCACAACTCAAAAATTAAATTAACCATTAGGATGAAACAGCAGATGTTACCTATCGAAGTATCCCAGCTCAGAAAAAACTATGGAGACCTAAAAGCCGTTGACGGCATCTCCTTCACCGTCAAAGAAGGCGAAGTCTTCGGGCTTTTGGGCCCCAATGGCGCAGGCAAAACCACCACCATCGAAATCATGGAGGGCCTGCGTGAACGTGACGGCGGAGACGTAAAAGTCCTCGGCCTTGACCCATGGAAAAAAGGCTACGAACTCCACAAAAAAATCGGCGTTATCCCCCAAGAATTCACCTTCTTCGAAAAAACCACCCCGCGAGAAGCGATCATTTACTATGCCGACCTTTTCAACATTAAAGTTGATCCTGACCAAATCCTCAAAGATGTTTTGCTCGAAGAGTCAACAAAAACCTATTTCGACGAACTATCTGGTGGGCAGAAACGCAAGACGGGTCTTGCTCTTTCTCTTGTTAACTCGCCTGAACTGCTCTTCCTCGACGAACCCACCACGGGCTTAGACCCCAACGCTAGACGCGCCATCTGGGAAGTCATACGCAACCTAAAAGCAAAGGGCAAAACCATCATCTTAACCACCCATTACCTAGACGAAGCACAACAACTAAGCGACCGAGTCGCGATCATGGATCACGGACACATCGTTGCTATGGGCACCACCAGCGAAATCATCCAGAAACACGGTTCAGGCGAAAGGTTAACGATTCAGGGGACACAGAAACTGGCAGACTACATCAAAACAAACACCGAACTACAGGTAGACTACGATAAAACCAGAGGAGAAATCGTTATACCGCTCCAAAAGAAAATCGATGCACTCGCAGGGTTAGCAGCTGCTGAACAGTCAGGGCTGGAGTGGGGACAAATCCAAACCCGTCAAGACAGCCTCGACGACGTGTTCGTCAAGTTAGTCAGTGAACCAGCAGGCGAGCAGGGCGAAATGGCAGTGGAGCAGAAACCAAAGAAGAAGGGGTTGTTCTAAAATGGTTAGTGCAAAACGAATTTACTCAGACTTCAAAGTTTACAGCCGCGGATATCTCAGGAACAAGTTCGGATTATTTTTCGGCTTAATCTTTCCAGTTATCTTGATTATGATTTTTGGGGCTATCTTCTCGGGAGGCGGCTCTGGAACAATCAATGTTTATGCACAAAATCAAGATGCAGGTTTAGAAGTTTCGGGTCAGGTATTAAACTACTCGACTCAGTATTTAGAAGCAATCAATTTCACTGGTACGCTCAAAGTGATAACTGTTGATAACTCGTTAAACTTTACAGAGTACATGTCGAAAAACTCCATAGAGAACGGGTTGATTGTTCCTGAGGATTTCACGGCATCATACGTTATGCATCAACCTGTGAATGTGACGGTCTACACTAACCCCTCGGGAAGTACAGGCGGTACAGTCCTTGGAATAGTTGGGGCTATAAACAACCAATTCAACCTTGGCGCATTTAATGGCACCACAATAATATCAACAACTCAGGAGACTGTAGGTGCTCAAGAAAGCTACATAGACTTTCTCGTCCCGGGTTTGATCGGCTTTGCGATTCTTGTTAACCCAATGTTTTCGCTTGTGGAGATCTCTTCAATTTACAAGAAGAACAAACTCTTCAAGCAACTCTCATTGACTCCCTTGACAAAGATGGAGTGGCTGATTGCTAAAATTCTTTGGTACATCGTTCTCTCATCGGCATCTTTCCTGCTTATGGCAGCTGTCGGAATCGCTCTATTCGGCGCAAACATAACTTTAACGGTTTGGTTGATACCCTTCCTCTTCCTCGGCCCGATGCTGTTTGCTTCCCTTGGCATGCTAGTTGGAACGATAACGAATTTACTCAGACTTCCGGGCGTAATCGGAAACGCCGTGACTTTCCCCATGATGTTCCTATCAGGCACCTTCTTCCCCATCGCATTCATGCCCGAATACCTGCAAACATTCGCACATGTACTGCCGCTGTTCTATGTGGTAGAAGGATTAAACAACGTCATGGTGTACCAGAACTACATGGGTGCTGCGGTGGACCTTGCGGTGATTGGGGTAATAACATTGGTCATCTTCGTTTTGGCAGTGAAGCTGTTCAAGTGGAGAGAAGACTAACCCCCAACTTCTTTGTTTTTTAACTCTTTTTCTCTGCTTTTAACAGTAGATCGAAGATTTGTTTTGTTCTGCTTGTGGAAGTCGCCACAACCAGTCTGCAAACGCATTCTCCAACCAACCCAAAAACAGAAGCCAAAACGCAGTCCGCTGGTAGTTGTTGTGTATAGGGGCTTTCCTGCAACAACAACTATAGAAAAAAACGAACACCCAAAAAGAACCACCGAGAAATAAGGCAGGGGCGGTACCGCGTGAGAGTAGGCGTGGTCCCCAACATAAAAGAGCTCAGACGGTGGCGGATGAATCCCACAGAAACTGGAAATACTCCCGAGCAAACCCCACCAGACCCACATGGTTACTCCAAATCACCAGCGTCGGCTTATCTTCGCCCAAGAAAAGCATGGCTTCTTTGCCGTCCGCGATTATCCCGCCGCCGAACATATGGTCTCGAATGCGGATTTCGCCTAAGGTGCCGAATTTCTTAACAAACTCCCAATCGCCCTTTTTGCCTGCCGCCATAAACTTGATACTAACACTCTTCTTTAACCCAGTGCCCAACAGTGGTTCTGCTAGTGCGATTAGGTTCTTGGCGAATTCGGGTGCGGCAACCACGATTTCGACAGATGCCTTCTTGAGTATATCCTCAACCTTTGCCAACACCGCCTGTTGTCCACGAAGAATAATCATCTCAGGGCGCTCAACCAGTTCTCTTTGCTCATAGAGGGGCTGCAGGGTTTCAGCGAGGGTGCTCTCTAAAGCGGCATATTTGTTTTCGAGCTGCAGCTTCGTGAACCGTGTTGCCTCCATGGGTGGAACGGGGTAGTACTTGAAGGGGCGGCTCTCCGTGCTCTTTATCCAGCCTTTCTCTTTAAGTGAATTGAGTACCTCGTACATTTTGCTGTAGGGCACGTTGGCTAATTCGCTGACTTCCATGGCTGTCATTTGCCCACCGCTGACCAGTACTATGTAGGAGTCTATTTCGTAGGCGTTTAAGCCCATTTCGCGCAGTGCAGCTCGAGTTTCATCATCAACTGACATGTTTTCCCCTCAATCACCGTTGGAAACAGTTGGAAACATTATTATCGTGACTTCGCCTCTTAAGCCCTTCGAAAGTAACGCTTACCCCTTAGAAGGCACCTGACATGAAAGATATTAAACAGACAAAAAGCATCTGCCCTGAATGCCTCAAACCCCTCGACGCAACCATCTACGAGGATGAAGGCAAAGTTTTCATCAAAAAAACCTGCCCCCAACACGGGCCATACAGTGAACTTTATTGGTCGGACTATGACCAGTATGTGCGCGCCGAAAAATTCCGCTGCGAAGGCGACGGCGTAGACAACCCCAGAACACAAAAGAAACTGGGGTGCCCAAACGACTGCGGCATCTGCCCAGAACACCACAGCCACACCGCTCTGGCAATCATCGACATCACCAACCGCTGTAACCTCAAATGCCCCGTCTGCTTCGCCAACGCAAACTACGCCGGCTACGTTTATGAACCCACAATGGAGCAGGTTGTGGGTATGCTTGAGAATCTGCGTGCCACCAAACCAGTGCCTGCGCAGGCGCTTCAGTTCAGCGGCGGAGAACCCACCATCCGCAAAGAACTCCCAGACATGGTGCGCAAAGCCAAAGAACTCGGCTTTAACCACGTGGAAGTTAACACGAACGGTTTACGCCTCAGCCAAGATGTCGAGTTCGCCAAAGAACTCAAAGAAGCAGGCGTCAGCACCATATACCTCCAATTCGACGGCTTAACCCCAGACGTATACAAATACATCCGCGGTATCGATTTATTGGACATAAAGATGAAGGCTCTGGAGAACCTTCGTCAAGCAGGCTGGAAAAGCGTCGTCTTAGTCGTCACCTTAGTTAAAGGGGTTAACGACAGCCAACTGGGCGGCATCATCAACTTCGCCGCCAAAAACAGCGACGTCGTCCGCTGCATAAACGTTCAGCCAGTTTCGCTCTGTGGACGCTTGCCTCCTAATGAGCGGGAAAAGATGCGTATCACCATCCCCGACTTCATGAAAAAAGTAGAAGAACAAACCAGCGGCGTCATCAAAGTCAGCGATTTCTACCCCGTCCCCGTAGTTGTGCCCGTTTCCAAAGCTGTCGGCGCAATCAAAGACAAGCGCTACGTCGAATTCACCGCGCACCCCCACTGCGGCATGGCGACCTTCGTGTTCATCGAAAACGGCAAAATCACACCCATCACCCGCTACGGTAACATTGACAAATTCGTAGCCACCCTTCAAGGCGTCTACGACGATGCATCCAAAGGCAACAAAAGCAAAGCCAAACTCCGCCTTGTAGGTGCGAGTCGCCACATCAAATTCAGTTTCCTACGCAAATATGTCCTAAAAGTGCTCCTAAACGGCGACTACAAGTCGCTGGGAGACTTCGCCCGCTCTGCAATGCTGATTTCCTCGATGCACTTCATGGATCCCTACAACTTTGACCTCGAAAGAGTCTCCCGCTGCGTCATCCACTATGCGGTGCCAGACGGCAGAATCATACCTTTCTGCACCATGAACTCAATTCACCGCGCTGACTTAGAAAAGAAACTTGGCGTTCCAATCAAAGAGTGGCAAAACAAACATAAGGTTGAAATAAGCCAGACAGTCTAGATGCTGGAAATTAAAACATAATCAAGGTGAAAATCATGGGTGGAAAAAAGAAGCTTGGCATAAAGCAGATGGAGAAGCAGCAAGCGGACAAGGCAGAAGACGATAAAGCGAAGAAGAAAGAAGAAAAGAAAGGCCCGCCACAGAAGAAAACAACCATTGGAGTTTTGCCTCCAGACGCAAAAGACCAAAAAATCGTAGCTGAAATCAAAAAAATGGGTGTACTAACCCCATACGCAGTTTCAACACGTTACGGCATACGCATCAGCGCAGCAAAAGACTTCCTTGAACAGCTAGAAGCAAACGGCGCAGTCCAACTCGTCTCCGGAAGCCATAATCTAAAAGTTTACAAACCAGCAGCTTAAAATCTGCGTCCCAACAATTTTATTCAACCAATCCCTCTCTACTCGGAGGAGTTTATTTCAATTGAGTTTCCCAGAAAAAGTTTACACCTCAAAAGAACTGAAAACTGCAAGAGCCTTAGTTGACCAAGGCTACAAACATGACTTAATCGTTGAAGGCCAATCTGAGTTCACTAAGAAAGTCAAAGAAGCCCTCGATCACATAAAAACCGCAGGCTACTTTGATTATCTTCAGACCTTCATCAAAAAGATTGTTGAAATAGACGGCATGACACAGCTGCGCGAAACCGAAATCGCCATTTGGGCAAACAAATTCGCCGTTGACAACCCCGTGGATGCCGCAAGCCTGTTTATCCAGAAAGCATTCAGTATGGATGAATATATGCATGGCAAACTCTACTACGGTGGCCCAGCAGAGGCGCGTTCAATCGCTAAACGTATAGAGTTTTTACAAGCCCTAAAAGCAAAAAGCCAAGATAAAGAAGTTAAAGAGGAATGTGAACGGCTCCTTTCCTTGTGGAAGGACAGTTCCCTCTAAAATTTTATGTCGAGGCAAGTACCACTTTTATTGTGGATCCACTTTTAACCTGCTTAAACAAGTCTAGGTTGCTGGTGATTTTTCCCAATATGCTTACGGGGCTGTAGGGTTGAGATTTGCCGTAGAAAACGCATAGAGCGCTGCCCATGGGCCAAAACGCGATGGTGCCCTCTTCGACGGTGGGTTTAGCTTTTTCTTCGCCCATCTTTAGTGGGACTTCGAAGTACACTTCCTCTTTCCAGATGGCAGCTCGGCCTTCCATTGGAAGTTTTCGCACGATGGTGTCTATGGTTCTGGGCGCTAGGAAGCGGACGAGTTCTCCTTCGACTTCACCTAAACCTTCTATGAGAAACTTGACTTTAATTCTAGATACGCCTTCATCGGTACTCAATTCATTTCATACCCCTGTTTAAAGAAAACCCATAACTTAAGATAGATCAAAAACTATAGTGCGGAAGAGTAATTTAACTCTTACACTTCCATACACCGATGGACTGCGATTTCTACAGCAGGCTGAGGACCGTTTCGCCTATGAACTTGATTTCTTCCTCAGTAACCCCGGGGTGAACTGGCAGCGAGAACACCTGCTTTGCCGCTTTTTCCGTTTCAGGTAGCGCTTTAGCACCATAGTTATCGCGGTAGAACGGCATTGTATTTATCGGGTTCACATAGTAAGCTTCGGCGCCTATGCCTTTGGCTTTGAGGGTTTCAAGAAGCTTGTTACGTTGGGCTTCTGTGGCGTCCTTTAGTCGTGCCGTGTAGAGGTACCAACTGTGCTGGCAACTCTTGCTTTCATAGGGCAAAATCAGCTTCTTGGACTTAGAGAGGATTTTTGTGAGTTGCTGAGCGTTCTGGCGGCGTTTAGCGACAAACGAGGGCAGCTTCTTCATCTGTACAACTCCGATGGCTGCTTCCAGTTCAGGCATGCGGTAGTTGCTTCCCAGCATCTCCGAGGCGTATTTCGCTTTCTCGCCATGTGTTCTGATCATGCGTAGTTTCTCGTTGATTTGGTCATCGTTGGTGGTTACGACGCCGCCTTCTCCTGTCATCATGTTTTTGCTTGCGTAGAGGCTCCAGCAAGCGGCATCAGAAAAACAACCCGCAGGTTTCCCCGCATAAGTGGCGCCGTGCGCTTGAGCAGCATCCTCAACCAACCCTAAACCATGTTTGGCTGCAATTTCTCTAAGCGGCTTCATGTCGGCTGAGAAACCATAGAGATCCACAGGCAAGATAGCCTTCGTTTTTTTGGTTATAGCTTTCTTGACGGCTGCTGGTGAGAGAGTGTAGGTTTCGGGGTCGATGTCAGTGAAAACGGGCTTCGCGCCTGCCAAAGCAACTGCTTCAGCCGTCGCTACAAAGGTAAAGCTGGGCACAATAACTTCATCGTCGCGCCCAACACTGACCGCCATAACTGCCGCATGTAAAGCGGCTGTGCCAGTGTTCACTGCGACCGCATGTTTAACGCCTGCGAATTCGGCGAACATTTTTTCGAATTCAAGGACTTTTGGTCCTGCGCCCAAGGCGTTAGTTACGGGTCCTTTGCGCATAACTTCTAGGACTGCTTGGGCTTCTGCTTCATCCATACTTGGCTTGTTAATCGGTATCAAACTTTGTTAGCCTCGACTGGTAGTGTTTAGAGTTTGCTTCTATATTTTATTTTTCCACAATCCCCGCGTGACTGGTTGGTTACAGTCACACATCCTAATCAGCAACACACCTTTTTTGGTATTTAGAGGTTGAATAAAGTTGGAAAGTGAATTAATAGGCGAATTCAAAGGCAAAAACACCGTGTACCGAGTGCTTCCTGACGGCAAAATGGAGGTGTCAGGACAAGGCACGGGCAAAATATTGGGGATAGAGGCTTTTATGGCAACAACCAGCATCGGAATAATGGAGAACGGCGTATTCAGTGGCGAAGTTTACTCTTCAATAACCACCATGGAAGGCCAAACCGTAACCATGAAAGCTTACGCAATTGGTTACCCTTCTGGAAACGGCGGAGTCAGCAGAGGCGCCTCAGTCCAAACCACAACTTCGGACAAACTTATGCGGCTAGCCAAGGCGGTGCTTCTGCATGAATACCTCACCGATATGACGGATAACTGGACGGGCAAAATCTGGGAATGGAAATAGCCCCTTACTCGACAGTCATTTCCAGCGTGGTTTTGTAATCAGCGACTACCCTTACCCCACGCATCTTAAGCTCTTCATCAAGCGCCACATCGCCCGTGTCAACCCTCAAACTCTTAAGCCTATCCAACTTGCTCTTCGTCGCAATCACAACGATGTTTTCTAATTCGACTTGGCGAATCACGCGGCTGCTTATCTGCTGGTTTCCTCTGCCGAAAATGAAGCCCTGCCCGCCAATCGGGGTTACGACGATTTTTGTGGGTTTGCCATCTGTTAGTTCTAAGAGTTGTTTTTCGTTTACGTCTTTGGCGATTATTTTCTTGTTTAAGAGGAGGTCTACGCCGAGGAGGGTTTTTTTCTGGTCCAGCAAGTCGGCGATGGTGCGGGTGGTTGTGCCTGGACCCACGATGTAGAAGGTTTCGGGTTGCATTTCCTCGATCAGGTACACGGCGATGGCTGCTTGATTCTCCAATTCATTTTCCGTCATGGGGCTCTCCATCTTGTTGCCCTGAATCAAATGCGGCTCAAAAGGACTAAGCATGTACCCAAACAATTCCGCCGAGAGGTGCCCCTCGCGGAACGCTTCTTCATCAATATCCATCACTTCCGCTTCCCGCAAAGGTAACCCGCCCCAAAGAAATCTGACTGCAACTCTCGCCGCCGCTTGAGGGCTGATGGCGAATAGGGCGCTGTGCATTTTTACGCCTGTGGGTACGCCGAGCACTGGCAGCTTCATGTCCACGGCTTTTTGGATGTCGCGGGTGGTTCCGTCGCCGCCGCAGTAAACCAGCAAATCCACACCGGCTTCAACGATGGCTTTGGCGACTGCATGGGTGTCCTCAGAGGAGGTTTCTGGTTTGCCTTCGCCGATGACTTGGCAGGTGTAGCCGAGCTTTTTAGCTTCAGATTCACCCATGTCGCCTGCGCCTACAATTAGCTTCAGATGGGGTTTGGTTGTAGAGAGCTCGGTTAGGAAGGTTTCTGCCCGCTGCGCCGCGATGGGTTTAGCTCCTAACGCCTTAGCTTGCTGGAGTATTGCCTCTCCGTCTGTGCCTTTAAGCCCCACCGCTCCGCCCATGCCTGCCACTGGGTTCACGATGAACCCGATTGTTTTGGTTGGTATGGCTGGTTTGGTAGTCAAGGTTGTTTAACCTGTATAGTAGATAGGCGTGTGGGATTAATAAAAAGAGAAAAGGGTTAGGGCTGGTTTCTTTCATGGTTTATCCACCAGACGAGTGCTATGATTGCGGGGATTGCTAGGATTGCTGCTGCCCAGAGCAGTATCGTTACCATTGAGCCCACGACGTAGTCTAAGTTCCAGCTTGCGATGGCGGTGTTCCAGTTTCCGTCTATGTAGACTTTGATGGCGAACGCGATGAACAACAGCGGTGAAATTGCTCCGCCTGCGTCTCTGCCCTTAGAGTGCTTACCTGAGCGAGGTTTCTCCATTTCAGGGATGCGTTTCCACCATGCCCACCCTGCGATTGCGCCAATAGCTACTGGAATGCCGATTAGGACCAGCTCCCAGAACGCCGCATGTAGAATGAACAGCAATACGCTATTCATCGACCACAGATTCAGTGCTGAAGGCACCAGACCAGTTGACTGGGCGTTGCCTGTGAACCAGACAAATACGTAGACGGCGCCTGCAACAGCCAAGACTGCGGCTGCTGCAAACACCGCAAACGCTGCCCAGTGCTTTCTAAAGAAGCGGCGCCAGTCTGAGTCGGTTTGGGTTTCAATTTGTTGTGTCATTTTCTGTTTCTCTCCTTATGCCTGTGGTGGTTGGGTTGGCGGTGCTGTGTACCCGTTTTGTTGAGGGTTGTATTGCTGGTGCTGCTTTGATTTCATGCCAAAGAAGCCGATTGTGGCAAATATTCAGGCGACGAATATCAGCAGTAGGCCAACTATTATGATGGTGAATACTGAGCCCCACCAGAGGAGTGCGCCTGCTGTGGCTAAGTGGGTTTCTCCTGATTTCTCTGCGAGAGTGTCGAAGGTTTTTCTAAGGTTGGATGCTGCGAGGACATAGAACACGAATGCGACGACGAGGCCTCCGAGGAAGGTTGCTAAGCCAACTGCAAAGCCGCCCCCGGAACAAAAAGCAGCATAAGCGCAGCGTTAGGCTACAAGTCGGATGACCACTTCCATTACGACTGGAACTACCTCATAGACGCAGGCATGATAGAGGAAAAACAGGGGTTTTACCAAGTCACCGATACAGGCAGAAAAGAGTTCGCCCTCTACTCTACCGCCGCCATGAGCAACTGGATCATGGTCATCATGGGCATCGCGATTGTCTCCTTCACCGTCGGCTTTCACTTTGAGTTGCTGCCGGTAGAGAGTGTGGCGTTTTTTGGTGCTGCCCTGATTTTGGTTGGTTCCTTGTTCCTTCTTATTGGAGGGAAAAGCAGGCCCAAATTGTCTGTTGAGGCTAAAGAACTGCTAAAAGAACTGAACCGCAGATAAAACAAAAAATAAGAAGAAAAAGGTTGGTTGCTGCGTTTTAGATGGATTCGCAGCCGATGTACTGTTTGGTGGCGTCGCTAAGCCACGGGTAGAGCTTGCGCAGTTTCTCCATGGACTCGGCGACTTTCTCTGTGGGGTACTCGTATGGTTGCAGTCTGCCGCTGAAGTATTCCTCGTATGCGGTCATGTCAAAGAAGCCATGACCCGTCAAAGCGAACAGCAGTGTCTTTGGTTCGTTGGCTTCTTTACAGCTGAGTGCTGCGTCAACGACGGCTTTTATGGCGTGGGCGGATTCTGGTGCTGGGATAATGCCTTCACTGCGGATGAAGATTTTTGCAGCGTCGAAAGCATCCACCTGGTTAACGGCAAGGGTGCTGATTTTCTTTTCCTGCGCAAGCACACTGATGGTTGGTGCGATGCCATGGTAACGGAGTCCACCTGCATGGATGGGGGCCGGCATGAAATCGTGGCCCAGCGTGTGCATGGGAACGAGTGGGGTGAGTTTAGCAGTGTCACCGTGGTCAAAGGTATAGTAGCCGCGGGTGACTTTGGGGCATGCTGTGGGCTCGACGGCGATGAACTGGGTTTCTTTGGGTGCCTTCTTGGAGACTTTGTCGTAGTAGAAGGGCCAGAATAAGCCGCTGAAGCTGCTGCCTCCGCCGATGCATCCGTAGATTGCGTCGGGGTAGTCTTCGACAATGGCGAGTTGTTTTTGGGCTTCGAGTCCAGCGACGGTTTGGTGCATGCAGACATGGTTGAAGACGCTTCCGATTGTGTAGTTGGCTTTTTTGCCTGTTTTCTCGCTTTCTAAGCTGTCCTCTACGGCTTCGCTGATTGCAATGCCGAGGCTGCCTTTGCTGTTGGGGTCTTCAGCAAGGATTTTTCTGCCTGCCGCGGTTTTGTTGCTGGGGCTGGCGATGCATTCTGCCCCGAAAGCGTTCATCATGGCCTTGCGGTAGGGCTTCTGATCAAAACTCGCGCGGACCATGTAGACGGTTGCTTCTAGCCCAAACTGGTTAGCTGCAAAGGAGAGTGCGCTTCCCCATTGCCCTGCACCGGTTTCGGTGGTGACGCGGGTAATTCCTTCTTTCATGTTATAGTAGGCTTGGGGAACGGCGCTGTTGGTTTTGTGGCTGCCTGAGGGTGAGACGCCTTCATATTTGTAGTAGATTTTGGCGGGTGTTTTGAGGTCTTTTTCTAGACCGAATGCTCGGAAAAGGGGGCTGGGTCTCCAGATTTTGTATATTTCGCGGACTTCGTCTGGGATGTCTATCCAACGTTCTTGGCTGATTTCTTGTCCGATGATTGCTTTAGGGAAAATTTTCGGGACTATGCCGACGCCTGGTTTTCCTGTTTCTGCTTCGAGGAAGGGTGGCAGGGGGTGGGGCAGGTCGGGCACAATGTTGTACCACTGTTTGGGTATGTCTGTTTCTTTGAGTAGAATTTTTTTGTCCGGCATACAATTCGCCTTTTGTTGGTTGTAAATCGTGCGTTAAGGTTTTATTTAAGGCTTTTCTGTACAAAAATATACGTTTAGTTATCGTGCTTGCTCGCCGAGTTTATATGGAAAATACGCGGGAAGTTTGTCTCATCCACTTTTCAATTCGACACAAACAACACATTTATACCTAAACGCACAGAACAATACACAAGCGGATAAATATGTGGAAGAACATAGAGCGCCAACTCGAAACTTACCCCGAACGCCTAAAAGTCGCACGCGTCCTCATCGAAAACGGCCTCAGCGCCAAAGGCGACAAAATCTACCTCAACCAAATCGAAATCCCCCCCATCCGCATCGCCCGCGTCGCAGAAGTAGACCGCCGAACCGTCAACGAAACCCTCACAACCATCCACAACACCCCCGAACTCCGCATGATTTTTGATGCAATCCGCCCCGCAGGCCACAGCCTAAAGGAAATCGCCAAACACCTAAACCTCGGCGTCTTAGAAATTACTCCTGTAAACGCCGCATCGCCTGGAATTTTATCCAACACAGCCACGGCATTAAACAAGGCAGGGTTGAGCATCCGTCAAGCCATCGTGGATGACCCCGAGTTGTCCCCTGAGCCCAAGTTAACTTTAATTGTAGAGAGAAAGATTCCTGGAGAGCTCATTCCTGAGTTGTTAAAGATTTCAGGCGTCGCTAAAGTCTCCGTGTACTAAGCTACTTGCCATTTATACCTCTCCGTTAGACTTGCGCTTTGAGCGGTTTGTTGTGTTTGTGCTTGCAGAAACTCTTTTATAGCACAGCAATGTAAAATTTTACACAGCAATGCAAAAAAGTTCTAAAGGCGATGTGATGAAACTCAAAATCACGACAAAACAAATAGCGCTAATCGCTGTCTTCTCCGCACTCTACGCCGTCTTTCGAATAATACCCATCGGGCCAATGATCGGCCTATCATCCTCATTCTCACTATCCGACGCCCTCGCACCACTCATCGGACTCATCTTAGGCCCCTTCTCAGGCGGACTCACCGTAATCATAGGCACCTTCTCAGCAATGGCCTTAGGCAAAGCCCCCGTCTTCTTGGGTTTAGACTTTCTACCTGCCCTCGTAAATGCTGTCGCGGTAGGCTTCCTCATAAGACGAAAATGGCTACCTGTAGTAGCTCTATACGCAACCGTATTGACGATATTCCTGCTAAGTCCATATACCCTGCTGTTTGTTCAGGTAGGATCAATACCTGTACCCTTCATGTGGCTGCACCTAGTAGCACTAGTCGTTCTGCTGTCCCCCATAAGCTCCAAAGCCATCTCCAACATACGAAAAACAAACATAGCCTACATAGCATTAAGTATAGCCGCTTTAGCGTTCATCGGAACAATGCTTCAGCACCTCACAGGCAACTTGCTATTCCAACTAGTATTTGGTCAACCAATCGGTGGATACACCGCTGAAACCTTCGCTGGCTACTGGAACATGATCTTCTATGCATACCCCGTAGAACGAACCGTAATGATCATCATCACCACCCTAATCGGAGTACCACTAGTAAAAATCCTAAAGCAATCCGTACTGCCCTTCAAAGACCCCACAACAGACAAAACTAAAAACAAAGCCTAACTAAACTATCTAACCTTCTTTTTTCTTAAACAACTCAGCATCCTGAACGTACTCTTTCCCAGTTTCTAATGCAACTTCGGCCTTTGCCAATTCCTTCCCCAAATACGCCGCATGATCCAGCATAGAAACCAACCCCAAAGCCAAAATTTTATTGTACACATTCGCCGCTGTTTTACCTTTAACAATGTTTAGGGGCTTTGTCACATCGCTTGAGCGGTAGTGAGCCGCAACTAAATTGCCATCCGTGCGGTCTATGGCTATTTTGAATACCCCCGCCGCATCCAGAGATGTTGCTGACTCCTCACTATCCACGGCTACCACCACGTTAGCACTGGCTTCAAGGGTTTTATCGTAAGGCTCCTCATGCGTACGTTTATCTTTTAAGAAGAGCAGGTCTATGCCGAGGTCTTTGGGAACTGAGGCGCGCTTTTTGGCCAGAAACATCATTTTTGCCGCACTCACTTCTTCGGCTACGGTGCCTTTTGCCTTTGTACTCTTCTCGGTAGCCAACAAGATGCTGCCACCGACTTCTGATGATAGACGCGCAAGGATAGCGTTGAGGCCTATTGAGTCTGCGTCAAAAAGCTCCGTAACGTTTGAAACCCCCACAAACATTGGCACATGAGGGTTTCGGGCAGCAAATTCTTTGAATGCTATAAACGATTCTAAAATGTCAGTTGGTTCAACAATTAAGTCCGCGATGCAGCGATTTACTCCTAACTGTTTGGCTTTAGCAATTATTTCTTCGATATACTTTACGCGGTCCTGAGCCTTTTTAGGGAAATATCCTTGGCGCTGATTAGTGGGAATAATAACCACTGCAACATTCTTGGCGTATGCCGCGATTTCTTCGATGTTTCCCGCATCTCCACTAAGAACAAGTTCGGCGCCTGCTTCAATCGCCGCTTTAATTTCTGCGGGATCCAACGTATCAATGCTAACAGGCACATCCACCACCTGCTTCACCCACTGCACAATTTGTCTAGCCTTTTCGGGCTGCGATTCACCCGCAACCATGCCTACATCAATAATGTCTGCACCCACGTTAACAAACCGTTTCGCTGTCTGCTGAACAGTGTCTTTATCCATAAACGCCGCATCAACAATTTCCGCAAGCACCCGCATCGGAAAAGCTACACCAACTGCCACATCACCAACAAGCATGCTGCCAGGTTTCTTGAGCAACTCTTCTTTCTGTGACTCAGTTTTCTGGATTTCCTGCAGGGCTTTCTCAACAAGTTTTTCGCGTAGCAAATCACAAGCAGGCACCGTCGTCGAAAGCTCAACATCACTTAACATATCCAAGATGGTCGGTAAATCAGCAGAATATCTTGGACCTTTAAACGCAGGTACCTCTGTTGCTTTTGTGATTTCAGTTGTATCTCCACGAACAAGCCCGGGAACCAAAATCATGTTAAAACCCGCCAACTTGACGTTCTTTAACTCGTTGATTATGGCTTGAGGAGTTAAGAAAGCGGCTACTGCAAGTTTAAGCGCCACCGTCTCCGTCTCCACACTGCTTTCTTTAGCGTAACCTCTGACGATATCTTGCGCCAATTGACCCGTAACTAGAAGAACCTTCATTTCTTTTATGCCCCAAACGTTTTTATGGTTGCACCCGTGTTGTTCGCTTTCGTGATGAAGGCTTGTCCACCCACGCCTCTGCGCAGGTATGCTTTAACTTCAGTAAGTATTTGTTTGGCGTGTTCTTGCTTTACGACGGCGTAGACGGTTGGCCCCCAAGAGCTTTGTCCAACACCATAAGCGCCTGTTTGTTTCATAAATTCTATACATTCAGCATCGGCTGAGCTGGAATAGAGTCCCCCTTGTGCCTCAGCAAAGTACTTGCCTGTGAGAAGCTGAATCTCTGTAAGTGCCTCGCCAAAGCTTTCGATGCCATTCTCAGCTAACGCTGGAAGAAGCTTGAACATTGTGAAACGGCAGATTTTTGCCACATCACAAGCGGGCATAGCGGGAAGTTTGCTAAATGCCTTGATTTCTTCGACGTTCGATAAGCCCTTGTTTTGGTTCGGTATGGCGATGACGAAACGCCAGTCCATAGGAAAAGGTTGCCGATAAATCAAAGGCGGAACGGTATTCGTTTTCAGGTTTTTGCCTCCATCAACCACGAACCCGCCTTTCAAAAAGATATTTGTGCCGATGCTGGTTCGTTTTGCGCGCCCCATAGCAACCGCCAACTCTGGAACAGTAGCTTTTACCGTAAACAGCTTTGCAAGGGCAACCGCTACGGCTAAAGACAATTGGGTACCTGATCCTAAGCCTACATGGGATGGAATTGTTTCTAAAATATTGATGTGCACTTTAGGTTGCACACGATAGCTAGAACAGAAGCGGTTTACTAACGCTTTTGCAAGCTCAGTTTCTTGACCCGTAACTATCAAGTCGTTCGCGTTTTTTGCTTCAACCAAGACGTTGGGGTGGTCTATACCAACGCCTAAACCACCGAACATACGGCCTAAATCGCCGTTCATATCAATTAAACCCAAATGGAGTCTCGCAGGAGTTTTTACTGTAACTCTCACAGTTTGACCCCCCAAGAATCGATTCTATGTAGCAAATCAGCTAAAACATAGGCATATTGACTGTTTGGCGCTACTCGCTCGACTATAGTAGCACAGTCCTGGATTGTTTTTACTAACTTGGCTACTTCCTCTTGTTTGTGAGGCTCTTTGGCGAATGCTTTTACACGGGTTGCATGCGTAATTGCTTCCAACGTCAAAGGCATAGCGCGGCAGTAAACCTGTGGAAACTTTTTTTCGGCAAATAACCGTTGTACTTTACATGAAAACGATGTTCTATCCCCATCCGATGCCACATTATCAACTGAGACTTCAACTACAGCATCTGCATTATGTAGCTTCGGTGCCTCAACAGCTTCAGCGCCGACGAACCACTCGACAGGAACAGTTCCTTTTGGATTAGCCTCTTTGAAGGTGGATTTGTAGAAAACTTCTATGTCGCTTGTTAGGTTTACGGCGGCGCTTTTTTTTGCTTTGAGGTTTTGGCAGGTTGAGGAACTGTTAAAGATGCTTATGGATAGGTGTTGTTCGTCGAGCAATTTTAGACCCATCGGCGCCGCGTTGGCTGACCCGTCAGGGTTATAGGTGGTAATTATTGCTTCACTGAATATGCCTCTTTTGAAGCCTAAACTGGTTAAATCTGCCATCGAGACCACTCTCCAAGAACTATGTATTGTTCTTCAATCGAGTGTAAACTTTCACAGTCGAATAAAAGTATTGCCAACTATCGATACAATATGCTATTGAAGAAAAATGGAGGCTAAAAGCAAACCATGGTAAAGTGATGAAGCTCAACTAACGGATGGTCGCTATTTATAGTTTAAATAAGGGGAGGGAGGTAGCGGTTGAGATGTCGAGTGATCATTGCCTCGCTGTGGAAGGCTTTTTCTTTATGGCTTTTTGTTTGTGAAAATTTTTTATTAGGCTCGTCGGCGTTGAGGTTGGGTGCGGGCGGAGGTTTCGCGAAGGGGTCATGCTAGTGCCCGACTGCATTGCGCTGTTCATTGCTGGCTTTGCTTTCTTGTGAAAACAAAAACGGTCTCAACATGACGCCACACGCATAATCGCGTGTTTCCATGTATTCTTGTGAAGAAAATCTCATATCCCACACCGAAACAGACGCGCCAAACCGTTGCAAACCCAAAACGCAGCAGCCTCCAGTCGTCGTCTTGTGGCACCCTGTAAACCGCAACACCCGCACAAAGAAAAAAACGATTTGCCCTTTTTATAAGGGGAGTAGTGGCAAAGCAACAAACTTGATCTGATTTCGCTTCTGCTTGCAGTATCCGCCACAACCCGTCTGCAGCCAAAAACCGACGGCAACACCCAAACAGACCGCTTAACGCAACCTGTTGGTTGTTGTTGTGCATAGAGGCTTTTTCACAACTACTTCTATAGAAGAGTAAAAGTGATAGCTGGAAAAATAGAAAGGAATCGCTTTTAAAATCACTGGGATTAATACCCGCGTTGCCAGAGATAATCTGGGGTCGCTAAGGTATCCGTTTACTGATTTCTTTTATCAGGCAATCAAGGCCAAACTTGTTGTTGCAGTTAGTTTGGGCCAAGCTTAATAATTGTATTAACTGATATTATTGCAAACATTCGAGTTGGTTTTTATGTCTTGGTTAAAAGGTATGACCGAAAAGGAGCCTCCTGAACCAGTTAACCCCATTGGAACTGTAGTGCTGGGAACATTGCACCCAGACATTATGGATACAGCCAAAGAGATGGTAAGAAAATCGCTCAAAACCGCCCAATTCAAAACAGTGGACGCAGGGAAAGGGGTATCTCCTGCGGTGTTTGTTGCAAAAGTAAAAGAGGCAAACGCCGATATCCTTGTTGTTACTGTGGGTCTCTCTGCTGCTAAAGAGAATCTTGCAAAGCTGATTTCGTTGTTGGAGACTGAAGGCTTGAAGGGGAAAGTTCAAGTCATGATTGGTGGGGCAGCTGTTTCTAAGGAGGATGCGGATAAGATTGGGGCGATGTTTGGGAAGACAAGGGAAGACGCGGTGGCTTTAGCTAAGAAAGCTATTGAGCAAAAGAACAAGTGACCTGCTTCTTTGGGCAGTTAATAGTTTATGGCTGCCTGATTCACGGAAAACGCAACAGACACCACGCAAAGCGCATCGGTGGGTGCGTTTTTCGCAGACATATTTGGATCCAAATATCAGATGTATGCAGAAACCTATAGAGGGACAGAGCCCCGCGGCGAAACCGTGCGTTTAACGCATCGCTGACCTTTTAGTTCTTTAAATAAGGGGAGGGGAGAGCTCAAAGAGCAACAAAAGATTTCAGTTACATCCTTTCTGGAGCAGTAACCCCAACCAGATTCAATGTGTTGCGCATGACGACTTGGATAGCTTTTGTGAGGGCGATTCTTGCGTCGATGAGTCCCTGTGAGTCAGCTTTTAGGACAGGGATTGCATTGTAGAAGGTGTTGAATTTGTCTGCTAAGACGTTGGCGTAGTCGGCGATCATGTTGGGTTTGAGGTATTCTGTGGCTTCGATGAACATGTCTGCGAAACCTGCTAAATTGAGAATCAACTCTTTTTCCAGTCGCTCAGAGAGCAAAGCGAAGTCTGGGTTTTCAGCTTCTCGCTCAGCTTTACGCAGAATGCTGCATGCGCGTGCATGAGTGTATTGGACGTATGGTGCACTGTTAGTTTCAAAGTTCAAGACTCGCTCCCAAGTGAACACGACAGGTTTACCCGAATCCACATCCACAAGCGCGTAGCGCACTGCACCCAACCCCACAAAGTTGGCGATGTTGCGCTTCTCTTCTTCGCTAAGCATTGGCGAGCGTTTGCAGACTTCTTGGTAGGCACGGTTGACTGCTTCGTCAAGTACCTCGTCGAAGGTAATGTAGTGTCCACGTCGGCTGCTCATCTTGTACCCTGGCAGCGTCACCAGATTGTAGGCGAAATGCACAAGGTTGTCCGCGTTTTCGGCGTAGCCCATGGCGTAGAGCGCCAGTTTCAGCTGCAACTGCGCAAGCGACTGCTCCATGCCTATGACGTTGATGACTTTTTCTGCGTGTTTGAATTTCCAGATGGTGTAGGCGATGTCGCGGGTGGTGTAGAGTGTGGTGCCGTCTGCTCGTACAAGGGTAAGTGGTGGGACTTCGTTGTTGGCGCTCAAACCCAGCTTGCCCTTCAAATCCAGCGTTTTGGTGGCTTTGTCAGCGTCAAACTGCAACACACCCTTCTCGTTAAAGATAAACGGCGTTGCCTGAAGCTTAGTCATAACCTCGTTGACCTGCGGTGTCCAGACGAAGTCGCTTTCCCAATCCCATGAATCATAAGTTACGCCCACCCGTTTCATGGTGGCTCGGAAGCCGTCGAGGCAGAGGTCGCTGACTTCACGTATGAGTTCTTTAGCGGCGGGTTGCCCATCTTCGTAAGCGCGGTTGAGGCGGTTGATTTCTTCCTCCGGATTCTCATCTTCCCCAATCTTCGCCGTCAAAGCCATGAACAGCACAGGGAACTTTTCTTGCAATTCAGCCGCGATTGAAACCCACTCGTCCAGTTCCTTGTTGATTTTGATTAAGTCGTCAGCGTTCTCTGAGATGCAGGCTTTTTCGCGAAGCCGCTTCAGCCTGTTGATTTCGACGATGCAGCTTGTGACGGTGTAGATTTTGCCCACAAACAAATCCGACTTCTCAGTCGGCTTAGGCTTGCCCAGCTTGGCGTATCCGTAAGCGACGACGCTGGATTGACGCCCGACATCGTCGATGTAGTAATGCCGTGACACACTGTGCCCTCTGCATTGCAGGATGCGCGCGAGTGCGTCGCCGAGCATGGGGTTTCTGGCTTGCCCAATGTGAATAGGATGAAGCGGGTTAACGCTGGTGTGCTCTACGATGACTTTCTTTGGTACTTCGGTTTTGACAAAGCCGTACTCTTTGTCCAGTTTCCGAATCGACTTCAAGGTTAGAGCGCTAAATTTTGCGAAGTCAACGTAAAAGTTGATGTAGCCTGCCCCTGCTGGCTCAACCTTTTCGATTAGGTCAAAACGTGACTTGTCAACGCTGGCTACAAGGTTCTGCGCCAAGGCGAGTGGTTTGACGCCGAGCTTCTTTGCCAACTCAAAACACAGCGAACTAGCCAGCTGTCCATAGTCGATGTTTGGGGTCTTCTTCAATGAGATGGTGGGCTGCTCGATGTCTGGAAGCGTTTTCTTTAGCGCTCCAGCTATTGCTGTTTGGCATTCTTGGCGGAACAACTCGTATGGGTTCTGTGCAATCAAGATTCTGCGCTCCTATGTCTTTTTGTTTAGTATTGTTTGTTGGGGGTTATATTTTAAAATACGTTGACACATTTATGTGTCTAATGGATGCAGGTTTGGGATGAAAACAAAGATCGTCTATTCTGAGAAGTGTTTAGGCTATGGCACATGGCACGTTGAAGGGCCGCAGAGAGTAAAAATAGCTACAGAAATCTTAGCCTCAAAAGGGTACGATTTCGTTTCGCCAACGCCAGCCACGGAAGATCAAGTTTCCTTGATCCACGACATGGAGTACATTTGGAACCTAAAAAAAGGCTTAGTGGAAGACTCCGACACCCCAGCGTACGACAACATTTTTGACTTCGCATGCTTATCCGCAGGCGCGGCAATCGCTGCCAGCAAGATTAACGGTTTCTCAATCACGCGACCGCCAGGACACCATGTGGGTAAATATGGTGCTGCTCTTGGTGTTTACACTCGTGGCTTCTGCTACCTAAACAACATCGCTATAGCTGTGAAGGAGTTAGGTAAGAAAACGCTGATTCTAGACATTGATGGGCATCACGGCAACGGCACCCAAGAAATCTTCCTCGGCGACCCAAACGTCACCTACCTCTCGATTCATCAGTCCCCAAACTTTCCCGGAACAGGAGGCACCAGCGAAGCCAACTGCATAAACTTCGCCCTGCAGCCCAACGTCGGCGGAAAAATCTATTTTGAAACCTTCGATAGGGCGATGAGTTGTGTTGACCCCGCTAAGTTTGAGGCACTCGCGGTTTCAGCTGGGTTTGATACGCATAGCTGTGATTTGGCATCGCTGGGTTTAGTGACTGAGAACTATTTTGAGATAGGTAAACGCATTGCTAAGTTGGGGTTGCCAGCCTTCTTTGTTTTGGAAGGGGGCTATAATGGGCAAAACGTAGGTTTAGATATTGACGCATTTTTGAGGGGTTACGAAGAAAACCGTTAAACCCCAAAACAGGTTTTATTGTTCTTGGTTTGCTGCTTTTTTGGCTGCGGCGCGTTTGTTTATGGCGTCGAGTTTGTCGGCGATGCGTTCTGAGCGTTGCTCTGCTGCGGCGATGAGTGGTTTCCAGTCTTTCTTTTTGACTGTCGCGGTTAGTTTGTCGGTTTGCTCGGGCAGGTTACCTAAGGCTTGGTTGAAGTGTTTGTCTGCGGCTTCGTCTGATTCGACTATGTCGAGTGCTTCTTCGGGGCATGCTTGGATGCATTTGGGGTCGCCTTCGCAGAGGTTGCAGGCGATGGCTTTGCCGGTTTCAGCGTTGATGGCTATGCCGCCGTGTGGGCAGGCTTGAACACACCAGTCGCAGCCTTTACATTTCTTGTCATCTATGATAAGTAAACTGTTAACTTCACTTTGAGTAATTGCGCGTTCGGGGCATGCTTTTACGCACCGGGCGTCTACGCATCCGCGGCAGGTTAAGGCGAAGTTAAAGACGGGTGCCATGCGGACAACGCGGATTCTGCTGCGAACGGGGTTCCAGGTGGCTTCTCCTTTCTCGGTTGTGCAGGCGTATTCGCAGATTCCACAGCCGATGCATTTGCTGGGGTCTACTGCGACGAATTTTCGAGGTAAGGTTTTAGTGGACATTAGGGTTACCGAACCTGTTGGTGATAAAGTATCACTGTGCATCATATGCTTTTATGCGTTACCCAAGAAAAACAGTTTTTTGATGTAAAACCCCGAAAACAAAAAGGGAAAGGCGTATGCTAGAAACCACGCGATGTCTCAGAGCGGAGGTCCCCTCCCTTATATAAAGCAACAAAACGTTGCCTTGCATTACCTTAACTCAGTGAGTGCCGCTTGCACTTCTTCATAGTTAGGTTCAACAGCAGGATTATCAGAAACCCACACGTAGCGAACGATGCCTTTCTCGTCCAAAATAAAGATTGAGCGTTTCGCAACCACATAGCCCGCTAAACCCGCGAAATCCGCTGACTCAAGACCATACTGCTTGATGACGTCTCTTTTGTAGTCGCTTAGGATTGGGTATGGCAAACGGTTTTTTTCGGCGAAAGCCTTGTTTGAGAAGGGGTCGTTGACGCTTATGCCTATGATTTGTGCATTTAAATTTGTCAACCTTGCCATAGAATCCCGAAAGCTACACATCTCCTTGGTGCAGGTGGCGGTGAATGCGCCTACAAAAAAGGCTAAAACAACTTTTTGACCTAAGAATTCATGCAGACTCCGCGACTTCATGTCTACGTCGGGCAAAGTGAAGTCGGGGGCTTGATCTCCTACTTTAACGTTCACCATAAAAAAGTAGACCTCAAATAAAGGAAGCCAATACAACTATAAATTTTTGATGCCTACTTGAAAGTAAAGGCAGAGGGGCAAATTTTGTTCAGTACACAGGCGGCGCATTGGGGGTTTTTTGCCATGCAAACTTGTCGGCCGTGAAAAATCAAGAGGTCAGTTAGCGGCATCCACTTGTCTTTAGGTGTTATAGCCATGAGGTCTTGTTCGATTTTGTTTTGATCCTTCTGTGCGGTTAAGCCTAATCGCTGTGAGAGCCTCATCACATGCGTATCCACCGCAACGCCCGCGGTGACTCCGTAACCGTGATAGAGCACAATATTCGCAGTTTTCCTAGCAACCCCGGGCAACTCGATCAACTCCTCCATTGTTTTGGGAACTTGCACCAAATTTATCTACGAGCAGTTGGCAGCATGCTTTGAGGTTTTTGGCTTTGTTGTGGTAGAAGCCCGTGGAGTGGATATCGGATTCTAACTCGGTGAGGTCGGCGTTTGCGTAGTCTTGTGCGGTGGGGTACTTTTTGAATAGGGTTTGGGTGACTATGTTTACTCTTACGTCGGTTGTCTGGGCGGAGAGCATAGTGGCGACGAGGAGTTCGAGGGGGTTGGTGTAGTTTAGGGCTGTTTTGGCGTTGGGGTAGAGTTTTTGGAGGTGTTCGATGATTTTTGCGGTTCGTTGTTTGGGTTCAAGTTTTATTTGTGGGGTGTTCATGTGCGGTTCCTCTTTGTGGGGGTGGGTTCTTGTGTTGTTTAGGGTTTGTTGGGGATAAAAGAGTTTTGCGCACTCACGGCGGTAAATATTGGGCACATGTGCAGTCTGTTGACAGAATATCTGAAAAGATGCAAAGTAAAATGGGATTATTGTGGCGTAATGTTTATATAATAATCGCTAAACTGAAAAGCTGTCAAATAAGCTGAGTGAAAACGTGACAAACCCAACAAGAATAACCGTGGCATTCGATAAAACCACAGTCGATTTACTGGAAAAAATGAGCACCACCGCCGATGTCTCCCACAGCGAAATCATGCGACGAGCCATAAAATTCTACGCTGAAAACAAAACCCTCGAAGAAGCCCAAACCAAACGCAAACTTCACTCATACCTAGACATGCTACTGAGCGGCGAACACGTAATCATAGACGTTGACCACTGGCTCATGTTCCTGCGCATAGTTGAAACGTCGCCGCAGAAGGAGCAGTTTTGGAAAGAACACCGAGAACTAGCAAGAGCCCACTGGGAGCAACTCAAATCCAAAGTACACACAACCGAAGACATGTTGACACGTCTGGAAGCTTGCAACCTTTATCGTCTCACAAAAAACGCTCCCAACGACTATACGCTGGTGCTGATTTCGGAGATTTCAAAGAATTTCATCCGGATCTTCCTTGAGGAGTACTTTGCGGCTATGGGTGTGAAGGTTGAGATTAAGGAGAACTTGACGAAGTTGCGGGTTACCTTAAAACCGAGTTCATCTAAAGCGTAATTGTGCAGTAATTCGCGATAAACTGATCTATTTTTTCATTTTTTCTTAATTTTTATGAATGAATCTTAACTATATTTATATTTTATTAGACGTTTATAGTTATGATTGTGAAAACATTGATGCCTGCAATAGCTATCGGTTTAGGCTTAATCGTCCTCGTAGTAGGCTACTTCGCAAGCCAAATAATTCTAGCAAAAAGCTTAACGAAGAAATCCGAGTTCTGAACTAAAACCCCCAAAAGGGAAGCGTTCTGAGATTGACGAGTTTCTTTTAGAGGTATGTGTGAGTTCTTTTTGTTTCGTTGCAGACTTAGTTGTAGTTTTACTTGGTCTTTCATAAGTTTTATGAATAATTCTCAACTAATTATATATATCTTGTAACTATTATATTGATTCACAAAAAGTTGGTGTAGAAACATGAGTGTGGAAAACAAGAAAAACCTAAAAATGCCAGAGAAACTGGCCGGCTGCACAACAGCCCTAAACCCATAGGAGAGAAAACAAACATGGAGCCAACCACCCTAAACCTAAACGCCTTCGGAAACCAAGAAACATCATTCGCCAACTACACCCTCAAACCAAGAAAAACCGGAGGCAACATGAAAAATCACAACCACACCTACAGGTTCAGGCATAACCTCAATCACTCCCACTTTTCTTAACAAAATTTTTTTGCAGTTTACGTTTCTTTTTTAGGTAACCTTTTTTGCTCTGGCGCGTCACCTAACGGTTAAGGTGAAACAGATGGGTTTGCAACTAAAGGTAGATGGAAAAGTTATCCCCATAAATGAGTTTGTTGAAAGCATCCTCAACGGCACCGTAACGGGTGCAGTAACAACCCTAAAAGGCGTCCGTGAAGACTGGAAAAAAATTGAAATTCAAGTGGAACGGTAGCTAACCGTTCAACTCCACTTTCACATCTATTTCTGCAAAAATTTCACGTTTAGCTTTGCAGATCGGACAGATGTAGGGTGGGTCTTCTCGGTACACTACGTAGCCGCATTGTTTGCAGTACCACAGCTTCTTTTTGATTTCAGGCTGTTTTTTTGGGGGAGGTTGGGTTTTTGATGTTTCAGGTGTCGGTGCCACAATGGGTTGCTGAGGCGCTTGTGGCGCTGCGTTTGGCACTCCGTATGCGCGTGCTATCTTTTCTTGGGGGCGGCGTTCTGGGACTTCGGGGAGGTTTTGGTTTTCAAAGATGGCTTTGGTGACGTAGAGGCGGCAGTAGCATGCGCCGTATTGGGCTACGTCGGGGTCGCGGTAGTCGCAGGGGCAAATGATGTCGCGATCAAGGTCTATGTTTCCTGTGCCGAGCCTGCAGGGACAAACAGGATAGCCATATCGTTCCTCGTTAGCCTTCAACCCTTCAAGGAACATCTGGAGCAGGTCTTGCTGGGGTGTCAAGTAGTAACCGTAGGTTTTGGCGTCGGCTTCAGCTCGCTTACGTACAAAGTCCAGGGTTACCGTGGTCAAATTCCAAGCGCCTCTTTAAGCTGGTCTTTACGAAAACCCGTGATGACTTTTTTGTCGTCCACAATTGTGGTTGGGTAGCTTAAGGCGCCGCCTTTGCTTAGTATGGTTTCGTGCACTTTACTTTTATCAGTTTCATCTAGCAGGTCTACGTCGACGAATTCATAGGCGACGCCGCTGTCGTTTAAAAATTGCTTGGTTAATTTGCACCAGACACAGGTGCTGAGTGCGTATATGGTGACTTTGTGGTCGGTTTTGTTTCCAGAAACTTTAGAGAATTGCAATAAAATAATTCACCAATTAATGGGAGGGCTGGGGGAAATATAACTGTTTAGATAACGCATGGGAGGGATACCTCTATAGGTTCTGCAACGAGTTTCTATTAGGCGCCAAAATGATGGTTAAGGCAACTGTTCATCTATAAAGGGACAGAAATGCTGAGGAGACGCGTTTAGCACATTACCTGATTCTTTAAGACGGCGCTTGATTTTGTATGTTGTCTTTTGGTCTGTGAACTGTTAGTTGAACTTGTGATTCAGGCTTTAAATAAGGGGGGTCTAGTCAGAAATCGCATATAGTTTTTCTTCACAAAAAAGAAGAGGGAAGCTTGTAATGTTGTTATCTTATTTTCCCATGACTTTTTTTGCGGCGATTTCTATGTCTTCCGCTTTGATGGTTTTTCTTCCCGCGTGCATTGCGAAATCGAGTGCTTCTTTGGCGATTTTTACGCCGATTTCTTCTAAAGCTTTGGCTAGTTCTTTTGCTGCGGCTTCGCTTACTCTGTCAGCGCCTGCTTTTTTACATAATCTGTGCATGGGAGCTACAGCTATTTCTAATTCAGTCATATCGACATCTCTCTAGCTCCTTTTTCTTTTTAAAGCTGTATTTAACCTTTGTTATCGCTTTTTGCGCTAAAAAGTCGTCAGCCTACATCGCGCTATTTATTAAAGAAAATTAATAAGCCATCAACGTTGAATATAGCGCTGAGAAAAATGAAATTAATTGACGCACACGTTCACCTTTCAGACACAGAATACACAGGTCACATTGAGGAATTGATAGCTGATGCAAAAGCCTCAGGGGTATCTGCCTTAGTAACCAATTCTATGGATCTGAGAACCTGCCAAAACGACATAAAACTCTCCGAGCAGTACTCAGATTTGGTGTATTCTGCTTTAGGTATCCATCCCTGGAATGTCAATGTTCTCAAAGAAAATGAGTTGCGAGAAACCATAGAGTACATACAATCCCAAAAGGGTAAAGTGGTTGCTATAGGTGAAATCGGTTTAGACTACAAGTATGAATCCATCTGGGAGCAGCAGTTAGATGTTTTTGATAAAATGCTACATTTAGCTGAATCTCTCAACGTCCCAGTCATCATACATTCAAGAGGCACCACAGACAAAATCGTCGAAATGTTACCCTCATACCGCCTCAACCGCGTATTACTACACTGGTTTAGCCACCCCATGACAGCGCTCGTTAAAGCCATCGACAACGGTTACTACATTACTGAGGGACCACCAGTCACCTACTCCAATGGCATCCGCGAAGTTGTCGAAAAAACCCCGCTCACGAACCTGTTGACTGAAACTGATGGCCCAGTAACCTATTGGAAACAGCCCTACAATGGACAATTAACCAAACCCTCATACATCCGCAATGTTGTAGCTGCAGTGGCTGAAATCAAAAAATTATCAGCTGAAGAAGTCGCCGAGCAAGTGGCCAAGAATTTTGAGACCTTCTTTAACATAAAACTAAGCTAATCATTTAACGATTTGGCCGCAACTTGTCGGCTGCTTATTCTGTAGGTTTGAGGCGTAACCTTAAATTACGGCTACTCAATATTGAGAGTTGCTCCTACGCTTTTAAACGTCGGAGAAAACACGTTAACACTGGAGGAAACTAATTGGGAAAAGTAAAGACTGAGCAGATAAAACACCTCGGCAAAGAACTAATGGCGCGCTTTCCAGGCAAATTCACAACAAACTTTGACGAAAACAAACGCACCGTAGACGAACTCACCAAAGGCGCAACTACACGCGTACGAAACAAAATCGCCGGGTACATAACACGCACAATGGCATTGGCGCAATCTAGCTCTGAGATGGATACTGAAATCGAAGAAGAAATCGTCGATTAATCTGGGAAAAGCTATATGATGGATGAGTACCGCAGAGGTTGGGCATTAAGGTATTTGCGTGAAGCAAAATCCGAATTAGAAGCGGCACGCAAAATCCCCTACATGGCGCCAAGCTTAGTTTTGGAAGCCATCCGGAAAGCCCGAAACGCCATCTATTACAGCCTCGGCGAACCCGCATTCATCGAGATACTCATCCGTGAAGAAGTAGCAAAAAACCCCTCGACTAACGATTCTGTTCTGCGGTTTTTGATGGAGATTGAGACGATTGTGCAGCAGATTTCTCAGCTTGAAGAAGTCAACGGCGACGCCATGATGAAACAGGCAGACTCCATCGTGGAAGTCGCCACCAACATCGTCGAAACCCTCACGCAAGAAAAACTCGACGGTTTTAGCTAAAACTTTTAACAAACCAATTTCTTATCCTACTGTTACGAGTGTAATTACTGGTGCCTCTAACAATCAAATTCGTCGGAGCATTCCGCCACCTTTCTGGCAAAACCCAGTTCACCCTAAACTTCCAAGAGGGCTTCACCGTAAAGAGCATAATTGACGCCATCAGCCAAGACCTCCCCTTATTGAAGCATACTTTTTGTGACCAAGAACTAAACGACGCACGCTCCAACTCGCTCATACTGGTTAACGGGAGAGAAATCAGCGTACTAAACGGCTATGCTACTAAACTCTGCGACGGCGACGAAATCGTCTTTGTACCAGTCGTCCACGGCGGCTAAAAGCATGATCACCTTAACCACCGATTTTGGGCTCAAAGACCCATACATGGCAGAAATGAAAGGCGCAATCTTAACCATAAACCCAAACGCCACCCTCATCGACATAACCCACGAAGTAGAAAAATTCAACATTCGCATGGGCGCTTTCATGTTGGCTTCAGCCGCACCATACTTCCCCAAAGGCGCCATCCACGTGGCAGTTGTCGATCCACAAGTTGGCACACAAAGGCGTGCGATTTTGGTGCAGACTAAAGGAGGCTTTTTTGTTGGCCCAGACAACGGCGTGTTAATGCTGGCAGCACAAGCGCAAGGTATAGAGCACATCTACGAATTGTCAAACCCAAAATTAATGCTGCCTCAAGTCTCCAGCACATTTCACGGCAGAGACATCTTTGCCCCCGCCGCAGCGCATCTCGACAAAGGCGTTGCACCCCAAGAGTTCGGACCAGAAATCACGGACCCAGTTACCCCAAAATTCGCAGCAGTGGAGCACAAAAAGGGTGTATTATTTGCCGAAGTCTTGTATGTTGATGGCTTTGGGAACGCGGTAACCAACATTCCCCAAAAGGAAGTTTCCAAATCCGACACTGTAGAGGTGAATCTGCATCATGTATCACTTCGACTTGCCTTAGCTAAAACCTACGCAGAAAACAAGTTCCACGAACCCATCGCGCTGATTGGGAGCCATGGCTTTTTGGAGTTAGCGCTCAATCAGGGCAGTTTCGCTGAAAAGTTCCGTGTTAACGCGGGAGACAAAGCCCAAGTTTCCGTCGTTTAGGCTTTTAGGTTTTCTACGAGTTTTACGATAACTTCAACGGGGTTTTCCAGCGCCGCAAACTTATCGGCAACAGCGAAGCGTTTACCCATGTACTTCTTTGCCAGACCCATCACCTTGTCTTCGGTTGCTATGAAGAGGGGGAAGCCCTTTTTGGCGAGGTAAGTGTTGACTGGGGTTTTTGCCATGTCTCCGATGGCGATGCTGGGTACGCCTTGCAGGGCAGCTTCGCGGCTGATGGTTCCGCCGTAGCTGACAACCAAGTCCGCATTCGCGACTAAACTTGCCGAATCCTCAAACACGGCTTTCTCCCCAAACTCTTTGCCTTCGCCGTTGTATCGCTCTAACATGTGCACATTTCCTAATTCCGCGAGTTGTTCGGCGAGGGTTTTGGCGCTGTCACGTTTGCCTTTGGCGTATGCGGCTTTAGTTTCTATTTGTCGAAGCACAATCATCGGCTTCTTAGCGCTGGCGGTTTTTGCGGGTTTGAAGCCCTTAATCCATGCAACTTCATCAACACCTCGGAATGGGACAACCCTCTGGGTGCAGTATTGCCGCGTGAAGCTCTTTGGCAGCGCCTCAGAAACCACCACCGTGTGGGCAAAAGGTATGGTTAACCTGTTAACTTCCAACGCATGCGGCGTGTCAGCGGTCAAAATGATTGGAATCCCTAAACCGAACGCGGTTCGGCACAACTCAACCGATTGGTGAGCGATGGCGATGTCAGGTTTGTTTTTTTCGAAAAGCTTGGCGAATTCGATTATGCGTTCAGCGCTTTCCTGCAGCCTCGACGACAGGGTTGCGGGATTGTATTTGCCGACGACGAGGGGCTTTTCGCCGAGCAATTTCGCCAGCGGCAAAGTGTCGGGGTGCTCTCTTGTGGTGAATATGAATTCGTGGCCGCGTTTTTTTAGCTCTTTGCCGATGGCTGCACCGTATCGGGTGTGCTTCCCCGTGCAGGCGTCATACCAAACCCTCATTGCTTCACCCTGTGCTTCTCTGCCAAGAACTCCTCGCGTTTAGCCTCGAACTGTGTAAGCGTCATGACTTTTTTGGCTGGGCACCCTGCAACTACGGTTTGCGGGGGAACGTTTTTGGTGACCACGCTTCCGCCGCCAACGACCGCTTTTTCGCCGACGGTAACGTTTGGCAGAATGGTGACTCCGCCGCCTATGGCTGCGCCGTTTTTGATGACTGGTGGGGTCATGTAGGTGCTTTTGGGGTACTTGTCGTTTAGGAGGCTGCTGTTAGGTGCTATGAAGACGTTGTCGCCGAGTATGCAGCCGTTTGAGATGGTGACGTGGGCTTGTATGTTGCAGTTTTTGCCTAAAACCACGTCTTTGCCGAGGTCAACGAAGCTGCCGATGATGCAACCGTCACCGATTTTGGTGTTGTCGCCGATGATTACGTAGTTCCAGATTGCACAGTCTTTGCCGATTTGCACTTTTTTGCCCTCAACGATGCCGACGCCACGTTTAGAATTCTGCATACTTAGCCTTTTCTGGCTCCAGATTTAAATAGTTTAACATTACATGGTTTTCCCATTAAAGCGGAGGGCAACACTTTGACGAAGGAAACGGTTCTCGTAGTCGGGTTAGGCGAAATCGGGCACACACTCTTCACGTTATACGCGGAGAGAAAGGATGTTTTTGAGGTTTATGGGTTGGATTTGGATGCGGCGAAGATGCGTGAGCTGGGTCAAAGCAAAAACGCGGTTCCAGCCAAGGTCGATACGCTACAGGTTTGTCTTCCCTGCGGCAACCCCGATAAATTCGCCCAAACCGTCGCAGACTACGCAACCCAATACAAGCCTAACCTGGTCGTCAACAACAGCACCACTCCGCCGGGAACTACACAAAAAATCGCCGACCAATGCAAATGCCAAATCGCCCATTCACCCTCACGCGGCGTCCACATAACCGCTGAACACATGCTTTGGGAGATGCAGCGCTGGCCAAAATACGTCGGCGGCGCCACACCTCAAGCCTCGGAGTCAACTAAGTTTCATTTTGAGAAGCTGGGACTCAAAGTTAAAGTGCTTAAGAGCTGTACCGAGTCTGAGCTGGCAAAAATCTTCGAAACCACATACCGCGCTTGGATGATTACCTGTTTCCAAGAGATGCACCGCATCGCCCACGCGTTTGGCGCGGACTTTAACGAAACGGTCGATTTTATTGAAGATACGCATCGTGTGCGGCTTGATCGACCTGTGATGTTTCCTGGCGTCATCGGCGGTCACTGCCTTATCCCAAACACTGAGTTGCTGCTGAAATCCTATGACAGCGACATGCTTCGGCTGATTTTAGAGTCCAACGAAAAACGCAAAGAAGAACTGAAGAATCCAGAAATAAAAGCCGAAGCCCAAAAAGTCGCTGCACGCGCCGAAACCCTGCAAAAGGAACTGACAGGCAACAAAAACGTCATACTCCCACAAAAAGACCAAAGCACCTAAACAGCGGCTCTCAGCGCTATAGCCCCCTTATTTAAAGGCGGATACGAAACTATGCGGAATCCTATCGGGGCTTTGTTGCTCTCATAGACCTCCCTCCCCCTATAAAAAGGCAAACTGATGAGGCAAATCAAAATAAGCTTAAAAAAGAAAAAAGGAAAAAGACGCTTAGAAGTCAAGTATCTTTTTGACTGCATCGTTTTCGACTTCGTGCGCCAACGGGATACCTGTCACCTGCTGGGCAAGGTTGCTTAAACTCATCAAGTCGCCGCGGTTCAGCAAACTAAGGTTCCATTTGCGGTTACCCGCCATCAACTGCTTGAGACCCACGCCGACGCGATCCGTCAGGTACGTGTAAACCCCGACGCTTTCAAGCGGGATTTCGCTGTATCGTTTGCCGTATTTTGCTTTGAGTTCAGGTGCGGCTATGAAGAATTTGTCTGGGCTAGCGCCGAACTTGTCCACGAAGCTCTTGGGCAGTTTGCCTTCAGCTGCAAGCTGTTTGAAGTAGCTGGCTTTCATGGCTGCAGTAATCGGTGAGCGTCCCATCAAAACCGCTTTAACAAGGGGGCCTTGTCCGAAGTTGCTCATTGCGATAGTTTTGAATATGCTGGTTTCCTCTATGAAGCCACCTGCCATAACCAAGTCAGGTACGTATTTGCCTTTGGCTTTGAGTATCTGTGCGCATTGTAGCACGAGTGTTTGGAGGTAGAGGGTTGGGATGCTCATTTCGTCCATCATGGGAACTGGGCTCATACCTGTTCCGCCGCCTGCACCGTCAAAGCTGAGAGCATCGATTTTAGCTTCAGAAGCCCATTTCATGGTGTAAGCAACTGCGCTGGGTCGGTATGCACCTGTTTTGAGGAACACTTTTTTTGCGCCCTGTTTGCGCAGCCAGTCTATGTCTTCTAGGAAGCTTTGTTCTTTGGGTATGCCGACTCTGCTGTGGCGTTCAAATGTGTTGAAGACGCCGTCTTTGAAGGCTTGCTGCACTACGGGGTCTTCGGGGTCTGGGATGACGATGTAGCCGCGTTTTTTGAGTAGGATGGCTTTTTCGAGGTTTTTGAGGCGTACTTCGCCGCCGATGGCTTTGGCTCCTTGGCCCCATTTGCGTTCGATGATGTTGACTTCGAGTTTAGAGAGAGCGTAGGAGTCTATGCCTAAGCGTTGGTCTTCAACGTTGGTTTGGATGATGACGTCGCCGTATTTTCCGTCCCAGAATTTGCGGAAGGAATCTACTCGGCGTTTGAGTTCTGGGGAGTGGGTGACTTTGCCGCCTGACAGTTCGGACTGGACGTCCATGCCCGCGATGTTTTCGCCGATGGTTACTGACACGCCTGAGAGAGCCGCACCGATTGCTAAGGCATCCCAATTTGCACGTGCGACCTCGGTGGATCCGAAAGCGCCTGTAAGTATAGGCAGTTTTAGGGGCATGCCGCCTACGACGACTTCTGTGTTGGCGTTTGGGAAAATAGCTGCTTCAGAAGTTTCTGCTACACCCTGCGCATCGAAGAGCCCTGCTTGTATGCTGAAATGTGACCAGTCTAGGCCGAAGTTTTTGAGGGCTCCGGCGGTGCTGGTTCCGAATTGGGCTGGTTCGGGGTAGAGGGCTTCTCTTCCTCTGAAGGCTGAGAGGCTGATTTCGCATAGAACAGGGCAGTCGCGTATGCAGATGGGGCACATGCCGCTTATTGTGCTTGTGTCTTTTACTCTGGTGTTGGTTCCAACGGTTGATTTGCCGTTGAGGTATGAACTGTTTTTGTGTACTCGCTCGCTCATTTGTTCAATTCTCCAAGTTACCTCAAGTTAATTTGGAGGCTAGTGCGTTCGTACAGTATTTAATCCTATTCAATATCATATATACGAAAAAAATAGTGATTATACGAAATAAATGAAACAACCGTTCAACACTAGACGTACCATACTAAACAAAAACAAAGAGTAAAAAGCGTGAACATCTGTCTAAAATTTCGCTAAGGATTCCTCAAAACTCTGCCCCCGTAAACACTTCGGGCAAACACAACTAAACGGCAGAAACTTGGTCGTACAGACCTCTATGTAGCTGCATTCTTTGCAGCCAAAGCTTTTCCCACACTTGATACACGTCTGCTGAAAAACCACTTCATCCCCCAAAATCACGCCGACAGTCTCGATAACCTTCTCTATATTGTTGTAGCTCTTAATCGAAAACAAACCCGCGTTACGGTCATAATCTAAGCCCAAATGGAGGAGATTAACGAATTTTTCTTTCTCCAACCGCGGAAGCTTAAACCCCCTGCTATTCAAAACAATCGTCATACCACTAGAACCTGCCCATTTTTACTAGAAAATCTACTTCTTCAGGCGTAAACTTGAACCAAGCCGCCAGTGGGCTTTTGGGTTTCTTCTGCAGAATCAACCGAATGTATGGTACATATTGTTCTCTGGCTATTTGATGGCTGACGTGGCATTGTGCTCCGATTTTGTCGCAGATGGCGTCCAGCATGGTGCGTTTGCCCTTAGTCCAGAACAGGGTCATTATGCGAATCGGCGGCGTGATAAAAGTGAAGGGCTTGTAGGATGCGGGGTTAACGGCAGAGGCTTCGGCTAGGGCGTTGAAGAAGTATTTGAGTAGATGCCAGTTTTCTGTGCCGATTCTTCCGCGGAACACATCGGCTTTGGAGACGTGGTCGAAGGCTTTGGCGAGTTCTGTGGCGTCGAGGTAGCGTTTAGGCAGGTTGTCGGCGACGGAGAGCAAGAAGTCATCGTAGTCCACGCTTGAGTAACTAAGCAACCTTGAAGTGTCCGCGATTGACTGCGCAGAGAAGAAGCCTCTTAACGTGTCGTCCATGCTGATATCTTTGTTGCGGCTGCTCAGCATCATTGTGTCTTGCAGGGTTAAGCTGTGGTTTTCCTCGCTAAGACTCTGCAGGTCATTTATCGCTGAGCGTACGTCACCTCTGCTGTTCTGGGCTATGCGTTCGAGTGCCTCAAACTCAGCTTTCACATGCTCAAGCACGCAGATTTTCTGCAGCAACGCAATGATAAGTGGGATGCGAACCTGATGAAAACGCACAAGCAAGCACACTTTTTTAAGCGGACGCAGCTTCTCGATGTCAGGGTCGTTGGCCGCCATAATCACGGGTACAAGCGACTCTTCCACAATTTTTAAGATCGCGTTAACGCCGCCTCTGTCCTCGTTACCTGCAATGCCGTCTACTTCGTCAAGGAACAGCACGTTACCGCCCGTTTTCGCTGCACCTGAAAAGTTGTCCAGTGAAGTGTAAGATGTGGCGGGTTTGGCGACGGCGTTTATGGCTTTTTCTGAGCGGGTGTCACTGGCGTTCATTTCGATAACGCTGAAATTGAATTCCCTTGCAGTAGCCATGACCAAGGTGGTTTTGCCGACGCCAGGCGGACCATAGAGCAGCACCGCTTTTCTGGTGTGCTTCTTGTTTTTTAGCCACTCCAAAAACAGAGCTTTAGCTTCGTCGTTGCCAGTTACGTCTTCAATTTTTTTGGGTCGATACTTCTCAACCCAAAGCAGGTTACTTTGCTTCTGCATAATTTTCCTCTATACCTTTCCCAAACTTGGCAAACTGGGCGAGGAGCGCGCTGAGTTGAATGTCGCTGTTTGCGCCTTCGGTTAAGCGGAAGTCGTATTCGCCGATTACGCCCGACAGTTCGGCTTTCTGAGTGGGGGTTAAATCCGACATTTTGAAGATTTCGCGCTGTATTTGTCGGATGATTTCTGTGCCTGAGAAGCCGAAGGAACCCATGATGTCGTACATGGTTTTGCGTGCTTCCATAAAATCGCCGTAGAGGGCTTTGCGAATCATCTTCTGCACCAGCATCGGGCTGGCTTCGCCTATGACTAACGCCACTGTCTTCTCGTCGATGACGCCTTCCTTGTATGCCGAGGCAGTTTGCAGCGAGTTTATGGCGTGTCTTAGGTCGCCTTCGGAGAAATCCACGATTCGCTCTGCGGCTTCAGGAACCAGCGTGTAGCCTTCATTTTTGGCGATGCATATGAGATGGTCTTTCATGGCTTGTTTTTCTACGCGGCTGAAGCGGAATATGGCGCATCGGCTTTGGATGGGTTCGATGATTTTGCTTGATTGATTGCAGATGAGGATGAAGCGGCTGGTGCGGCTGCCGACTTCCATGATGCGGCGCAGGGCGGTTTGGGCTGGGCCTGTCATTTGGTCGCATTCGTCGAGGATGATGAGTGCGAAGGGAATGTCTCCGCCAAAGCCTGTGCGGCTGTAGCGGCTGAAGTCTTTGATGCGGTCTCGGACGGTATCGATGCCGCGTTCATCTGAGGCATTGAGCTCCAGCGTGAAGCTTTTCCAGTTTGCCCCGTATAATGTGTGGGCGATGGCGAGTGCAAGGGTGGTTTTTCCTGTGCCTGGAACGCCTGCGAACATGAGGTGCGGCATGGTTTTGGGGTTTCTCATGAACGCTTTGAGGCTTTCGACTATGTCTTTTAAGCCGACGACTTCGTCGAGGGTTTTGGGTCGGTACTTTTCAACCCACATAAGTGCTTCTTCTGATGCTGCCATAAACTGAAACCTTCCACGGTGAAATACTAACATAACCTTTGGCATAATTAATTTAACTTTTCTCTAAAATCTCAGCTAAACCTGTCTTTTCTATAGTTGTTGTTGCAGGGAATTGCCTATACACAACAACTACCAGCAGGCTGTGCAAAAGATTGCTTTTTGCCTTAGGCGTTTGGTGTGGGTTGTTGGCTGGTTGTGGAGGCCGCCACAAGTTGCTGACTAACCAGTGCAAGCGTGAAGTAGCGCAGAATAAGGCAATCGGTAAATTTGGATAAGATATGTATAGTGTTATACTGTCAAGGTTATATGCAGGTCTAATAGGCGTGAATAACCAAACGAGGCAAGAAGAAATGCGATGCGCTGCCGGCTCAATCAAAAAGTTACGGATGGAAAGCAAAGTGGAATGGGACGGCGCTAAAGAGATACGCAAAGGAAGAGACGCTACAGTTAGCCCTCGACTACTATAGTAATAAGATGGTTCTGTAAAAATAGAATAAAACTCTAAAGTCTATCCTATTTTACTGCCTTCCACAATATCCTTCTCAGGCTGCAGCACCGACACGTTGCCCGCCTCGTCTTCAGCCGCCAAAATCATAGCCTGAGACTCAAGCCCCGCGATCATGCGACGCTGTAGGTTGAGAAGGAAGACGCATTTTTTGCCCGCTAACTCTTCGGGCTTGTAGTATTTGAGGAGTCCAGCGATGCATTGGCGTTTTTCTGCTCCGAAGTCCACTGTGATTTTGATGAGTTTCTTGGATTCAGCAACCGCCGTTGCTTCGATGATTTTTCCGACTCTTAGGTCGAGTTTTGTGAAGTAGTCAAAGGTTATTTCTTCTGTGGGCTTAGCTTCTTCTGCCATGCTCTTTCACGCTTAAGCGTAGGTATTTGCCTTTGTGGATATTTACTTTGCCTTTCCCACAAGGGTGAGGCGGGTTTTGGTTGCCAGCTTGTGTGCTTCTAGTAGCGGTTGGGGGATTCGGCTTTTGGAGCAGTGCCGCACGATTGCCACAGCAGTTTCGAGGCTGACCATGTGACCGACGCTCACGTAAACGGGTTTAGCGCCTGCTTTCGTCGTTACGGCTTCGCCTATGACCTCGCCCTTATCCATCAGCAAGGTTCTGCCGTCAACTTCGGTGGGTTTCCCGGTTAGCCTGCTCTTAGCAGCTCCAATCGTCGGTTTCCCCAAAGCGAGACCGAGGTGGCTGGCGAACCCGCAACGGAACGGATGCGCCCACCCCTGAGCATCAACCAGCCAAACATCAGGCTGCCGCTTCAACCGCTTTATAGCTGAGATGGCAGGCGGGATTTCCCTAAAAGACAGCAACGTGGGCACATAAGGCATATTCACGGGGCAAGTGGCAACTGCTGCTTCCAAAAGTTCAAGACTGCCATAATCCAGAACCACTACTGCCCCAACGCCCAAGTCGCCGACGTAGGAAACATCCACGCCGCCCACCGTCCGAATCGGGCTAGGCAAACGGTCCTCATGGATAACGCGCTTGGAGAGGCAGAGTTGGGTGTAGTGGGCTTTTTTTACCGAAAAATTGGGGGGTAGCTTGGGCAAGTTACTTTTTACCCTTCGCCCGCTTCGGGGTCTTTTTGGGTTGTTTGGGTTGGAGTTTGTCAAGTTTGTCTTCGAGGGCTTTGCGGCGCACTTCAAGCGTTATGTCGCCTCGGGTGGATTCGATGATGCGCCTTGCAATGTCGGATTTGTGCCGCAGCCCCGACACCAGCATGTAGGCTTCGTCCAGCGCCAAAAGTTGAATAAAGATTTCATCCATGATTTCAAGGCACCGTTCGCCCTTTTCAACTTCGCCTGCACGCAGAAAGTCCAGCGCAAGCCGCCTATACTCGCCGATTACGTCAGCTAAACCCAAAATATAATCCACTGAAGGCACGTTGATTTCTTTGGGAGTAACAAAGCGGCCTTCTTTAACCAATGTTAAGAGGATGTAGGCTTCCGAGTATTCCTGTAGTGCGGCGCTGAACATGCCGCCGTAGACGATTTCGGGGCACTCCTCCGCCAAGTTGAGCAGGTTGGTGATGATTTCTTTGGCGTTCTGCAACATTTTAGCGGAGTCTTCGAGGCGTTTTTGGTGGAGCAGAAGGATGGATTGCTTGGAGAGGCTTGTGGCTTTGCGCATGCTTTCGTGGGTTTCTTCGCGGATTTTGCTTTTTGCCATTAAATCGTTTTTTACTTGTTGTATGACGGTTTCTAGAGAAGACAAACTTTGCACCAAAATAGAATAGTAAGGCTGGTTTATTTCAATTTCTTAGGGCGGCTTAGGAAGTCTGCCATTTCTCGACTAAGATTTTGTTGTCGCCTAAGGTGAAGCTGACTTTGACGAATATGGTGTCGGAGCCTTTGAAGGGAAACATGCTGTCTTCCGCTAAGTCTTTGGGCAGATAGACTAAGTATTTGCCGTCTTTTCGTCGGAAGAGTCTCCCTTTACCTTCACTTACCATTCTTGACACCGCATACTTGGTTGGTTATTAGAAATATTTAGGGCTGAAATTAAGTATTTAAATTTATCCAGACTCGCCTGCTCAGTTGGCGCCTACTTTGATAGGATTCTTTAGTCGGCTAAGCAGCACCACACGGCTCTCAGGCGCCTCATCAATAACCATGTACCCAGATGCCTCAGCCAATTTCTCAGCGAACGCCCTAACCTCGCCATGCATCGGCATGCGGTCAAAACCCAACCGCAAACCTGAGAAGCCAATATGCATGTAGGCTTTAGCTTCGATGTAGGTGGGTTGAGCTTTCTCGATGAGTTTAGCGTATCCCTCTACTTCGTCCATGTTGTGGTCTTTTACCATGGTCATGCGTGTAACGGTGGGGCAGCGGAAACTCTTGAGCAACTCTAAGGTTTCGTTGAGGTTTTTCCATGCTTTGGGGAATTGGGGTCGGCAAACCTTGTTGTAGACTTCCTCGTTTGGGGCGCAGAGTGAAACGTAGAGTTGGGTGGGTTCCTGGCTGAGTTTGGAAAGTTTAGAGGGTAAGTTGCCGTTGGTGACAAGAAACGTGGTTAAGCCCTTCTGGTGGAAGAGGCTAATTAAGTCGCCGAGAGGCTCATAGAGGGTTGGTTCACCTGTGAGGCTGATGGCAACCTGTTTTGGTCGCAGCGCTTCTTGGAATTTGCGCCAATCCGTCTTCTCATTGCCCTTATACCCCGAAATTATCCGTTCCTGCGCCTTAAAGCAACCCTCCACGATCTGTTCAGGCGTGTCTTTGTTGGGGTTACGCATCTCATCCCAAGAGACCTGCATGTCGCCGCTCTGCGCGCGCCAACAGAACAGGCACTGCTGCGTACAATAATAAAGCGAGGGCGTCATTTGGATGCAGCGGTGCGATTGGATGCCGTAGAATTTCTGTTTGTAGCAGACTCGGTTGTTGACTATGGATTCGTAGAGCCACTTGCACCTTTTCACGGCTGAGTGCGCCCCGATTAGGTGGTACTTTTGCTTCTTTAGGGAAGCTAAAAGCGGTGAGGTAGGGTTTTCTTGCAAGGGTTCTACACCAAATTTCTCTTCTAAGTATGAACTGGAGACTTTTAAAAATCCCTATCCCCAAAGCTTCTTTCAAAGCTGATTCGGCGAGGAAGCAGTTCTGTTGATTTCAAAGATTCTGTTTTCAGATTTTGGGCAAAGTTAAAATGACGCCTAAATCTTACTTGAGCATACTCTAACGGGTTCAATTCGGAGGGCTAAGAGTTTGAATCGAAAAATTCCTGTATTTACGCTGCTAATCTTTGCGGTCGTTGCCGCCGTCGTCCCGTTAAATGCGTTTGCACAGAGCGATTCACCAGCTGTTAGAATTACCCAAATCAACCCGAGCACAAGCAGCGGACCCGCAGGCGTCCATGTTAACCTTCAAGGAACCATAATCACACAAAACGGTTCTTACCAAATCTCGTTAGCAAATATCATGGTTGCTAGCGGTACCGCTGATGGCTATCGTGTTAACGCAAACTTTACGGTTCCTGAACTTCTCGCCGCTTCGTACCCTTTGACGCTTAGAGACACAAAAAGCAACGCGGAAGCCTACTCTCAATTCACCATAACCACTGGCTACTCTGTTACGTCTACGCCTTTGGTTGTGCAGGAAGGCAGCGGCGTAACGTTGAATGTTGCAGTTACGGGTGGTTCACTGGGCAATTCCTACGAAGGAAACATAGCGGTTACCCTCCCAAGCGGCACAATCTACACTGCGTCAGTAACTTTGGGGACACCTAACGCGAGGGGAACTGTAAGCACCCAAGTCACCTTCCCCAGCAGCGCGTTTTCACCTGGAGGAGGATCAACAGATTATGTCGGTACCTACCGTGTGGCTTTCGGGGGGAACTTGGCGTCCACCCAGTTCAACGTGCGGTTTACTGATGCAAGTAGTTACCATCGAGGAGACACAATGAAGATACATGCGACGGGTTACCAGCCTAACCAAGCCGCGACAATAACCATAACCAACGGCGAAGTAACCGTCGACACGAAATCGGTGACTGCATCTGTAAGCGGAGTCATCGGCACCACGTGGGTAGTCTCCGCAAATGCTCCAATTGGCGAATCCACAATAAAAATAACCCCGCAAGGCACCGCTAAAACTCCCGTGGACCAACAAACCTTCACCGTCATGGGCTACCTTGTACATATCCAAGTTACTAACCTAGCAGACCGTCCAATCCCAAACGTTGTGGTTCAAGCGATTGACTCCACAACCAAAGCCGCCACAAACTCAACCACCAACTCAACAGGCGGAGCAACCCTCAGACTAGAAAAAGGAGCCTACACTCTAACTGCCTACTCAAACGGCCTCAATATAGGTCAAACAGACATCATCGTCATAGGCGACGGCGCTTTCACTCTCCGCTGCCAACTAACCGACCTAACAATCACCGTTCTAACCGTTGACGGCATCCCCATCCCCTTCGTAAACTTAGCCATAAAATACAACTACCAAAGCGGCACCATATCGCGAAGCGGCAGCGCATACGGCCAAACTGGGCCCTCAGGCTCCTTCACTTTAGCCTCCGCTTTGGCGGGCGCAACCTACACCATTGACGCCTCGCTCTACGGTCAAATCTTTAACGCTCAAAACAACACGGCGACAAGCGCCACAAACAAAGCAAACGCGCAAGTCACCATTATTTGTCCCAGCAGAAACGTAACCTTAGCCGTGACCGGAAACAACTATGAAGCAATACCTAACGCCCGCGTTGAACTCGTGGAGATTTCCAGTGGGCTGTTCTATTCTGCATCTGCGGACAACAACGGTGTAGCTGCCATGGAGCCAACGTTTGGAATGTACCGCGTAAGAGTCTACAAGGACACTGCTTTAATTCATCAGGTGAATTTGCAGGTTTTCAATGACAGCCAAAAACAAGTCCGATGCACCCTCTACGGTATCCCTCTCTCGGTGGCTGTGGTTGACTTCTTCGGCGCCCCAATTCCCAACGCAAACGTGACCTTAAATGGGTCAGCAAAAGCTGTTGCAGTCACTCAAAGCAACGGCATAGCCACCTTCGAGGATATAGTGGGCGGCAGCATGCAGATCATCGTTCAGCCTCAAGGAATCCAAGACGCCTCCCAAGCCATAACGGTCAATGTAGAGGAACCTATAACGGTGCAGGTAAAAATTGACAAGTACGTCTCCGTTGGCGGTGTCTTGCTGCAGGCAAGCACACTAATCTCTATCATTGTGGTGGTGATTGGGGTGGTGCTGTTCGCCGTCGTTGAGGTAATTCGGCGAAGGAAAGCCCAAAACTGATGATTCAGTATGAATTTTAATTCTACACCGTTAATGGAAAAAGTTTATATGGCTTCTACGGAACATAGAGGAAAACAAGGACCCTACACGAAACCACAAAATTTTAACTGACCAATGAGGTGTATCTGTTGGCTCAAACAAAAGCTTGTTCTCCAACATGTCAATCATTTAAATGCGGTAAAAACGCAGCAGTTTTCCGACGCGATTCAGTTTGGTGCAGAGACGGCGAGGAACCTTGCACGGTAGCCAAATGCATGTACGCCATGTGCTTCAAAAGACGCCTGCTGCCCGGAGCAATCTGCGGCGAAACCGTCAAACGCAAAACCATGGAACGCGATTTAGACGACGCCTTCTTCAAGGAAGAAGAAGATAACTCTGCAGTTAAACTGAAAGGTAAAGCTCTACGGAAACTTGGAGACCAAGAATACTACTAAACGAAGAAAATAAACAAAAAGATCCTCGTGCCAAGCACGAGTCTAAAAAATCCGTTCTTATTTAGCCTGAACCCGTTTCACTACTGGCGGCTTCACTTTCTTTAAGATGCGGTAACCACAGATGATACATTTGGTTTCTCCGCCTCGCAGCTCTAACTCTTCAGAGGGCACACGTGAGCCACATCTCATGCATTCATAAACAATTCCTGACTTTTCCATCTGAAACGCCTGCTCCCATAAAGAAAAGCATTTTACTTTTAAACATTTCCAATACTAAACACTAATGAGGATATACATTGCGCAAACGCCTCAAAGAGAAGCTAAAAAACCAGCTTTCCCCCGAAGCCCTAAGCAAAGTGTACAGCGCCTTTGACATAATTGGAGACATAGCTATCGTAAAAGCCCCCAAAAACCCCGCCGACGCGCAAACCGTAGCCAAACAGATAATGACAACCCACAAGAAAATCTGCGCTGTCTATTCGCAGACCAGCGCCATCAAAGGCAGCCACCGCACCCGCCAACTAACCCTGCTGGCAGGCGAAGACAACCCCGTAACCAAATACAAAGAAGCAGGCTGCACCTTCACGGTTGACGTCGAGAAATGCTATTTTTCACCTCGCCTCTCACATGAGCACCTGAGGGTGGCAAGCGCGGTTTCGAGAGGGGAAGTAGTGGTCAACATGTTCGCTGGGGTCGGCAGCTTCAGCGTTATCACTGCGCGTATGGTGCCTGAGACCAAGGTTTACTCCATCGACATCAATCCCGTGGCTTACCAGTTTATGGTGGAAAACATCAGAGTCAACCGTGTCTACAACAGAGTAATTCCGCTGCTGGGAGATTCAAAAGAGATAGTAGAGGCGAAGCTGCAGGGCGTGGCGGACAGGGTTTTGATGCCGCTGCCTGAGAAAGCCCTCGGATACTTGCCTGCAGCGGTTTCAGCGCTCAAGAAATCGGGTGGATGGATACATTACTATGACTTCGAGCATGCTGTGGGGGAGGAGGATCCTGTGGAGAAAACAGAAACAAAAGTTGCTGAAAAGCTGGGCAGCCTCGGCGTCCGCTTCATGTTTGCACACTCGCATGTGGTGCGCAGTACTGGACCTAACTGGTACCAAACCGTACTAGACATCCAAGTAGCGCCGCAGCCAAACAAGCTTTAATAGCTCAACCTTCACCTATCATATTCGTGGACTTTAGATGAAACGTAAATTAATGGAAATCCTCGCTTGCCCAATCGACAAGTATCACCCACTTGAGTTACACGTCTTTGAAGAGAAAGAGGAAATCGTCGAAGGCTTAATTGTCTGCCCAAAATGCCTCCGCTGGTACCCCATCCGCGAAGAAATCCCAGAAATGCTCCCCGACGAACTCCGCAAAGAAGCCGACGACCTGCCATTTCTGAAGAAGTGGAAGGAAAAGGCCCCACAGAACGTCGTTTCTGAAGGCAAACCCTTCAACCTAAAATAAACTCTTATTCTATTTTTATTGCGCTGTTTTTGGCTGAAGACTCTATGGCGGCGGTAGCTACTTTTAGGGCTTTAACGCCGTCTTCGCCCGTTATCAGCGGCTTCTTCTTTTCCACGATACAATCGACGAAGTGCTGGAGTTCGGCTTTTAGGGGTTCTTGAAATGGCAGGCGGGGTTGCACGGTTTCGGTTTTCTGCTCAACCCAGAAATCCTGCGTCATGTAATCAAGCCGCATGATGGCGTCGCTTCCCGTCACCGTTAGTGAGCGTGTTTTGTAGGGTGTTAGCCAGTTGGATTCGATGAAGGCTGTTCTGCCCCCCTCGTAGGTTAACATGATTTGGGCGTAGTCCTCGAACTTTTTGATTCGCATGCTGCCCATGTTCGCGTACACGGAGGTGGGCTGCTGGTTGAAGATGAAGTTCATCACATCTATGTCGTGGATGGCGGTGTCTTTGACGACGCCTACGTCGCCGATGCGTTCAGGCCACTGCGAGACACGTTTAGCGGTGGCGCAGACTAATTCCCCGATTTTCTTGTTCTCAACCGACTGACGAATCTGCTGCAAGCCCGGGATGAAACGCATCAAAAACCCCACGGTTAAGTGTAAGCCACTTTCTTGGGCGGTTTTGACGAGTTGCTCAGCCTGCTCAGGAGTCGTCGCCATCGGTTTCTCTACGAGGACGTGTTTGCCTGCGTTTAGGGCTTTCATGGCTTCCTGCGCGAGGATGGTGGACCATGTACAGACGTTGACGGCTTGGATGGATTTGTCTTTGAGCATCTCGGTGCTGTCAGAGTAGTAGGCTTTTGCGCCGTACTGCTCAGCCATCGCCTTAGCACGCTCCATGTTAACGTCACAGACCGCGACAAGCTCAGTCGAGGGGAGTTCTTTGTAGACGCGGGCGTGGTTTTTTCCCCATTGCCCAGTTCCGATTACTGCAACGCCAAGTTTAGTCATTTCTTCTCAGTTCCTCTTCCCAGTCCAGCGTATATGAATCCTTCTGTTTCTACCTGCCCGGGGTCGAATTTGCCTACCAAATCCACCACGACTGGGGGTGATTTCATGAGGGCTTTGAGCTTTTTAAGGTGCAAATGGTTGAATTGCTCTTGCCCAGATAGTGCGACGATGCAGTCGGCGCCTTCCACGGCTTCGTTTAGGCTAGTTTTGATTAAGCCTGCTTCTTTGGCTTCTTTCTTTGCTGTGGGGTCGTAGATGGCGACTTTTGCGCCTTTCTGCTCAATCAACTTGGCGAACATGCAGGTAGCCGCCGCTGGGTTCGCTGACCCCAAAATCGCCACTCTGCTCCGTCTCAAGGTTTTACCTGCGCTCCGCAGGGCTTCCTGTGTCAAGTTAACGGCGTGTTTAACCATGTCCTCGTTGATTTGCCGCGCCAACGCCGCCATACGTAGCTTGGCGTTTAGGTTCTCGGCGCCCTCAAGCAACAGGTAAGCGGCCTCATGGTTTTCTCCCTCAGCGATGCTGGGCTGGAAACTGGGGTCGTTTAAGTTGAGGATGTCAAGGACTCTGTAGTAGTCAATGTTTGCGGTTTCGCAGAACATTGCCAGTTCGTTGGTGAGTGCGTTGGTTGCGTCTTGCTTGGCGATGGTGAAAAGTGTGGCTACTTCTGCGGTTTTTAAGTCGCCTACTTCTTGGACTTTGCTTGTTAGGGTTCCAAGAATTGCAACTGCTGCTTGTAAGCTGATTTTGTCATCCGCGGAAACCCTAACCCCCAAATTAGCCAGCGAAACATTCGTGGTTAGGATTGGGCAGTAGGCTAACCCGAAGTCTTGCCCCGCCTTCAACCCAGAAGTGTTCTCCAGCAACTCCCTCACAGTGCCATCAACAAAACCCAACGCGGCGATGCCGCCGTAAACAACCAGCGCGCCCTGATGAAGCGCCGACCCAACCTGCTTACATGTACTTATTAAGCCATTGTCATCAGTCTTTTTTTGCTCATCCACTCTCGCCGTGATCGCCACTACGATTACATCGCTTTGGGCAACAGTTTTTTTGAGTTCGCTGGATACATCGATTTTTTCTGCCGCAATGTGACTTTTGAGCTTCGCCTCCGCCGAAGAGTCGCAAAAAGCCGTTTTCCCTTTAGCTGCTTTCTTGACGACGCTGGCGTCAG
>JAMDCQ010000016.1 GCA_023488905.1 Candidatus Bathyarchaeota archaeon
ACTGAGGGTATCCCCGAATCACTCTTGATTAGATCTGTACCTAATTCTCAGATTAGGAAAACTGAGCCTGTCCCCTTGCTAAGTGGTATTGACCTGCTCCGTAGCGCGTCATGCTATGGGGGGGCATTAGCTATCTATGCTCATAAAAAGTGACATGCCCAGAGTGGGCTACTAAAATCGGCTGTTTGAACTTATGCCTTATTTGATGGGGCTTCCGGTTGCCCCATCAAAGTCTTGAGTGACTTAATTTCGTCGCGCAAAGCATCAACTTCCTGTTCTAAGGCATTAGCTTTTGCGTCCGCTAGCTTTTTGAGCCCTTCAAGTTCAGCTAAAAGGTTTTTCTTCTCAGACTCTAAGCTTTTGATTTTTTCCATAGTGTTTTTTAGGCTCATTACCGATTTGCGCTCCTTGGTGTTTTATACTAATTGGCGGTTTTTACACTTAAGACTTTTGTAATTGAACTCAAAATCGAGAATAAGTAACATAAATATTCGAAAAATGAACACGTGTCAAACTTGGATAGATGCAGTTTTATATAGGAAACAGCAAATTACACTTAACTAAATTCGTCCGTATTGTTGGAATGTGACTAAATGCGGAAGACCATATTCAAAAAACTAGAAGCGCAGGGACTAATCGCCAACTATAACCGCCTACGAAAGAACCTGCCGCCTAAACTACCTGATCGCGTCTTCATTTGGGATGAAACCTTCCGTGAAGGCATCAAAGCGCCCACCGTCTACTTAACCTACGTCGAGCAGGTTAGACTTGCCAAACTGATGGATGAAGCAGGCGTCGCGGTCATCAACGTCGGTTTTCCAGCATTATCTGAAGACGAAAAACGCACGGTTAAACGCATAAATAACGAAAGCTTTAATCAAGCCAAACTAACCGCGTCTGCCGAAGCCACAAAAAATAGCATCAATGCCTGCTTAGAATGCGGCATTAAAGAAATCGTTCTAGAATCACCCATTAATGGCTTGAACTTGCAGTATAAACTTAAGATGACAAAAGAGCAAGCGCTCCAACGTATCACAGAATGTATCGACTACGCAAAGAAGCATGGCTCAAATGTCAACTTCACGTTGATGGATGGCACAAGAACGCCGCTGGAAGACATCATTTTAGCCTTTGAAACAGCCGTTGCCGCAGGCGCGACTAGGTTGGCAATCGCAGACAGCGTCGGCTTCATACGGCCACTATCTATGCGTTATTTAATTTCCCATGTGCGCGACGGTTTACCTGAATCCCTCAAAAAGAAAGTCCCCCTCGGTATCCACTGTCACAATGACTTCGGTTTAGCCTCCGCCAACACGCTGGCAGCAATGGAAGAAGGCGCATCCTACCTGCACACCTGCATCGCGGGTTTCGGTGAACGCGCGGGCATCGCGCCATTCGAGGAAGTTGTGACCTCTGCGGAGCTGCTCTACAACATCGACACAGGCATAGACATGGGCAAAATCTATCGTATCGCGCAATCCGCCGAAAAAGCCTTCGCCATGCCAATCCAATTCCACAAACCCATCATCGGCGAAAACATCTTCACTCACGAGGTAGAAAACGAAGTTGAAGAAATGATGCAGCAACCCCTAGTTTTCGAGCCATTCCCGCCTGAAATCGTCGGCAGAGAAACAATGATCTTCATAGGCCGAAACACGGGGCAAACTCTCATTCAGAAACTCCTCGAAAACGCAGGCATCCGAGCCTCACCACGCCAGATGGACGAATTATTCCGCCGCATCAAAGGTCCCCAGGAAAGCCTTGACAAAGGCGAAGCCCAGATGACTTACTACCAAGTCAAGAAACTCATGAAGGACCTCTTAAAGGGCTACACGATGGAAGAGTTCTGGCACTTAGCCGAGCAAGTGACAAGGCAGAGACCAAAGCTGCCTAAAATCAACAAGAAGCAGACCGCCGATCAGCTAATAACCTAATTCTTCCATTATTTTCCCGATTTCTTCTACACGGAGATTTTTGGGGTAGTTGTAGATGGGGCCGCTTGGTTTTTCGTTGTAGTAGGGTCGGTTGCAGTGTGGGCAGCCGGAAGTTTGGAACGGAGCGCCACTGGCAATTATGGGTTCTAGGTCTGCACTGGTTAAGCCGAAATCGACGATTTTACCATCGCCATCAAAAATCATGTTCTTTCGGGTTGTTTTGCCGACGACGATGAGGTATCTGGCAAGCTGCATCCGCCTATAAACCTCAACCTTCGGGGGAAAACTTTCCTCGAGAGCTGTCCCTCGCACAGGAGTAAACGCAAACAACGCAGGCAAAACACCCAAATCCACACACCGTTGAACAATTTCAACCACTTCTTGCTCTGTTTCGCCCAAACCAACAATAACATGAGTGCTAACGTTGTCCTTGCCAAAAACCGCCAAACCCGCCTTGAAGAGCCCAAACAGGTTCTCCCAACAATAACAGCCACCCTTGACTTGGTCAAACACGGCTTTAGTTGCCCCATCCAAAGCGATACCTAACCTATCAACACCCGCCGCCTTCAATCGCACTATGTTTTCAGTGTTTTGGGGTTGGCAGGAGACCGAGACGGGGACTGCGGCTGATTTTTTGATTTCTGTTACAAGTGCTTCGATGTGGTCAAATACGTCTGGATAGTTTAGGGTTTGTATGCAAACGCGCTGGATTCTTTTGTGTTTGACTGCTGTGGCGAGTGCTGTTAGTGCTTGTGCTGTTGGATAGGTTGGCCATGTTACGCGGGCGAGGAGTTGGGTGCTGCTTTTGCTGTCTCTAGCTTGGGGGCAAAAGCCACAGTTAGCCCTGCACTTATCGGCTGAGTACGTCATTAGGTACGCTGTTGTTGGCGCCGCATCCAGTTTACCCTCCGCTATGCCAAGAACTATCGCTGTTCCTGTGGAAACTCGGATTTGCATCGGTAAAACATTAGGTTGAGGCATTGGTACATAAAAAAAGAATAACAGGCATATTTAGTTATGCAGAGCGCGGCTTGGTTTGCTGTGGCCCTCTTTGTATCAGCAGGGTTCTTCTGGAGTTGCCTGTAAGGCTGACCGTGCGAGTCACAAAACTGGTTATTACAAAGGCTGAAAAACCCACTTCAACCATCATAAAAACGGGCGCGGTTGGAGAGAGCAAAGTTAAACCGATGGCGATGTAGAGGACGCTGCCAATGTATTTCCCCAATGGGTCGTAGAGTTTTTTGTGGAAACGGCTGGTTACTATAAACTGTGTAAACGATGCCGCAATCAGCAGCAGAATCCATGCTGGATAGTAGTTGCTTAAGGTGAAAGCAACAAAAATGCCTGTAACTAACACGAAGTCAGTTGCCGCATCAAAGTAAGCGCCGAACTTTGAAGCAACACCAAGCTTTCTGGCAACGTAACCATCCACTAAATCCGTGAGCTGCGCCAACCCAAAAACAACCATGTAGCCTGCTGTGGCTCCGTTGCCAAAAAAGTAGAGAAAAAGCGGCAGAGCTACAAGTCGCAGCGCGCTGACGCCCGATGGAACGAGAGCTTTCTTATTCATTGCCTAAACCTACGGTGATAGTTTACTTGCCTCTTCTTGAAGCAACTCAAAGTTGCGTTGGCTTCTAAACATCGTCAACGATTGCACTACTGTACCGTTTGCCTCTTGAACTATCTTATTCATCCCGTTTGATGCGGTAAAGGGATCTAAGCCTCCGCCTATGGTGATGATGACTGTGTCGATGCCGTTTAAGTTTCCTATGCGATGAATGTGGTTTGTTATGGTTGGTGCAGGGTTGAAGTCGTAGATTGCCCAGTTTAGAACCAGTAGCGAGTACTTACTGATGTCGGTTGGGGCTTTGGGGCTTGCGGTTACGATTTCTATGCGCCAGCCGTTTGCGGCTAAACCCTCGGCGTAAGTGTAGGTTATGTTTTTTGCGAAGTCTGTTAAGCCCGGATGATATATAACAAGCGCGGTTTTTTCGCCGCTTGCGTTTAGTACCTGTGTTTCGGTTTCGGTTTCATGGTACACACTGTACTCTAAACAGCCAAACAAGCCAACGAGCACCGCCAAAGTCACAAGCAAGGTTGTCAGCACGATTTTCTTCCACCTCTTCTGCGGCCAAAACCTCAACGCTGCTTCCTCCACACAAAAAAAAGTCGGGTTGGTTGATTGGGTTTTTGGGTAGACGGAATTTTTAGGTTATTTTCAAACATTTCTTTTACCACTCTTATGTTTAGTTGACCATGAGTGTTTCTGTGTATAAACGGTGACGCACTTAGCTATACACCAAAGGTGAACTCAGGTTTGTTTGTGCTCTTTATGTGGGTGTTTTGGTTTACGGCACACCACACGACGGCCGCTGGATGCGGCTACGTTTTGCGGTTGCAACGTGTTTTTGCGTCGGTTTCGATGTGGGCTATGGGGTTTTCTCCACAAGAACAACATGCCTCTATGTTGAATTCAACTGCATGTGAATGTGAAAGCATGCACCAACCGCATGTTTTCTTCCACAAGGGGGGCAATGAAGAGAGGAGAAATTAGTTTTTATCTACGGCTGAATTTTCATCGCTTAATTCAGTCATCAGTTTTTCCTCCAACGTGCTGATGCGATTTAGGCGTTTTTCCCACTTCCTAAAGAAGCGGTACTGGAAACTCATAAGATAAATGCTGTAAACAAGAAACGCCGCTAAAACCACCTCCAAGACGAAGCCGCTAACGGTGAATCCCCGCGGAGCCAATTCATAAACGACAAATGCTAATAGCGCCAGCATCACAGCGGAGATTATGATGCTGATTACTGCGCCGCGTTTGAACCTGTTAGTTTCATGTTCCACTTGGTAGAGGAATTCATGCAACGTCCGTACAGGGTACACTTCTTGGTTGTCTTTTTCTGTCATCACATTTCCTTTCCTTTTTTCCTGTTATATAGGTGATTCACCAGTGGTGCAAGCTAAAGCAGCGAGGGCAATGCATCTCGAAGACTGATGTAGATTTTGCGTCCATCAGCTGTAATCAGAATCTGTCCTTCGGCGGTTTCGTCCACGAAGCCTTTCTCTTTTAGATAGAGGAGGTGTTTTAGGAAGTCGTCGTATGAGGCGTCTGTTGCTTTTCTCCAGACATGGGTGCGCAGCTGGTTTTTGCCTGCGAAGAAGAGATACTCTAGGATTTCGAAGCGTATCTGCACTGAACCCTTTCGTTTATCCGCCATCAATACACCGTTATGCTACCCAGTTTCACCTGCTGAATGCTAAACTGTTAATGGCGTATGCTTAAAAGCTTAAAGGTTACATCGACTTGTCTGTGGCGATTTTCGCAGGCAGACTATTGGGAATAGCTGCTCTGCCGTGACTAGACCCCCTTATTTAAAGCCGCATACGAAAACGTATCCGCACCAGATGAAACCACGCGACCTCTCAGCCGCTACCTCCCCTCCCTTATATAAAGGCGTAAGGAAGGATTCAACTACGGGTTACTTCAAAGCTCTTTTCAGTAGTTGCTAGCAGCCATCCTTTGCGTTCCAACAACCCGCGAAGGATGTGCGGGGGCTGCTTTTTAGTTGAGGTTTGCCTTGGAGTTGCGGGTTAGTTTCGGCTTGAATACAAGTGCATCCACTGACACCGCTGACGGATACAACTGCCTTTTACTTGCCACTTGATTAATATGCAGCCGAACCGAAGTTTGTATGGAAAACGGCATGGTAATCCAAGTAGCCGTAGCTTTTGGCTCATGCCCACAAAAGAGCAGCACATTTGGGCTTGACGTCTTTATTGACGGGCAACGGTTTCTCATGCTAGAAGGTGGGAAAAAGACTGAGGTTGGTTGGACGAAAAACCCTCTTGTTTATGTCAGTTGGTTTGGCAGCGTTTATGCTGTACTTGTGGTTTTTCGTCGGTTTCGATGACCTCTTTAGCTTGCTCAGTAAACTAAACATTTACCAGTACTCGCTGTTTTTGGCTTTAGCGGTCGGTGCGCTTTTTGCCGCCGTAGTTTTCGATTCCCTGATATGGCATAGCCTGCTAGATTCGCTTTCGGTAAAAGTCAAACTTAGAAAACTGGTTCTCTACAACTGGATCGGCAACTTCATCGAGCTAATAATACCCGCCGCAACCATAGGCGGAGAAGTCGCCCGCATAGCCTTAGCTCAAAAAGAAACCAAACACGACACAGGCATAGCCGCCGCCACCGTCATCGGCTCACGTTTAATCAGCACGTTTGTGTATTCAGGCGGTTTGCTGGTGGGCTTTCTACTTTTGCTCTTCACGCGTCAGCTGCCAGTTTATCTAATCACGCCCGTTATCTTGGTGGCTTTGGGAACTGCCTCGGTCATTGCCTGCATCTTCTTAGTTGCCTTCAAAGAGGGCGCAGTTGACAAAATCGTAAAAATAGTCTCCTCTGTTACAAAGTGTGTAATTAAAAATCCTCAAAAACAAGAATCAATCCGCCAAAGAATCCATCATGGTCTTAGCTCTTTTAGCTACGTCTTTAGAACATTCAAAGACCACCCCCGCCAACTCATAAAACCCACCCTCTACGCTGTGGCAGCATGGGTCTTCAACTTGGTTGTCTACTTGATGATTTTCTACTCGCTCAATTTCACTGCTATCTCTCTGGTTGATTTAGCAACGGTGTACTGCATAATCACAACTGTGGAAACAATATCGGCAGGCATCCCTGTGGGTGCAGTGGAAGTTACCATGATAAACCTATTTGCATTATATGGTGTTCCGATTGTTATTGCCGGAGCCGCCACCACCTTAACGCGGTTGTTGACTTTTTGGGGTCAAGTAATCGTCGGTTACCCCCTCGCTGAATGGATAGGCGCAAAATCGCTGCTAAAAAGCGGCGTCAAAAACCCATTCCACATCCAACACCAGCCTGTTCCCCATACATAGGCGAAATCGGGGTTCAGGAGTAGGGGGAGTAGGGGTAAGATTGGTAATTAAGCGCTTTTTGAAATTGTTCAGCGCTGATGTCCAGTTCAAGGTGGCATATGATGATTTTTTTTCTGTTAGGTAGAAGGTCGAAAAAGTTGTCGCTTAACCTAACTTTTTGGTCGCTTAGGTCTATTTTCAGTGATTTGACATAACTTTGCGATTGAAATGATACTTCAAAGGTTTTTGCTCCAACCTTCATGGCGGCAACTTGGATTTGGGGAGGTGGCAGTTTGAGGTCTTTGGGTTCCATAGCCGTTCTGGCGTCCTCCGCGAGCACTTCATCGCTGTTCTTTAGGGTCGCCACGAAAATGCAGTTCTCTTTCCGGGGCAGTTTATCCAATTCAGTTTGCAATACACATTTCGAAGTGTATGGTGGCACAGAGACATCTGAGATTAAACTGAACAGAACTTCACCGCTAAAAGTCATAACTTCAAAAGTAAAAGTCGCATCCAAGTGAGTGTCAGTCTCGTTAATCACATAACCTTCTACTGTATCATGTTTAACGATTAAAGGCGCAATGATTGGTTGACATGCCCTCTTAACATAGTAGTATGCTGCTTTTGGGTTAAGCCCATAGTCGATTAGGCTCCAACTGATGACTGGCCAGCAATCGTTGAGCTGCCAGATTAGGCATCCGCTGGTCCTAAACATGCGGCTTCTCCAATGTGTCACCGCAGTTTTTAGGGCGTCGCCTTGGTTTAGCTGGCTATAGAGCACAAAGAGTCGCAGATCCTCTGGAACAGGGTAATGCACGGCAAGCAAGGCACGGAGCAGTTCTAACCCGCCTGTTTGCTTCTCATGTGCCCGGAAAGCGTAGGAGTGGGGGGTGAGGTCTTCCTTTTCAAGGTATGCAGTTAACAGTTCCATGGTGGGTGGTGCCTGCCAGCCGAATTCTGAGATGAATCTGCCGTTATCCTGCAGGTATGCGGGGTAGTCGAGGCCTTGGCTCCATACTTCCCAGTTGTGGCGGTCACCTTCATGTCTGCCGCTTGAGTCTTCGCCGCCAAAGGGCGAACTTGGCCTGTATGGTCGGGTTGGATCGAGACTTTGACAGATGCGTGCCAGCAGGGATTCAAAGATTTTTGACCCATACAATCGGTCTACTTTATCCCGTACCTTCCACAGGATACTGTGAAGCCATTGGTTTTCGTTATTACCGCACCAAACCACAATCGAGGGATGCCGACGTAGTCGCAGAATCGCTTCCATGGCTTCTCGTTCGGCTTCTCGTAGAAACCATTCCTCCTCTGGGTAACCAGCACAGACATACATAAAATCCTGCCAAACCATTATCCCCAAAACGTCGCAGAGGTCATAGAATTCGTCAGCTTCGTAGACCCCTCCGCCCCAAACTCGGAGCATGTTAAAGTTGGCGTCCGCAGCAAACCTCAGCAGACGGGTGTATCGGTCTAAGTTGACTTTTGGCAGAAAAGAGTCGGCAGGTATCCAGTTGGCGCCTTTGCAGAAGACGTTTTGCCCGTTTATTTGGAAGATGAAGGTTTTGCCTTCCTCGTCTGGTTCTTCTACGAGTTTTATGCTTCTGATGCCCACTTTTACAGTTGCTTCATCTAGTAATTCTGTGCCTGAATAGATTTTGGCAGTTGCATCATAGAGGGATGGTTCGCCGTACCCTCTTGGCCACCAGAGTTTGGGCTCAGCTACTTCTATGGTGCAGTCAGCAAAGTTTCTGCCCTCAGAGACTTTAACAGGTACCTCGGCTTCATAACCTTGCCCAAAACCGCTCATCTTAAACTTGACCGTTAAATCTGATTCTTCGGAAGCGTGGATTTCGGCGGACAACTTGACCTTGGCTTTTTGCTTAGAGACCTCAAGTGGCGACGCAGCAACATATCCCAGTTTCGCCTTGTTGTAGGCCAAGATTTTGGCTTCGCGCCAGATGCCTGCGGTTGGTAAGGTGGGTCCCCAGTCCCAGCCAAAAGAGTACTGCGCTTTGCGTACGTATGGTCTTGCGCTAAAGTTTTCGGCGCTGAGGCAGGCGTATTTCTGTTTATGTTGCTGTTCTAGTTCGCAGGCTACTTTGCAGACGGGTTTGAATCGTATGGCGATCAAGTTTTTGCCTGCTTTGGCGATGTTTTTGATGTTGAAGCGCCACGGCGTGAACATGTTGTTTGCTTCGCCCACTTTGACATCGTTAACCCATATAGTGGCAAAGGTATCTAAGCCGCCGAAGTGCAATTCCAAGGCGTCTTTGCTGATTACTTCTTGGGTGAGTTCTATTTCTTTGCGGTACCACCATTCGTTCTCGTTTACCCATTGGACTTCGCGTTCGTTGCAGCCCCTGAAGGGGTCGGGGATGAGGTGGTGGTCCATTAGGTTGGTGTGGGCGGTGAGCGGCGCCTCTGCTAGCAACCAGTCGTCCAATTGGCACTGTGTGGAGTGCGCTCCCGATTCTTCGCCGTTGCATGTCCGGTAACCTTTGAAGCGCCAAAAACCGTCCAAAGGGACTTCTGTCAACACTTCCGCTTCTTCTCCCTTTCAACATCAACAGCATGACTTTTGGCGACTAATAATCTTACCCATAAAACACAATAATGCGGCTTTAATTTTGGATATTTTGAACAAACAGAGCGCTAAACTGATTGAACTACAAATAATGCATTAGCCAACACTTCAAAGATGCAACAGAAATGCGCCAATTCGCCCTAACTGAACCACCAATTCGCGGGCGCATACGCCTCGGCGGAGCATCATATTTGACCTCTCCAACCCTAAACCCCCTCTTCTTAGCCAATATCAAAAGTTCACCTCCAAAGGTTTCGCCCCCCTCCAAATCAAAGTTTACTATGGCTTCTCTTTTGTAAGCCCTAAAATTAGAGTAAAAATCTGAAACCCCGACGATTTTGCCCAAAGTTTTAGCCGCCCACTTCTCAGAGAAGCGCGGCAACTGCTTCCTAGACGCCACTACAACATCGTAAACGGAGAGTTTTTCCACAAGTGCGGGTATCAATTCGGGGCTGTTCTCTAAATCGGAGTCAATTGTGACTATTGTGGGAAACTTGACTTTTTTTGCGCCGAATAGTAAGCCTTTGGTTTGTCCTTCTCTGGCTTTGCCGATGGCTAAGTCAGCTAGCGGCTTAGCAATTTCTAATGTGCCATCCTTAGAGTTGTCGTCTATCACGATTATTTCGTGCGGTGTATCTTTGAGGGTTTGGCGGATTCTTCGGATGAGTTCTCCGATGTTTTCGCGTTCGTTCCAGGTGGTTGTAACTATGGATATGCCCTGTTTTGTGCTCATACGGCATGCATTATCTTGCTTGAGGTATTAAGTTATGTCGGGTTACTGTTAGGTGAGCGCTTTTAAGGTCATACCACAGGCACAATGAACATCATAAACTTTTAATAAGCGGCGGACTGATGTGTTAACGAATTTCAAAATTTAGGTAAGAATAATAGAAGGAAATGAACATGAGCAAAAGTGATAAACCCCACCTAAACATCATCATCATGGGGCACGTTGACAACGGCAAATCAACAACCACCGGCCACTTACTATACTTAGCCGGCGTCATTGACCAAAGAACCATCGATGCTTACAAAGCAGAAGCCGAACAAATGGGCAAAGCCACATTCCACTTCGCATGGGTTCTAGACAACCTAAAGGAAGAACGAGAACGAGGTGTCACAATTGACCTTCGATTCCTACAATTCCCCACCAAGAAATACAACATGACTGTTATCGACGCACCAGGTCACCGTGACTTCATCAAAAACATGATCACCGGCGCAAGCCAAGCCGACGCAGCAGTCCTCTTCAGCTCAGCCAAGAAAGGCGAGTTCGAGGCAGGAATCGGCGCAGGTGGTCAAACCCGCGAGCACGCATTCTTAGCATTCACCTTAGGCATACGTCAATTAATCGTTGCCATCAACAAGATGGATGATGCCCAAGTTAACTATGGCAAAGAACGCTACGAGGAAATGAAGAACGAAATCTCAAGAATGATCAAGATGGTTGGCTACAAGGTCGAGAAAGTTAATTTTGTTCCAGTTTCAGGCTTGATGGGCGAAAACTTGATCAAGAAGAGCGACAAGATGCCCTGGTACACTGGCCCAACTTTGATGGAAGCATTCGACCTTCTCGAAGTCCCAGCAAAACCAACCAACAAACCACTCCGCGTACCAATACAAGACGTCTACAGCATCACTGGCATCGGCACCGTCCCAGTCGGCAGAGTCGAAACAGGCACACTAAAACCAAACACCAACCTCATCTTTATGCCATCCAACAAGACCGCTGAAGTCAAATCCATCGAAATGCACCACACCACTATCCCAATGGCAGAACCAGGCGACAACATCGGCATGAACGTCAGAGGCATCTCCAAAACCGACGTCCACCGCGGAGACGTCGCAGGCCCAGTTGACAACCCACCAACCGTCGCAAAAGAATTCATCGGCCAAATCATCGTCATCTACCACCCCACAGCCATCGCAGCAGGCTACACCCCAGTACTCCACTACCACACAGGCCAAATCGCAGTCAAATTCACTGAGCTAATCAAGAAAATCGACCCACGCACAGGCCAAGTCAGCGAAGAGCACCCAGGTTTCCTCAAGACAGGAGACGCAGCTTGGGTACGCATGGAACCACTCCACCCCATCGCCATCGAAGCATTCAACGACTTCCCAGAACTCGGCCGCTTCGCCATTCGAGACATGGGCACAACTGTCGCAGCAGGCGCAGTTAAAGAAATCACCAAAAAGGGTCCATAAACCCCTTTTACCTCTTTTGTTTTAAATATTTTATACTTTTGTAGCTTTTTTGTTGCCCTTGTTGCGGTTACCCTTGTTTAGAGCGGGTTTCGTTCCAGTAAATGATGTCTCGGCACCTTAAGATGCATCAGTCCATCGGCTATCAGTTGCAGCAGTTGCGGTGTTGGCGCTTAAGAGGAGAAAATAACCCTAAAGCCACCTTTCTTTATTCTCAAACATTCTTTCTCTTTCTAACTCAACAGATAATGCCTTGGGCTTTTCTGTGTGCTTAACATTTTAATCCGCGTTATTCAAAAAAACGCGCAATCTCAAAATATGAATGTATTTAGACTAATATCTGTCCTTTTTTAATCTGCCAGTCATTAACGACAATTCCCACGCAACAACAAACTATTAGACTTGCAATAAGAAAAGGTATTTGTCCTATTCCGAGCATGCTTAGTTGGCTACTCAAACCAGCTAACGCTAAACTGAAAATTAACACAAACCACAGCAAGAGACCAATTACTAAACCTCTAGCATAAAAATTAGCTGCAATATATCTTCGCTGTTTTTTTCTGCGACCACATCCCTCATGATGTGCTCTATGACGAAAATTACACATATAGCTGGAAAAATCCATATTAAACTCTGATAAAGGCTATTTAGGGTGATATATCCTAAAAAATACAGTGCAATTGTGAGTATAAAGGTTCCAACAAAAAAAATACTTATAGTTTTCCAAAATCTTGGTTCCCAACTACGCCTTTTTAGACTTTGATCATCTGACCCCTCTGTTAACAATCGGCATGCAAGTTTACCCTTTTCGGTGAGTACATAACTACCTTCTTTGTCCTTCGTTACTAAGTCGGCAAGCACTTTTAAATGGTAATTAAGCAGTCCTGTGCTGACCTCGCCAGTTTCTTCTAGTAAGTCTGTATAGCATAGACTGCCCTTGTTATTTAACAACCGAATTAGTTTTCGCCTCTTTTTATCTTTTAGAATTTTATGAAGGTAGTCGGTTTCTTGGCCCATACTAAATTAATAACTGTTGATGTAATTTTAGCTTTTTGACAATTTTTTTAGTCAAAACAGCTTAAAAGCTAATTCGCGGAACCCATTTATAGGTATAAAGATGCTCAATAAAATTAAGTCTGCTTTACAAAAAAATCCCCGCGAAGTTTTGAACACCGAACATTTATCGAGAAATAAGACGTATGCGCTAATTGCTTTGGCGGCTACCGTAGTCGTGATTGTTATCGTGGCCTTGTTTGTTCCAAAAGGCGCGGCAACAATACCTCTAAAAGTTGATTATATCATTGGCGAGAAAATGGTTTACTGTGATACAATAACTTCAACGCTTGAATCTTTTTCAACATTAACCATGAAACCATTGCTAACTGTACCTAATAACACATGTATTAAAGCGCAAGAGATTGTACAAGTAATAAGTTTTGATGGAGAAAATTACCTGTTAAATCGCACTACTATGATGACCTTAAATGATGAGCCATTGAGCTTTTTATCGACTGAGCGAATTAACAGGACTGGCTATTCAACTTACTTGCTAAATACAGGAAACACTAACGTAGAGATAACTAACAATAGTGTTTTCAGTGGCTCTTATATCACACAGTTAATAAATAATCAAGAGGTAAACATAGGTGATGTCATTACAGTCCCATATCCAAATCTGAACCCTGGTATAGATGTAACTGGAGAATTAACGGTATCTTTCAGTGGGATTGAGGACTTATCGGTTCCCGCTGGCACATACAAGGTTTTTAGAATAGATATAACTGGTAGTAATATTATTATGCGCTTGGCAAATTCCACTGTTGATGTGTCCAATACTTTTGATGTTAACAACCGAGTTTACTTGGAATATGGTTCTCTACGCCAAATCCAGTGTTCCATGCAAAAAACTGTTCACTTCCAGTCCTCTACGGTTAATGCGACCACTCAGATGACTAATGACCTGATACTGACCCAACATATCAAACCATGACAGCGGCTCCAATTAATTTCTTTTTTTAAAATACACTCCACAACCAACCAGCAAACCAAACCAGACGCTGAACCCAAAAAGCGATACATAGCTAAGTCTGCGGGAAGATGAAGAATAAGGGCGGCGCTTTCTTCTTCTAACACTAAAAAAATAAAACCCAATCGTACTGGTTGGTACAAAACAGTTAGTCTTTTTTTAAAAGAACGAAATAGCAATAGAAAATGACATTAACCGCCTTTCACAATATCGAAGCTCTACAAGTGAACTGCTATGGCTAAAGAGAGATCCCTGCTTCCATACGTTAAGGACAAAAAAAGCGGCGAAGAACCAACCATAATTATGGATAGCCGCGAAGCCAGCAGCGCCAAAAAAATCGCCACGGGCTTAACCGAGAAAGGCGCCACTGTAAAAACCGAAGTGCTCGAAAAAGGCGACTACATCCTAAGCGATCAATGCGCGGTGGAGCGCAAAACGGTGAACGACTTTGTTTACACGCTAACGCGGCGGTACTTGTTTGAGCAGCTTTTCCGTCTGAAGGATGTTTATCCGAAGTCGCTGATTGTGCTTGAGGGGTATTTGCCGATTATCTACAAGTACAGTAGCATATCGTCCGCGGCAATTTGGGGTGCCATGTTTAACCTCGCCAAAAACGGCATAGCCATCGTCAACACCGCCAGCCAAAAAGAAACCGTGGATTTCCTCTACACCGCAGCACGTCAAGAGCAGGTTGTGGAGAAACGCAGCGCTATCGTGCATGCATTCAAGAAATGCGACACCCTCTCAGACGCGCAGGTTTATTTCGTCGCCAGTTTACCTAGCATCGGACGGGAGAAGGCCACGGCGATTTTGGAGTCTTATCAGACGCCGCTCAATGCCTTGATTAATGTGGATGATTGGGAGAAGGCTGTGCATGGGTTGGGCCCGGTGATTACTAATCGGGTGAGGGATGTGTTGAGTACGCCCTATAGGGATAGCAAAGAGAAAGATAAAGAGCGCCAAGAGCCCCCACCTTAACCTTCCCATCGAGGCGTTAAAAGATCACGCGGCGTATCTGATCTTAGGCACCCTCCCTTATTTAGCAAATCAAAATTTGTGTTGTTTGTTTTTTCTGTAGTTGTTGCCGCTCCCTTCTCTTGTTCAACATCTATCCGCGGGTTTTGTGGGCGACTTTTTTAGATTCGTCGTTTAGGGCTAGTTGTTGGCTGGTTGTGGCCAAATCCACAAGCAGAATAGAATACTTTTTGATCTACTAATTATTAGGGAAGTGGGTCTCTGAGAGAGCAACAAGGCTAAGCCCAAGTTGCAGTATATCTTTAAATCAATCAACCCTAAAAGTACTGTTAACTGCTGATTTGTATGGTTGAAACTGGAGGTTACGTTGCGGTCGCCGATGAGAAGGACATCGGCGAAGGTAAAATGCGGCTTGTAAGAGCGAAAGGCATACCCGTACTCATAGTCAGGCATGACGGCGAACTCTACGTCCTCGACGATCGCTGTCACATATGGGCTGCAAGTTCTCCAACGGAAACCTCAACGGCGACTTCATCGTTTGCTCCTGCCATGACTGGCGCTTTAACCTAAAAACAGGCAAATACGAGAACCAGCCAAACTATGTTTTGGTTAAGTACCCGTTTAAGGTTGAAGCAGGAAAAATCTGGGTGAAACTTGAAGAAGACGATTTTTAAATTGTTGCCCTGCGCGATAGCCTTATCATCTTTGTGTTCAGAATCCATTTGCTGCGCAATACCTGCCTATAGGATTTCGATTTTTACCACCATTTTTGGGCTTAGGTTGCCTTGCATGTAGTATCCCTCAGGACCCACTGCGATGACTCTTAGGGGTCCGGGGTCGTTTGGCAATGCTGTGTCGTTATAGTGGTATGCAACTATGACTGTTAGTGAGTGGGTGGGTGTAGCTGCGTTTTGGTTTTGATCGTACATTGGTATGTCTTGGCCGTTGACTTGGCTGTATGTGTAGGTCGAGGTGTAACTGTCTGAGGCAGTAACTTTGACCGTGTTGCTGCTGTTTATTCCACCGACCAGATTGCAGATGGTTAATATCGGTATACCTGTATATTTTCCATAATTAGAAAGCCCACTCCCTGACTTTATTCCGCCGTTAGCTGAGTAAGTGGTAAGTCCAAGTAAATCGTTTAAGGTCAATGAAACATGTGCGCCTTCAACGCCTATGACCGTTAGAAGCGTATCCGCTGAAGGTGCTGGCGTAGTTGTTGATGTCGGGGCAGGTGTGGATGTGGGTGAATTAGTGGATGGATTTGCTGGAGTTGGTGTCGTTGTCTTTGAGGGCACAGATGTCGGCATATCTGTTGGTTCCGGGTTAGAATACGGGTTTGGGTTAATTTTGAGTTCAACTACCCATTTTGCCCATATGTTTCCTTGAGTGATGAACCCTTCGTTGCCTAAAACACTCATCCGTAATGGACCTTCATCGCTTGGTAAGGCTACGCCGTCGCGGTAATAGCTTAAAACCAGTTTTGCGGGTTGAGTGGCAGTGGTTTGGCTTCCAGTTAGGGCGTCATATGTTAAGATGTCTTGCCCGTTTATGACTTGGTTGTAACTGTAGGTCATGATGTAGTTATCGGCGGCTTTTGCAGTTAGAGTTTGGTCGCTTTTCATTCCGCCGATCAATTGGATAAGAGTTGAAACGGGTACGCCTGTGTAGTTGCCAACTCCGCTTATTTGGTTCCCGTGAGATTTTATACCCCCTCTGCCCATGTAGGATTCAAGGGCAAGTATGTCGGCTTTGGTCAGATTTTTGTATTGACCGTCGGCACCGATAAGCGTGAGGGTCAAGTCGGGGAGCTCAGTGTTTGGTTGTTGCGTTGGTGGGGTGAGCATGTATTTTGCTGCTACTGCAGTCAAGGAGACGATGACTATTATTAATGCGATTGTTGCTAAGAGTTTAATTCTTGATGATTTCTGTCGCGACATTTGTTTTCCCTCTTTTATGGACAGTCAGCGATATTACTATTTAATCATATCGCATTTTTGAAAAGAAACAAACAAAAAACCTCAGCAAACAAGCTAACCGCATCTTTTATGATAGACAAAAACAGAACCAGCAACCAAAACAATTGCAACAACTACCGTCGCGGCGATGATCGAAAAAACGTTATTGGTGCCACCGGTACCAAACGACGTATTTAGCGTGAAGCTATTGTTGGCATCTTCTTTGAACTGTCCATTTAGAATACTGAAAGTCTGCACCTTAACCGTTCTCTGGTCAAGATCAAAAGTAAGTATCCTTGCACAGTTAGCCCCCATCTGATTGGCTGCGTCCTGCTGATTGAACAACAACTCATCACGTTCACCGACCCTTACGCGAACACCAGACGTTGGATGATAATGCCCACTCAGCGTCAAGAAAACGTTGGCATGCCGATCCAGCACCGTTTCTTTAAGATGAGCTGCCCAGCCATCATATTCGCTGACTTTGTTGAGGTATGCATGCGTCGCCACGATTGCATGTGCTTCGGGGTTGGCATCTAGAAGGTTGTTTGCCCACATCAAAACGGTGTCGTTTGCCTCGAATGCGATGTTTACTATAAGAAAATCCCAATCGGAGATGTTGAAACGCACCGCAGTATTGAGACCATCAAATACGTCGCTTACCCAATACTGTTTTGTCTGCAACAGCTGAGGATTGAAGGCTGCATACTGGTTACCTATCCAAAACGTTGAATTGTAGTCATGGTTGCCTGCATTCCATGTATAGGGAATGTTGTTGTTTAGAAGGATACTCATCGATTGATTTGCGGCATCCCATTGGGTTCGGTTGCCCTCGTCGTTAACTATATCGCCTGTATGGATGACCATTTTGACGTTATAGGCATCTGTGTTTTGAGCTATCCACTGGCAGAGATTATCGTAGTGTCTATGGGAGTATGCCGAGAGATATTGCGTATCAGTTATCCAGATTATAGAGAAGTCGTCCGCGCTTGAATCTGCAGCTGAAACTAGCGGCTGGGCAAATGTCGGAATCAAAAGCACAACAATCAACCCAATTACTAAAAAGAAACCCTTTGAGGTTCGTTTTTTCTTTGGTTCCTTTGCGCCGTTTTGCCCGTAAATCATGAACATGTCTCCGAATCATCATCTAAACATTATTACAATAAAAAAAGAAAGGGAATAAGGGAGGTGTTTAGCTGACTGCAACGTCAACTTCTACAACCCATTTATTCCATATGCTGCTCTCTGTCAGCAGACCTTCGGGGCCTATGAAAGAAAGACGCAATGGGCCATCACTCGTTAATAATTTTCCGTCTTTAGCGTATGCAAGAATTGCTGTTATGGATTGTGTTGCTGTGACTGGGTCGTTTGTTGTTGGGTCAAAAGTGCTATAGCCTGTGCCGTTGACGACTTGCCCGTAGAGGAGGGGTTGTGGATGATTATCTGAGGCTAAAACGTTCACGTAGTAGCTATTGTTTGGTAAACCCCCAGCTAGGTTTGCAAGGTAAGAGACTGAAATGCCTGTGTAGTTGCCTACAGCCGCGATTGTTCCATGTGTGTTTCTTCCAGCCATTCCGCTGACACTAGGCAAGGCGGCAATGTCGTCTTTAGCGAAAGTTATTGTTGTTCCATTGGCGGCTTTTAGTGTTAATGTTATGTTGTCTGGGAGCAGGGTCTTTATTTGAATTTGAGCGATATTTTTTACGCCTTCTCGTCTAGTTAGGTTAGAGCCTGTGAGCGTTAATGGGTAATTTGCGCCTGCAAGGGTTGTTCCGTTTCCTTGGTTAGCGACAATTATGTTATCGTTCCCTTGAACACGACTGCCATTGAATTCCATTGGGTATCCATCGCTGCCTACAACAGTGACGTTGTACCCTAATGATAAAACGCCGTTACTGATTTTTCCGCTGTCAACATAGTAGTTGATTAAATGATAGAGGGTTATTCCTGCCCATGTGCTGTTGCTGTTGGTGTCGTTTTGTGTCCATGTTGCTGGATGTTGGTTTGCGTAAGCTTCGAAAGCTAAGTTTGTCATGTTAACTGATGTTCCGCCTGTGTAGTTGAGGTTCCACACAACTTGTGGTTCCGGAGTGGGTGTAGGAATGGGTTGGGTTACCGGTGAAGTAGTCGGTTTTGTCGTTGGTTTTGATGTAGGTGAGACTGTCGGTTTTGCAGTCGGGGTGGGAGATTGTGTGGGGTTTGCTGGTGCAGGGGTTGGAGCTGGCGTTGGGTTGGTGGTTTGTGGAACTTGTAGAGTTGGATATACTTGCCAGATTACGACTGCTGTGACTACTATTATCACAACAGCGGTTACTCCGAGAGTTTTTGTCGATATTATCATTCAATCACATCGCGATTGGTGGCAGACAACTGCGTCAAAAATAAAAACGTTTCTGTTCTTTGGTAAGTTACCCAACATTCGATGTGACTGGAAAGTAATATCGTAAAAAGGGGGGTCCTAAAAAAAGCGGGTGACGCTAATCAACGCGCACTACTCTTTTTGACAGGCAATAACTCGGTCTTTGAATTTGTACTTTTTGCAGAACTCCCAGAACGCCTCAGAATGCTTGAGCAACGCTTTTTTTGGCCTTGACATGTAGAGTTTACGGGTATCCTTTGCCTCAGCGATTGCAACCACTTTAACCAAACCTGCAGCGTGGGCTTTACCTGCAGCAATAGATGAAATAATACTCACACCTCTACCTTCTGAAACCGCAGTTACCACCGATTCTGTGCTCCCCAACTCGAACGCAGCCCTAACGCTGGATTGAGGAATTTTGTTGTTTGCCATTAACCGCTCGATTTCCAGCCGCGTACCAGAGGTTTCTTCCCGATTAATGAAGGGGAACTTTGTTGTCTCGGAAAGTTTGATGGATTTTCGGTCAGCCAATGGGTGGTTGCATGCTGTAATGAGAACCAAGTGTTCTTCTCCGATTTGTAAGAAATCAAATTTCTCTTCAAACCCCCGCATGGTTCCCACGGCAGCAAAGTCGGCATCGTTGGCCTGCAGGCTGGCAAAGCTAGTTAGGCTATCTTGGGCTTTTATTTTGAATTTTACGTCTGGATATTGCTTTTTGAATTCAGCGATTAAGCCTGGGATAATGTGTTCTTCGGGTATGGTGCTGGCGACTATGCGGATTACCCCTGCGAGGGTGTGTTTTGCGGTGGAAATTTTTGCTTTTGCTTCGGTTGCTTCCAAGAGGATTCGTTCAGCGGCGTCTTTTAGGGTTGCCCCTGCTTCGGTTACTTCTACGCCGTTGGCCCCGCGTTTGAAAAGCTCCGCGTCAAAATACGTTTCCAAGGCTGCAATATGGTGGCTGACGGAACCTTGGCTGGTTTTTAGTTCTTTTGCTGCCAGTGAAAAACTGCGGGTTCTGACTACAGTTAGAAAGGTGTTTAGGTAATCGAACCGTATGGTTTCCATGCACTTTTCTCCTTAGCCATATTGTTGTGGCTGTTTTGTTTATATGTTATTCCATTTCTGAACACACAGAACATCTTTATATTTGTTTTTCTAATAAGAAACATCAACAATTTAAGGACAAATGAAGCATGACAACCTTCACCATAATAATCTATGAAGCCCCATACGCAAAAGAACGCGCCCTCTCAGCGCTACGGTTCGCGTGGACAGCCGATTTGGAAGGCAACAAAGTAAGAATCTGGCTGTTCGAAAACGGCGTCTACCTCGCCAAGAAAGGACAAAAACCTGCACAGGGCTTAACCAACTACGGCCAAATGCTCGAAGACATGGTTAAAGGCGGCGTAGAAGTCAAAGGCTGTGTAGTCTGCGCGGAAGCCCGCGGCTTAGCCCAAACTGACCTCATCGACGGCGTCAAACTGGCCACCATACATGATTTGGTGGAGTGGACTGCCAACAGCGATAAAATCGTAACTTTTTAGGGATCGATTTGAGTATTGAAAAGTTGGATGTTCGGGGCAAAATGTGCCCTCTTCCGGTGGCTTTTACGAAGCGTAAGCTCGAAGCTATGGCGTCTGGGCAGCTCCTTGAAGTGGTGGGTGAAGGCGAGTTGGAGTTTGATAACGTCCAGCGCTGGGTTAAACAGAACGGGCATGAAGTGGTTGAAGCTTCCAAGTCTGGCGGCGAGTTTAAGTTACTCGTGAGGAAGTAAGCATTAACTTTTTTAATGCTCAGGACAGCCCTCAATCAACTATTAATTTTTTTAATATATAAAATGTAAGTTTTTAATATATCCTGTGCTCTTCATATTTCAAACGGCATGTGAAAAGTTATGTCTGAGAAATACGTTGAAATGTGGAAAAGCATAGGGATGGACATCGAAAAACATAACATCCTCCTAAACGCCCTCGGGCAATTCTATACAAGCATATATCTCTCCCAGAAAAATAGACCTAAAAAAATGGATTACTTCGACTTTGTAGTCTCAGAAATCCATGGGTTACGCATAAAAGAATTAAACGACCAACGCGCCGAAGGCAAAAAAGTCATCGGTGCCTTCTGCATCTACGCACCAGAAGAACTCGCGTATGCCGCTGACGCCTCCATGGTGGGCTTGTGTGGCGGCGCAGATTTCTCTGTGCCGGACGCTGAAGCAGTCTTGCCCCGAAATCTCTGTCCACTTATCAAATCCTTCTACGGTTTCAAACTCAACGGAACCTGCCCCTACTTTCAAACAAGCGACCTAGTCGTCGGCGAAACCACCTGCGACGGCAAAAAGAAAGTCTACGAACTCCTGGGCGAATTAATCCCAACCTACGTTTTGGAAGTTCCCCACAAACCTGACACGCAGAGGGGTAAAGAGTTCTGGTTTAAAGAGCTTGAAGCTTTCAAAGCCAAAGTTGAAGAGTTGACGGGCAACAAGATAACTGCTGAAAAACTCAAAGAAGCCATAGAGCTAATCAACAACAAGCGCAAAGCCCTCAAACGCCTCAGCGACCTGCGCGCAAACTCGCCTTCACCAATCAGCGGACTCGACGCGCTACTCATCTACCAAATCAGCTTCAACGATGACCCCAAACGCTTCACCACAAAAGTCAACGATCTCTGTGACGAACTCGAAGAAAGAGTCCGAAACGGCGTCGGTGTAGCAGCCAAAGATGCACCGCGACTGATGATTTCGGGTTGTCCAATGGCGATTCCGAATTGGAAAGTTCACAGCATCGCGCAAGCTACAGGCGCAACCGTCGTAGCTGAGGAAAGCTGTGTCGGCACACGCTACTTCAGCGAGCTAGTTGAACCTAAAGGCGACAGCGTTAACGATTTGCTTTGGGCAATTGTGGAGAAGTACAGTCAGATACCCTGCGCTTGCTTTACACCCAACGACCGCCGCATCAAAAACGTCACAGACCTCGCTAAACAATTCAAGGCTGAAGGAGTAATCTACTACACATTGCAGAACTGCCATGACTACAACGTTGAAGCGGTCAAAGTTGAACGCGCCCTCAAAGCCGAAAACCTGTCGATGCTAAAAATCGAAACTGATTACGCGATGGGTGACGCTGCGCAAATCCAGACGCGCATGGAAGCATTCCTCGAAATCATCGCGGGCAAAAAAGCCTAAGCAGGTTTTCTTCCTTTTTCTTTTTATTTTTCCGCGTCAATAGTTACAGTTGAGGCGAGAGTAATTGAGTTACAGATTAACCAAAGTTGTTCCCGTGCATGGTTGCAGTTGTAAGCTTCCACAGTACCAGCTTGGCGAACTGCTTGATCAGGCAGGCATGACCAGCGAATTTGGTCCAGAAGTGCTTGCGGGGCCATGGGAAAACAGTAGCGTTGTAAAAATCGCAGATGGAATAGCGATTCTAAACACTCTTGACTTTTTCACTCCAATGGTTGACGAACCCGAAATCCAAGGCAGAATCGCAGGCAGTAACGTAACCAGCGACATCTATACTTTGGGTGTAACAAAAATCGCCAGTGTCTTGACTATCATGGCGTTCCCGGAGAATATGCCCTCAGAACTCGCGGTAGGTATGCTAAAAGGTCTCGGTGACTTCTGCCGCGAAATGGATACACCAGTCGTTGGCGGCCACACCATAAGAAACCCTTGGCCAATCATCGGCGGCGCAGCAACAGGCATCGGTGACCCCGAAAAAATCGTCTACACAAAAGGCGCCAAAGTCGGCGACCGCCTTTTCCTAACTAAGCCGCTGGGGATTGCACCTGCCATGGCGGCATATCGGTTGCGTAAGGAAGAGGAAGGCAAGGAACTGCTTGAGGGTGTACCTGAGGATTTGGTTGATGAGGCGGTTAATCAAGCCATCACAGGCATGATCACCTCAAACAAACCTGTTGCGGAAGTCATGCAGCAGGTGCCTGTGCATGCGGCGACGGATGTTACGGGGTTTGGTTTGAAGGGGCATGCGGCTAACATGGCGATGCTTGGTAAAGTCGATATAGTCATCGACAAGCTATGGGTAATACGTGGCACGCCAACCTTGACAGACCTCTTTGGTTATCCGCTATTGACTGGCGAATCGAAGGAGACAGCGGGCGGCATACTTCTTGCAGTTGCCAAAGAGAACGCGGATGACCTGCAAAGTGAACTCGACAAACGTAGAGTCAAGCATGTTGAAGTAGGCTACGTAAAAGAAGGCGACGGCACTGTGCATGTAGTTAAAGACGCAAAAGTCATAGAAGCATAGTCTGCGTCTGCATTTAGCCTTATCAATCCTTGCGTAGTTAGAGATAGCTGCGATTTCTCTACTAGACCCCCTTATTTAAAGCCGCATACAAAACCGTATCCGCAGGCTTAGCAGGGTTTTATTGCTCTACCGAGGCATCCCCTCCCCTTATTTAAAGGCGGCCAAATTAGAAAACTGGTTACGCATGATTTATTATACGCCTGCACCTTTGACTTTGGCGGAGCGTAAAACCAACGGTTCTAGTCGTCGCGGCAGTCGGCACAAGCGGTTCAGGAAAAACAACCACCCTCGAATACCTCATAAACTGCTTCTCTGAGGAGGGCTACAGCGTCGGCGCCGTAAAACACATCCATCACAAAGACTTCTCCATAGACCGCGAAGGCACCAATACCTGGCGTTACGCTCAAGCAGGCAGCAAAGTAGTCGTTGCCATCGCCCCACAAGAAATCGACATCATCAAAAGAACCCGTCGGGAACTCAAAGACCTCAACAAAATCCTCACTTTGCTCGCAAAAGAGCAGCTTGACATAGTTTTCATAGAGGGCTTCCACAGCCTGATCGCCAAGCGGCAAGATGTCGCAAAAATTGTTGCCGCTAAAGATGCCGCTGACCTTGAAAGAATGCTGAAAGGAACCGAGCCACCGATTTTAGCTCTCACTGGTCTGGTTGCAGAAAACGCGAGTGAACCCTGCTATGGCGAAATACCTTTCATCAAGGTGCCGCAGGAAGGACAAAAACTCGTCCAACTCATAAGAGCAATGCTGGAAAAACAAGCCAGCCACTGAAGGGAGAACTTTGACTAAGCGGGGTGCAATCGTGTTGGCGGGGGGCAGCGCCCGAAGGTTCCAAACGCAGCATCAGCCGTGGCAAGATAAAGCGCTCGTGGAATTTGAAGAAAAACCACTTTTGGTTCATGTCATGCAAAATTTGCAGTCGGCGGTGGGGGAAGTCGTTGTCTCTGTTAATGGAAAAGAGCGCGAAAACGAATACCGCCGAGTTCTGGAAAAGTTCGGGTTGAATGCTAAGTTCGTTGTTGACGAAAAAGCCAGCGGGTTAAGGGGACCCGTTGTGGCAATACTATCGGGGTTACATGCGCTTGACGTGGACTATTGTTTAACTGTGCCCGTGGATATGCCGTTTTTGAAGCCGCAGGTAGCTGATTATTTGGTGGGTGCGGCTGAGGAGTTTGATGTAGCTGTTCCAATGTGGCCTGATGGAACAGTAGAAACCCTCCTGATGGCGTTGAACCATAAAAATGGTTTAGGAATCACCGAAACACTCTGCGCAATTGGCAAGTCCAGAGCTGACTCCATTATCCGAGGCGCCACCAAACTCCACCTAATTTCCCCATTACAAGAGATTAAAACGCTTGACCCCACATTCAGAAGCTTCGTCAACGTCAACCGCCAAGAAGACCTAACCAAACTCGAAACCCGAAGCGCACAAGGAATGGTAAAAGAGAACATCAAGTTAACAAACGGCGAACTGCCTATTTCTGATTTAAAGCTTCTCCGAGACGGACAAAGAATGCAGGGCGAGGGTAAGGTTTCAGAAGCCCAAGAGGTTTTTGCCGCTTGTACAAACAGTTTTGAATCGAGAAACCTTCACTTTTGGGCTGGGATGAGCGCCGAAAAACTCGCTGAAGCAACCATGCACCAATCAGCAACCAATAATCGAAGCTTTCTGCGAGCAGCTAAAAACTACCACGCCGAAGCTAAAACTTACCAAGAAAAAGGTTGCAGACTACTGGCTGAGCGGGCTTTGGCTGATAGGGCTTGGTGCGAATCTAAGGTTGCTTAGAGTTGGATTCTCTGTGGGACGGTATAGATGTTCATGCGTTTACCCCGCACAAACCCGACTAATGTGATGTTTGCTTTTTCAGCGGACGACACACCAGAGTTAAGCACAGCCGCCACCGACGCCACAACAGGCAAACCCACTTTCGCCGCCTTGTAAATCATGTCGCCAGGCACACGACCAGTGATGATCATAAAGCATTCGCCGAAGTTGAGGCGATCAAGCAAACCTTGCCCTATAACTTTGTCAACAGTGTTGTGTCTACCCACGTCTTCAGAGAACGCAACCATTGTTCCGTCCGCTCTAAAGATGCCGCTGTCGTGAAGCCCCCCGGTTTCTTTGAAGCCGAGTGCTTTCTCGTTCATCTGGTTTATTGCATCGAGGATAACTTGGGCTTTAATCGTTAAATCCGACTCTACAACGGAGATCTTTTCGTCTTTCTGATACGCAGAGGTGCTGTTTTTGATGAGGGGGACAATTCGGGTACCACCTCGCTGATGATTTAGGCGCTCCTCAAGATCCACACTTGGTTTGAACTTCACGTGACAGGTGTTTTTTGCTTCATCAGAAGTTATACTTTCGATGTCGTCTACTGACTGGAGGATGTCTTCGGCGTACAAGTGCCCTACTGCGAGTTCCCTGAATTGGCTGGGGGAACTCCAGATGACAAAGGCGTAGTCGGTGTTAACTATAATTTTAACTGGAACTTCCTCCGCGACGCAGTCACGCATCTTGGTGGCTGTGCCCGCTTGGAGGTCAAGCCTTGTCATGTCAACTTGACGCATAATTCTTACCTTGACAAAAGTTTTGAACCGAATGCAATCTGATAAGTGATTCGGCTAACAGAAAACATCTTTTATGAATAAAAACAGAGTTTGGGCTAAAAAGCGCCCATTTAGAGGTATTTTTCGTAGAACTTCATTTCAGGGTTAGCGGCTTTGTTGGCGAAGATTTTGCCTGTACCATGCTCTGAGAGATCACCTAGAAACACATAGAAGGGTCCCGCGACGCTTGTTGTGTCATCCACTTTAACTTTAGGTTTGACACTGTCGATTGTGAATGAGGGCAACACTTCCATTTTGCCGCCGATGACGATTTTGCCGCCGTGCATACATGCGCCCGCCCGTACGTCGCACTCTTTTTCTACGTAGATTGCTCCCTCAGTCATGTGGTAACCGAGGAATCTGCCCGCTGAGCCTTTGATTTTGATGATCCCACCTTTGAGGTAGCAGGCCACATCTGTGCCGACGTTGCCGTCGACGGTGATTAAGCCGCCTTTCATGCCTGCATCGTTGCCTCTTGATGGTGAAGCTAAGTAGTCGCCGCCGTCGCCGTGGATTTCGATGGTGCCTTTCTTCATTTCGCTGCCTGTCCAGCCGCCTGCGTTGCCGTTAATGGTGATTTTGCCGCCGTTCATCATTTCGCCGGTGTGTAAGCCGATGTTGCCGTTGACGACGATTTCGCCGTTTTTCATACCTTGACCGACACGTTTGACTTTGCTGAAGTCGCCGTTTAGGGTGATGTTTGGTGAGGTTTCTGGGGTTTCTTCGATTTTGAAGAGGTCTCCGATTGTTAGGTTGCGGTTGCCTTCGGTGAGGGGCAGTTTGGCGATTTCTGCTTTGGTTTTGCCTGTAAAATTTTCGGGTGTTATGCAGGATGCTTGGATTGGCACTTCGAATGTTCTAAGGGGTGTTAGAGTTATCATGGTTATACACTTGCCTTTATGCTTAGTCTATCAGGATACTTTACGTAATGGTCGGTGACTGGGTAGTTTTCGTATTCAATAGTCCAGTACTCTTTGAATTTGCGTTTCATATCATCGTCGATTCTGCAGGGGTCCTTGGTTTGGACGTCAAGCCATATGGTTTTGCCTGGCACTGAACTGTTAACTACTTGGCCATCTTTGACGACGATTACGCCGTCTTTGATGGTGTAGGCTGAGTCTGTGAGGGCTTTGCGTGCGGTGCGGAACTTCTTTGTTATATCTAAGGTTTCAGGGTTAAGGTTAAAGATTGCAACGTCTGCATCTGCGCCGACTCCGAGGTGGCCTTTGTTGGGTAAGCCCAGCGCTTTAGCTGTTCCAGCGCGGGTCATGATGGCTAATTCGTAGAGCGTCAACTCGCGATCAATAGAGGGAAGCAAACTCTTCTTCTTGGCGCTCTTGTGGCACTTTTTGAGTGTTGCTTCACGTGCCTTTTTGCTGTATAGCCATGCGAGGACTTTGGGGTAATCGTAAAAGGGTCCGCCGTTGGGGTGATCAGTGGTCATGAAAATTTTCCAAGGATCCTTAATCAACAGGGCGATTTCTAAGCCGATAGACCACTGTAAGGCGTTGACGGGGCTGTTTTTCTTGTAGTGGAAAGGTATGATGCCACCGCTGCTTTCTGTTTCAACGTCGCTGTTGACCCATTTGTTGTGGCCGCCGAGCTCGTAGAGCGAGAACTCGAAGGGTCCGTCTGCAGTCATGGTTGTGGTGTCGCTGAATGTGACTTGCCCCATGTCCAGCGTCATGTGGGTGTGACCGTTCATGTATTTGGCGATTTCTTCTGCGCCAGATTTGAATTTGCCCCAGTTTTCGCCTTTGAAACTTGCGAATTGAATGTGTGTGATGTGGGCTACGGGTTTGCCGTCTGTTGATAGGTCCTCGAGTGCTGCCATGGTGTCGAGTGTGGTTTGGTAGTTTCCGGGGACACCTAGGTTGTTAGTGTGTAAGTGGATTGTGTGTGGCAGGTTGAGTTTCTTGTTAACTTTAACCAATCCGCGCATGATTTCCCTGGGTGTGATGCAGAAGTTTGGCACTTGGTCGTCGATGCTGTGAACGTTGTGTCCGAAACCCCAAGATTCCAATCCGCCGGGGTTCACAACTTTGATAGCGTAACCCTTAGAAGCTGCCATTAACCAGGCAACGAGGCGCGCGCATTCATCTACGTCACCTTTAGCCAAGTTTTCTAAGACAAGCCACCAGTCACCCATCAAAATGTATGTGGCTTTGTCCATGAGGGGGATGTCGTTTAGTTCTTCGTGGGCGTGTTTAGCTTTCAGTGGCGCTATGGAGCCGTTGAAGACTGAAGTGTAACCCATCGTGGAGTAGCGGTAGCCAGTCACGAAGGTTGAGGGAATAGAGTAACCTGTACCTGCGCGGGTGATAGCGGTTTTTCGCACTACGTCTTTGTAGTGGTCTTCGGGGCGAATCATTCTGCCCATGTTAACCTCTGCGCCAGCTATGTGGCTGTGAATGTCTACTCCGCCAGCCATAACGGTCATGCCGGCGGCGTCGATTACTTTGGCTTTGCTGCTGACTTTCTCAACGATTTTGTCGCCTTTGATGGCTATATCCATCTTTTCGCAGTCAATCTTGTGTTGTGGGTCAATCACAAAGCCGTTTTTTATGAGTATCTCGGTCATTTAGGCAACCACCTTTTTCTTTTTCACGGTTTTTTTAGGTTTAGCTGGAACCTTGCAGACTTTTGGAGACTCAGCCTCTTCTTTGTGAGTAAGTTTTACTTCAGCTTGCCCTACTGGTTCGCCTCTTTTGACTTTGATAGCGCGGACCTCTTCAAGTATGCGGGTTAAGAGTTCCTCATCTGTCAATACACCTTTGGGTGGTTCAACTACTTTCTTGAGGGTGATTGGAACTGAATCCATGCGGTATGCTGTGCCTTCGTATTCTATGCCGCACCATTGAGTTGGAAACACTACGTCGCCGAGGCGTGAAATCGCGTTCCAGTCTGGGTTGATGGTGATTATGGGGTGCTTCACCATATTTTGCATGGCAACTTTGGGGAAGTGAGCGCCGGGGTCAGCGGAGATAACCATGGTGGCGCAGAGGTTA
>JAMDCQ010000013.1 GCA_023488905.1 Candidatus Bathyarchaeota archaeon
ATCTTCTTGTAGAACTCTGAATCTCCAGAAATGAAATCCCAGAATGATTGACCGCATTTCTTAATATAACTACCCTTGTTTTCGTTCAAGTCTCGACCGTAACAGCAACCGTTTACACAAACGAGGCTTTCTTTGCCAATTATTCTTTTGGCTTTGTTAAAGTCATCCACCATTTTTTTGGTAGCTCTGCTATTACCCCAATGAGGCCCTGACTTTACTGATACAAGATAGCGCTTACCATTTTTCGTAAAGTCAAGATCTATGCCTTCGGCGGGGGTTTTGTTACCGTGGTAAACCTCATTACATACTACTTTAGCCAACCCTTCTAAAAAATTTCCGAACATCGTTTCTTCCTGAGAAGATAAATGGGCCTCCAAGAGTGTTTTTACGAAATCGCCGGAGCTAACAATATTCTTGGCTTTAAAGAGGTACGGATTCTTTCTATTCATCAACTTCATAAGGTCAAGCTTTTTAATTGAATCAAGTTTGCTTTTATGAAACAAAGCGATGTTTATGTCAATATAGGTATGAGTATTCTGCGAGATTCCGTTTGTCATTCAAACACATCCAAAGTGCGATCAACTATGCCCAGCCTTTCTCGTGCATCCTGGCAATAAGTTTTGTTAATATCTATGGCTATGAAATGGCGATCCAAGTTTTTTGCAGCCAATGCAGTTGTCCCCGAGCCCCCAAAGGGGTCTAAGACAGCATCACCCTTTTGGGTGAACAATTTTATAAACCAAGTTGGCAAGTCTATGGGAAAAGTTGCACTATGGGCTTTATACGAACATTCAGTTGCCATATACAGAACATTTGTTGGATATACTTCATTTCGCCCCACCCAATTTACAATTTTTTTCCCGAAACCACTTTGGGTCTTAGACTCATCCCTAGTGAAGTCGGTCGAACTTAAGTTTTTCAAACGCCTTTTAGACCAATCACCGACTGGAGTCATTACTTCTTCTTGAAACATATTGAATTCTTTTTTCTTATTAAACTGAAAGATAGGCTCCCAAGCATCTCTGAATCTATTTGGCCATTTGCCAGGATAACAATTTTTTTTATGCCATACGAATTCTTCTGTCCAAAGCCAACCTTGTTTTCTCATTTCCAAAATAAGATTCAATACAAAAGTATGTCTTTCACCGTTTGATACTCTTTCCTTAATATTGAGAATGAAAGTACCATCATCCTTCAGAACCCTGAAGAATTCTTTACTTTTTGGCAGGAACCATTCGACGAATTTGTCGGGGTGGATGCCACCATATGTTTTCTTTCGCCTATCGGCATACGGTGGAGAAGTTACTATTAAGCTAAAATATTGAGATGGAAATTCCTTAAGTACTCGCTCGCAATCACCACAGAGTATCACATCAATTGGAGTTTTCCTCGTCCGCTACCACCTCAAATATCAGGTTATATTGCATTTAAACCTCAAGGTTCCTTTATATGATTTATGTTTGAACCCATTGGTCTCTCTAACAGGTTCTCTATTCTTATTTGTTATTAAAAAGACTCTCTCAATCAAATGGTTGAAGTAGTGGAGAGGTTAGTGAAACTAATTTAACGATCCAGTTGATTGTTGCGACGGTTGAGGTTCCGTTTGAAGCGTTGGTAAAGGAGTTGGGTGCTAAGCGGCATGTTGAGTTTATTGCTGAAATTCGTGAGTGTTATGGGGATTCGGTGGTTGAGCTTCGTGGAGCCACAGAAAAGTTGTCCATCGCGCAGATAGAGGCAGAAATCAAAAAAGCAAACTAACCCCAGCTGCCTGTAGCCGCCTAAACTTGAACTGCGTTTTATAGGGATAGGGGTAGTAGCAGAAACGCTTCGATGCGGCTTTATATAAGGAAGGGGAGGTAGCGGCAGAGAGGTGGCGTGGTGATTGCTTTGTTGTGAAAGGCTTTTTCTTTATGGCTTTTTGAGTGTGAAAATTTTTTATTAGGCGCGGCGGCGTTGTGGTCTGTTGCGGGCGGAGAATCTTCGCGAATGGGCCATGCGAGTGCCCAATGCATTGCGCTGTTCATTGCTACTCAATGATTCTTGTGAATGCAAAAGCGGTCTCAACATGCCCCCACATTCACACCGCGGCGGCTTCAACATGGAGCCATGTTGTTCTTGTGGAGAAAAACGCAAATGCCACACCGAAACAGAAGCAGAAACACATTGCAAACCCAAAAAGCAAAGCCATCCTCAAGCAGCCATGTGGTGTGCCATAAACAGCCACACCCACATAAAGAAAGCAAACGATTTCACCCTTTAAATAAGGGGGGTCTAGTCAAACTTTGCCTATTCGAGTTCAAGGCGTTTCTTAATCGTTTCCTGCTGCTGAGGCGAAAACACTTCTTCCTCGCAACTGGGACACCACAGCGCTTTAACGTCACGCAAAACGATGCCGTCCACCTCAAAATCAAACTGCACCTCAACATATTCCACGCAGCAGGATGGACAAAGCAACGCACCGGCTTTGGTGGCGTTATTGGGTGAATTTTTTGCCAAGCTCTTCCGCCCACGCCTCAACCTTGCTTAGGTCTGTGTTGTCCAGCATGGTTTTGCCGAAGTATCGGATGCGTCCCCCGAAAGCCTCCGCGTCTACAACGCTAAGCTGGGGAAATTTAGTCAACGTTTTTTCGATGAATTGGGCTTTGGCGTTGTCATAGCTTCCTGGCGTACCTGCCCATGAACAACAAACAAAAAACGCCACCCGTTTAGCGTTTAAGTCGTTTTTAAGCAATTTAAGGGCTCTGCCGTAGATTCTGCCGCCGCGGACGCCTGCGCCGACAACCACGTTGCGGTACAACGCTAAATCGGGTGCAGCATCTTTTTTGAGGTTAACCAAATCAACTTCCAAATGATGCTTCGAACAAAGAACACCGGCGATTTTCTTCGCGGCCTCTTCAGTGGCGCCCAATTTTGTCTCATAAGCAATTAACGTTCTGTTCTGTGCCATTCCCCGTCACTGCCAAACCAGATAGCGTTGAGGGTAATAAATTACTGGGTGAAAAGTTTGCCCAGTTCCAAAGCCCATGCTTCAACTTTGGTTATGTCGAAGGTGTCTGTGACGGTTTTGCCTAGAATTTTGAATTTGCCGCCGAAAGCCTCTGTGGATACAGGCGAGATTTTGGGGTAGTTTGAGAGTGTGGCTTCGACGAATTTAGCTTTGGCATCTGCGTAACCTTTCGGGTCGCCGCCCTGTCCTGAACAAGTAAAAAACGCTACCTGCTTACCCGAGTAATCGTTTTCGAGGCATTTGAGGGCTTTACTGTAGACTTTGCCCGCTCTTACTCCTCCGCCCACCACGATGTTTCTGTATTGTGTACAATCAGAAACCTTCTATTTGCCTAAGTCAACTAAGTCAACGTCAAAATTATATTTGGAACGTAGGACTTCCGCTATTTTTTGTGCTGCTTGCTCTGTTGCGCCGCTTTTAGTTTCGTAGGCGACGAGGCATTTGTTTTGGCTCATTCAAAGTGCCTCCAATTATGCTTCAGGTGTTATGCGTTTGCCGCAGCTATTGCAGAAAACAGCGCCCTCAACGTTTTGGGCTCCGCAGCTGGGGCAGACAACGGCTGCAGGGGTTGCTTGGGTTTCGGCAGGTTTATCTTTGATGCTTGCCCTCGCCCGCTTCAACGCCGCCTCGGTTTCTCTTGCGGCAATCGTGAACGCACGCTCAAGCTCCGTTCCCACCCTGTAGAATGCATCCTCCAACTCGCCAGAGGGGTACTTGACGTTTGAGGTTGTGCCTTTGGGGGTTTTGGTGCCGCATTTTGGGCAAAAGTTTGCTTCGTCAGCGACTGGTGCGCCGCAGTTAGAACAATAAACCATTAATTGTCACCAACAATTATGCATGAGGATAAGAATTTAAGCTTTACAAACAGCTTGTCAAGCATTTTTGGGTATAGTTGTTGCCGTGAATCCCTCTTCTCAACAGTAGCCCACAGGTTGCGTTAAGAGCGGTGCTTTGTTTTCTGCGTCTTGTTTGGGTTGTAGAATGGTTGTGAACGCCCTCATTGCAGGTAAAACGCCACATCATCGAAAACCACGCGACGTCTCTGCCACTACACCCCTCCCTTATCAGTAGATCAAAAAATGGCTGTTCTGGTTGCGGAAAACTCCACAACCAGCCTGCAGTCGCCAAAGCCAACCAAACCCAAAAAGCAACCTGCAGCACAAGCGGCTGGTTGTTGTTGAAACAAAAGGGGTCACGGCAACAACAACTACAGAAAAAAAAACACAACACAAAAACTTTGACCTACTGATATACAAAGGGCAGTTTTGTGCTGTTCCACCTGATTTTGGAGATTGAACATATGATTGACAGAATCTAACATCCCAACGGTATATGCCTACTTGCGGTAATGGTTTTTATTCTGGCGCTCCATCAATAGCTTACAAGAGAGGAACATTTGGTGAATGCGAAACCACTGGTCAGCATAATCAGCGCTGGCATGAGCAAATTTGGCAAACACGACGGCTTACTCACACGCGAACTATTCGCAATAGCCGCCGCCGAAGCCTTCAGCCGCTGCCCAAAACTGCAGCCCAAACAGGATATCAAAGCCATGTTCATCGGGCATATGGGCGAAGCTTATGAGCATCAAGGGCATACAGGCAGCACACTGGCGGATTGGGCTGGACTCGCAGGCATCCCCGCCACACGCACCGAAGCCGCATGCGGCAGCTCAGGAGTTGCCTTGCGCTCAGGCATTTATGCGGTTCTCTCAGGACTCGCTGACATGGTTATCGTAGGCGGAGTCGAAAAAATGACTCATCGCACAACCGCAGAAGTCACCGAGTACCTTGCGATGGCATCAGACTATCCGTTTGAGCAGTTCCACGGCATCACATTTCCAGGACTTTTCGCGTTAATGGCTAACGCGCACATGCACGCTTACGGCACCACAGAAGAGCAAATCGGCATGGTGGCTGTTAAGAACCACTACCACGGCAGCCTCAACCCCAAGGCGCACATGCAAAAAGAAATCACCCTGCAAAACGTCATGGGTTCAAAGTATGTGGCGTGGCCGCTTAAACTCTACGACTGCTCCCTCATAACCGACGGCGCAAGCTGCATCATAATAACCAAACCTGAACTCGCCAAAAAATACACCGACCAACCCGTCCACATAGTCGGCACGGGGCAAGCAAGCGACACCATAGGGCTATACGAACGCAAAACCCTAACCTCACTCCAATCCACCAAACTCGCCGCCAAGACCGCTTACGAGATGGCAGGGGTCACACCCGACCAAATCAACCTTGCTGAAGTGCATGACTGTTTCACGTTTGCTGAAATCATGCATTACGAAGACCTCGGTTTCTGCAAAGAAGGCGAAGGCGGCAAACTGGTCGAGCGCGGTGAAACGCGCCTCGGCGGACATATACCCGTCAACACCAGCGGTGGCTTGAAATCCAAAGGGCACCCTGTCGGCGCAACAGGCACTGCGCAGGCTTATGAAATGTACCTCCAACTCACCGACCAAGCCGAAAAACGGCAAGTAAAAGACGCCCAAATCGGCTTAACACAGAACATTGGCGGTTCAGGCGCAACCGCAGCCGTCCACATCTACAGGAGAGACCAATAATGAGCACAGTCGAGCCTTTCACGATTGAGCAGTTCTACAAGTTCCTCCAGCAAGGCAAACTTATGGCTAGTAAATGCCAAAAATGCGGCAAAATCCACCTTCCGCCGCGTCCGCTCTGCGACAACTGCTACTCGCAGCAATTCAGCTGGATCCAAGTTTCAGGTAAAGGCAAACTCGTCACATACACAATCATCAACGTAGCCCCAGCGCAGTTCCAAGCACTCGCACCATACGCCGTCGGCATCGTTGAACTCGAAAACGGGCAGAAAATTCCAGGCATGATACAGGACATAGCGCGGGAGCAGCTTAAAATCGGTATGGCGTTAACGCTGGATTTCGGCACTTGTAGTGCGCCTCAGCAGTGGCCCGCTTGGCCCCGATACTGCTTTAAGCCCTAATTTTTAAAAAACCACATTTTCTTCTTTATAGAATTGGTGAGGTTTCTCCACTTGGCAGCTGGAGAAAAACCCCAATTTCAGGAAGAGAGGAAAACCCCAGCCATCCTGCAGAGTCCTCACCAACCAAGTAAATGCTAGCTTGCTTGATTTAAATTTTGGCTTTGCGTTTCAGAAAAGGCTATTTGCCCTACTGCTCATATGGTTTTAGCTGAAATTTATGTCATCCCCGAAGGAGAAAATCTGTCTTTTATCCTGTAGCGTCCTAAAACGTGAGCTACAGCAGCTAGTCAAGGAAGGCAAACTGGACGCTGAACTTGTTTTTGTGAGTAAAAACTTCCATGTGGACTACGCAGCCCTTGAGAGTAATGTCCGCAAGATTTTGGAGCATACAAAGAAGCGGTTCAAGGGCAAAATCGTGTTGGTTTACGGCGACCTCTGTCTGGGGCAGGAGGGCGAAATGAAAAAGATAGCTCAAGAATATGGCGTTGCCAAAATAGACGCAGTTAACTGCATAGACTGTCAAATGGGCGGCAAAGGCAGATACCTCGAAGCTGACCCAAACCATAACTTGATGTTTATGGGGCCCGGCATGATCGAGTTCTTTGCGGACATGAAGGAGAACCTCAAGCGGCAGGGGATGGATGACGCGGCGTTTGCGGGGATGTTTGGCGGAATCAAGGGCATAGTGCTGCTTGACACCTGTGGGGATGCGGATCGTTGTAAAGAGGCGCTTGCGAAGTCAGGTATGAATCTTGAGGTGCTTGAAACCCGCTGTGTCGGCGCCGAGGGGGTTTTGGCGGTGGTTATGAATGCAATTAACAATGCTTCACGTATCAAGTAACATAATTCACGCGTTAAAGATGGCTATGTGATTGGTTGGAGTGTTTGGAAACTACCGCAAATATTAAAGAATGATACAGCCTATAAGCTAAGCTGAACTAGCGGGTGTGCTGTAGAATGGTAGAATCAGTTGAATTTGTTCCGCAGTCGACTCCCATGAAGAGGGTCGAAGATTGGAAATCCAGATTAATCGATTTGTCAAAGAAGAATAATTTGCTCTATTTCCGTAAAGCTAAACGTGGAAACCTCACTATCACCCAGCCTGAGGCGCAGAAAATTTTTGATCAACTGGTGGTCAAGAAGGCACGCCTAGAATTCTACTCGCCACCTGATGCAGCTGCGCCTGAGAAGGCAGAGGCGGAAAAGCCAAAAAAAGGCAGGGGAAAAAAAGCCAAAGAGATCCCTGAGGCTAAAACTGCAAGAGCCCCAGTCAAAGCCGCCACCACAGAAGAACCTAAACGCGCAACAGGAACCCAGCTTGTCTGCGGTGACCTCACCAGCCAAGAACTGGACCGCGCCCTCAAAGCCCTTGAGCGCCGCTCCCTTTTGGATTACCGTGAACGCGGTGTCCGCATCCTCTATGCAGCGTTTGGGTTGCTGAACTGGGTGGATGCTGAAACCAAGGAGAAGGTTCAGTCTCCGCTGATTCTGGTTCCGCTGGAGCTGGGTAAGGAGACGATTCGGGCGCCTTACAGCATCGGCGTGCCGCCTGTTGAGGACGAAGCGGTGCTCAACCCTGCCCTGCAGGCTAAACTCAAGAATGATTACCAAATTGACTTGCCGCTGTTGCCCGAGGAAATGGAGGGCTCCAGCCTCGCCGATTTCTACCAGCAAGTTGAACAGGCAGTCTCAGAAATGGGGTGGAAAACCGAATCCGCCGTCCATTTAGGTTTGTTCTCTTTCCAGAAACTCGTTATATACAAGGACCTTGAATCCAACGCTGCCATCGTAACCCAGCACCCCATCATCCGCGCCATCGCAGGCATAAAAGAAGACAACCTCATCCTAACAGGGCTGCCTGAAGAGAAGGACGTGGATAAGATTGAGTTACCCGCTAAAACCTACCAAGTTCTCGACGCGGACAGCAGCCAACGCCTCAGCATCGAATATGCCTTACGCGGACAGAGCTTTGTTATGAAGGGTCCGCCGGGCACGGGCAAGAGCCAAACCATCGCCAACATGATCGCGGAGTGCATCGCAAACGGCAAAAGCGTGCTTTTCGTCAGCGACAAGATGGCAGCGCTCGAAGTCGTGTATAAACGGCTCAGTGAGGTTGGTTTGGCGCATTTCTGTCTTGAATTGCACAGCAGTAAAGCTAACAAGCAGCAGGTCGTGGCGGAACTTAAACGCAGCTTAGACGAAAACCTTGTCCCCCGCAAACTGCCCTCCGCGCATGAATTTGACCGTTTAATCGAGTACCGTGACGCCCTCAACGGCTACGTTGTGGCGTTGCATGATAAGCGTTCGTACATGCAGAGAAGCGTCTATGACGTGCTAAGTATCATATCCAGTTTGGAGCGGGTGCCCTTTGTTCCCGTCGGCTTAACCGAACTTGGCACTTTGACGCCTCAGAAGATGCGTGAACTCGAAGACTTAGTGAGCCAACTCAGCAAGGTCTGGCAGGTCGTGGAAGAACCTGACTTCCCATGGGTGGGTTACCGTGCGGACAAGTATAACCTTGAAATCCGAAGCGAACTCCTAACCACGCTGGAAGCGATAAACGAAACCTTCCGCGAACTTGAGTTCGAAGCAGAGGATTTCTCGGCTAAACTCGGCGTTTTCCCGCCCGAAACATTCCAGCGCATTCAGTGGCTGCTGGATGTCAGCAACTTTTTGTTTGACAGCCCCAAACCTGAACAGTACTGGATGACCAACCCCTCTTTAGATGCGCTTTTGGCGGAGGCGAAGGCGTACCTTGAAACCAGCAACTGGATAAAATTCACCCGCGAAAACCTCGAAGAACGCTACACCCCCTCGCTCTACGAATTGCCACTGACGCGGTCGGTGGAGATGCAGCAAGCCGTAACCGACGCAGCCAAAGCAGTGGGTACATCAATCGCTGAGGGGGAATTCCTTGCTAAACGGGAAAGGTTCCTTGCATTCATCAGAGGCACACAGCAGGCCTCTCAGAAGTGGCGTGAAACCGCAAGAGCGCTGGCCCAAGCGCTGGGGATCGACAATGCCGCCTTCACCATCACCCAGCTAAAGCAGCTCTCGCGCATGGCGCTTTTGTGTTTTGCGGAGGATAAGCCTGAGGCGCAGTGGTTTGACGCCAAATACCTTGAACAAGTGCAGGAAACAGTGAACAAAGCCAAAGAGCTCTACCAAGAACACAACTTGCTTAAGAGCCGCTTAGACGAAACCTACAGCGACGGCTTCTACCAACTTGACCTCGACACACTCATCGCCAACTACAGCGGTCCCTACCAAAGCGGCATGAAATTCTTCAACAGCGCCTACCGCAGCGACCAAAAACGCATCGCCAAACTCGCGCACGATGGCAAAGTCCCCAAAACCGTCCTCCAAGACCTCATGGACGCCCGCAAAATTAACAAGCTCTCCAAAAAAATCGAAGACTCAGCCGAAACCGTCCGCACCTTGCTCGGCCACTACTACCACAAGAGCCGAACAGACTTTAACGGCGCAGAAAAAGCCATAGCCCTCGCACAGGAAGTCAAAGCGTTCGGCTGGGCAACCCAAATCCCAGAGGCGCTCCTCAAACTGCTCACTAACCCTGCTACGCCGTCGCCGATGATTAAGAATCTCGGTCAGGAACTCAAGGGTTCCGTTGAAAAATGGGAACTCCAAGCCAAAGATGACGAACTGTTACTCCCGCAAAAGATAGCGAAATCCGACGCCACCATCACCCAAACAGCCTTGCCGATGCTGGAAGAGTGGGCAACAGAAGCTGACAGACAACTCACCCAACTGTCCAACTTAACCAGCAACACGCTCACCGTAGCCAAAACCGAACCCCAAAGCTATCAGCAACTCATAGTGGACCTCAAGAACGCTGAGGAAATCCGCAAAAAAGAAGCCCAAATAGTCGGCGAAAAAGCGCAGCTTCAAGAAAAATTTGGCGTCCGCTTCCAAGAGTTAGAGACCGACTGGCAAGACATTGTCTTGGTGCTTGAGTGGGTGCAGAAAGTGCAAGCTGCATTCGGTGACATACCCGTTCCAGAACTCTACGCCGAAATCGCCTCCAACGGTCCATCCGCCGCAATATCCAACACGGATTTAATCTGCAAGCGCGATGCCGCTCTGAAGGTTTTAGCTGCCTTTGAGAAACGCTTTGAAACCGAATTGCGCTACCAAGAGCAGAAACTGGTCGATTTAGAAGTCAAAGTAATCATGGAACGCATTCAGGCGTTGCGCGAACGCGTGGACGACCTGCAAGTTTGGATAGACTTCAAGGATACAAAGAACCGCTTTGCCCTGCGTGGTTTGGATGGTTTCTTTGACCGTTTAGTCGAGGAAAAAGTGCCCGCCGCGGACTTGGTGCCCCTGTTCCGAAAGAGCGCTTATCAGGAGTGGATAAACAACCTCTACAACGAAGACCCCAAGCTGGGCCGCTTCCGACGAGAAAACCACGAGCAACTAATTGCGGATTTCCGTAAACTCGACCAAGACCTCATCCGCTTAACCTCCGCCATGGTAATAGACGCCGCGAACGGCCGTAAACCCCAAGACATACTCATCCAAGCAGCCGACACCGAAGTCGCCATCCTCTCCAAAGAAGCCGCCAAAAAACGCCGCCTCATGCCCATCCGCACACTCTTCCAGAAAATCCCCAACCTACTCGTCAAACTCAAACCCTGCCTGCTGATGAGTCCCATCTCAGTAAGCCAGTTCCTGCCGCCTGAAGCCAAATTCGACTTAGTCCTCTTCGACGAGGCATCTCAGCTGGTGCCAGAAGACGCGATTGGCGCAATTTACCGCGGCAAGACCGTTGTGGTTGCAGGTGACAACAAACAGTTGCCGCCGACCTCGTTTTTCCAGAAGAACCTGCTTGAAGACAAGGACTGGGATGAATTAACCGACGAAGACGTGGAAGTTTTCGACAGCATTCTTGACGAGTGTTTAGGCATTGGGTTGCCAGTTAAGACGTTGAAGTGGCACTACCGAAGCAAGCATGAGGGCTTAATCGCTTTCTCCAACCACCGCTTCTACGACGACACCATGATCACCTTCCCCGCAGCAAAAGCCGAAACCGACAGCTTAGGCGTCAAACTCGTCCACGTCCCCAACGGCCTATACGACCGAGGAGGCAACCGTGACAACCCCATTGAAGCCGAAAAAGTCGCTGACCTCGTCTTTGAGCACTTCAAAAACTACCCCAAAAAAACGCTTGGCGTCGTCACCTTTAGCATCGCCCAGATGGAAACCGTAGAGGAAGCCATAGCACGCCGCCTGCTTGAGCACCCAGAATTTGAGCCCTTCTTCAAAGAAGACCGCTTAGGCGGCTTTTTCGTGAAGAACCTTGAAAACGTGCAGGGCGACGAACGCGATGTCATATTCTTCAGCGTCGGCTACGGCTACGACCAAAACCGCCAAATCACCATGAACTTTGGGCCCCTCAACAAACCCGGAGGCGAACGCCGACTAAACGTAGCAGTCACCCGAGCCCGAGAAAAAGTCATCTTAATCTCCTCGATAAAGGGCTCAGACATTGACCCTGACACCAAAGCACTCGGCGTCCAAACCCTACGCAACTACCTCGACTACGCCGAACACGGCACCGACTCCGTTAAAAACGGCAGATGCAAACAAGGCACCTACGAATCACCCCTCGACGAAGACGTGGCTAACGAAATAAAGAAACTCGGATACGAAGTAATCCCCGAAGTAGGCTGCAGCGACTACAAAATTGACATAGGCGTCATCGACCCAGTTAACAAAGGCTGCTTCTTACTCGGCGTTGAATGTGACGGCGCAACTTACCAATCCAGCAGCAGTGCACGCGACCGCGATCGCCTCCGAGAACAGGTTTTGCGGCAACTGGGCTGGCGCATCCACCGCATCTGGGCCCCAGCCTGGGTAGCAAGACGCGACAGCGAAATCCGCCGCCTAAAAGAAGCCCTCGAACAAGCCCACAAGCAGCAAATCGAGCAAGACAGCAACATACCCATCACATTGCCGACCACGGATGTGCAGAAGAACCAGTTTGGCGGCATAGAAAAACTCGCTGTCCCCTACAAAATTCACCCCCTCAAAGCCACATACAACCCCTACATCAAAGTCCCCAACGGCAGAACCACCGTGGACTCGAAAACCAAAAACGAGTTCCACTTCCCAGAAAATCGCGAAAACCAAACCAAACTCCTAGGCGAACTCGTAGCCAACGAAGGTCCAGTCCACTTCGACTACGCTGTAGAACGCTTAGCCGCCACATGGAACATCAAGACAGTTACCCCCAAAATTAGCCACGCAGTCAAAGAAGCCCTAAACAACCTCATCCGCGAACAAAAAGTCACAATCAAAGGCAGCTTCATCTGGCCCGCTGGACTCAAAGAAACCTCCATCCGCATCCCAATGAAGGGCATCCCCGAATCCAAACGCAAACCAAAATACATCTCCCCCGAAGAAGCCGAAGCCGCCATGAAACTCGTCGCCCAATACGCACTGGGCATAAGTGACGAATCTTTGATTGCGGAAACAGCTAAAGTCTTCGGCGTAAACCACGCAGGCGAAGGCGCAAAAGAAGTCTTTGGCGAAGTTCTAAAACGGCTAATCAGGGAACGGAAACTGATTCAAAAAGACGACGGCACAATAACCGTCGCTTAAGCCTTATCCAACTTTTTTATTAATACAGGCAAGTCGATTAGCGCGGTTATGATGTAGTGTGCTCCGCTTTCCTTCAACTGTTCAGTGGCCGAGATACCCGCGGGTAGTCCGACTGCGATGGTTTTTAGTTCTTTGGCGCTTTGCATGTCCACTTTGCTGTCGCCAACTATCACCGCGGCGTTTGGGCGAACTCCCAAGGTTTTGAGTGCCAACATGAACTGTTCAGGGTCAGGTTTAACATGCTTGACTTTGTCGCGGGGAACAACGACTTGGAAGTACTCTTGGATTTTGAAGCGGTTTAGGATGTAGTTGACTGCTTTCTCGCTGCTTGTTGTGCATAAACCGATTTTTAGCTTCATCTTCTTGAGCTCTTTGAGCGTTTCAACTGCCCCTGTTAGTAGGGTTGTGGTGGTTGCTGCTTCCATCTCGTATTTTTCAGCTATGGCTAAGCATTGTGAACGGGCAGCGTTGAAGGTTGCCTCTGGTTTGCTGTTGTTTTTAAAATAAATCTCAGTTTTCTGCATCATGTCAAAAATGCTTTCGTTAGGCTTCAGGACTGATGCGGGAACGCTAGCATGCAGCAGGTATTCTCTGACTTCTCCACGTAGGGCTTTGTAATCCAAGTTGAAGGCTGCCAAGGTTCCGTCTAAATCGAATATAACTGCTTCAATAGGCAATGTTGATTGCTCCGCTTGCTCTCGGTAAGTTTGGGGTTTACACTTCGCTAACAGAAATATACTTTGTGGTCAACGAATCAGTTAGTTCATTTCTCGGTTACGACGACTCTGATAGCTTTTTCCTCGGGGGCATCGAAGGTTTTGATTGCTTTTTCGAAGTCTTCAAGCCTAAAACGGTGCGTAACCAGCCCCTTAACATCCACCAGCCGCCGAGAAATCAACTCCACCGCAGACGGGTACTCCCGAGGCGAGATGTACATAGTAAAGAACGAAGCCTCATCCGCATCCTCCAAATTGAGGTAGCCTTTGGATTCACCGATAAGCGCCACTTTACCAGTTTTTCGCACTAAAAACGGCGTCTGCTCCACAGTTTCTTTAGTGCCTGCTGCTTCGATGACAAAATCTGAACCCAGTTTGGTCAGCTTACGCACGGCTTTGACGGGGTCTTCTTTTTTGGCGTTTATCGCTACGTCTGCGCCATATTTTTGGGCAAGCTCCAGCCGGTAATCCGCTACATCGATGGCTATGACGCGGCAACCCTTTAGCCGCGCTATTTGAGTCATCAACAACCCAATTGCACCCTGCCCAACCACAGTAACCCAGTCGCCCAAGTTAGGTTGCAGATGATTGAGCACACGCACTGCCAGCGCCACCGGCTCCACATTAGCCGCCTCTTCATCACTGACATCCGCTGGAACTGGAATGAGGCTGCGGGGCAACATAGCTTTCCGCTCAGCAAAAAAGCCGTCCCGCGTTAAACCATAAAACTTGCCTGTGGTGCAATATGTTGGGTGGCCGCGTAGGCAGAAGTAGCAGTGCCCGCAGTTCACGATTGGAACCATAACCACCCGCTCCTTGGTATCGTCGCGGACTCCGCAAGCGTCGTGCCCGATGATTCTGCCTTTTTTCATCCATCGCCAGTCGCCGCGGTAGAAGTGCATGTCGGTGCCGCAGATGCTGCCCGCCTTAAAGTGGACAAGTACATTGTTGGGTTTAACTTTGGGTTCAGGGACCTCCTTAACGGAGATTTCGTGAGGTCCAGTGTAAACTGTGGCTTTCAAAAGTATCACTGATATTTAGGCGGTGGAAGCCTGATTTATGTTTACTGTTTTTATGTGTGTTCGCAAATATTAGCGGTCGGTGCACCCGTTTGAACCTTGAAGAGTACAGTAAAGAGAGGCTCTGGCAACTGCTCGTTGACGTCGTCCACGCTTCTGTGATGTATCCGACTCATAAAGCCTACGTGCGCGACTCGATTCTGCCCCAAAAACCCGCTGTCTCAGCAATGGAGCTTGCAGAACGGCTGAGTATGCCTCTGGGGGAAGCATTGGTTATTCTTGAAGAGCTGGCGGAAGCGAAAAAAAACCAAGCTACCCCAACATAGTAGCTATAGATGTAAAATAAACGCAGGAAGCAAACGCTGGAACACGCCTGCTGCTTGCATAAAACGCCACAACCAACCTGCAATCCACCACGCAACCCAACGCCAAAACACAATCGCCTGCACAAACCGCTGGTTGTTGTTGTGTATAGGGGGTTCTCAGCAACAACAACTATAGAAAACTTCCAATTCAACATAGACTTTTTTAGAAAAGGAATTAGGAATCAAGAAAAGAAGAGTTTGCTTACTCGACTACATAACGATACGTTACGTGTTCGCCTGCAGTTTGGCTTTTGCGAGTAATTTTCAATATATCGCCTGGTTGTGCGCCGATGGCTTTGACTGCTGGGTCACCTGATCTGATTTGTGGCATCTGGTAGGGTTTGACTTTGAATTGCATAAGAAGTTGATTCTTTTCTTTCTCGCTTAGGATTTCATGGAATGGAACCAGTGCATGCTCAAATATGTCGAAGACAGGGAACGATTTAGGGAGTAACTCGACATTCTTCTTTTTCGCACCCAATTTAACTGCGTGAGTGTAGCGTCCCTCGGTGACCACGATTGCGCGGTCGATTTCTTTTTCCTTCAAAATCTTGTAGAGAGTGTTCATCGCAGCTATGCCAACGGTGGCTTCGCCAAGGATACACCAAACGAGCGCTCGCTCTTTATCCTGTGGAATATCAATGATGTAGGCGTATGCGCCTTCATACTTCTGTTTTTCTACAAGCTTATACTTTCGTAATTTAATTAGGACTTCAGCCTTACGTTCCTCGATTGTTAGGAGATTAGTGCTCAAACCACAAACCCTCAAAGATAGAGTACTCGCATGTAAAAGAGTTATTTACCCTTAAACTTTTCTCTTTAAAAAAGAGGGGCAGATAAAGGAATGGGGGATTTGCCCCAAAAAGCCGCTTTAAATGGCTTAGACGCCAATTTGAACCGCTAAAAGTCTTCGCCGTATTCTAAAAGACATCTTCGTCGATTTTACGCTTGAGTTTGCCCACGTTTTCTTGGACTTTGCCTTCGGTTTTCTCCACTTTGCCTTCAGCCTGCCACTTCTTATTGCCAGTTAAATCGCCTGCGGCTTCCTTGATTTTTCCTTTAACCTGCTTGGCAACACCTTTTTCTTCATCGTGGCTCATACTAAAAACCCACAAAAACTATGCTTCGCCAGATATAGAAAAATAGTGGCGACCGATCGCCGCCGTCAAAAACTGTGATTGCTTCATGCCTACAACAAGTGCTTCTATGCGAAACGCAGGGGTCAACGCTGGCGGCTTTATATAGAGGGAGGGGAGGTCTTTGAGAGCAACAAAACGGCTCTCTCGAATGCTTTTTTAGGAAGCCCCTAAATCAGCCCTAAAAAGCGGGTAACCTTGACGGGTTAGCTCATGTAGTGGGTTATCCCAGTTATAATGTACTGGATTGCTATAGCTGCGATGAAAAGCGCCATGACCCTTGCGATAACTAACGCGCCTGTTTTACCTAAAACCCGATAAATCGCGCCTATGTAGTGCAGAATAACCCAAGTTATCGACAGCACAACAATCACTGCTAAAATCGCTGCAAGTGCCCCATAAGTTTGAAGATTAAATATGGTGGTGGTGATTGCGCCTGGACCGACCAGCAAAGGTATGGCAATGGGGACTGCACCTAAACTCTCAGGCGAGTCAACCTCTTCTTTTATGTTTCCTGAAACCAAGATTCGAATGGCGATGATAAGTAGCAGTATGCCGCCTGCGATTCCGAAACTATAAATCGATAAACCAAAAATGTTGAGAAGTTCTTGCCCCAAAAAAGCAAAAACCAAAAGCAGAATAAACCCCACCAAAACGGCAGTGTTGTAGATCCGTTTTCTCTTTGATGGCTCTATCTTCTCGGTTAAACCCATAAAGATGGGTATGTTGCCAACTGGGTCAACGATTATGAACAGCGCAATTATGGCGCGTACTAAGTCAGCTACGAAATCTACCGTGAGAACCCCGACTGTAGCTATACGTTAGGTGCTGTGTCGATAAAAATATAGCGGAGGAGCTACTTGACCAGTTTTTCCCAGTCAGCCACTCGGTCCAGAAATTCCTGGACTGGTTGACCGCCAAACGTCCGCAGCTTATCCCTCAAAGCCACATTCGCGACCGTAGCCTTCTGGAAAGCCGCCATCTCTTTTTCTCCATCAGCCAAATAAACAAAACCATCAACGCCGCCCACTCTGGCGCACCGCGCGGTAACAGTCAATAACTCGGCGGATGTCGGCACGTCCTGTGGGGCATCGCCGGGGCCGTAAACGTAAAAGTTAACGTAGAAGGGCTTTTTAAGTAGCTTCTTGAAGCCGCGTGTGAGCATTTCCCAATACCACGGTGTGGCATAATTTTTGCTGAACATTACAGCGTTGAAGGTGTCGGCGTATTCGGCGAAGTCATCGAAGTCTACGCCGTAACGCTCCAGCGAGCTAACAGGGTCAGGTTGGAGGCTAAGAACAAGGTCTTTTTTGACTACATCGCGAATTTGGGCCATGTAGTCTGTGACTACTTTGCGGCGCCACTCAATCCAGCTTAACCCGCTCTTTTGGAAGAGTTCTTGGCAGCGTGGGCAAGTGCAGTGGCTGTGGTCGGCGAAGTAGTGGCTGTTTAACCAAATCCCCTGCGATTGCCGGTCAACTTCGGCGATGTATTTTAGCTGTTCCTCTCTGTAGTCTGGCTGTGTGGGGCAAAGGACGCTCCAGTAGAGGTTGAAATTGTTGTTTCCAAACTTTGCCTGTCCAAGCGGTGACTGCGAGATCCAGTCAGGGTGAATTTGTCCTGTGGCGGTGTCTGCGAAAACGGCTATGTTGCTGTGCATGTCGGGCTGCGGAGTTAGTCGTAGTCCTGTCTCGGGTTTTACTCGGAAAACGTGGAAGTCGAAGCCTTGGGGTTTGTGGGGTTGGAAGGTGAGTGAGCCAAATTTCATAATGTTCGCCTTATGGGGGCAAAGAAGGGGTGTGCCGTTATAAGGTTTTTGTGCAAAAGGCTTTATCGCTAATTTCTTTGGTTAGAGGAAGGTTCTACCTGGACCTTTTAAGCAGAGTCTATTTTTGGTTTTTACATTTTTTGATTTGTGTTTAGTGTTTTCAATTGAGTTTGTTTGGATGTATAGCTTTTGCGTTTCTTGTTTAGTGTTTGTTTGCGCTGGTTTAGCTTGGTTTTTTGGATGATTATCGATTTTTTTGTTTTAGTCTTGGATTTAAGTGTATGACTGCCACGTTTTTTAACTGTTTTTAAAACGTTCATTCAATAATGCGATTTTTTTACATTCAAACGGATACTTTTAAATACCAGAATTGCGATAAATGCACAACTAATAACGAAAATACTAAACAAGTGTTAAGAGGAAAATAAAAATGGCATCAGGAGATATAGCTTGGATAATAACCGCAACCGCCCTAGTCATGCTCATGACCCCCGCATTAGGCTTCTTTTACGGAGGCCTAGTTCGCAAAAAAAACCTAGTCTCAACAATCGTACAATGCTTCATCATCTTCGCAGTCATAAGCATAGTTTGGACGCTCTGGGGCTACAGCCTCGTGTTCGGGCAATCCTACGGTGGCTTCATAGGCTTCAGCCCAGGATTGCTAGGCATGGGCAGTCTCGGCATAAGCGACGTCAACACAGCCCTCGCACCAGAAATACCTGAACTATTGTTCTTTGCTTTCCAGTTAAAGTTCGCCGCAATCACACCTGCACTCATCATCGGTGCATGCGCTGAACGCATACGCTTCAAATCACTACTCATCTTCATGGTACTGTGGTCGACACTCATCTACGTCCCAATTGCACACTGGGTCTGGAACCCAGAAGGCTGGCTAAAAGGTATAGGCGCCATCGACTTCGCAGGAGGCATCGTCGTCCACGTAGCAGCAGGCATATCAGCATTAGCAGCAGCCCTAGTCGTTGGCCACCGCAGAAGTGGCTCAGTGGACTGGAAAGACCACATGGAAAAAATCGATCAACAGAAGCGGACTCCACCACAGTTCAAACCAACAAACGTTCCCTATGTGTTGCTGGGGGCGGCTTTACTATGGTTTGGCTGGTTCGGATTCAACGCAGGAAGCGCCTTAGCAGCAAACGATTTAGCAGTTTCAGCTCTGGTCACCACAAACTTGGCAGCTGCAGGAGCCGCGGTCAGCTGGATGCTCACCGACTGGGTAGTTAAAGGCAAGCCATCCGCGGTTGGCATAGCAATCGGAGCAGTCGTAGGCCTAGTCGCCATCACACCCGCAGCAGGCTTCGTCAGTGTCCCCGCAGCCATGATAATCGGTTTAGCAGCAGGCATCATCTCAAACTTGGTCGCGAACTGGAGAGCAGGCAGATCTCGCATCGACGACTCACTAGACGTATTCGCATGTCACGGAGTCGGCGGCCTTTGGGGTTCAATCGCAACAGGCATCTTTGCATCAGCAACAATCGGAGGAGTCAACGGTTTAATCTTTGGAAACGTGGGCCAATTCGTGTCGCAACTGGGGGCCTTAGCGGTGGTTGTTCCGTTTGCGTTCTTCGGCTCGTATGCTTTGCTAAAACTCGTCAACGTGTTCTCACCGCTGAGAGTCAGCAAGGAAGAGGAAACCGCAGGCTTAGACTTAAGCGAGCATGGCGAAGAAGCCTATCAACTCGACGACTTAGCTTAATCCCAACTTTTTCTTTTTTGTTTTTTTATATAGTTAACTTTTTGAGTCACTGTTTGCAGTACTTTTCCGGGCTAAACGCAGTTTTTGTTTAGACAAGTTATGTTTTTAACTGTTGTTTTTTGGACGTTTTTACGAAAAACGGCTCTTTTGCGCAAGTTTGTTGAATGAATGTGTCACACCAAGCCATTTGATTGTACACATATCCATTTTTATCCTTTTAATCAATGCGAATGTATAGTTTAAATACAGGGTTGAATAGATTTGGTGAACAATCAACCACACAAACAGGGAAATGTATGGAAAACTCCGCAGACATCGCATGGCTACTCATGTCCACAGCACTCGTAATGCTGATGACTCCCGCCTTAGCGTTCTTCTACGGCGGCCTAGTCAGAAGAAAAAACCTCGTCTCCACCTTGGTGCAATGCATAATCATCTTTGCAGTCGTAAGCCTCGTTTGGTTCTTTTGGGGCTACAGCCTCGTTTTCGGTCCCAGCGTAAACGGAGTAATCGGCAACCTCTCGCTTGTCGGCTTGAACGGCTTAACAATCAGCCACGTCAACGAAATCTATGCACCAGCCATCCCCGAAGTCCTCTTCTTCGCCTTCCAACTCAAGTTCGCCGCCATTACACCCGCACTCATCATCGGTGCATGCGCTGAACGCATACGCTTCAAATCACTACTTATATTTGTAATTTTATGGTCCACCTTAATCTACTCGCCGATAGCACACTGGGTTTGGAACGCCAATGGGTGGCTTCATGTTTTAGGCGCCTGGGACTTCGCCGGAGGCATTGTTGTACATGTTGCGGCTGGCATGTCAGCTTTAGCGGCGGCATTAATCGTGGGAAGACGAAAAGGCTGCGTGTACTGGAAAGACAAACTTCAAGCACTAAACCAAAAAGGCCCCGCTTTGCCCGCAATGGGCTCTGAATTCAAACCCACAAACATCCCCTACGTCATCTTAGGTGCCGGTCTGTTGTGGTTTGGCTGGTTCGGGTTTAACGGCGGCAGCGCATTGGCAGCGGATGACATTGCGGTTTCAGCGGTTATTGCCACCAATTTGGCAGCGGCAGCTGCGGCGGTGAGCTGGATGCTTCTGGATTGGGTGCTTAAAGGGAAACCTTCCGCGATAGGCATCTCTGTTGGCGCAGTCTGCGGCATGGCAGCAGTTACGGCGGCAGCAGGCTACGTCAATTTCACAGCGGCAGTCATCATTGGCTTAGCTGCAGGTATAATTTCCAATTTGGTTGCTAACTGGCGGGCTGGCAGATCCCGCATCGACGACACGCTTGACGTGTTCGCTTGCCACGGCATCGGCGGTATCATAGGTGCAATTGCAGTGGGCTTGTTCGCAACAGCCGCAGTAAACCCCGCGGTTTCAGGCTTATTCTATGGAAACCCAGCTCAACTGGGCATCCAAGCGCTGGCAGTTCTGGTCGTGGCAGCTTTCGCGTTTGGTGGCTCGTATTTGCTGTTGCGGTTAGTTGATTTGTTCTCGCCTGTACGTGTCAGTTCAAAAGAGGAAGACGAAGGCTTAGATTTAAGCCAGCATGGAGAAGAGGCATACCACTTAGAATAGACATTTGTTGCTCTGCTGAAGGGGGCCCTCCCGTATTTATCAGTAGATCAAAAAATTTTGCTGTTCTGCTTGTGGGTTGTTCCACAACCCGTCTGCAACGTCAGCCAAGCTCAGAAACCAAAAAGCAAAACACAGCACAAACCGCTGGTTGTTGTTGTGAAGGGGAAGGGGTCTATCCAACAACTTCTATCGGAAAAAACAATTACCATTTTAAACTGCCTTCTGCTTGCGGAAGACGCCACAACCAGTCAGCAACGCCGCGCAGAAGCAGAAACCAAAAAGCAACTCGTAGCACAATCTGCTGGTTGTTGTTGAAACAAGAGGGGGTCACGGCAACAACAACTAAAGAAAAAACAACACAACATAAACTTTGATCTACTGTTAAAGGCAAATTTAGCTTGTTTGGATGTTTTCGGTGGATTGCTTAGTCGCCGTTGGCGTTTTCTTCTATTTCTTCTTCATCAGGCACTCGGTGATTCGGAGTGGTTTCTTTTTTGCGGCCTAAAGCAAAAACGCCTACAGTGGCGAGTACAGCCGTAGTTACAATGACGACGACTGCCACATTGATGAACAAATCAGAATACAACAAGCCATACTGTGTTGGCAAAGTTGCAAGCACAGCCGCCGCTAAACCCCGTGTTAAAACAAACGTCATGATCGGGCGCTCTTTTTTGAGGCGGCTTTTTGCTGTTGTTATCCAGACGGCTCCGAAGCGGGTTACAAACAGTAACGCGGAGAGTAAGATGCCCATAATGAAAATGTATAGCGTGGAAAATGAGAAAATTATGCCTAAGAAAACAAAAAAGAAAGTCCGAATGAGGAAAGCAATTTCGGCTTCAAAACGTTTCAGCCCCTTACTTACTGATAGAGTAACTTTTTCGTCATCGGGTTTTAGGTAACTGGTCAACTTGACTATATCACGTTCGTTGCCCAAGATTAACCCGAAAACCAATGCACTTAATGCGCCGCTGCCCCCTATGCTTTCTGAAACCGCGTAACCCAACATAACTATTCCCAATGTTAACATATAGTAAAACGGCATGGACAACACTTTTTTTAACGAAAACAGCCATACAAACCCTGCAATCAAGCCAACTATAAGTCCAAGCAGAATCTTTCCAGTGATGCCTAACCCTATTGCGACTATGTTGGCTTCACCTGTAAGTATAACGTCTAGAATTGATAAACTGATGACGACACAAAGTATGTCGGTTATCGCTGATTCCAGAATCAGAATTGTGCATCCTTGATCGCTTAACTTTATTTTTGCCGTTAACGAAATGACCACAATGGAACTGCTGCCCCCAAATACGCTTCCAAACAGCAACCCGTAGATTAGAGGTACCCCGAAAGTCACAACCGTGAAAATACAGACGCCCAATACGCTGAAAACAAAACCTAAGACCGCTAACAAAAGGGCTTTGCGGCTGCTTGAGAGGACTTTTTTTATGTTTAAGCCCATGCCGCCGTCGAAGAGTATGTAAGCTAATGCTAGGGCTGCGATGAACGGGGCAAAGCTCTTAACACTTGTTGGATCAAAGACGCCTAAGGCTGGACCGAAAAGGGCGCCTAGAAAAATGAGAATAAGCATGTCGGGTAAACCTGTTTTTTTGAACAGAAAGTTTGCGGTAAACCCAATTAGGACTATGAGAGCACTTATCGTTAGCGCGATAGATACGGCGTCAGCCAAGTGGTATCATCCGTTTATTTGCTGTCTGTGTTTTTAAAATTTACGAAATATCCCTATTTAATATTCCGTATATATTCGTGATCGTTTTAAAGGGTTAGTCAATAAACGTTGACAAACAAAACCGATGTTTGTCAAGGTTTCTTAACGAAAAAAGCTATATGGTAACATCCCCGAACAGTGGGTGTGGAAAGGCATGGTAGGGGTGCTTGGTAAACGGCGAATGCTTCTCTGCATATCAGTCGCAGTTCTGATTGCCGTATGCTTCTTGAGCACCCAAAACATCGAACCCGCCAGCAGCTGTTACGGTCCACACATAACCGCTGACATCGACCGCACAGAAGTAAACCTAAACGAAACCGTAACATGCACAGGTAAAGTGTGCCCCGCCGCTGAAAACAAGACTGTTCGGTTTGCTTTCACTCGTCCAGATTATACATATATCGAACAATACGTGCTCACAGACCCAGTAACAGGTAATTTCACAGTTACCCAACAGCTTGACATGGTCGGGTACTGGAACATTTTTGCCATAGACGGCCACATATGTGACCGACTATTCGCTGAAGTCACTGACCCAGCAAACCCTGATGCACCGCTTCCAAGTCCAAGTGTAGATTTGAACTATAAACCCAATTATTCAGTCATAGGTGTAAGCGCAGTTTTATTGAGCTTGGGCGCCCTCGTATTCTATTTTGGAACAAGAAATCAAACACGAAAAATCACCGCGATCAGAACCTTTGTCCAGATTGGTTTAATCTTTGTTATCTTTTTCGGCATCTTCATCGACCACTACAGTTACCCTATCCCAGCGGCGCAGATTTCAACCCATGAATTAGACATCGCAACCAACGTTTTGGGTGTAGATATGCCAGATGGGCTTCCGTTACCTTTGTACGGTTGCTATTACCCCTGCGGCAGAATCGGAACCTGCGCACTATGGCAAATCCAAACCTACATCTACCCCTTCTTTGACGCGGGCAGCGGCTGGGGCGTCCACTACGCCTCGGAGGGTGTGCTCAGGTTGGCGGTGGTTTTCGGCATAATCATCTTGGCAGCGGTTCTACTTGGCAAGGTTTTCTGCGGCTGGGTCTGCCCGTTTGGCTTGTACTTAGATTTGATGACTCGGCTTCGGAAAGCGCTAAAAATTAAGCGCCGAGTATTCTCTGATCGCTTTAATGAACGCTTCCACCAATTAGGCTATGTCATCTTGGCGCTCATAGTAATTCTTAGTGTCGTTTTTGCCTCCCAAGCCATTACGGGTACTCAACTTGTAAGCGGCACGGAAAAAGGCGGCAATATCTACACCTACTTCTCAGCGCCCTTCTGCCAAGTGTGCCCCATGAAACCCCTGTGCCTACTAGCGGAATCCAGCGTTGGCTTAATGCGACCTGAGTGGCTGGTACAGAACACGACTGGGCAGTTCTTTGAAGTAGGCTTCTACTTGACCTCAACCAACCTGATAATTTTGGCAATAGTCAGCATTGCAGCATTCTTCTTTAGGCGCTCATGGTGCCAAATCTGCCCCCTCGGCGCACTAATCGCTTTGTTCAACAGGTTTCCTCCGTTTAAGTGGATTTCAGGCGTACGCCTAAACAAGGTTGAGGAGAAATGCACAAAATGCGGGATCTGCAAACGGGTGTGCCCAACCCAAGTCAAAGACGTTTACGAAAAGAAAGACGGTGACGTAGCCAACTCACAATGCATCTATTGTCTGCGTTGCGTGGAAATGTGCCCACAAGAAGATTGCCTGCAACTAAAGCTTCTCGGCAAGAAAGTTGCCACATCACGGAACTGGTTAAATAAATCAGATACACTAAAACTGGAGTAAGAGAGGGACAATAATGCAGAAAAAGATAGTTGTGGTTGTCGCGGTTGCTATTTTGGCGGTGTCGCTTCTGGCAGGTTTCGTCTTCACAGAACCACCTCAATCTAGCTCGCAGCAAAAAACGTCGATGCAAAACATCATCATCCGCCCAGACGGCAGCATCACACCCTCTGACGCCCCAATAAAGCGCAACGGTGACATCTACACTTTCACAGATAACGTTTATGGCACCGTAAAAATCCAGAAAAGCAACATCGTGCTAAACGGCGCAGGCTACACTCTAAGTGGACCCTACAATGGTTCACAGATAAACGTGTGGGTAGTCGGCGAAGGCCCCAACCAGTCCCCCGAATTGGTTGCAGAGTACATAATCGGCGTTGACATAGGCGCCAAAACAGTCGAGGGCGTCATAGTTGAGGACCTCAATGTTAGGAACTTTAGTATCGGCATGTACATGTGGACCAAAAACAACACCGTAACTGCCTGCGGTGTGTCAGAGAGTATTTTGGGTATAATGCTGTCAGGTTCAAACACCACAGTTACTAACAACTGCCTTGTCCACAACAAGCAGGGCGTATTCTTCGGCTTCAACGGACAAGACGAACTAATCCCCTCAGACGTTCACATCAGCCACAACGGTTTTGTTGAGAATGAGGTGCAGATTAACGGTTGCTTCTGCGAAGATTACCCCGAAAACGAGGAGCCGCATGCGTGGGACGACGGTAGAAGGGGCAACTACTGGAGTGATTACAACGGCACAGACGCTGACAACAACGGAATCGGCGACACCGCCTACGTTGTAGATGTTCAAAACCAAGACCGCTATCCACTGATGATGAACCCCGTACAGATACCGACACCACAAATACAGGCCGACCAGCCGTTTCCGATGCAGTGGTTGACTTTTGCGGTGGGCTCAATTTTAATTGCGCTTGTTGCATTTGTTGTCGTTCGCCGACTAACCAAACAGAAATAGTTGCTTGCGCTATTCTTTTATCTAAAGTCCGATTAAGTGTTAACGGGTTGTTTTAGAATGAAAGTTGTTGCTTTTAATGGAAGCCCAAGAAAAGACGGAAACACTGCAGCATTAATCAATCATGTGCTCAAAGAACTTCAAGCTGAAGGAATTGAAACAGAATTCATCCAACTTGGCGGCCAACAAATCCATGGCTGCATTGCCTGTGGTACCTGCTGGAAACTCAAAAATAAAGAATGCAAAATAGTGAACGACAACATCAACCAATACATCAAGAAGATCACTGAAGCCGACGGCGTGGTCCTCGGTTCCCCGACATACTTCTCCATGATGACGCCGGAGCTAAAAGCGCTTATTGACCGCGCGGGATACGTTGCCATGGCCAACGATCACATGTTTAGGCGTAAAGTCGGTGCTGCAGTTGTCGCTGTTCGCAGGGCAGGCGCCATCCCAACCTTCGACGGAATAAATCACTTCTTCCTCATAAGCGAAATGATAATCCCCGGCTCGTCCTACTGGAATGTGGGTGTGGGTTTACAGAAGGGTGACGTTGAAATGGATGAGGACGGGCTTGAGACGATGGCGACTTTGGGCAAGAACATGGCTTGGCTAATGAAACGGTTACAACTTAAACCTGCAGATGAAGCCGCTACTTCCTCGTTCTTCAACCAAACCTAACAAAAAATTCTTAAAATAAACAAAAGTTGGGGGAAGTGCCGTTTTGGCACCTCTTGGTTTATTTCATTATGGCTGCGAGGTCTTCGTCAGGTGTCTTTATTGGCATAATGTTGAATTTTTCAACGAGCACGTTTAGGATGCCGAGTGTGATGAACGCTGGGAGGCTGGGTCCGATGCGGATGTCTTTTATGCCCAAGGACAGCAGTGACAGCAAGATGGCGACTGCTTTTTGCTCATACCATGATAGCACCATTGAGAGTGGTAGATCGTTGACTCCGACTTTGAACGCGTCTGCAAGTGCCATGGCGATTTTGACTGCGCTGTAGGCGTCGTTGCATTGTCCTACGTCGAGTAGTCGGGGGATGTCATCGATTGTTCCGAGTTCTTTGTCGAAGAAGCGGAATTTGCCGCACGCCAAGGTTAGGATGATGGTGTTTTTGGGTGCTTTTTCTACGAATTCGGTGTAGTAGCTGCGTCCGGGTTTGGCTCCGTCGCATCCGCCAACGAGTATGAAGCGTTTTATGTGACCGCTTTTAACTGAGTCGATGACTTTTCCTGCTACGCTTAGCACCGCGTTTCTGCCAAAGCCAACCAACACAGATTTGCCCTCGACATCATCTGAGAAGCCTGACATCTCGAGTGCTTTGTTGATGACTGGGGTGAAGTCTTTACCTTCTATGTGGGTTACACCTGGGTAGCCGACTGGTCCAGCTGTGAAGATGTTGCCCTTGTAGCTTTCAACTGGGCGTTGGATGCAGTTGGTGGTCATTAGGATGGCGCCGGGGAACATGGCGAATTCTCTCTGTTGATTTTGCCATGCAGTGCCGAAGTGACCGTAGAAGTGCGGGTACGCCTTGAGTTTAGGGTAACCGTGCGTGGGGAGCATTTCGCTATGAGTGTAAACGGTGATGCCTTTACCTTGGGTTTGTTGTAGTATATGTTCTAGGTCGATGAGGTCGTGTCCTGAGACAAGGATGGCTTTACCTTTCTTGTGACCAAGCGGCACTTTAGTGGGCACTGGGTGGCCGTAGGTTTCGGTGTTGCCTGCGTCAAGCAACTCCATAGCGCGGATGTTGATTTCTCCGCATTTAAAGACTAAACCGACAAATTCGTTTACGCCCAGAGCTTTGTCCAGCGGCGCAGCTAAGCCCTCATAGATGAAGTCGAAGACTTTTTGGTCTTTTTTGCCCAGCAGGTACGCGTGGTAGCTGTAGGCGGCGACTCCTTTGAGCCCAAAAGTGAGTAGCCACTGCAGCGAATGAAGGTCTGGGTTTATGGTTGGGTCGGCGTTTATGCCGTGTTGTTTGCCCTGTGCAACTAAGCCTTCCATTGTGCTTTCAAGCGGCACATGTGGTGCGGCAACGTTTACCTGTTTGTGTAGTTGTTCATGGAGTTCAGCGGTTTTTTTAATGTAAGATACGATCGCTTCTGGGTCAAAGTTGACGTTGGTTAATGTGGCGAATAATGCTTCAGCAGTGAAGACATCAACTTTTTCGTCTGTCCAGCCGGCTTTTCTTGCTTGGAGTGCATGTTGGCTGAGTTCTCTTAGTTTGTATAATAGGAGGTCTTGGAGGTTTGCGACTTCGGGTGTTTTGCCGCAGACTCCTGCGATGGTGCAGCCTGTTCCTTTGGCTGTTTGTTCGCATTGGTAACAAAACATTTGGTTTTGACTCATAACTGTTCACTAAAACAATAAAGTGGTGGTTTTGTAAATAGGTATTGTCCCTAACCCTTTAGGGATTACACCCGAATGTCTGGGCTCTTATAGTTCATGCTTAAAATAGTGCTCAAGCAGCCGCCGAGTCCCCCGCCGCATAATCTCAGACAGCGTCGCAGGACTAATTCCCAGCTTCTTAGACAACTCCGTAGTATCGATTTGGCGGGGAAAATCAAAAAAGCCGCTTTTCAGAGCCAACCAAAAAATCCGCTCCTGATTCTCCGTTAAAACCCCGATTTGCTGCTCAAACTTGCCCACTTTACGCACATTAACCTTGTAGCCTGCTTTTTCCAAATCAGAAATTATGCCTTTGTATGCATCAGGGGTAGGCACCATGAAACTGTAGCTGATGATGTTCCCGTGCACACTTTTTCCAGAAACCAAAAAAGCATCGTGCCCCAAAATCGTGTTGCATACCCCGCAGCCTTCGCTTTCCAGCCACACCGCGGATTTGCCTTCCACGCGGCCTTTGGCGGTGAGTTCTTTAGGGACTTTTTTGGCTTGTTCCTCACCTAAATCCATGAGGTGCCGAACGGAACCAGTGGTGGAGCTGCGTACGTCTACTACTTTTAGGTGTTTGAAGCCGAGGGCGGCGAGTTTTTTGACCATGTGGCATTCTTTGTTTTCGATTTCTATAACGACGTGGTAGGGTTCCCGCCAAGTATCAACCAAACTGATCAGCCCTGCATGCATGGTAGGGGATGTTGCTGTTAAAGGTAGTTGCTTCAATAAGGTTAATACGTTAGCCGATGAGATATTCGAAACAAGGATGGTTCCAGAAATCACGGCTAAAAAAACCGGATCCAACTCCAGAACAGTCACTGTGGGGCTTATCCAAACCGCAGTCTCCGAAAACATAGCGGAGAACATGCAGAAAACCCAGCGGAAAATCGCGGAAGCCGCAGAGAAAGACGCACAAATCATCTGTCTCCAAGAACTCTACCGAACAAGATACTTCCCACAGCAGGAAAACGTTGACGCCGCACCCCTTGCCGAACCCATTCCTGGACCATCCACTGATGCACTATCAAAATTAGCCAAAAAACATGGCGTAGTCATCGTTGCGCCGCTGTTTGAGAAAGCCGCAGACGGCAAATACTACAACACCGCCGTGGTAATCGACGCCGACGGCGAACTCTTGGGCACCTACCGCAAAATCCACATACCTTATGACCCCTACTTCTACGAAAAAACCTACTTCGCAGAAGGCAACACCCCTTACCAAGTCTTTAAAACCCATTATGGGCGCGTCTCCGCGCTTATCTGCTACGACCAATGGTTCCCCGAAGCCGCCCGCATTTGCTGCTTACAAGGTGCTGAAATCATCTTTTATCCCACCGCCATCGGATACGTCAAAGGCTACACTTCCGCTGACGGCGACTGGCATGACGCGTGGCGAACCGTACAGCGAGCACACGCCATCGCAAACGGCGTCCACGTGGCGGCTGTGAACCGTGTGGGTGAAGAGGGCGAGTTAGAGTTTTGGGGCGGCAGCTTCGTGTGCGACTCGTTTGGCAAAGTCCTCGCGGAAGCCAGTACCACAAAAGAAGAAATCGTAATCGCCCAAGTTGACATAGGCAAAAACCAGAAAATCCAAGAAGGCTGGGGTTTTTTGCGCAACAGACGCCCCGACACCTACAACCTCCTTGTCGAAAAACAAGCTGGAGGCGCCAAACCATGAGCTGCAACAGCTCCTGCCGCGAATTGGGGTTTGTTATGCCTGCAGAGTGGCAGCAGCACACCGCGATTTGGCTCGCGTGGCCCTATGACCCCACCACTTTCCCCGACCGCGTCGAGCGGGTAGAGCAGACTTATGTGCAGATTGTCAAAGAGATTCATGAAAGCGAAGAAGTCAACCTCTTCGTCATCGATGAGCCCACCAAAAAGAAAGCTACAACCATGTTTAAGCAAGCAGGCATAGACCTAAGCAGGGTTCACATCTACGTTTCTGATTATGCGGACGTGTGGTTCCGCGACTACGGTCCCATCTTCGTCAAAAACCCGCGTCACGAGTTGGCGATGATTCACTGGGAATTTAACAGTTGGGGCGAAAAATACGAGACGCTCCTCAAAGACAAAGAAATCCCCGACGTAATCAACAAAGACATGAGGCTCAGATGCTTCAAGCCTGGTATCGTCTTAGAAGGCGGCTCCATCGACGTCAACGGCGAAGGCACCCTACTCACCACCGAGCAGTGCCTGCTAAACAGCAACCGCAACCCGCATTTAAACAAACAAAAAATCGAGCAGTATCTCTCCGAATTTTTGGGTGTGCGCCACTTCATTTGGCTAAAGCGGGGTATCTTAGGTGATGATACGGATGGTCACATCGACGACTTAGCCCGTTTCGTAAACCCAACCACAATTGTATGCGCGTTTGAAGATGACCCCAACGACGCAGACTACGAAGCCCTAAAAGAAAACTACGAGTTACTCTGCAAGTCAGTTGACCAAGACGGCAACCCCCTAACCATCATCAATCTGCCTATGCCCAAAGTAGAAAGCGACGAAGGCTATCGCCTCCCCGCAAGCTACACCAACTTTTACATAGGCAACACCAAAGTGCTGGTGCCAGTTTTTGATCACCCCAACGACCAAAAAGCCCTCTCAATTCTGCAGGAGCTGTTTCCAACCCGCAAAGTCGTCGGCATATGCTGCAAAGACCTCGTCTACGGCTTCGGAACCCTACACTGCATCAGCCAGCAGCAGCCCTGCCCCGCCTAACAGGCGTTGACATGTAGAGCAATTTCTTCTGCCTCTGTTTTTTAGTTAAGTTTAAACTCTCCAGTGGAATAATAGGTACTTCCACAAAAATTTAGGAGCGCAGAGGGGTAAAGGGCATGGTAAATCAGCAGCCGATTCGCAGCCGCGGCGTAAAAGTGCTAAAAGCAGTCTCGTCACCCCTCAGACTGCAAATCCTCAACCTACTCTTCGACAAAAGCGCCCTCTCCTACACCGAACTTATGAACGAGCTGAAAATGAATCCCAGCCGAGACGCTGGAAGATTTGCCTATCACCTCAAGTTTATGCTTAAGGCAGGTTTGGTTGAGGCAGATGTCGAAGCAAAGAAGTATTTCCTCACCGACCTCGGCAAGATGGTGCTTGATGTCGCCGACCGCGTGGAGAAAAAAGCAGTTAAACCCCGCGGCATGATGGTGCGCACGTCGCATTTAACGTTGGAAGAGTTTGACGCTAACAAAATCGCCAATTCACTTATCAAAGAAGCCAAGGTGCCCGCGGAACTCGCGCAGAAAGCCGCCAAAGAAGCAGAAAAACGCCTGATTAAATCAAAAATCAAGTACCTGACTTCGCCTCTTATCCGCGAAGTAGTCAACAGCATCCTCGTCGAGACAGGCCACGAAGACTACCGCCACAAACTCACCCGTGTCGGTATGCCAATCCACGAAGTGACAGGGCTTATCGAGTCGAGGGAAATAGCGGCGGACGGTGCCTCTGCAATCCGCATAGCAGGCCAAACCGTCATAGGCGAATATACGCTGCTAAACGTTTTCCCACGCGACATCGCCGATGCACACCTCTCAGGCGCAATACACCTTGACGGCCTCGGCACTTGGGTGCTTAAACCCAACGACATCATCCACGACATCCGCTATTTCCTCCAAAACGGCATAAAACTCGACAACCCCCAAATGATTTCAATGGAACCACCCAGAGACTTCAAAACCGCCTTATCCACCGCGTTTAACGTGATGCTGCACGCCAGCAAAGAAACCAACAACTCACAAGCATTCAACTACTTCAACATCGCCCTCTCACCCTACGCTCACGGAATGGACACTGAAAAACTCAAAGAAAGCCTAAGCCTTTTCATCCTAAACCTCAACCAGCATGTGGAAACCACTTTGGGCTTGGAGTTGTGTATTCCAAAACTCACCGCAGAAAAAGAATCCACCGGACCTCACGGTAAAACTGGCAAATACGGCGATTACGCCCAAGAGTGCCTACTTTTGACTACACTTATCCTCGACATCTTCCTCGAAGAAAGCGCCCACAAACCGCTTCAAAACCCCAAACTGGTGATAAAAATTAACAGCGCCGCCTTAGGGGATGAAGCAGCGAAAGCTGTTTTGCTTAAAGCGCACCAACTGGCAGCACAGGGTGGCGTAGTATACTTTGCTAACCTAACAAAAAAAGACGGCGAAAATGTGGCTTACTCTTCGTCAGGCATAAAATTTGCTTCGGACCTGACAGGTGACTGGGAAACTGACACCCTGCGCACTGGCTGCCTTGGCTCAGTCACCATCAACCTGCCCCGCATCGCCATGGAAAGCGAACGGGACAAAAACAAATTCCTCGACCTCCTAAAAGAACGCCTAGAACTAGCCGCCCGCGCCCTCACAATCAAATCCAATGCGCTAAAGCAGTTCGGCAAAAACAACCTACCCTTCTTGCTTCAGAAAGGCAACGGCGACACCTACTTCAGGCTGGAAAACTGTTCCCGCATGATCAGCCTTGCGGGGTTCCGTGAAGCCGTAGAAGCTTTTACTGGAAAAAGCGTCATGATCGAGGAGGGTCGCAAGTTCTCCGAAGAAATAATCGCAAGCACCTTAGCTTTCAAGCAGAAAGTAGGCAGAAAATACGGCAAACGCCTCTACCCCGTAATGCTGGGCAACCGCGAAGCCGCCGAACGCCTCGCACAGCTTGACATCGAACGTTACGGCGTGGCTAAAGTCAAGTTTTCGGGAACACGGGATAAACCCTACTATTCCACGCTTAAACGTATCGGCATAAAACCCGCTCAGCCGCTGCTTGCTCCACAAGGAACCACTGAAATGGCGCAGCTACTTCGGGGCTTAACTGCAGGCGGAAGCCTCGACATCTTTGAGTTAGAAGGCGCAGAATTCAGTCCCGAAGCCCTACTCGATTTAACCAAACGCATAATCGAGAACGGCGCAAGCGAATTCTTCACCTACAACCGAGCGGTATGCTACTGTAGTAACTGCAAGAAAAACTATTACGGCACATTCCACAAATGCCCCACCTGCGGCTCAATGAGCACGCTAACGACTTTTGACCGATTCACATCAACCTAATTATTCTACTGCGCCCAGTACGAGTGAGAGCAGCGCCATTCGCACTACTATGCCGTTCCAGACTTGCTGGAAGTACCTCGCCTGTGGGGTGTTGTCGACTTCTGGGGCGATTTCGTCCACGCGTGGCAGCGGGTGGAGGATTATGAGGTCTTTTTTGGCTTTTTCTATGGTTTTTAGGTCGATGCGGTATGCGCCTTTGACTTTGGCGTATTCGGCGGCGTCGGGGAAGCGTTCTTTTTGGATGCGGGTGACGTAGAGGACGTCGATTTGGGGCATGATTTTTTCGAGATTTGCGTTTTCAGTTACAGGGATTTTGCTTTTTATGGTTGCCAAAACGTCCTTGCGCATACGCAGCGTTTCAGGCGAGACAAGGTAGAGTTCCACGCTGTAGAGCGCCAACGCATACGCCAACGAATGCACCGTTCGTCCATAGCGCAAGTCGCCGACGAGCGCCACTTTTAAGCCGTCGATTTTGCCGCTCTCCTTGCGCATCGTATAGAGGTCGATTAGTGCCTGCGTGGGGTGCTCTTCTGACCCTGTACCTGCGTTGATGATTGGGACTTTGCTGAATTCCGCCGCCAACTTCGCCGAACCTTCAAGGCTATGGCGCAGCGCGATTACATCGGCATAGTTTTCGACCGTGCGCACCGTGTCTGCGAGGTTTTCTCCCTTGCGTGTGGAGGAGGCATCTGGTTCAGCAAATCCGATGACATTGCCACCGAGTTTAAGCATGGCGCTCTCGAAGCTTAGTCGCGTGCGGGTGCTGGGTTCAAAGAAGAGTGTGGCGAGGATTTTGCCTTTGAGAAGTTCTGAGCCGCCTTTGGCGAGGGGTTCCATGGATTTGGCGACGTCGAGGATGTGGTTGATTTCTGTTTGTATAAAGTCTTCTATTGATACTATGTCTCGCCCTTTGAACTCCAAGTTGTGGCACCAAAAACAAGAAAGCCCCAATGTGCTAAATAACACTTTGTGTCCAGCCTTGGCCGCTTGGTTTAGGCAACTGTTATAAGACTTAGGTGTAGATAGTTGATTGGTGATTTTTTGAAGGTAGAGCACGTCAATCCAGAAGCTTTACGCAAACCCAGAGGCTACACCCAAGTCGTCGCCGTCAGCGGACCCCACAAAACCATCTACATCGGCGAACAGGACGCTGTGAACGAAAAAGGCGAAACCGTTGGAAAAGGCAATTTGAAACTGCAAACTGCGCAGGTTCTCTCTAACCTTGAGAGAGCTCTTGAGGCTGTGGATGCAAAGCTTGAGAACGTAGTTAAGTGGACGGTTTACATTGTTGCTGGTCAGAACCCGCAAGAAGGGTTTGGAGTATTTAGCGAGAAATGGCAGAACAAGCAGAACCCGCCAGCAATCACAGTCGTATTCGTAGCTGCTCTTGGGAATCCCGAGTGGCTCGTAGAAATCGAAGCAGTCGCAGTTATACCTGAATAGTCAGCCACATGTTCATTCACGTAAGGCGCCTCTGTTCTATAAGGGAGGGAGAGGGCTGCAAAGTAGCAAACGCCCCTACAGCATTGATTTACCAGTAGATCGAAAAATTTTTGCTGTCCTGCATGTGGTTTGCCACAACCAGCAAGCAACACATTCCAGACGTAGACGCAAAAAAGCAGCCAACCGCAAAGCCACCAAGAAGATGAAGAAAACGCCGACACCCTCTTCTTTAGTAGAAAAACAAAAAATTTGATCTTTTATTTAAATAGATGAGGGGTCTATGAGCAGAGTAACAGAAGAGTTTAGCATTCGCCTAACTTTTCTAGGTATGCAACGAATTTTTCGAGTTCAGCCTTATCCATGTTAACGATGGAGCCTCGTTCAGCTTTGACGTATTTTCGGAAGGCTTCTAGGCATTTGGTGGCCCGGGTGTTTTGTTTGTAGGTGCGGATTTGGTCGCGTTCGATTTTTATGCGGTATAATGTCGCTACAAACGTGGCTAAAACAACAAGCGTGTTCGTGACGATTACAATCAAGGATATGTCTATGTCAACCATAGTGGGTGCCTTTTTGAAATAGAAGGAAAGGATTAGTTATTTTTGGTTTATGCTTAGCAGTGTCCGTTGCCGTTTTCCGGGAGGATTTTTAGTACTCGAAGGATTTTTTTGAATTCTTCCTCTTTAAGCGATGCTCGGCGTCCGTTGGCGTATATGTCCTTGACTGTTTCAACCACCATGGCGACTGTGCCGTCGTCTGGCGCGTTTCCTGTCAATTCAGTGATTTTGTGTTTTATGATGCCTTTACCGGACTGTTTCCCGATGGTTAAGCGTCGCGTGTTACCCACTAACTCAGGCGGATAAGGCTCATATGTCCAAGGATCGTTGAGGACACCATGCGTATGGATGCCAGATTCATGAGCAAATCCATAGTCACCTACAATTGCCTTGTTAGGCGGCACAACAAAGCCTGTCGCTTTGCCGATAAAATCTGCAACTTGCTTAAGTTTCTGGGTTTTGCCCTCATACTTTTTGACGCCGCGTTGCAGGTAGAGGTTGAGGATGATTTTCTCGGTTTCAGCGTTACCTGCGCGCTCACCGATACCCAAGTAGGTGGTGCTGGCGTACACTTTGTCGTATAAGCCTGAAGCAGCTTTGATTGCGGCCATGGTGTTGCCGACTGCGTTGCCAAAGTCATCATGAGCGTGGATTTCGATTGTGGGAATTTTGGTTTCCTTCTTAATTGTCTTCACCTTCGCGGGGATACCGACAGGCAGGGGCGCTTCTTCATCGGGCAAACCGATGCCCACTGTGTCGCATATGCGGTAGCATTCTGCGCCTGCGTCTGCGACGGCGTTGATGAATTTCTTTTCAAAAGCCCATTCTGCGCGTGTGCTGTCTTCGCCGTGTACGAATGTGCGTAGTCCGCAGGTTTTGGCGGCGTATTCGGTTACGTCAACTACGTTGGCTAAGATTTGTTCGTTGGTTTTTTCTGGCCATTTAGCTTTGAAGTGTATGAATGAGACGGGGTGGGAGATGCCTACTTCTTTGAAGCCGCATTTTACTGCGCTGTCGATGTCATCTTTGACGGCGCGGCACCACCCGGCGACTCGCATGTCGAGGTTGAGGTTTTGGATGAGTTTGGCTGCTTTTTTGTCTGGTTCTTGGTAGTGAAACATTTCGATGCGTTCGACGCCGACTTCTGAGAGCAGTTGGGCTACTTTGGCGGCGTCTTTTGGTCCAGCGGCTAATCCGGGCATTTGGAGGCCATCTCGGAGGGTGGTATCGTCTACTATTGCTTCGGTTTTTAGGGGCTTCATTTTGAAGAAGTAATCTTTTATGTCCATTTTTCGCTCTTCTCAGTCTATTTTTTGCGTTTCTCCCAACGCAGTTATGTAACGGGTATTATCGCTTATCTGCAGTTGATAAACATTTCTGCATCATGTTTGTAAGTTTGTCCAATGGAATATGTGACTTAACTTCTACCTGTCTTGTCAGAATGTAAACAAAACCTTTACATAGCAACAAATTAAAAGTTGGAGAAAAGCGCCTTAAGCGTACCCGAAACAACCAAAACATGCAACGCCACAGGCACACCAGCCACCGAAGTAACCGCCGCCAAAGAAGCCCGCAGAAAAGGCAAACACACAAGCGAAACCCTAACCACCGCAACCTTACGCGCCACATCAAAAGAAATCAGAGCCAACCCAGACTGACTTGCCCCAACCTCACCAAACAACCGAGTTAAAGACGCCCAAACAGCATCCAAAAAATCCCGCTCGGCTGGAACGCCGTCACATTCAAGTTGCACCGCTAAATATCTGCGTTTAACGCGTTTCAGTTTTGTTTGCCCTCCTTGACTACTCGAATGCCTGGAGCTACAAAAGCTGCGCCGAGTTTCTCGCGGTTACGCTGAACAATAGCCATGGGATTAGAGGAAACAGTATCCAATGCGTCGGTTTCGTTTAAGCCGAACAGGTAAGCTAAACTTGCCATGTCGCGGGGCATACGCATCAGGGCGGTCTCGGAGACGCCGCTTGAAACAACTACGGATACATGGAATTCGCGTGCAATCCCAACTTCGCGCCGCAGACTTGAAAGCAACCTCACGCGTGGCGGACCTTCGAGCGTTAACAGCGGCTTCACGTCAACTTCTAAAGCTGTTTGGCTGCAGCTTGCCAGTTCTGCTTCAGCGCGGTCGAAGAAGCGCTTATGGTAGTCGAGACTTGGGAAGTTAACGAGGTCTACGCGGTGGTCTTTGGCGGCTTGGCGGGCGATTTCTTTGTTATCGCAGACTATACAGATGACCTCGACTTTACGGCGGACCTTGCGTAGGAAACGCATCAGGTCTTCTTGGTTTCGGGGTTTAAAGTCTGCTCGAACAAGAAAATCTAAACCTACCTGTGTACAGGCGGCTTTGAGTGCGTTGGTTTGGTCTTCTTCAAGTTGCCCAGTGAAGGGGATGCTGATGGCGTTGTAGCCGAGTTTGGCTGCTTTCTCGATTACGCGCTGAGTTGCCTGTGCATCTTTAGGGTTTACTCTTAGGTGTAAGTCGGCAAAGGTGCGTTTCATGGCAGCAACCCAAACTGCTTAGCCAATTCTACAACTTCATCGTTGGTTTTGTTTTTAAAATGAATTCTCACATGTATGGGGTCGTTTTGAGTGAACTTTGGCTGCCCCAGAAAAGCCGCTTGCTTATCGAACCTCAAGTACAAGTTGCCCCTTTCCAGATGAAGCTTGATTTCCTCGTTTAGCTGCTCCTTATCCAGTGAACTCAAGTTTGCACCGAGCTTTTCTAACGTTGAAGGAAGCAGTTTACGGTCGACAAGTTTGGCGGTTAACATGACTATCGGGTTTGAGTGGTGCCCAGAGAGAACTGTTTTCTCGAAAACAAGACTTTCAGTGAGTTCGGGGGGAAAAATATTTTTTGTTGCTGTTTCGACTTTGGCTTGGTTTTCGGTGGCGTGAGCAAAGACGCGTATTTCAATGTATCCAACTGATTTGGTGGTATCAGCGTTTTTCAGCACAGGTTTCACTTTCAGATCTTTATTTCTATGTGGAGCCATTTAGAAGTTTTGTTTTAATAAGCCGCTTTAAGTGAGCGATAACCAGTTTCTAGACAAAACAAGTAAAAACTGAAAAAATAAAATGTTAGGAGTCACTCAAAAATGAGTGCTTAATTGGATGGTTTAGGCTTTTGCATTCTTTGTGTGTGCTTTGATTGCGGCGACGTTTTCTTCGTGTTCGCTTTTACGTCGCATGTCAACTGGCAGACCTGCTTGTTGGGCTTGCTGTTTGCTGATGCCGGCTGCCTTAAGCTCGTTGGGGCTGAAGCCTTTGCCCTGTTTATGTTTGCCGTTTTGTTTGGCTACGGTGGGTTTAACGTGGTGAATATGGGCCATCTCCTTTACGTTGACGTTTTACGCCGCGGTGTTTCTTTGCGCCTCTTCTGTGGCTTGGGCGTGCTTTTTCTGCGCCTGCACCGCGGTGATGTAAGCCTCTAACGTTTTTGCCTGCGCTGGTCATGCTACGGAAGACTCGGCTTGTGTGCTGTTTCTCGGTGATCCAACTGATGTCTTTGTCAGTTTTTATGGTCGGTGCGTTGGGGTCGACAAGGATCACTTCGAACCATTTGTGTCTGCCGTCTTCGCCAACCCAGTAGCTGTTGAGCACTTCTAGGTTCGGGAAGTGTTTTGCAGTTCGTTCTTCCGCGATTAAGCGGAGGCTTTTTGCGGGCTTGAATTTGTTGACACCCATACGTTTGGGGCGTCTGCCTGATCTTGGCCGTAGTTTTCTAAGTCCACCTCTGCGGACTTTGGTTCTTGCAACTACGAAGCCTTGTTTGGCTTTGTAGCCTAGTTTTCTTGCTTTATCAAGTCTGGTTGGGTTCTCTATGCGCACCGTTGAGGGTTGCTTTCGCCATTGTACTAGGCGTTGGCGCATGAGTTCTTCAACGAAACTCTCTTCGGGTTTCGCCCATTCTTCGGCGATGTATTTGTATGCCATGTTTCAATCACTTTTGTGTTTCTTGTTTGCGGTTCAGCCTTTCGGCCACATCCCAGCGGACAGGGTTGTCCGCCTGCAATTTCACAACAGAACGGTATGCAACGAGATAAACCTTTTCCAAATGGAGCATGATTAGGAGCTGAAAGAAATATGGGGGGGTTAGCGGTTTTTGGCTATCTGCGATTTTTCTCTATAGGCCCCTTATTTAAATGCGGATACGATTTCGTATGCGATAAGTTAGGGGCGTTTGTTGCTCTCAGAGACCTCCCCTCCCCTTATATAAAGCGCCGACAGGGTTGCTCCCCTCTATGGTTTCTGCAACGAGTTTCTAATATGAGCCAAATATGTCCCTTTCGCGTTTGGATGAAACCCTGATGGGCTGTGGGAAATGATTAATAAGACAGAAGCCAAACCTTCTGTACTGCATTGGGCTACGGTAACCAAGCCAGGTCAAAGGTGAAGGACTCAAGATCAACGTTTGGCCGGCAGGTCTGGCCTCACGGGATGGGATATCCTTTCCCGCAGGGGTTCGCAGGTTCAAATCCTGCCCGTAGCACCAACCTCACCAGAGTTTAGCGAAATTTTAATACATCATCCTTTTAGATAGTATTCTTTACTCGGTGGCATGTTTGGTTAACGCAGTCCTAACAGAGGAAGACAAATTAATCCTCAGAACTTTAGCTGTGGAAATCGTTGAGATCCGCAAACAACTCAATCAACTCGCCGAAACTTTGGCAAAGCTGAACGACAAACACTTCTTGAAGGCATTTACCGACAACAAACCCGACATAACCGAAAAACAGGTGGACAAATACCAGTTATCGCTGCAAAAACAAGTAGACACCGCAGAAAACGAATTCCGCTACTAAATCATTTCAGAACAAATTTCTTATCAGACCTAGCCGACAAAACTAAGGCCCTAATTTCTGGGGGTAAATGTTCATCTTGCCATTTCCGTTCTGCATCTACAGGTTTACCCGTCGCCTTCACAGCCTTTAACGCATACCAGGCAGCCCCCAGCGAGTGATCAGCCATATGCGCCGTCGCCACAATCTGTACAGCCGATCGAGCCACCAAAATGGAAAGCGGATCAGACAACTCCCTTGCTAACGCGATTATGCCGTAAGCGGCGTTTCTTGCATCACCCACAGAAGCCTTGCCCATTCGCCAACGCTCAGCCACCTCAAACGCATGCATCAGCCGCGGATCCATTTCGGCATTGAAAAGCGGCAGCACATGCTCTGCGCACTCCGAAGCCCACTTCATAAGCAGATAATGCTTCTCTTTAGTTAGTGGGCCACCTCTATGTTCAGCAACAAACCGTTTATCCCGCAAATGCACCCACCGTTTCCAGTTGAATAGTTTCTTATTCAGCTAATAGGTATATTTGAAATCGACTAAAATGCAGAACAAGGAAAACCGAAAGATAAGGCAGATAGGTAAGGACGAAAAAATCCCCTACAACTTACTGCTCCTTGCAGATGAAACCATTGAAGCCATAAACAAGTACATTTTCAGTTCAGAAATCTATGTTCTGGAGCAAAACAGAACAATCATCGCGCTCTATGCTCTACAAGTATTGAATGGGGATGAAATTGAAATTAAAAACCCTGCAGTCGCCACAGGTCATCAGGGGCAGGGAATTGGAAAACAGTTACTTGATGATGCTGTTGAGAGGGCAAAAAGCAGGGGTTTCAAAAGAATCATCATCGGAACAGGTGATGCTTCAACTATGTTTTTGCAGTTTTATCAGAAGCAAGAGTTTGAGATATTCGGTGTCAAGAAAGACTTTTTTGTCGATAATTATTCCAAACCCATCTATGAAGGCGGAATTCGCTTAAGAGATATGGTGATGCTGAAAAGAGAGTTATAATGAGCCGAACAACAGGATTACACATACACAAAGTTAATACCAGAGTCTGACGATGTAGATGGGAGATACAAGTAAGCTGTTTCTATATAGTCCTCAAAAACTAATGACAACTGCTTAATTGCATACCATAAACCTAAACTGATATAGGAGGAAAAACAATGAAAAACACATTCGTAGCATCGATACTGTTCCATTGCCCACAGTGCAACGCGAACTTTGAATTCGACGCAATAGGCGAAAACGAGTTTGTTCCCTGCCCAGTCTGCGGAACCGAATTCGTAACAACCAAAAAGGGCAACAAAGTAATGCTTGAAGCCCTCGAACAAGCTCTAATCTGTTAAGAAGCAACTATTCGGGCTTAAACCCGAAGTGTTCGCACCCTTTTTATTTCTTGAACAACCCCTATTTTATCAGTAGTTCAAAAAATCAATCTTGGAAGTTGCCGTGGACCCCTCTTATTTCAACAACAACCAGCGGACTTGGCAAAAACGCCTGTTTTGTTGGCAACGTCTGATGCATATTGCAACTGGTTGCATTTTGATTCTGCAAGCAGAACAAACACAGTTGATCTACTGTTATAATAAAAAATTATGAGATAAAGTGACTATGCACTGGCAAGTATGCAACTTACCGTTGGCGGTGTATGCAGAACCACTTGAGGACTGACACATGTATCACATTCAGTTTGAATGTATCGCAGTTCTTCAACGGTTGGTACATGCAGACTACTCTTCGATGCCACGGGTACGACATTCATCCTGTAAGCGCCTAAGCTACGTACGATTTTTGCAACCTCAACCATATGCGCCGAGTTCACCTCGGGAACACAGAGCGTGTTAACTTCCACCATCATGCCTGCGTCTGAGGCGTTTCGGATGCCTTCAAGCTGGTTTAGGCTCAAAACTTCGAAGGCTTCTTTACCCCGCAGAGTTCTGCCGTTCAAGCGCACATACGAATACATCTTTGCACCAACATCGGCGTCCACAGCGTTTACGGCGACGCGAATCGCACTCACTCCAAGTTCTTCTAGCAGTGGGAGTTTTTTTGGCAGCAGCAACCCGTTTGTGGTTATGCATCGGGTGAAGTGCGGGAACTCTTCCGCTATTAGTCGCAGTGTTTTGAAGGTAACTTCGCTGCTGAGGGCGTCGCCTGTTCCTGAGATGTCGATTACGCGGAGGCGGGGGTCTTCGTTGGCGGCTATACGTACTCGTTCGATGGCTTCTTTGGAGGTTAAGACTTTGCCTTCCGTCAGGGTGAGGCTTGGATCGCAATAGTTACAGCCGACATTGCACTCAGATTTCACGGATAAGTCTATCCTGTTGAACCTGAAGTGAGCTCCGCCTCCGTTGATGGGCTTGCTTTGGAGCATGCGGGCACAACTCTTTTTTTGTGCTTCGGCTTTTGCGTAGCGTAGCAGGGAACTGCTGGCTGCGCTTTCTTCACATATTGCGATTTGTTCCATACCATTTCTTCTCCTGATAGTTTAGGGATGGGCTTGGCTTTTAAAAGGTTAGTTGAGAACTCTTCACAACTATTCATAAAAATACGTGATTAATTGACAATATGCAAGTTAATATCTGCATTAGTTTAAATTTATCCATTACAATCGCTCCAAAATGAATAAACGGCGCCAACCAAATTATAATTGTTACAGCAAAATGCAAAATAACCCAGCCGCCATTACCACACCAGAGGCAAAGACTTTGACGACTCAAGACGCATGGGACCTAACCGAACTCTTCACGGATGCATCTGATCCAAAAATCCAGGAGACCATCAGGTCTGCCAATAGAATGGCAGAGGAATTTGAAAAGAAGTATCGTGGCAAAATTGGCATCCTCTCCGCTGATGGCTTACTTGGGTGCCTGCGTGAAGTTGAGGCGTTTGAAGCAAAATTCGGCGATGTAACTCTGTACTCTGGCCTCGCTTTTTCCGCCGACATGACTCAACCGCCGACGCAAGCACTCCACGACAAAGTGGAGAAGCTGAATGCAAAAATCAGCCAGCAACTGGCATTTTACTCACTTGAATTGGGCAAACTACTGAAAGTTAAACCCGAACTGATTGAGGAACCTGCCTTAGCAAACTACAGACATATGCTCCAGCGGGTTTACCGCCGAGTGGAACACCAACTCAGCGAGGTTGAAGAGCAGCTTATCATAGAAAAAGACCAGTTCGGCGTCAACGCATGGGAAGAGTTGCAGTGCAAATGGCTCAACACTCGCCTCTTCGAAGTGACGGTTTTGGGGGAGAAGAAAACGCTTAGCTACTGCGAAGCCAACGGTCTTTTGCCGCACCCTGACCGCGCAACACGGGAATCCGCTAACCGCTCCATCTACGGGGGGCTGGGCAAAGACAGTGAAATCTTCGCCTCTGCGCTACGCAACATCTGCAACGACTGGGTAACAGTTTCCCAACGGCGAAAATACCGCTCGCCCATGGAGTCCAGCCTGATTAGCAACGATGCCCAGCAAAACATAATCGAGCGTCTACTTGGCACGGTTGAGGAAGGCTCAGCTTCCTATAGGCGCTACTTGAAAATGAAAGCGAAACTGATGGGCTTAGCGGTTTTGGGCAACCACGACATCATTGCCCCATTGCCTGACGCGCCTGAGTTCAAATTTACACTTTCAGAGGCTGAAAAGCTCGTCACAGAAGCCTACAGCCGCTTCGACCCCGCCTATGCATCCGCGGTTAAAGAGATGTTCCAGAAGCGCCACATCGACGCCACGCCACGCTTCGGCAAACGTAATGGAGCCTTCTGTGCAAGTCACTACAACGGCAAATCCGCCTATATCCTGCAGAGCTTCAACGGCACCTTAACCGACGTTTTCACTTTGGTGCATGAGCTTGGACACGCAACTCATGACTGGTACATGGCTAGAAATCAGACGCTGCTGAATACCCATGTTCCCTCCATCGTAGCGGAGACCTCTTCGATTTTCGGGGAGCTTTTGCTGACGGACTTGATGCTTGAGGATGCAAAATCTGATGCGGAACGCAAGGCGCTGCTTTGCTTGGTTTTGGATGAGGCAGGGATGACTGCTTTTCAGGTTACGGCGAGGGTTTGGTTTGAGCAGGCACTCTACAGATCCGTTGAGGACTGTGAGTTCCTCGATTACAAGACCATTTGCAGCCACTGGACCAAAGCCCGCGACCGCATCTACGGCGATGCTGTCACGTGGTTCCCCGAGATGGAGGCAGAATGGAGCATGAAACCCCACTATTACATGGCGAACTATCGCTTCTACAATTACCCCTACGTCTACGCCCAGATGTTCGTTTACTCACTCTATGAGCGGTATCTGGAAGAGGGGAGAGTGTTTGTGCCTAAACTGGTCGCCTTGCTTTCGGCAGGTAGCAGTAAATCACCCTTAGAGTTAGGCGGATTGGTTGGTTTAGAGGTGGCGGAGGCTGATTTTTGGCGTGGAGGCATAAAAGTGTTCGAGCGCTTCATTTCAGACTTGGAAAAAACCGTTTAAGCGTATTCGGGTTCGAAATGCTAGGTAGTTGGGATTCATAAGCTTTTATACTCAACTAACGGCTAACTTATTAGCTGACCCCCGAAGTCGAAAGTCGTCGGAGGACAGCGTCTATGGAAGAAAAATTTGAAGAAAAAAAGAGTTTTAATGGACTTTTTATTGAATCCGTTGATGAAGTCTTAACAGCCATAGGTAACTCGATCAAAATCGTGCTTTATCTGCAGCTTAAAAATAGTTATGGAATCAGTAAAGACCAAATCCCAGATCGCGTTGAGGACTTCATGAATGCTTTACAGAGCACCCTTGGCGTTGGTGCCAGACACATCGAACTGCAGGTTATTAGACAAATTCAATCTAAAACAGGAATCACCTGCCCTGTTCCCATTCAAAATGGCAAATTTATTGAGTGCGTTGTTTTTGTGAAGCAAGAATACGAGAAAGGCAAGTTTTAAAGAAATACGTAGTTCTCTTCGTCAAAGGTGCTTTTGGGCGTTATTCTTGTTCGTAATCCGTAGTTTAGCGGTTAAAAATAGTGTTTTTCAATCGTGCACCACACTTCAGAACGCTTTTATCACAACCCAACCCTAAACGGTAGTAACCTATCAAGCAACCGGTAACACGAAAACATAGGGGAAACAATAAATGAAACCAAAACGCGACGAAGACCTTACGACGAGGATTATCAAAAACTTCTCCGACATCCTAATTTTGAAATATCTAAAGATCAGCCCCCTGAGCAGTGGTTACGAAATACTGAGACACCTGCATGAAAAATACAAAATCACCTTTAGTCCAGGCACAATCTACCACGAAATCTATCTGCTTGAGCGCAAAAAGTGCCTAAGAAGTGAGGGAGACGAAGGCGGCCGAGTGTACAGCTTGACCGCTGAAGGGGAACAATCGCTTGCAGACATTTTTGGGGCAAGCAAACAAATTAGCCAATTAGTAAGCGACATCTTTTCCGAGACCTAACTATCTAGTTTCGAGACTGCTCGATTTAGTTAGTAACTCATTTTATGGTTGGTTTGTAGCAGTCACATACGTTTATGTTCCCTAACTCTAGCTAGTACAAAATGGTTTTTGCAAGAGCAACTTAGGAGGCGACTTGTTTTGGAGACAAAAAAGAATATACCTGAACCCGAAATGACTTCAGAGGGCAAATTCAGATGCCGCAAAGACAGCCAAGAATACGAAAACAGAGAAGACTACGAAACACACTGCATGGAAGAACACGTGAGTAGCGAAGAAAGCAGTGGGGAAATGTAAAAAGTTGAATGGGTAAAAAGCCCAGATTTATTGTTTCTCTTCTTTTTCTTGGAAGAGCTTCTTGATCACGCTGATTCGGGCCTTCTGCGCCAAGGTGTCGCTTGTGACAACCGTGAGGGCTTCTTCAGGACACCACTTAACACATTGTGGACCGTCAGGTTTGTCTTTGCAGAGATCACAGACGTAGACCACTTTGGTTTCGGGGTGAAGCATCATGGCACCGTAGTCGCAGGCTTCAATGCACCAGCCACAACCGTTGCACTTGTCTTTATCTAAGACAATGTTGCCTGTGTCTTCGGATTGGCTAAGGGCGTTGCGTGGACATGCAGCGACACAGGCGGGTTCTTCGCAGAGTCTGCAGGTGACAGCCATGTTCGCCAACTGGTTTACGCGAACTAGGCGGATGCGTGATTTTATGGGGTTGTAGGCTTTTTCTTTGCTGTAGGAGCAGGCGTACTCGCAGATTTGGCAGCCGACACATTTCTCAGGGTCAGCGGAGATGAATTTTCTCTGGTGAATCTTTACCATGTTTATGCCTCAACTATGTTTTGGAATTCTTGTAAGCCTAATTCTTTGAGTTTCTCTTTGGAGGGTATGCCTTCAACGGCCCAGCCGCGGGCTTGATAGTAGTCGTCAAGCATCAAGTCAAGTTCATCTTGAGTTACAACGGAGCCTTTTACGGGTCCATCATCAGAGATGGGTTGATTCATGACTTTCCAGGGGAGTGTGTCGTCGTTTCTGGTTAAACCTTCGCGGGTGTTAATGAGTTTGGCGAGGGTGTTTATTCGTTCACCGGCAACGCTTAGGTCTTGGGGTGTAACTTCCGCGCCTGTTACCGCGCTGTAGAGTTTGGCTAAGTCGCCTAGTTCATTGTATAATGTGTTTCGGGCGTTCTTGCATATAATGAACGAGTCGATTAAGGCGAAGATGTCTTCGTTTTCTTTAACGAGTTTACCTCGGCCCCTCTCAGCTTTGAGACGATCAACTTTTCCCCTCAAATCTAACGCGAAGGCACCGCTTCGATTGTGGTCTGCACCACGGAACGATACCGCTGCGGCTAAGGCTGCGGTTTTCAGGCAACGCAGGTCATAGCCAGTGACTTCTAAGCCCTTGATGTGCTGGGCAAGTTCAGCTGCATTTTTACCAATCTTCTCAGCAGCCACCTTCACACCATCAGCAAGCAATTCACCTATACCTTCACGCTTACCGATTTTCTCGACGAGTTGAACGACTGCTTCTCCGTTACCGAAGTGGGGGTCTATGTTTTCGAGTTGATCGTGGGATAATAGGCCTTTTTCGTGGCAATCCATCAGAAAACTAATTGCGACGCCTGTGCTGGTGGCATCTAAACCGTAGTAGTTACAGAGTTCTGCGGCTCTGATTATTGCGTCGAGCTTGTCTACGCCAACGTTGGGTCCAAGAGCCCAGAGATTATCATATTCCATGCGTGCCAATGACCCTTTGTAGGGGCCCTCCCGTACGAGGGCTTCATGTTCACAGCGCATGGCGCATGAATTGCAGGCGATGATTTTTGCCACATAACGCTCGTTTAGAACTTCGGCGTTGATGTTTTCGGTTTTTTCGAAGTGTGAAGCGCTATAGTTTCTTGTGGGCATGCACATGAGTTCGTTAGTTACGCTGATGTTATCAACTGTGCCCAAAGTGCGGTATTTCTGCACTGCTGGACCTTTCATGCGTTCATGGAATTCTCTCACCATATCCATGAATACGTCGGGTTTTGCTACGGTGATGTCTCGGGTGCCTCTGACGGCGATGGCTTTGAGGTTCTTGCTGCCCATAACCGCGCCTAAACCAGTGCGGCCTGCGGCTCGAGTTTTCTCGTTAATGATGTTTGCGATTTTAGATTGTTTCTCGCCAGCCAGACCGATTGAGGCTACTCTAACGTAGTAGTCGCCCAATTCGTCTTTGATGGCGTCTTCAGTTTCCGGAGGGGATTTCCCACAAATGTTTGAAGCGTCAAGAAGCTGGATTGATTCATCATCTATCCAGAGATAAACGGGTTTCTCAGCTTTCCCAGTTAACACAATCGCGTCGTAACCAGCGCGTTTTAGTTCTGCTCCGAAGGTGCCGTGGCTTACTGCTTCGCCGACGCCGCCGGTTGCAGGGGATTTTGATATGAAGGCGTGTCCGTTTCCGCCCGTTGGGAACATGGTTCCTGAAACAGGTCCAAGAGCTAATACAAGGGGGTTTTCGGGGCTTAGCGGGTTTACACCTGCTTTTGAGTTTGATAACCAAAGTTTCATGCCTAAACCGATGCCGCCAACGTATTTTTTGGCGGTTTCTTCGGTTAATTTTTCAGTGCGGGTTTTGCCTGTGGTTAGATCAACATACAATACTGTTCCTGCGTAACCGAGCAACCTTGTCCCTCCGTGAGGTTCCGAGTAGTTTATTTCAGCGAACACTATATTAAGCTAATGGGTTTATCACAGACAAATTAACGTGTTTAGTCAAGTTTGCGCTCCATTTTAAAGGCAAAACTTAGGGACCGAAAACAATTTGCCCTCGATTTTAGAATTAAAAGGATGAATAAGGCATTTAAAACGCCTAAGTTTAGATTTATGTTTCGTCTTTATCTTGGAAAAGCTTCTTGATTGCGCTAAGTCTTGCCTTCTGCGCTAACACATCGCTTGTAACTACTGTGAGTGCTTCTTCAGGACACCACTTAACGCATTGTGGTCCATCTGGCTTATACTGGCAGAGGTCACAGACATAGACGGTTTTTGTCTCTGGATGCATCATCATGGCGCCGTAGTCGCAGGCTTCAATACACCAGCCGCAGCCGTTACATTGGTCTTTGTCGATGATTATGTTGCCTGTTTCAAGAGACTGTGAAAGCGCATCTCTTGGGCATGCGGCGACACATGCTGGCTCCTGACATTTTCTGCAGGTTACTGCTATGTTTTTAATCTGTCTGGCTCGAACAACTCGGATACGTGATTTTACTGCGTTGAAAACTTTTTCATGACTAAAGGAGCAGGCGTACTCACAGATTTGACAACCAACACACTTGTCAGAATCAGCGGAGATGAACTTTCGGTCATGAAGCGTAACCATCTTTCTAATCCTCCTTAACTATGTCGGCGTAGGCTTCTAAACCTAACTCTTTGAGCTGGGTCTTTGTTGGGAGACCTTGTTTGGTCCAGCCGCGTGCTTGGTAATAGTCGTCTAGTAGCAGGTCAAGTTCTTCTTTAGTTACAACTGAGCCTTTTGCTGGTCCGTCGTCGGGAACGGGTTTATTCATCACTTTCCAAGGAAGCGTATCGTCTTCGCGGGTTAAGCCTCCACGTGTGTTAATGAGTTTGGCGAGCGTCTGGATTCTTTGACCCGCAACAGCCATCTCTTCAGGCGTAACTTCTATACCTGTGGTTATGCTGTAAACTTTGGCAATGTCAACCAATTCACCGTAGAATGTTCCTTTAGCGTTCTTGCAAATCATCAAGGAATCAAGCAGGTTGGTCACGTCTTCGAATTCCTTAACGAGTTTACCGCGACCTACTTCAGCTTTTAAGCTTTCAACTATTCCCTTTAAGTCAAGGACTAACACTCCACTTCGGGTGTGGTCGGCGCCTCGGAAAGAAACCGCTGCACCTAGAGCTGCGGTTTTCAGGCAACGCAGATCATATCCAGTAACCTCTAAGCCCTTGATATGCTGAGCAAGTTCAGCAGAGTTCTTACCAATCGTCTCAGCAGCCACTTTAACGCCGTCAGCTAGGATGCCGCCGATGCCTTCGCGTTTGCCGATTTTTTCAATCAAGTTGACAAGCGCGTTTGCGTTACCAAAGTGGGGGTCTATGCCCTCGAGTTGTTCATGCGAGAGCAACCCTTTTTCGTGGCAATCCATCAGAAAACTAATTGCGACGCCTGTGCTGGTGGCATCTAAACCGTAGTAGTAGCATCGTTCGGCGGCTTTAATTATAAAGTTTGGTTGGTCTATGCCGCAGTTTGGACCCAAAGCCCAGACGTTGTCGTATTCAAGGCGCGTCATGGTTCCTTTGTAGGCGCCCTCGCGGATTATTGCCTCATGTTCACATCTCATGGCGCATGAGTTGCAGGCGATGATTTTTATGACGAAGTGTTCGTTTAGGACTTCACCGCTGATTTTGTCTGCATTCATGAAGTGTGCCATTTCATAGTTGTTTGTGGGCATGCAGGTTAAGTCGTTGTTTATTGAGAGGCTCTCTATTGACCCTAGTGTGCGGTACTTCTTTGCTGCAGGTCCCTTCATGCGTTCGTGGAATTCCTGGACTAAGTCGAGGAATTCGGCGGGTTTTGCTACTGCAACATCGCAGGTGCCTCGGACGGCTATGGCTTTGAGGTTCTTGCTTCCCATAACTGCACCCAACCCAGTCCTGCCTGCAACATGGGTTTTGTCGTTAAGTATGCCTGAAATCTTGGAGAGTTTTTCCCCAGCTAAACCGATGGCTGCAACACGAATGTAGTAGTCGCCTAACTCGTCTCTTATAACATCGTCGGCTTCACCTGGAGACCTGCCCCAGATGTGGCTTGCGTCACGCAGCTTAACCGAGTCGTCGTCGATAAAAAGATAAACTGGTTTTTCAGCTTTCCCAGTCATAACAACGGCATCGTAGCCTGCTCGTTTGAGTTCAGTGCCAAAAGTGCCATGCGCTACTGCCTCAGCTACACCGCCGGTTGCGGGTGATTTTGATATGAAGGCGTGGCCGTTTCCGCCTGTGGGGAACATAGTTCCAGAGAGGGGACCAAGCGCTAGTACCAAGGGGTTTTCTGGACTAAATGCATCCATTCTTGTTTTGGTGTTTGATAGCCACAAATGCATGCCTAAACCGATGCCGCCAACGTATTTTTTAGCGGTTTCTTCTGATAGTTTTTCGGTTCTTGTTTTCCCGGTGGCTAAGTCGACATAGAGTATTTTCCCTGCGTAGCCAAACAAACGGTTAATCTCCAAGAGTGTTAAAAGTAAGGTACCCAATGCACAGTATATTAAGGTAATGGGTTGTCGGTGTGGAAATTCATGTTTTTACCTGTAAAAGGTATGGTTTTTTATGAAAAGTTTTTGCAGGTCTGTGGCAGAGTTTACTCGCTGGCAAACCATTTTTTTAGACAAAGAAGACACAAAAATACGTTCACTGACAAAATATCCTCTGAAAAGACAGACAAAAGATAGCTCTCTGCCTGCTCCTACATCATGCAATCTCACAAGCAAGTTTACATAACAGCATCCACTCGATGTGGGAAGCGAAAACTTAAACAACCAAAGCAAGTCCCTCTCTACAGGACAGATGCCCATGCGAACCGACAAACTCAAACAAGCCGCAAAAAACCAAACCAAACCAGCCAACTTTGCAGTTTTCAACCCCACCAACATCACCTACTTCACAGGCTTCCAAGGCGCAGCCGCACTCATAATCCTCGAACAGGGAGAAAACGTGCTCTATGTCTCAGGCGTCAACTACGAGCAAGCAAAAGCCGAAGCCAAAGGCTTCACAATACAGCTGCTCAAACGCGGCGAGAACCTGATGGAAAAAATCGCTCAACAAACAGCCGGCGCTAAACTTTGCGTGGACACATTGCCGATTGAAAGCTGGCGTGCACTAGCTAAAGCAGTCGGCGGAGAAGAGAAACTGGAACCCGCAACCCAGCTTTTCCGAAACCTCCGCCAAATCAAAGAAAAAGAAGAAATTGATCTTATCAGGGAAGCCTGCAAGATGGCTGATGTCGGCATAAAAACCGCTCAAGAAACAATCCGTCCGGGCTTGACGGAGAAGGAGTTGGCAGCTGAGGTCGAGTATGCCATGCGTAAGGCAGGTTCTGATGGGGTAGCGTTTGAAACCATCGTGGCCCGCGGTGTTTGCTGTGCTTACCCTCATGGCACGGTCATGGGGCGGTCGATTTGTGAGGGCGATTTTGTGGTGGTCGATTTAGGCGCAACCAATCGGTTTTACCGCTCAGACATAACCCGCACGTTTGTCGCAGGCAAACCCACCGAGAAGCAACAAAGAATTTTTGATGTGGTGCGGTTGGCGCAGCAGAAAGCCATAGAAGCAATAAAACCCCAAACGCCAACCAAAGACGTTGACGCCGTTGCGAGGCGGGTGATTGCGGAGGCGGGGTTCGGCGAGTATTTCGTGCACAATTTAGGGCACGGCGTAGGATTAGAAGTGCATGAGGCGCCAGTTTTGAGTCCTGATAGCAAAGACATCCTTGATGAGGGCAATGTGGTCACGGTTGAGCCGGGCATCTACATTCCAGAATATGGCGGGGTCAGGATCGAAGACACTGTTCTTGTAACCTCGGACGGCGCAGAGAGACTAACCAAAGCCCCAACCAAACTATAAGCAAAACTAAATAGGCGCTCCAACTGTTTTCTAGCGGAGAGCGATTTGTTTTGATTAAAAACCCAGCAGTCATCCTCATCGACGTGCAAAACGACTTTTTCACTGGACCGCTGAAAACCAAAAGAGTCCCCGCCATTATCCAACCCCTCCAACGGCTGCTCGTGGCGTCGCACAAAAACAGCGTGCCCGTCATCTACAGCATCGACGCCCACTACCCCCAAGACGTGGAGGTAACGCGGAAATGGGGCACGCACGCCATAAAAGGCACCGTCGGCGCAGAAGTCATTCCTGAGTTGGCACCTGACAAAGCCGACTACGTTGTTGAGAAGCGGACTTATAGCGGCTTCTATGAAACAGGGCTCGACCCCTTGCTACGCAGCCTCTATGGTGGCGACGGCGTCAAAACTGTGGTTTTGGGTGGCGTGCATACGAATATGTGTATTCGGCACACTTCGGCGGATGCGTTCTTCCGCGGCTACTACATCGTAATCGTCGAGGACGGGGTGGAAGCGTTCACGGAGAAAGACCACAAGGAAGGTCTCAAGTATTTGGAGTATGTTTACAACGCCAAAGTCATGGCGACTAATGAAATAATCCAAGAAATTGTCAAATAAGGGCGTTTGAAGCTTAGTTTTTGTTTTCTTCAGTCACTACCGAGCCCACCAGGACACCTATCCCAAGAGCCACGGCTGCGAGGGCGAAGGTTTCATGATGCAAATCCGTTATCTGAAACCAAAGCCCAAAACTTATTTTCTGGTCAAGCAAAATCACAAAAGCCACCGCAAAGAAAACCGCCGCAATTAATACGGGGACCCAACGCTTAAACAACAAAACCGCGCCATAGAGGGGTTGGAAATTTTTAAACTTAGCTACAAAACCCTCTGCGGGCTGGGTGTTCTTTTGGAGAACAGTTTTGTTCTGTGGAGAGCATTATATGCCGCCTTGCCTGTATGGGAAGCGGTGAAAAACCAAAATGAAAACCGAAAAAAAACTCGTCGTCTTTAGCATTCTTGCTGTAGCAATTGGAATTGCAACCATCGTGCCCCTAGAGTATCTTATGACAGGGGAAACCCAAACAGTCGCTGCCTTAACCGACATTAAGCCATGGTTTAACGTTGATGTCCCCTATGCCTACTGTAACCCATATGTGACCGGCGGAAACAACACCGTTTCATGGGCTGGTGCCTCCATTGAAATCGTTGCAAACTTTACCTTAACCACCGATGCCATGCAAAACGCTGATGCCCAAATCGAATACTACAAATTCGCGGTTTCCTCAGACCAAGGCCCCATCATTGACTTAGGCTACTACATCGTCGAAGACAAAGCCAACGTCGTTACAGGCATCTGCGGCGACGGCACAATCACCTTCGCCAACGGCTTAACCTACAATGGACCAGCCAGCAACGGCGGTCAATGCATAAATTGGCAAGCATGGTCACCTGATGCGATGTTGGGCTTTGTCAGCAACTACATGTTGGAATACAACGGCAAAGACTCCTCGCAGACAATCAACCAAATCCGAAACGCCCAAACCCTCTACATTGACGTAACCAAAGTGTCCACCGTCACCGTTAGCGGCGACTTAACCGCCACCACCCCCGCAGACAACCAAATCATCCAGCACATCGAGCTTGCCAAAACCGACAACGGCTTTGTCTATGGAACCTACGTCAGCGGAACCCTACCGATACCGATACAGACACCGCCAGTACCAACGCCAACATCGTCCATACTGTATGTCCCGACTTTTGGCCCCGGCAACATGACCCAACCATAGAGGTGCAGATGCCAGATGGCAAACGATGAACTCGAAGGCAACACATTAAGCGTCTACGCATACATCATCCGTGCAGACAAGCCAGTGGGAACCAGAGACGTAACCAGAGGAGCAGAACTCAGCAGCACCAGCGTCGCATTCCGTCACTTGCAGAAACTTGAAAACATGGGTTTAATCGAGAAGAACAGCTACGGCGACTATGTCCTTCGAGAGAAAGCAAACATCAATGGGCACGTGTGGGTCGGCAAAAACCTCGTACCCAGATTGATGTTTTACTCCTTCTTTTTTATGGGCGCATTCGCCGCAGAAGTAGGATTAATTATGCTGAGTTTAGTAATTAAGGGTTTAGTTGTGCAGAGCAGCTTCTATTTTTTGACGGGGATGACGGCGGTGGCTATGGTTCTGTTTTTGTTTGAGGGGTTGGCGCTGAATCGAAAACTAAAACCAAAACATGAATCCGAGGGAACATGATGGGTAACAAAGTGATTCTGGCAGCGATTAAACAAGCATTAAGCACCGCCGCAGAGTACATCCTCCATGTTAACTACGACGCGGAGGGCAATCCAGTTTTGAAGGTAGCGCCCGCAACCAAGTTTATGACAGACAGCCGTATTGAAAGCTGATCAACGCGATTTTCGCTTTTAAATAACAGGCGATCAAAAATTTGTTTGTTTGGCTATAGGTTAGGTGTTGCGTTAAACGTGCTTTTTTACCGTCTGGGGGGGTCCCTCTATAGGTTTCTGCATACATCTGATATTTGGATCCTAATATGATGGCGAAAAACGCACCCAGCGATGCGCTTTGCGTGGTGTCTGTTGCGTTTTCCGTGAAACAGCAAAAGTCAACAAACCCAAAACCACACACCTCTCAGAAGCAACTTCCCCTCCCTCATCGGTAGATCAATATTTGGCAGAGTTTTGTTTTGTGGACTCTTATGTTGTGTAGTTTAATTTCCCTAAACAAAGACTAAAATCCAGAATAATTCGATTTTTTGATCTACTAATAAGGGATGGGGCCTCTACACAGAGATGTCGCGTGATCCCAACAGGGCAAAATTTCACTAAAAAATGGCGATAAACGTGGGTTTACCCGCGTTTGGATTATTGGACTAATTCCGCGTCCGCGGCGCCAGCAACTAAAGCAGTTATCCTGACTTTCACATGCTCATGGAGCTTGGCGCCCTTAATGAAGACAGGAAAATTCTTGATCTTCGCAACCCCTTCACCGTTAGGAGCAACATCAAAAATGTCCACTTCAAATTCTTCCCCAATTTCCATAGGGTAAGCGACGCCTCTGCCCTTGTTTTTAGCGTTTCTGGGAGCTCGTTTTTTGGGACTTAAAGCATATCATCCTCGGTTAACAATAATGATTAATCGAGTTGCATAAGGCTTTTGCTTTTAGAGATAAACGTAATGGTGGGCCCGAGGTGATTTGAACACCTGACCAACAGATTATGAGTCTGGCGCTCTACCTAACTGAGCTACGGGCCCACATTTGGCGCTCGTAATATTGCTGTTTCTGAATAGATTTAAACGTTTTTCAGGGCCGATGCGGTCTCGTTAATTCATGCTTCAACGGCAGGTTAGGGCCGGGTAGATTTGGGTAAAACTACATAAGCCAAAACAGTGTTAGCCCAAAGTTAAGTGAGTTGCCAGCCGATGAACCGAAAAATAATCGTGCTTGACATTGTAGTGGCACTTCTCGTTAGCTCAGTAGCAGCAGTTTTAATCAGCGGGGCCTTTAGCCCAAAAAACGGGGAGTTCTATGTTGGCGTAACCTATGGTGGCGACAACGTAGAAGACGCCAAACTGCTAATAGACAAAGTCAACAGTATAAAGTGATATAAAGGCAAAAACGGATAATCACAGCAACTAAGAGGAGACACAGATGGGCAGCGTCAAAGATTTACAAATATTAACTAAACCAACCCAAACCGCTATGGGCACAGGCAGATTCCTGTTTTCTGACAGATACAGCGTTTTTGACTGGGGCGAAATGCCCGACCACATCGACGGCAAAGGCGCTGCATTGTGCCTCATGGGCGCTTACTGTTTTGAGCAACTAGAAAAGCTTGGCGTCAAAACACATTACCGAGGATTAGTAAACTCAGCGGGTAAGGCGGTCAGGCTTGACGAACTCAGGGACCCATCAAGCATTATGGAAGTCGCGCTCGTCAACGTTTACAGTCCTAAAACAAGCGTTGTAAACCGGAAAATAGTGCATGACTACAGCGTCTACACATCCAGCCTAAAAAACTGCCTCATCCCACTGGAAATCATCTACCGCAACGGGTTGCCAGAAGGCTCATCAGTGTTCAAGCGGTTAGCACAAGGCAAAGCAACCTTAGCAGACCTCGGGTTAGATCACCAGCCAAAACCAGGCGAAACCCTCACTAAACCCATCTTCGACGTAAGCACTAAGCTGGAAGAGACCGACCGCTACGTCACATGGACTGAGGCACAGAAAATCGCAGGCTTAACCGACCCGGAAGTATCCGACATCAAATCGGTCCTCCTAAAAGCTGACGAAACCATAACCAAAGCCGCCTCAAACGCAGGTCTAGTGAATGAGGATGGCAAAATCGAGTTAGCCTTCGACGACCAACGCAAACTCATGCTCGTAGATGTGTTAGGCACATTGGATGAGTGCCGCTTCACATTTGGCGGGATCCATGTAAGCAAAGAAGTGGCAAGGCAATTCTACAAAAAAACCCCATGGTACAATGACTTGGAGCAAGCCAAAAGGGACGCGGAAGTCAAAGGCGTGCAGGATTGGAAGTCGCTTTGCAAGTCTCAGCCTCCTAAACTTGACCCCAAACTTAAAACCATCATAAGCCAAATGTACATGTCGGTGGCTAATGAGATGAGCGGCAAAAAAATCTTCGACACGCTAGCATTGCCCAGAGTTATTGATGATTATAAAGCGTTTATTGGTGAAAAAGCATGAACATGCAAGACAAAATCAAACAAGTCCTAATGGATTACGACCCTGAGAAAGTACACATTGGGGTGCTGGGTTCACATTCTGCACTTGAGATTGCGTCAGGTGCTAAACAGGAAGGCTTCAAAACCGTCGTCGTATGCCAGAACGGCAGAGAAAAAACCTACGCACGCTACTACCGCAACGTGTTTGACGAATTCATTTTCCTCGACCAATTCTCGGACATAACCACGCCTGAAACGGTTAAGGAGTTGCAAGACCTTAACACGATTTTTGTCCCCAACCGCAGCTTCAGTGTATATGCAGGCTACGACGCGATTGAACAGAAATTCACTATTCCGCTTATGGGCAACCGATATCTACTCAAAACAGAGGAACGTACAGCCCCAAAAAACCAGCTCTGGCTCCTAAAAGAAGCAGGCATACAAATCCCCAAAGCTTTCAAGTCACCCAAAGAAATCGACCGCCCAGTCATCGTCAAAGTCGCCGAGAAAGGCAGAACGATTGAGCGCGCCTTCTTCTATGCTTCTACGCCTGAAGAGTATGAGCGGGAAGCTGAGAAACGCATTAAAGCAGGCATAATCACCCGTGAAGCCCTTGAAGAATCAGTGATTGAAGAGTATGTGTTAGGTGCGAAATTTAACGCGAATTACTTCTATTCACCCTTAAACGATGACATTGACCTTTTGGGTTTTGATCGCCGCATCCAAACAGACCTCGACGGCGTCCTCGATCTCCCCGCAAGAGAACAACTCGAACTCAACGTAGCAACACAGAACATCGAAATCGGCCACATGGGCGTTACCATGCGCGAAAGCCAGCTTGAAAAAATCTTTGGAGCCGCAGAACGCTGGGTGCAAATCTGCGCAAAAGAGTTCCCGCCAGGCATGATTGGTCTCTTCGCCTTACAGGGTGCAGTTACCAAGGACTTGCAGTTCCGAGTCTTCGACGTAAGCCCCCGAGTCCCAGGATGCCCATGCGTTGAACCGACCTCACCCTACATGAAATACAAATACGGCGTAGAAGTAGGTCCAGGCAAACGGGTCGCCATGGAAATTAAACGGGCAATCAGAAAACGCCGCCTATTGGAAGTTGTGACATGATAGACAGCAAAGCCGTCGGCAGAATCATCGATAAATATGACCAAACAAAACTTGCGATCGGCACGTTAGGCTCCCATAGTTCACTTAACATTTTCAAGGGTGCCAAAGAAGAAGGTTTCCGCACGGTTTGCATCTGTAAAGAGAAAGATGTCATCATGTACCAGAAGTACCCGCTGGTTGACGAGTTAATCATAGTCAAAGACTTCACTGAATTGTTAAATGAGAAACTTCAAGAGCACCTCCGCAACCTAAACGTCGTTTTGATTCCACACGGTTCCTTTACCGCATACCTGAGCACTGAGCAATTAACTGACAACCTAAACGTACCCATGATGGGCAACCGCCAATTGCTCCACTGGGAGGCTAACCGCAAATCACAGGAAGAATGGCTAAGACAAGCTGGACTGCGATTGCCAGCCACCTTCCAATCGCCAGATGACATCGACCGCCTAATAATCGCCAAACTCCAAGGCGCAAAAGGCGGCAGAGGATACTTCCTTGCCAATTCGCCCAAGAGCTTCTACAAGAAAGCAGACGAAATGATCAAACGCGGCTTAATTACCAAAGAAGACATCGACAAAATCCACCTGCAAGAATACGCTTTGGGCGTAAACGTTTACCCCAGCTACTTCAGCAGCATCCTAAACGACGACGTCGAATTGCTTGCAATGGACCGCCGCTACGAATCCGCAGTGGACAGCATCGGAAAAATCCCCGCTCAGGAACAACTCGAAATCGACGTAATCCCAACATACACAGTCGTCGGCAACTTCCCCATAGTACTTCGCGAATCGCTGCTGCCAGAAGTTATGCGCATGGGTGAAAAAGTACACAAAAAAGCACGCGAATTAGCCCCACCGGGTATTATCGGGCCTTTCTGCTTAGAAACCGTCATCACAGACGACCTCAAAATCTACTGCTTCGAAATCAGTGCGCGCATCGTTGCAGGCACAAACGTCGGCATCGGAACTTCGCCTTATGCTTACTTGCGGTACGGCGAGAACATGTACATGGGCAGACGCATTGCTATGGAACTAAAAGAGGCAGTGAAGCAGAAGCGGCTACACGAAGTCGTGGCATAAGTTGCAATTATTCAAGACATCGCTGAAGTAAATCTTCAAAGTTTCTTCGGTTTCTCTCTTTCCTATATTTCCTCAAGGCAGCAACCAGTTCAGCTCTATTTCTGTCGCCTATGATTTGGGCGATTGCTTTACACACATCACTGTTGCCCTGAAACAGGTACTGGCAAACTGACGTAACGTTTGATGCGTTGCGTTGTGTACTTGCTGTTTCGAAATCCACAATAAACGGCTTATCTGTTCCGTCTACGAGGAGGTGTTTTGGGGCTTTGCTGAGTTCCCCATGGTCGAGGCTGATTTCGTCGAGTCGCCAACACTGCTCCAAAATGTCGGTTAAAATCTTACGGACGACTGCTTTGTCTTTGTGTGTTTGAAGCCAAACCTCAAGCAAATCCCCATTGACGAGTTGCATTAACAGAAAATGTTTGGTTACTGCCCGAAACTTCGGGCCAACACCAACGCTATTGGCTTTGCTGAGCAGTTCCGCTTCGCGCTCCAAGCTTTCCCGGTCCGAATCAACCCTCTGCATCTTAAGCGCCAACCGCTCGTTGCCCACACGCGCGACCACAACTATGCCGACATACCCCTTTCCCAGTACAGACAAAGTGAAAGCGGAGGCTTTACCGCTGAACTCCAACGCTTCAACGCCAAGCTTCTGCATCTCTTCGATGCGCACTTGGATTTCGCTGGGGCTTGCTCGTGGATAACAAACGACTGAAGCGTAAGGTTCCTCTTTGATTTGGCTTAAGGGAATGATGGTTGATTTTGGCATGGCGTTCCGCTCAAAACAGGGTCGCGAGGCAAAAAGCCTTTTCGTCTCTGCTCCGGGCAGTGTGTGTCCAAAAAATACGTCTCCACCCAAAAATAGCCACCTCAGCTTCCAATAAACCGAATAAGTGGATACTATGCCTGTTAGTTCAGACGCCAAACATTACATTAAAAGCGTCGTCGTTGCCCTGTTAGGTGCGGTAGCGGCAGCGTTGGGAATAGTCGCTGTAGGGTTCTTCGGAGACTACTTCAAAGCTAATCCATTCTACGCCCCAATAATGATTACAGGGTCATTAGGCATCGACGTTTTTGGCGCTATTGTACCTGTTATTGTAGGGTTAATTTGTGCAGTGCTATTGTTTGGGTTGCGTTTTCCTCCAAAAAAATTCGGAGTTGCTTTAGCCGCCTCGATCGTTTTGGCTTTCCTGTTGTCCCGTTTAACCGATGAAGGATTGGTGGGTTATCCCCTGCTTTTTGCTATCGCAACTGCGATTGTAATGGTTGCATTGAATTATTACTCAAATCCCTTTGCTACCCCTCAGAAAAAATTCCTTCCCTCTTTACTGCTTGCTCTTATTTGCGTTCCTCTATCCCTGATAGTTGTTGATTTAGCGTATTCTACCGTTTTTCCTAATTCCGTTTTAGGCGGCAATGGATTAACCGACGGCATCCTGATTTCTACCCTCTACGCGCCTTTCGTGTTGACAGCAGCCTTGTCTGTCGTTTCGTATGTGTCTGAGACGGTTTTGTTGATTAGAAAACAGCAGGTTGCATCCAAGAAGCAGCTAGGGACGTAATCAAACCCTATAGTTGAACAGCAGATCAAAGGTTAGTTGATTTGCTTGTGGCGCGCTTCACAACCAGCCTGCGACTTAGCAGAAGCGCAGAAAACGAAAAGCAGCCGCCCACAGACGCCGTTGGTTGTTGTTGTGTATAGGGGGTTTTCTGCAACAACTACTATAGAAAAAACAAACCAACCAACCTTTGAGCAACTGTTAAATAAAAAAGATAATATGCACGTCGGTTCCAACTATGGCTGTCTTACGGGTTACAAGATGCCGCGGTTCAAGCAAATCCCCCAAATCCAAGCACTTATGGGCAGCAAAGAGCACATACGCAACATAGGCATAATCGCGCATATCGACCACGGCAAAACCACATTGGCTGATTCTCTTTTGGCTGGAGCAGGGTTGCTTTCGCCACAAATGGCCGGGATCGCAAGGGTCCTCGATTACCTAGACGAAGAGCAGAAACGCAAAATCACAATAAAAACCGCCAACATAACACTGCTCTACAAAAAAGCCGCACAAACCTACCTTATCTACTTGATTGACACCCCGGGGCACGTGGATTTTACAGGCAAAGTCACACGAGCGCTTCGCGTAATCGACGGCGCAGTCGTGGTAGTGGATGCAGTGGAGGAGATAATGGCACAAACCGAAATCCTCACCCGCCAAGCACTCGAAGAACGCGTTCGCCCCGTCCTGTTCATAAACAAAGTTGACCGTCTCATCACCGAGTTGCAGTTGAGCGAGGAGCAAATCCAAGCTAAACTCAACCAGATCATTAGCCGATTCAACGACCTAATTGAGCTCTACACCGAGAACCCCTATAGGAACCTATGGAAAATTAACCCCTCAGCTGGCAATGTGGCCTTCGGTTCAGCGCTGTATGGTTGGGGCTTCACTTATGGCATGGCAAAACAGCATGAGATCAAATTCGCAGAAGTCATCAAAGCGGTCAAAGCGGGTGAGCAAGCTAAACTAAAAAAATCCTTGCCTGTTTATGAGGCGATCTTTGAGATGGCTGTGGATGTGGTTCCAAGTCCACGGGAAGCGCAAGCTTATCGAATGACGAAAATTTGGGACGGTCAGGTTGGGTCTAAAGTGGGTAAATCGCTTGCAAAATGCAGCGACGACGGACCAGCGGTGATGTATATAACAAACATTCATGCTGTTCCCAACGGCGATACTACCGTTTCAGGCAGGGTGTTCTCAGGTAGAGTCAAGAACGGTGACAAGTTGCACCTTGTAGATGCCCTGACTAACACAGAGGTTAAACAGGTGGCCATCGATATGGGGTCGTTCCATGAAGATGTTCATGAGGTTTCAGCAGGCAACTTGGCATCATTGACGCTGACGGGCAGAGTTCAAGCAGGGGAAACCCTTGTTGACTTAGCAGATAAAGAGGGCATGGTTCCCTTCGAGGGCATCAGCTACGTTTCTGAACCTGTCGTGACGTTAGCGGTTGAACCGAAAAATCCCAAAGATATAGAGGCATTGCAGCAGGGGTTAGAGAGACTTGCGTCGGAAGACCCCAACCTCAAAGCCGCCACAGACAAGGAAACAGGCGAATACCTACTTAGCGGCATGGGAGAGTTGCACCTCGAAGTAGCCCTTAACCAACTAAAAAGCGAAAGCGCAATCGACGTCGCAGTTTCGTCGCCAAGAGTCGTTTACATGGAGTGCGCACAGAAAAAGGGCGATGTGGCTTTGGCTAAGAGCCCAAACAAACATAGCAGCTTCTGGGTACAGGTTGAGCCAGAACAAGATGCCCAGTCAACCGACGACGATAAAGGCATTGTTTTGTCGCTTGACGAGCACCGCAACATACTTTTTGATTGTAATAGCAAAACCGATGATGTCTGCAAAGAGGTTCTGGAGGCAATCATCGCGGGGTTCGAGTACGCTTGCCGTGCTGGTCCGTTGTGTGGTGAACCGATTCGGCACCTCAAAGTCAACCTCCTCGATTTCGAACTTGACGAAGGTGCAGAGACTAACTCTGAGGTTATGCGAGGCGTCGGCAAAGCAGTCTTCGCAAGCTTCCTTACCGCAGACCCAACCCTCCAAGAGCCCATCTACAAAATAATAATTACCGTTGCGTCTGAACTTGCCAGCGAATCCTCGCGAATCATCTCAACCAGAAGGGGCAAAGTTACCTCTTTTGAGCAGAAGGGACTGCTAAGTCAAATCAGCGGCTACATCCCAGTTGCCGAAACGTTTGGTTTCTCCAAAGAACTCCGCTCCGCAACGTCGGGCAGAGCTGTATGGCAGTCCTTCTTTGACCACTGGGAGAAAGTGCCCCCTAAACTTGCCGCAGAAGTCATCGTTGAACTACGCAAACGCAAAGGCTTAGCGCCTGAAGTTCCTAAACCTGAAAAGTTCATGGAGCAGTAGACATGCAGCTTGAAGTTGTGTTTGATTTGGATTTTTCGCTCTGTTGTGGGCAGGTGTTTCGTTGGAGAAGAATCGCTGGTTGGTGGTATGGGGTTGTCGGCGATAAAGTCATCAAGATTCGACAATGCGGCTCGGAGTTGGAGTTTTGGGGTGCCAGCGACCGGTTTGTACGGCAGTATTTTAGGTTAAACGATAATTTGACTGAAATCAACAAGTGTATCGCTAAAGACAGCTACATCCAAGCTGCGCTTAAGCGGTTTGAGGGGTTGCGCATAGTACGACAGGTGCCCTGGGAATGCCTTGCCAGCTTCATCTGCGCTACCTACAAGAGCATAGCCGCCATAGAGTTGATGCTGCGTAAAATTTCTGAAAAATATGGCGAAAAAAGGGTCATTGATGGCTTGGACTTCTATACTTTCCCGTCCGCTCAAAAGCTTGCGGGTGCAAGCGAGAATGGGCTGCGTGAATGCGGTTTAGGTTACCGCGCAAAGTACTTACAGGCGACCGCTAGAAAGATTGTTGACGACAAAATAGACCTTGAAGCCCTCAAAGCTCTGCCATATTTGGATGCGAGGAAGAAGCTTTTCGAGTTTTCGGGTGTTGGTTTGAAGGTGGCTGATTGTGTGTTGCTGTTTTCGCTGGAGAAGCCAGAGGCGTTTCCGGTGGATGTCTGGGTTAAACGGGTAATCCTCAACCACTATGCTGACCAGCTCCCTGCGGAGTTAGTGACGAAGATGAAAAGCCATGACTCCTTAACTAACGGCGAATACCAAAAAATCGGCGGCTTTGCCCGCATATACTTCGGCCGCTACGCAGGTTACGCACAGGAGTACCTCTATCACTACGAGCGGACGCAACATTAAAATTCCCTCAGTAGGCAATTGCTTAACGGGTGCCATGTATGAGTGAAGGCAAAATTGAAGAATTAATCAAACACAAACGAGCATTCCTACAGCAAACTAACCCCGATTATGCTGCAGGCGGTAACGACATGCTTGACGACGTTGAAGCCGCGCTTAAAGAGGCAAAAGCTGAAATTGCTCATAACCTTGAACTCGTTAACTGCCTGCGCAAGGAACAGGGAGAAGAGGCTTATCAAAAAGACTGCCTTAGCATGTTTAACACATGGTACGATAAGTGGTTTGGCAACCCCTAAACTCTGTTTTTCTAGTAGTAGTTGTCGGGTAGACCCCTATACACAACAACAACCAGCCGATTGCCCTACATATTGCTTTTTTGCGTCAGCATCCGCCCCACAACGCAGACTGATTGTGCAACCTGCCACAAGTAGCAACCACAGAAATCCACATCAACCTCGAATCAGCCCTATTCCTAACAACAGAAGAATAGACAAGCAAAGTCCCACAACATAGAAGACGAAACCCTACTAATCGAAGCGGGATTTCAATTAGTCAGAGTCGTAAACACAGGCATCTACAAGAAAAGAAAGTGACTGGTGGGGCCGATCGGATTTGAACCGATGACCAATGGGTATCTACAGCTCCAGAACTTCGTCATTCTCCCAGAGGAGTCAGCATACCCATTCTGTGATGCTTCTGGAGCCCATCGTAATACCTGGCTATACTACGACCCCACACAATTCCCAATAATTAAACAAACCAATATTTATACCATAAGGACAAGGCGCTGTGGGGCGAAGTTCGCGGTTAGGTAAAAGACCAAGTAGCGCTGGGTTAAACCCAGTTGCCCCACTTTTTAGTTTGGATTGTTGTTGGACAGGTTGATGGCTTTGGAGGGGAAACCAAAAGAGTATAGTATATCACTATACACGCTACAACTTATGTTAATGCAGCAACCCCAACCCACCACAAACTCAGCATTCACAAACGACCCTGACACAACATTCCTACAACTTTACCCCAGTCTACTCATCCCCAAAAACGGCGGCACCCGCCAAAAAACCCGTATCCAACGCCGACTACTCTGCATAGCAACTGCCGGCACAAATGGGCCGTCTACAATATCGAGTTTAGCGGGAAAAACAGGCTTATCACACTTCCAAGCAGCTAAAACCCTAAAAGAACTCTCCGCCTTGGCGCTTGTTAACCCCCAAAAAAACGGCAGAAAAGTCACATACGAGTTAACAACCAAAGGCACCGTTGCCCTGATGGCTTTTGAGGGTTTCCGTAACTGGCAACCAGTGAAATCTGCTTTGGCGGTGCCACAGAAGAAAAACGACTCCTTAGCGTATGCCCTGCCCGTTATCGGTTTCAGTTCAAACAAACCCGACACCCTATACCAAACCATACGCAGGTATGCCGCACAGGGTGCAACCATCGAAAACTCATCCGCCGAAGCCGCAGCCGAATCGCTACTGTTTTTTTATCGTCAGCAACTTCGAGCACAAAGCCCCGTTCCCCCTGCATACTTGAGCGTTTTTAAGGAATTTACAACCACGGGTTTCCAAGACTTCTTCAAAATGCTCCTCGTAGCCGTTAAACCCACAGCGGAAGACTACAATTGGCTAGTAGAGTTCTTCAACGAAATCTCAGAGTTCCACTTCGACCCCGCACGCGTCGCCTTTATCAACCTACTCCCTCAAACACACATGCTACAGCAGAAGCTAGAGGAATTCAAGAAAAACCAGGACCAGCAAATCAAAAAACAAAACGGCAACCTCGAAGTCACCTTCACCATCCCCGGCTCCGGGCTATCAAAAGTTGATGCAATGCCGCCTCACCTCCGAGCTATAGGCATGCGACTAATTCTTGAACCCGCCAAATTCATAAACAACGCTTTGGTTGAGTATTTCTGGGGTAAATAACCCCTTTTACTGTTTTGATTTTTCTTTTAAAGCTACGGCTTTGATTGCTTCGAGCATTTCCGCTGATGGCGGGGTTGGGACAATGGTTAGTTTTATTATGCTTGAGGTTTCGGGTTTGTAGTTGTAGGCATTTTGGTATTTAGCGTCAACCATGTCTGTTTTGAAAAGGTAGGTGCTTCGGTTTTGGGTGTCTGCGGTTTTGGCTACGGATAGAGCTGTTCGGATTTCGACAGTGCTGCTCTGGATGCTAAGAAGAGTGGGCATTACACCAAAAGATAGGGCGTTGCCTTTGATTTCCCGTTTTTCGTTTTTGCCTTCATTATTTTTTGTGTAACTTATGGTGACGTCGGTTGCCGCTAACTCTTCGATGCCTGCCATGAAGGCGCTGTTTGCTTCGTTTTGGGCTGCCACCATTGCTAGTAGCAGGTTTCGTATCATTTGGTCGAAAGGGTACGTTTGCTAGTTCAGTTCCTATAGAAAGAGCTGACATTTTGTTTCCTCGGTTTCTGAGTATCAAAATCTTGCTATTTAAGAATTAAGATAACTCCTATCAGGAGAAGATTTGTTCAACAGACAGGAAGTTGGTTTACGCTAAAATCGAAGACCCCTCAAATTTGTCTGCTCCAGCAATTTGTTTTGGGTTAGCAAACTAAAATAACTTCGTCATTGAACATTACTGGTTAAGCGAATGCAAATGGTATCCACCCAAAGGCTCGGATGGCTCAAAAAGAAAGCGCCCCTTCTTATCTTTGTAGCAATCGCACTGGGTCTATGCGGTTATGTGCTGTTTATCCTTTTGACTGACACCCTAGTAAAAGGGGTCCCGATAACAAGCTCACCCATGATTAGCGCCATCATAAACTTCACCCATGACGTAACCCGAACGATTAGTTCATTGGGCTACGGCGGCCTCTTTGGTTTGATGGTGCTTGAAGCCAGTTCCCTGCCGATCCCCAGCGAAATCATTCTGCCCTTCGCAGGTTACCTTGTCTATAAAGGCGAATTCGTTTTTTGGCTAGCCGTGGCTGTGACAACCGTTGCAGCCGTGATTGGCGCATTAATCGAATACTATATCGGCTTAAAAGGCATCCAAGTCCTAACTAAATACCGAATACTTGGCAGATACATGGTTTCCGAGCGCCAAATCAAAGTGGCGGCAGACTGGTTTAACAAGTACGGCGTCGCCATGGTTTTTTTGGGGCGCATGGTTCCAGTCATTAGGACACTTATCTCGTTTCCGGCGGGTGCAGTGAGAATGCCGCTGATTAGGTTTGTGATTTACACAGGGGCAGGTAGTTTGATTTGGAATACCCTTCTGATTTATGGAGGGTACTATTTGGGTTCAAAATATTCCCAGATTGCGGATGTATCAGATTACCCGATTTTAATCATCGCCACCGCGTTGATATTAGCAGGAGCCGTTTTCTTGGTTAGGCAACACAGCAGAAAGAAAACTGCGGTAAATCCGACTGCTTAGTTTAGGGTTTTGATTTCTGGGTTTAATTCGCCTTGGATGCCCAACGCCTTTGCCTCTTTAACCTGTACCATACAATCCAACTCTGAGGCCTCATTGAACACATGGTAATCCACGGAATGCAGAAAAGCAGCGTCGATAGAGACAGCTGAATCAGCTGCGAAGATGCCGACATCTTTGAAGGAGATTTTGCCTGGGTTCGGGAGACAATCGCATCCTTGCGCTATGTCTTTTGCGAAGCTGATGTAGGACACTTTTTTGGGCTTAAACGCGGAGAGGGCGCCGTATGCCGCTGAAGCGAGGGCTTTAGAGAGGTTTTCTTTGTCAGTGTAGCTTATGGCGTTCATGGGGCAGTTTTCTATGCAGACTGGGCAACGCATGCACTCAGTGGAGGTGTTGTGGGCTTTGCCTTCGATGATATTTGGGAGGTGTAAGGCGCAGACTTCTTTGCATTTTCCGCAACCCACACATTTCGAGGTATCTATCTTTAATCCGATTGTGCGATGCTGCCTTAGCTTGCCCGCATGAGGCGTACAGCCCATGCCCAAATTTTTGATAGCGCCGCCGAAACCACTCAATTCATGCCCCTTGCAGTGAGAAACGACAATCATGGCGTCGGCTTGAACTATGGCGCCTGAAACCTCGATTTCCTGTAGGATGCCTTTGGTTTTGATGAGCTGAAAGTTTTCGCTTTTCAAGCCGTCGGCAACGATGAAGGGCGCCATGTTAAACCCGTTCATTAAGGCGTTGTTCATGTGGTCGTAGGCGTTGTGGCGCTGGGCCATGTAGTAGGTGTTTGAGTCGGTTAGAAACGGCTTGCCACCGACTTCTTTGACTCTACGTGCAATTTCATGGACAAAGTAGGGTTGAACGTAGTAAGGGTTGCCCAGTTCGCCCACGTGGAGTTTAATGGCTACTAAATCGCCTTTTTCGATGCAGCTGAAGGTTTCTGCTTTGGCGTAGAGGTGGTTTGCTTCCTCTAGCAGGTTTCGGCTGGTATCCCATGGTAGTAGGTGAACGGTCAAGGTTTCTTTCCCCACTATTTTAGCACTTTAATTGTGGGTATAAACCTTGGCTTCGACCGAGCGAAAAATTTCTCGCAAGGAGTAGGAGTCAGTATCTTTTTCCTTCCGCCAGCTTCCGCAATATTATTTCTGCATCCGCTTCATTATCAGCCAAAATGCCTATCCAAAGCTCAAACTCGGCCTTAGAAATCTCCTTCTCAATAACACCTTGCTGGTCAGCGGAGAAATACCGCGAAAGTGCAGAGGAAAAGAGTTTTACATAAAAGATTCTGTCCGCGATTGTTATCTGTAAGGAGCACCCGGCTTTTTCGCCTGCGGGGTAATCGATTTGGTAGACCATAGAGTTAGACCTTTCTATGCGTGGGTTTCTGTTCACTTAAAATTTTCCCTAAACTTTTGGCAAAACGCAAGAATTGACTGAGCGCTTTGTCTATCCTGCTCTTCTCTTAAAAAGTATGAAGCCCGTGGCGCCAACGATTATTGCAATCGTTAATGCAGCGATAACTGCTAGAAAAGGAAACGGTGCAACGTTGAAGTAAACAGTTTTCTCTGATGTGTTACCCATTTCATCTGTTGCGTAAATCGTCAAGTGATGTGAGCCGTCACTAAGTGCAACCAGTGTGATGTTGCCGCTGATGGCGATGTTGGGTTGTCCATCCAAGCTGTATGCTAACGTGTTGTTTCCTTCGTCTACTGTGAATTCAAGCTGGACGTCTGTTGAGTCGTAGGATTGGTTTGCGGGAAGCAAAATAACGATCATTGGACCCACGGTGTCGACCGCAAAGTACACGGTGTTAGAAACACCCATGTTGCCTGCTGAATCGTTAGCAAACATCGCAATGTAGTGTCCGCCTTGTGCAAGGTTGCTTAGTCTAGTCTGCCCCGTAACTGTTACGTTGGTTTGCCCATCTAAGCTGTAACCCACCCATTGAGCGCCTCGATTCAGGGTGAAATCCAGTATCACCTGCTGGTAAGTTTTGTTTTCTGGAGAGGTAATTCTAATAACTGGCGCCACCGTACCGTAACCGACGGGTTTGTATTGTTCATTGGTTGTCAGCCATTTTTCTCCATCAAAACCGCCAATTGCGTACACCACGTCGCTTATGACTGCCACGCCCAATTTCTCTCGGGCGGTAGGTAATGATTCCAGGTTCACCCAGGAATTGTTGGATAAATAATACATCATTGCTTGTTTGCTTGGGGCAGAGCCAATGGAGCCTCCTGCAAAGATAATTCCTGCAGGGGCAAAGGTGCCTGTTGTTGCGGCGGCTGCGCCGTAGCTTGTTGTGGTTGGAAGCGGTGCAGCTTGGGTCCACTGGTCTGTTAGGGCATCATAAACCTGATTAATATTTACTATCGCCACGGTGCCTGATGAAACATGTCGCCTTTCACCGCTTATGATATAGATTTTGTTTTCTATGACGACTGAACTGTATCCCTGAACTGAGGTGGGCGCGGCTGTTTTCTGTTGGCTCCAAGTATCGTTTTCTGGATAATAACATTCGGTTATGCCTGTGTCTATGTAGTAGGGGCTGGTGCTGGTGTATTGTTTTCCGCCGATAAGGTAGATTGCGCCATTCACCACGTTGGCTGATAGGTCGGCTCGTGGTGTAGGCATAGAGGCTTTATTGATCCACGTATTGGTCGCTGGGTCGTATACCTCGTTGTGTGAAACATACACGTTGTTGACGGTTCCGCCTATGGCGTAGATTTTGTTGTTGTAGACTGCAACAGCTAAGCCGCTTCGAGGTGTAGGCATATCCATTTTCTTTGTCCAAACATCAGCAAGTGGATTGTACTCTTCCACGGTGCCAAGCGGCGTATTGTCTTGGTTTATTCCGCCTATCACATAGATTTTTCCCGCTACCACCGCGATGCCAAATTCTCCTCGTGCGGTCGGCATGCCTGTTAGGGTTTTCCAGTTTGAGGTTGTTTCAGCTGCGGCTTCAATGGGCCCTAAACTCAGCGGCACCATTAGGGCTGAAAGCAGCGTCACTGTGATGAGTAGAAGGGTAACGACTTGGCTGCGTTTAGTTATCGAAGTACACCCGCATTTCTTCTCTTTTAGATAGATTAAGTAGCAGTTTATCCTTATATTGTTAAAGGGTAACTGCCCTTAACTTAGGTTTCTAGAAACCTTTAATGAGGAAAAATAGTCATTGATTAATGAGGCAGTTAATTTGATACGAAATGTTCTGGTCGCCGTTGACGGCTCCGAAAACTCTAAACGTGCACTCGATTTTGCGCTCGACTTCGCCGATAGGTATGGTGCAGCATTAACAATTATGAATGTCAGTGAATCATCTACTGTGGCTGCGGTTCCAGCTGATCTCGCTGCGTACAGTGGAGACAACAGCATGGTTGTTGTCGCCAAGGACATAAGCAAGTATCATGAGGACATCTTAAACAATGCCTTAGCACATGCAAATGCAGCTAAGCCAAATCTGTCTGTTTCAACCTGTTTGCGGGAAGGTAATCCTGCGGCAGAGATTGCTGCTTTGGCTAAGGATGGTAACTTTGATGTGGCAGTGGTGGGTCATCGGGGTTCAGGTAAAGTCAGGGAGTTCTTGTTGGGCAGTATAAGCGAGAAGATAGCTCATTCCCTTGACTGTACAGTGATACTCGTTAAATAAGCCAGAAAAGAATACGCGGCGGCCCTTAAATTCTCTATTTAGCAGAGAAGCGTCTGCAACAAAGCCTTAAATCTCCTTCTCAGCTCCCTTTTCTGTTATGATAACCATTATTGGCGCAGGCCGCGTCGGCAGCTCTGCAGCTTTTGACATTCTGCGATACAAAATCAGCGACGTCGTATTAATCGACACTAACGAGAAACTGGCTATGGGCGAAGCATTGGACATGATGCAGGCTGCGCCAGCTATAGAGTTCGACGGCACCATCCGCGGCACCGGTGACTTCCGAGAGATGGCGGGTTCAGAGTTAGTTATTGTTACTGCTGGCTTCGCACGCAAACCAGAGATGACTCGCATTGAACTTATGAATACAAATGCCCAGATAGTGCGCAGTGTCGTCCGCGAAGTCACCAAGTATGCACCAAAAGCTAAGCTGATGCTTGTCACTAACCCAGTGGATGTTATGACCTACATTAGCTTCAAAGAGACTGGTTTTCCGCGCAGTCGACTCTTTGGCATGGGTAACATTTTGGACGCTATGCGTTTTCGCACCTACATAGCTAGTGAACTGGGAGTTTCACGTGAAGATACAAGGGCGCTTGTTATGGGGGAACATGGAGATTCGATGGTGCCGCTGGTTGAGTACGCTTCCGTTTCAGGTGTACCCATAACGAAGCTGCTTTCACCTCAACAGATAGAACATATCGTGCAGCGCACCGTAACCTCTGGTGCAGATGTGATTAAACTCAAGGGCAGCACAGAGTTTGCACCCGGCGCAGTTATCGCTGTCACTGCAGACGCGATTTTAACAGGTAGAAACAGAGTGATGAGTGTGTCAACATGCCTCGACGGCGAATATGGGCAGTCATGCGTTTCAATCGGCGTTCCAGTAGTGATTGGCAAAGACGGAGTAGACAAAATAATAGAACTTGACTTGTCACCTAAAACGAAGGCACTGTTTGAGAATTCTGTTGCTAAAGTAAAAGAAGCCATAGCTGCATTGCAAGCTTAGGTGGGTGTGCGTTTTCGGGCGCAGTAAAAGTTGCCGTTTAACCTCACAAAAGCGGGGCATTTACCCTGATTGCAGTGCTCCAGCCACTGGCAGGGCGCTTGGACTTCGTGGACTCGGGGCATGTAATCGCGTGGGTTGATGAGTTCTTGGTGGGGTTCTCTTCGAGAAATCTGTTTTAGTATTACTTCCATCAAAAACGACCTCGAACAATCCTTTCCTGAATTGAGTACTGTATTGAGCGCTTCCAGTTAATTAAAAAATGTGACAGACGTTGTACAACAACAAAAACATATAAGCACTAACTCGCCCAAACCAGAACAGCAAGCTGCTCTTGGGTGACTAGACCCCCTTATTTAAAGGCGCATACGAAACCGTATCCGCAACAGCTTGAACCACGCGACGTCTCCGAACTGACCTCCCCTCCCTTATATAAAGCAAATAACCGCCACTGTGACCTCTGTTTTCTGCTCGCATAGTGGAAGGGGTTTTCGTCGGTATTTGCCCAAAAATTCAGCGTTAACTATAGAAAATTAAATAAGGCATACCACCCAAAGACGCGAACTATGCTAGAAACATGGCTACTTGCGCAGGTAATCGCTTTCGCCGCGTTCTTATCGTTTAGTTCCTACCTTACCTATCGGCGGCAAACCAAACTGGCAAAGCGGCTAAAACGCAACTCCTCGATTCTCATTTGATAGGCATCTAAGAAAATTAAAATAACTCGTTTGCCGTTGACAAGGACAAGACAGAGGGAATGAATTGAGTTTCGCAGTTAAGGCTACATCTTTAACTAAGCAATTCGGGCAAATACGCGCGCTCGACGGCGTAAGTTTTAACATTCACCCCGGCGAGATTTTCGGATTAATTGGCCCAAACGGGGCAGGTAAAACCACAACCATCCGAATGGTCTGCACATTAATCAAACCCACCTCAGGCAGCATAACAATCTACGACTACAACGCCGTGAAGCAACCAGAGAAAACCCGCTCCATCATAAGCTACCTCCCCGAAGAATCAGGCGCATACCCTAACCTCACAGGCTGGGAATACCTCAACTTCATGGCTAAACTCCAAGCTAAACCAGACACAAACATAAAAGACATCGTAAACGAGGCGGCACAAATCTGCGGGTTAGGTGACCGCTTAAAGGACAAAGCCAAAACCTACAGCAAAGGCATGAAGCGACGTCTCCTCGTCGCACGAGCGCTTATGACCAAGCCCAAACTGGCGGTGCTTGATGAACCCGCAAGCGGCCTCGACGTAATGCACGCCTACCTCGTGCGAGAAATCGTCAAAAGCTACGTCAAAGAACACGGCGTAACCGTACTGCTAAGCAGCCACAACATGCTCGAAGTAGAGTACCTCTGCAACCGCGTGGTGCTCATCAATAAGGGTCGCTTGGTTGTGGAGGGTGAACCCAAACAACTCAAAGCGCAATATGAGTGTGAGAACCTTGAAGAGGTTTTCATGAAGGCGGTTGGCATTGCTTAAGGGTTTCACGACTATTCTGGTTAAAGAACTCAAAGAGTTGATGCGTGACCCCAAAATCCTAGTCGGCATGATCGTTTTGCCCCTGATTATGTTCCCAGTTTTGGGGTTGGTGCTGGGTTACGCCGCGGAAACCGCCCAGTCCGAGGCACTCAGAGCTACCCTTCTGGTGGTTGACAACGACAACGGCGCTTGGAGCAGCATCTTCGTCAACTACATGAACAGCAGCGGCCTAAACGTGGCAGTCGTAAACAACATGCTACCGCAACAAGTAGTAGACCAAGGCTTACTCGCCCAGTACAACAGCAGCACCTTTGCAGTGATACCGCAGGGTTTCAGCGAGAACCTAACGCGGCACGCTGCAGGCGAATCCAACATAACCGGAACGGTGAATGTGTATGGCATTTTCAATGCTGGCGGCGGCATCTTTAGTGGCATCGGCGGCTCCGCAGTAGGCGCATTAGTTGAAGGCTTTAACCGTGCTGTAGCGCCGGATTTTGTGGTGACTTCTCAATCCAGCATCATCAAAGGCCAAATCCAAGAAGGTGTAGATGCAAGCATCCTATCGGGCTTGATGCTGTCGCAGTCAATTGCCTTGCCGATTACAATTATGATCATGCTGACTTACGCGATGCAGATTGCAGCCACAAGCGTCGCCATGGAAAAAGAAGAAAAAACCCTTGAAACTCTTCTCACGGTGCCAGTGGACCGATTCGCCATCTTGATGGGAAAAGTCTCAAGCACCATCATCGTCGCAGGCGTGGCCTCAGTCACAGTACTCATCGGCTACAATTACATGTTAGGCTCAATTTCAACGGGTATCGCGAGCAGTGTCGGCGGAAGCGTTGACCTCGTCGCGTTGGGGCTTGTGCCTTCTGTTGCTGGTTATGCGCTTTTGGGTGTTAGCCTCTTTTTCACGTTGCTCTCTGCTTTGGCGTTGGCGGTTGTGATGTCTGCGTTTAGCGAGAATGTGCGCGGTGCACAGGCGCTGGTTGGCTACATTTACCCGCTGATTTTCCTTCCCGCGATGGCGTTGATTTACCTTGATCTAAAATCGCTTCCTTTGGCGTTGCAGGCTGTTTTCTATGCGATTCCATATAGTCATCCCATAATAGCTTCGAAAGCAGTGGTAACAGGCGACTACCTCACCGTCGTTCTCGGCATAGTCTACGTTGCTGTCTTCACCGTCGTGATAATGTACATCGCTTCCAGATTGTTTGCAACAGAGAAAATCCTCACCGCGAAACTGATGTTTGGCAAAAAAGGCGGCAAAAAACAGCAACCCAGTGAATAAACCTCTCATGCCCCTTTTTGGACCTCCCCTCTATGGTTTCTGCATTGAGTTTCTAATATGAGCCAAATATGTTTGGCACTGGACATCACCATTAAACTACTCGTTAAATCCCAAAATTAGGCAAAATTGTGATGGTAAATTATGCAGTCGTTTTAAAATTAGGTTTTTTGGGCTACGATCATGGCGTGGGCTTTGTCGTAGGGATCCAACGGCACGATCTCCTTTACATCGTAGCCTCTCTTGCGTAGCACACGAGCTTCCTGCTGGTAGACTGCATCAGGCGCCATCGTCACGTCGATACTCTGCGACTTGCATGCGAGCATTACCCAGCCGTGTGGTTTGAGGAAAACGTCGGCGTTGTCCGCGAGCAATTTGGCCTGTTCTGGTTGTGCTACGTCGCAGTAGATGGTGTCCACTTTGCCTGAGATGAACATAGCGTAACGTTCGGGCATCCGCGCATCCTCCAGCATCGGCGTTATGTTTGCTCGGTACGCGGCGACGTTGTTAACTAGGTCACGGAGTGAGCGCTGGGCGAATTCGACGCAGTAAACATGCCCCGATTCGCCGACAATGTCCGATACGTGACTCGGAGTAGTTCCTGAAGCAGCACCCAAATACAAAACCTTAGAACCCGCCTCGATAGGCACATTCTGAAGTCCTTTGATGATGGCGCCTGCGAGTTTGCTGCGGAAGGCATCCCAAACACGGTACTCAACGCGCCTGTATTTTACGAGGCGTTCGCCGTAGACGGTTAAGCTGGGGGTGAGGTTTTTTGTGCCCAGCCGTTTGGCGCCGTCTTCAAGGAGTATTTGGTAGACTTCTTTGAATTTGTCGTTTGGTTTAACTCTGACGCCCACGCTTGTCTCTCCACTGTTTGCGTCTGCGTTTGCCACCTCTCGGTGGTCCCTCATGTGGGGGTTTGGGCGTAAATGGACGTTGTTGGTCGTCTCTTGGTGGTCCTTCGGGTCGGGGGTTTTGCTGGAATGGGCGTGGTCTTTGGCCTTCTCTGGGTGGTTCACGATAATGGAAACGTTGTTCCCTCTGGTCACCTCTACCTTCGAAGCGTCGCCCGCCTCCTTCTCTGCGTTCGAAGCCTTGCTGTCGCGGTTTGGATTCTTTTGGAGGCGGAGGCTCCTTGTATTTCTCGTGGATTTCTTCGATGCGTTTGTTTATTTCTTCTTTGAGTAGGTCGCCAATGTAGTGTTTGTCTCCGAAAGCGTCGGCGCGTGCGGCTATGGCGAGTTTGCCTGCGATGACACGCGCGATTTTTCCACGTTGCCAGCGTTTGGCGTCGTGGAGTAAGGTGTGTTGGAAGATTAGGCCGTGTTTGGGTGGGCGTGCGCCTGTTTTGAGTGAACGGAATAGGGCTTTTTCTGCGCCTAAAACTTGGATGGTGCTGGCGGGTCGCATGGCGAGGTTCTGTAAGCCACCTGCCATGGATATCATGCGTGCGCCGAGGAGTGCTCCTGCGACGGTCCGCACGTTTGGTGCTACTTCCTCCATGGTGCGGTCAACGTAGTCCTCCATGCTTTTTCTCAGGTTATAGAACGCCAAAACATCTTTAGCTAAAGCTTGCACTTGCGCTAAATCTGGTTCCGCGATGTCTGCGCCCATGGATGATTCGGCAGCTTTCGCAACCAGCTGGGTGCGTTCTTTGGGGATGTTTTCTGCTTCAAGAGTTTCTACGGTAAAGTTTTCTCTGTCGCCTATGTTCATAACGAGGCGCGCGTAAGTTTCATGTTTCTCGATGAGGCGATCTAGTTCTGGGAAGTAAACGCCGTACCATTCGCGGAGTCTGCCCATGAAGAGGTTCACGGTTTGATCTAGGCTATCAAGGGTTTGGATGCCTTGGGCGACGATGAGGTCGCGTTTGCCTGTGGCACCTTTGATGCGTAGCTTGGAGAGTTCCATGCTAACGTTGCGGTTCCAATTGTCGAGTTCCGCTTGGTCTGCGGCGAAGCCTGACTCCATCGCTATTTCGCTCATGCGAGAGCTAAAAACGGCAGATTCTGTTGGTTTGGCGACTTCAACGGTTACTTTGAGTCGATGCTGTGCCTCTTCTGCTAAATTGCCGTTAGTAAAAACAAAGGTGTCGTAACCTGTGTTTTTGAGTAGAGTGATAAGTGATGTAACTTGGTCTGAGAGTTTGCCCTGTTCGGTGCGTAGAAGGCTTTTGGCTGCTTGAATTGCCTTTTTTGGAAAAAGCGCTTTTTCAACTAGCTTGTTGGTTTCGTCGAAGGCTGCTACGCCGAAAGGAAACTGGACGATGAATACTTTCATTTTTCTGTGCCCCGATAAACTATGTATTGTCAACGTCTTAAGTTAATAAATAGTTTCTTTACTATTAGGCGTGTTCATGTGGGGGTAAGGGTAGACTTTGCCGCCTTCTATGTAGAGATTCCGCTTGTTTCTGCGTTGCCAACGCCAATAGAAAATCGCTGATGTGAGAGATATGGCAGCTTGAAATGGAACTACAAGGTTCACTAAAAAAATCCAGAATGGGTGATAATACGCTATGCAGAAGGCCATCAGGATTATGCCTATTCCTGCGGCTAATAGAGCAAATGTTATTTTGAGCGCATATCCAAACCGGAAATTAACAGTAGTGACCTTAGGTCCTTGCTCGATTGTTTTCAACTCTTTCTTTGCATTAACAAATCCTATGGCAATCCACATTATGGCGCCTAAAACCAGCGTTAAACCCGAGATAACTGCTGAAGCTTGTAAGTATCGGTTGAGTATCAATAAAGAGAGCGGCACTGCCGAAAGCCAACAAAAACCTGTGATTACGTTCAATGTAACGGCTTTTTGAGGCGCCATACGCTTGCACTCTTTTGATGCATTGCTTAGCGCTTGTTTTAGATTTATGATTTATGATATTCGAAGCTATTCTTTTACTGGCAGGCTTATAACGAATTTTGTTCCCTTACCCACTTCGCTTTCAAAGGCGATGGAGCCGCCTAAAACTTCAACGATACGTTTCACTACAGCTAAACCTAAACCTTGACCTTTAGCTTTAGTTGTCACCAGCGGCGTGAACAGTTTGGGTTTGATTTCTTCAGGTACACCTCGGCCTGTATCGCTTACTTCAATGATGGTTGCTTTGGGCGTCTTTTGGGCGTTGAGGCTAAGGGTGCCGCCTTCGGGCATGGCTTGGATGGCGTTGTTGACCAAGTTGGTTATGGCTCGCCTAATCAACGTGGGGTCTGTCGATATTTTCGGCAAATCCTTAACATCGATTTTCAGGGTTATAGTAGCGGGTACACAGATAACTTGGAAAACGCTGGCGATTAGTTTTGTGGTTTCTATTTCTTTTATTTCAGGTTTCAGCGGGCGAGCATAGTCTTGGAGGTCGGAGACGATTTTGCTGATGTAGTCGGTTTGTTCTTCGATTAATTCGATGCTTTCAAGGGCTGGGTTTTTGATTTCTGGGGGCATCGGGCTTTCGCTAATGGATGCTCTTGCGATGTAGAGTTCGCTGGTGATGGCTTGCAGGGGGTTGCGGATGTCATGCCCAATCATGCCTGCAGTTTGCCCGATAGCTGCTAAGCGTTCTGTTTCTTTGCGTTCCTTCAAGTTTTGGTAAATTCTCCAGCGATACGAACTCATCTGCAGGCTGCTTAAGGCGCCTATGGCGTTTGCGAAGCCCAAACTGAACAGCGCCGTGATTAACCCTGGCTCCATGAACAATTGAAACGTAAAGATTACAATGACAACTTCGCCTATGGTGAAAATCAGGGAGGGCAAGGCTTGAAAGATGAATCGTGTGGGTAGGACGAGGTAAAATAGGAAGACTGCCATGTCGATGACTAAGATGTGGGGGATGAAGTTTTCGGGTCGAGTGAAGTTAACTAGAAGTATGCCTAAAACGATAGTCAACGATAAGATGAACACTGACCTGTCGTATGAGCGGTGATCCTTAACTTTTTTTAGGTGCATGAACTGAAAAGCACAATACGCTACCAAGCTGACTCTGAGTAGTGCTAACCCGTAGAATATGTAGTTAAAACCGAAGAAAGTGTAATCGCTGATTATGAAGAGCGCTATCGGTAGGGTTAATAAAAAAATCACCAGCCTAGCCTGAGGGATGGCTGATGCAAGGTAAAACTGGCGGTACTCTTGGAGGTTGTCTTTGGGTTTTTTGGTCCAGACACTTCGAACCCTTTGAGAAAACTGGGAAAAACCAAATCCAACTGCTGAAGGGTCATTCGGTGTTTGCTTTCTATAAGTAGTGTCGGTTTTGGTTTTATGCTCTTGCAAGGCTGGCTCTCCCCAAAAAACAATACTTATGCTACTATATGGCTTCTTGCGAATTAAGCTTTTTTACTCAAGCGCTTTACTGCATGATTAGTTCTCCAAAAGAAATCTTCGTAAATATTTTTCCTGAAAAAATCTTGCCAATGGCAGACAAATAGCCACCGTTTTGCATACTTTTAAATAGCCCTAACTTGAGATATAGCTACACGGAAAAACAGAGGAGGGATTAGGTTGAAGAAAATCTATATAGCAATAATATGCCTCGTGGCAGCGGTCGGATTGTTTTTCTGGAGCATCGGCGTAGCATCAGACTTGTTTAGATCCAAAGCGTTTTCTTCTTTCTGGTGGCTAAGCTATGAGCAAGCTCACATAGCAGAGTTCGTGGCGTTATCAATCGGCGGAGCTGCACTTATGGTTGGCATAAACTTCTGGGTGTTCCGAGACGAAAAGAAACCCCAACTACCAAAAAACGATTAGCCGCCGCCCCATGAGCTGAAGCTTAATACGCAGGTTCGTACCCGATTACCAAACATGAGCAAAACCCGCGTAGCACTCGTAGGCGACAGCATCACTGAACTATCAGGATACCCAGATCACGCTGCAAAGTTGCTCGGCCCAACCTTTGAGGTTAGAAACTTTGGCGTCTCCGGCTCAAACGTGCTAGTTGACGCCTACTATCCATACCTGTCCACTCGGGCTCTAAGCGATGCATTGGCATTCCAACCCGACATAGTCGTCGTCATGCTTGGAACCAACGACGCCAACTATGAAATAGAGCAATACATGGGCAACTTCGAAGGAGATTACATAAGGTTAATCCAAAAGTTCCAAGCACTCCCCACTAAACCGCGGATTTGGCTTGCGAAACCTCCGCACATTTACGGGGAAATGCATGGGTTGAGTAACCAAATTTTGGAGCAGCAAATAATTCCCTCGATTGAGCATATCGCCGATAATTCTGGTTTCCCCTTAATCGATGTCTATTCGGCGTTGAATAGTGCCCGTTTCTTCTTCGATGGTGTTCACTCTAACGATTGCGGCGCAAGAGTTATCGCTCAAGTCGTATGTCGGGCATTATCTTCAAACTGACCTTGTAACAAAGATTGTTGCACCGTAAACTAAAATTATGAGGATGTCTTCTTTTTGGAAGATTCATTTGGACAGAGATGTGCGAAGGAAAAAAACCGCCCTTGCGTTTGGGCTGATTGCATTACTCGCCGTGTCATGTATAGCTATGCTGAATTTCGCTATATGCAACCTGCCTCGGCCGATCCGTGTGGCGTGTGTAGGCGACAGCATCACTGTAGGCGGTTACCCTCTTTATCTTCAAGATATGCTTGGATTCGGCTACCAGATTAAAAACTTCGGGGTATGCGGCGCGACGGTGTCTCAGAATTCAACTATACCCTACATGAATCAGCCTGAATTCAAAAAAGCATTAGAATTCGACCCTGACATAGTTGTGGTAATGCTTGGGACCAACGATGCTAACCCCGAAATCACTTATTGCGGAGAAAACTTTGTCTCAGACTATGAACAGTTAATCCAATCTTTCCAGTCGCTGAAAGGTCAGGAACAAATCTGGATTGTAAAGTCGCCCCCGATTTTCTCCGATAACTCCGCCTACAACAACACATACCTCTCTCAAACGGTGCTTCCCCAAATCGACACTTTAGCCAACCAACTGAACCTGCCGACAATCGACGTTAACAGCGTATGTGCCAACTACTCGGATTACTTCGGTGATGGCGTTCACCCAAACAGTGATGGCGCATCACTTATCGCAGAAAACGTTTATGAAGCAATAACTTTGCCTGACGGCTCCCCAGCCTACATGTATTACGAGAGCGCCTACTACGACTAACCTCTTTTCTGAAACCCGAATTATGCAAACTATTATAATTCTTGGCTCCTATCAAAGATGATTGATGACAGGGCAAGATGAATTAACCCTCAAAAATGGGGGCGACAATCTTCCTGTTGACCTCATCCGCACCGTCGCCATAGTCTTAGTTATTCTCCTCCACGCCTCGATTGAGCCGAATCCAAACGTTGACTTCATGTCGCCGCAGGGAGTCGAACTCTGGTGGGTATCTAACGTCTACGATTCCATCGGTCGCATGTGCATTCCCCTGTTTGTGATTCTGACGGGTGCGCTGCTGCTCCAGCCAAGCAAGGTTGACGAGCCGCTTGGAGTGTTTTTTAAGAAAAGATGGCGCCGCATAGGCATCCCAGTGATCTTTTGGAACATTGTGTTTTTTGTTTGGGTTTTCACTGTTAAGGGGCAGTCGTTGAGTGCTGTATCCGTTGTGCAGGGGGTGCTGGCGGGGCCTTATGTGCATTTCTGGTACCTTTACCTACTGGTAGGATTATACCTGATTACGCCTCTTCTGCGGGTTCTTGTAGCATACGCGGATTGGAAGATTATCCGCTATTTTCTAGTCGTTTGGTTCTTGGGCACAGGCATAATTCCGCTGTTATCTCTGTACTCCGGCATCAGTCCGCAGGCGGTGTGGTTTAGGGACAGTGTTTTCCTCTTGACAGGGTTGATTGGGTACTATATTTTTGGAGCGTACGCAACGCGTTTAAGGATTCGAGCGCGGGTTTTGTGGACGGGTTTGATCTTGAGCACTTTGTGGACGATTTTGGGAACCTACTTTTTGATCGGCACGCTGGGGGAAGCCTACAGCCACTTTTTCCTCGACGCCTCCAGTTTCAGTGTCATATTGGCCTCAGTATCTTTGTTCCTTATCTTGGCTGCCATACCCAGCCAGAAGATCCAAAACAGGTTACCCCGAGGCAGCCGAGTGCTCAAAGCTATAAGCGAAAACACTTTGCCGATTTACATTTTCCACGTCATAGTTTTAGAGGCACTGCAGCAGGGTTATTTGGGTTTCAAAGTAAGTGTAACCACCCTCAACCCAATAATTGCAATACCATTAGTAACCATTTTAACGCTACTGATTTGCTTAGCCATTTTTGTTCCACTAAAGAAGCTGCCCTATGTTAAGAGACTAATTGGCTAACCACGAAATGGCAAAAACTTATGTTTCCTAAGTGCTAAAGGCTGATTTAGGGAGAAACCGCTTTGGAAAACAAAGGAACTGTTACCCAAACCTTTCATCTTAAGCAGTTTCTAAGTGTGCACTATCCGCTGCTTACTGTTTTAATTGGTTTTTTGATGGTTTCTCTATCCCTTGGACCCTACACCAACGGCGACACCCAATGGGAAATGGACGCCGTAGAGGGCGTTTTAAACACGGGGTTGCCATATGCCAACGGGTATTTGATGGATCAGCCGCCCATCGGATTCTATCTCCAAGCCCTCTGGTTCACTGCGTTTGGCGTATCGGTTGGCAATGGTGTGTTTTTGGTGACGTTGTTTGGGTTAGGCTGTGTGGCTTTAGTTTATGGTTTAGGCTGTTTATTTTATAGTCGGACTACAGGGTTTTTTGCTGCGCTACTGTTTACTTTCAGCCCCTGGCACCTTATCCTCTCCAGAACCTTCCTCATCGACGCGCCATGCTTGTTCTTTACTTTGCTGAGCCTATTTGTCGCTTTAGTTGCGCTCAAGAGAGATTCGTTTAGGCTTTTTGTAGCCGCGGGAATCGTATTTGCTGTGGCTTTTAACACAAAACTCTACGCCGTGTTCATGCTAATTCCGCTTCTGATTTTCCTCTACCAGCATAAACGCAACAACCGAAAACGTTTGGCAATTTGGCTTGCTACCTTTATCCTTCCCGTATTAGTGGCGTCCATCGTTTGGTATGAAATAATTACGGGGTCAGATTTGTACGCCGTCTTTCTCCATACAGATTTCTCTGCTCCGATTCCCGATTTAGCTAATCCAACACCGTTTTTCGCAACCCACTTCTTGGTCAGCTACGGGTTAGGCTGGTTCTTCATCGACGCGTTAATCCTTTCATTGGTTTTTTCTGTGTGGCAGAGGCATCTGTTCCGAGGCGTTAGGCTTTCCGACGCGGTATGCGTGGCAGTTATAGCCTGCGTTATAAGTATCAACGTATTCTTGGGCGCGATTTTGGACCTTAAAGCACCCTTCCTAAACACCATCAAATACAGTTACCAAGCGCTGCCCTTCTTCAGCCTTCTGACGGCTTCGTTAGTTACAAAAGGCTTAGCCTTGCTTAAGGTCAGCCGATTAAGTATTGGATTGAGAAAGCCCTTTTTTGTTGGGCTGGGGGTTTTGGGGTTTATCTTGGTGGCGGCGGCAGTTTTCTACAACATGTATTTCGTGCACATGTTCTCTACATGGGAGTACCTGATTTTCAAAGTTGATCCAAACATCAACGTCGGTTATTCGCTTTTTAATTTTCAGCCGATCACTGCGGATAGCCTTCTGATGTATTTGCAGTATTTGGGGTTTGCACTCGCGTTATCGGGAGCACTCTGGGTGAGCCGTAACAAGTTGCAGTTGTTGCTTAAGAAAAACCGTGCTGCCCTCTGAGATTTCTTATTTTGCCTTATAAGCTGTCCTGTGAATTGCAGTTTACCGTTTAGCACTGCTGCTGTATAAGCTGTGCCTTTAGTGGACTGCCGTTTTAGGTTTTAGTTTCGAAAAAACCCCTCGATTTCGATGCAGGGGGCTTAGTTTGGGCTTGTTTTTCTTCTAAGGTTTTTGTCTCTCGCCGCATTGAAGTAGCTGTGTTGTGTGGTGCGATTGGAAAGGGCAAAGCAAACCAAAAAAGTTCTCAACGAGTTAACCGAAAGCTATGTTGAACTTCACAGAGCAGTCAAGACAACGACACAGACAACTGCTAAAACGAAGAAACTCTGGCGTGAAGGCAATAAATCTAACCTCATAAAAATCGGCATGGCATGCATAATGTTCCCTGACCCCTCGCCAGTAGGCGAAATCATCGGGGCAGGCTTCTTGGTTGCAGGCGCAGTACAGTTGGGAATACAGAAAAGAACCCTCTACGTCAGCGACCTAAAGAAAAACCTTGAAGGTATCCAAAGAGAACTAAGCGCTACCCAACTAAGCCTTCGTACCTAACAAGTCTTATTTAGTAGTTATCCATACAGAGAAGCGATCAAGCATGCAAAACGACACAGAAACCAAAATCAAACAAGACCTATTAGCAGAAATCCAAACGCTTGAACAAAACTACAAAATAATCTACGGCTTCATAGCGGGAACAGACTACGACCCATCAACCATTGGGACAAGCATGCAGGCCTTCAAAGACAGCCTCAGCCGCTCAAGCGCCTATGTTCTGGCACTCTACAACCTCAAAGGCAGAAGAGTCAACATCCCCTGGGAACCACTGTTCACCAGCCTAGATTATGCGTTGGCTACGCTTGCAACTTCTGCGACCGTTAAACAGAGGGATGCGGTAAGAGCGATTTTGTCAATGTCGCAGGAGCAGATGGGGCAGGTTTTGTCGTATTTTGCGGCGCTAAAAGAATCACTCAAATCATAATTTCTTCAAAGCGCGATATTTTTAATAGGAAACAGCGCTTCTTTTCTATTAGGTCACTCAATCAGTTGAGGGTGTTTTAAAGATGAATAGTCTCCGAGTAGGAAACATCATCGCTTTAATTGTAACCTTGATAGTCAACGGGTTAGCAGGCACCACCCTGCTCAACGGAAGAACCACCGCAGAGGTCTCCGACACCTATTTCACGCTCATCACTCCAGCGGGCTACGTCTTTAGCATATGGGGTGTAATCTACATCCTGCTCGCAGCCTTCGCCGTCTACCAAGCCCTGCCCAGCCAAAAAGACAAACCCTACCAAAAACAAATCGGCGCACTATTCATCCTAAGCAGCGTATTCAACTGTGTCTGGCTTTTCCTGTGGCAATACGACTACATCACTCTCTCGGTGGTTGTGATGTTTGCTCTTTTAGCAACGCTAATTTCGATTTATACCCGCTTAGGTGTAGGAAAAAGTAAGGCGCCTCTGAGGGAAAAACTCCTTATCCAAACACCGTTCAGCGTCTATTTAGGCTGGATAACGATTGCATCCATCGCGAACGTTTCGGCAGCGTTGGTTTCGGTGAATTGGGATAGGTTGGGCATAAGCGCAGATACATGGGCAGTCGTCGTTCTTGCGCTGGCGTTAGTTGTTGCGTTAGCAGTTATCTTTACGCGCCGCGACATCGCCTATAGCTTAGTGATTATTTGGGCTCTGGCTGGAATAGCCATAAACCAAAGCAGCTACCCAAATATCGTCTTAACCGCTGAAGTTGCCATAACAATAATAGTTGTCGCGCTGGTCGCTACGCTTATTGTGTTTTGGCTTCGAAGGCGGCATTTCAAATAGTGAAGCCTTGGAAAAAAGCCTGTGCATTTAAATAAAAACAGAGCTTTAGAATTGAGTCAGTGATTATCGTGGCGTACACGCGGGACGAAAAAGAAAAACTAGAAATCGACTATCCACTGGAGAAGGTTTGGGCAGCTATTCCACAGGCAGTCAAAGCCTTAGAGTGGGCTATTCAAGAAAAAGACGACTCCACGTTCAAGGCAAAGTTGAAGACTAAAGGGGGCTTTCTCTCGTATAGCTCCTTGATTGATGTGGAATTGGTGGCTGCGGACGATAAGACGCATATGTCTTTGACTGCTGAGACGCCTGTTACCACGATAACGTCGATGGTGGATTTTGGCAGGACAAGGGACCGCATGGATCAATTCGTAGGTGTTATGGCTGGAGTCTTAAAGAAGGGTGAAGGAAAGAAAAAGAAGCCCGCCTGATTCGCCATCATATTTGGCGGCTAATAGTGGTTCTATGCAGGAACCTATAGAGGGTCTATGGATTTAGAGCCCAACAATCCATATCCTTAGAGCCAAAACAGGTATCACAATCACTATCCCAAACAGCGCCGCCGTCAACGTCATCACACGCAACGCTTTCTCGATGTCCTCATGAGAAATGTGGCCATGGTCATCGCCCAGCGTGTAGTGGCCCTGCTTTTCGAGTTGAATGTTAAGGGCGCCTGCCATTGCGGATATGGTGAAGCCTGCGTTGGGGCTCGCCGTTTTGTGCTTGTCGCGTTGTAGGATACGCCATGATTCACGCCAATCCTCGCTCAGCAGAAGTGCCGCTGCAACCATCAGGTACGCGGTAATTCTGGCGGGTAAGTAGTTGGTTAGGGTGTCCATTTTTGCGCTGAACCACCCAATGTTTCTGTACTCCGCATTCTTGTAACCCACCATAGAATCCAATGTGTTTATGACGCGGTAGACGAAGGCGCCAGGGACACCGAAGAGGGCAAAGAAGGTGAAGGGGGCGGTGATGCCGTCGGTGGTGCTCTCTGCGATGGATTCGACGGCTGCGGAGATGATTTGGCGTTCGTTGAGGCTGTTTGGGTCTCGGCGGACGATGTAGGGGAGCCATTTGCGTGCGCCGTCTATGTCGTTGTTTTTGAGTGCAGCTGCGATGGGTTTGGTGTATTGTCCCATGCCGCGGATTGCGAAGGTTGCTTTAAAGAGGATTGCGCCTGCGATGATGTAGGGTATGGAACCAAAAGAGAAGCGCAGCCACAACAACAGCGCGCCGACTGGAACCGCAACCACCAGCATAATAGCCAGCGCCATCAAGACACCGTTAGCTTTCTCCACGCGCGGGTTGGGGTGTTTGGCTTTCTTTTTGAGGTACAAGATAAGTTTGCCTATGCCGATGGTCGGGTGGATCCTGTCAGGGTACTCGCCTAAAACAAGATCAATGAGAAAAGCTAATGCGAAGATGAAGACAGAATCAGTGAACCATGACAGGACAAGCGTAAACATGGCACAATCAAACCGACTTTAGCGCCCTCTTAAACGCCTCAATCAACCGCACATTTTCGTCGTGAGTTTTAACTGCGACTCTTATGTAGAATTCGTTTAATCCGACAAAGGAGCTGCAGTCTCGGATGAGGATGCCTTGCTGGAGCATTTTGTGTTTGAGGTTGTTAGCGGTTATGTTGGCGTCTTTTATGTCTATGAAGAAGAAGTTGGCGTCTGGCGGCTCAAAACTGAAGCCTTTGACTGCGCCCAGTTCCTGCTGAAGCCACACTTTTTCCTTTCTGATGAGCTCCCGCGTAACACGTAGATGTTCTTGGTCTTGGATGGCGGCGACCGCAGCGGCCTGTGCTAAACAGTTAACGTTCCAAGGAATCTTGGCGCACAACAGGACACTGGCAAGCTCTTTAGATGTTATCCCGTAACCGACACGAAGCCCAGTTAAACCAAAAATCTTGGTGAACGAGCGCAGAACAAGCAGGTTCGGAAACTTGGCAATGTTCTTAATCTGCGTGAGCCCCTTTTCGTCGTCTACGAATTCCAAAAAGTCCTCATCAAGAAAAACCAAAACATCCTGTGCCAATGCGGTTTCGAGGATGTCAGTTAAAGTGTCTTTTGGGATGAGTTTGCTGGTGGGGTTGTTTGGGTTGCAGAGAAAAACCATTTTGCAGCCCGCCATCTCACGCTTGAAAGCTTCTGCCTCCACTTGGAAGCTGCTGCCTAACCTGACGAATTTCGGGGCCTCACCTGTTTTGCGGACCGCGCTTTCGTATTCCCCGAAGGTCGGTGCAGCCATGAGCGCTTTGTCGCCCTTTTTAAGGAAAGCCTCCGCAAAAAGGTACATCAACTCGGTTGAGCCGTTGCCTACTACTATGTTGTCTTTTGTTATGCCGCTGAAGTGGCTTGCAATAACCTGCCGTAGCAAATTAGAGTTCGAGTCGGGGTAAGCCGCCACCGTGCTAAAGGCCTCCTTTGCGGCGTCAAGAGCTTTTTTTGATGGACCCAGCGGATTCACGCTTGAACTGAAATCCAAAATCTCCTGCGGTTTCAAGCCGCTTTCCGTTGCGGCGCCATACACTTCTGCGCCGTGTGGGCAGGGTTTGAGGTTTTTTATGTTATCCCTGACTAAACTCTCGATTGGCTTCATAGTATGTGTTCCCTATGCCGCTGGATTCCATGCTTTTTGTTAAACGTAAATCATATAAAGGTTTGGTCGAGTGCTCCAGCCAAAAATTTTGGGTGCAAAAGGCTTTAGGGCAGGCGCAAGAACGGTATTATAGAGCCAAATACGAGGATGAAGCATGAGCAATAAAATTGTAGATGAAAAACACGCTAAAGAAGCACTCAAAGAAATGATAAAAGACCGAAAGCCAAACGAACCAGTAGAGGAAGTTCTCGCCATATTTTGCCAGCGCTACGGCCTTACCATGGCGGCATGTAGAACCTTCTATGAAGATTTGGTTAAGAAAGGCGAAATCAAAGAAAAATGACTTAAAGCCCCCGCGCCAGATAACAGGGTTAGGGCTTAGATTGACTGAACTTGTATTCATAGGGTTAGGGTTAAACGATGACAAAGGAATAACCCTCAAGGGCTTAGAGGAAACCCAAAGCGCAGATGCGGTGTTTATGGAGACCTACACCAGCCGCATGCCTGACTTTAACATGGAGCGCTTCGAGGCAGAGTGCGGCAAAAAAGTCCAGCTTATTACGCGCAGAGACCTTGAAGAAGACAGCGGCAAAGTTGTCCTTCAAGCCGCCAAAGCAGGCAAAGCGGTGTTTTTGGTGCCCGGCGATCCCTTTATCGCCACCACCCACGTGACACTGCGGATTGACGCGGAAAAAATGGGCATAAAAACCCGCATCGTCCACGGCATATCCATTGTGTCCGCCATCGTTAGCCTATCTGGGCTGCACAACTACAAATTCGGCAAAACCGTCACCGTCCCCTTCCCAGACAACTTCTCGGAAACCCCCTACAACGTCATAGCGCAGAATAGAAAGCTGGGTTTGCATACGCTGTGTCTTTTAGATTTGAGGGCAGCGGAGGACAGGTACTTGTCGATTAAAGACGCACTCAAGCAGTTGCAGTTGGTGGAGGAGAAAAAGAAGCTAGAGGCTGTTACTCCAGTCACGGTTGCAGTCGGCATCGCCAGGGCAGGCAGCAGCAAACCCACTCTAAAAGCGGGCTTCGTCAAGGATTTGGTTGACTGGAACTTCGGGGAGCCCCCCTTTAGCCTCATTATTCCGGGGGATTTGCATTTTATGGAAATCGACGCCCTAATCGCTTTCGCGGGTGCACCCGGCGAGTTTAGGAGGCTTGCCAAATGAGCGCCGAGTTTCTCGCATCCAAATACATCGCCTCAGCCGAGAAAGTTTTTGCTGAACTTAAACGCAACCCAACCCCAATCAGCGTAACAGAGGAGACTGCGGCGGCGGTTTTGAGTTGGGCAACCGATTACCTCAACGATGCAAAGTATTATAAGCAGCAGGGTAAGCTTGAAACCAGCTTAACGTCCGTGGCTTACTGTGAAGGGCTACTGGACGCATTAAGATTAATCGGCGCAGTGAACTTCCAATGGCCAACCAAACAACAAAACCAAGAGTAGTCCTTGCTTCAGGCGTCTTTGACCTCCTCCACCTCGGGCACGTAAGGTTTCTGGAGGACGCAAAAAAAGCAGGCGGACCAGACGCCAAATTAATCGTCATCGTCGCCAAGGATAGCACAGCTGAGAAGTTGAAGGGCAAAAAACCCATTATGAACGAAGACCAGCGGCGTGCGCTTGTGGAGTCGCTCAGGGTGGTGGATGAAGCGGTTTTGGGTTATGAGGGGTTAGATATTGGTGAGGTTATCGCGAAAATCAAGCCCGATGTCATCGCGTTGGGTTATGATCAAGCTGACATGGAAAACGAAGTCAAAACATACTTGCTGCAGCGTAAATTGGCTGTTTCTGTTGTTAGAATTGGTAAGTTTGGGGAGAATACTTTAGATAGCTCCACAAAGATTAAACAGCAAATAATCGACAACCTCGCCAAACGGTCAACGCCATGAAGAGTGACAAGTACAAACCCACCTACATCTTAATCGCCCTAAACGTAGCTATCTACATTGCAGGCACCATAGTCGGCGGCAACGCCATAGAAACAGGCGACGAAGTTGTACTCGTATGGGGGCAGGTTAACTCCTTCGTGTTCCAAGGAGCGTACTGGCAACTCTTCACATCTATGTTCATCCATGCCTCAATATTCCACCTCGTCGGCAATTTGCTGTTTCTGCTCATCTTTGGGCTTCGCGGAGAAGAGATGTTTTCGTTACCTGAATACCTCGGCGTCTACTTTTTAGGCGGCTTAGCAGGGAACTTGCTGTCGCTGGTGTTTGGCCCCAATTTCATCTCGGTGGGTGCCTCAGGAGCCATCTTCGCCTTGTTTGGCGCATGCATAATATACGATAGACGCTCCGTTCGCCAATCTATATTGGGCGCGGTGGTGTTTGCGTTCTTCTTGTTTTTCATAAACACAGGCGAAGGCGTAAACATCCTTGCACACTTAGGCGGCTTAGTTGTCGGTTTGCTCCTCGGCTACATAATAGCGGCCAGACGCAAACCTGAACAGCAAGTAAACTACCAATTCCAGTACAGAACCACGCCATTTTAGAAGCTTGTGCAGATTTCCACTTTGACTTTGTTGCCGTCTTTTAGCCCCAACTGCTTGCGAAGGCAAACAGGAGCAATCAACTCAAGCACAGACGAGTCGTAGTGACTGCGTTTAGCTGTAACTAAGGCGCCTTTGATTTTGCCGCCGATGATAGCTGGGTAGCATTTGACTAGCCCATAGCTGCGGTTTTCTCCCTGAAAACCCATAACTTCGATGGCTGGGTACGATTCGAGTTCATTGCGGGTTTTTATGTCGTAGTCAGTTGACAGTTTAACGTTCAATGTGCCGGGGTACGGTATGAAACCTACTTTTTCCACTATCTGTTTTTGATAGTCAGGCTTCGATACATAGTACGCGCCTTCGCCTAGTCCAGTGAAAACGTTGCCTTCCAGAGTCACCGAGGGCGGATACGATTTTTCCATAAGCACCTTGAGGTTAGAATGGAGTTTCTGTAGTTCACCATTGCCTTGGGCTTCGATTTTAATCAGGCTGCCCTCAGGGGTCACTTTGCGTGCAATCCAGCCCTTATGTTCCAGCTCGATAAGGTAGCGTGAAGCGGTTTGCTGGCTGATGTCGAGTTTCTTAGCTAAGTATTCCGTTGAGATTTTGGCCGTTCGATTGTAGGCGCCCATTTCAGCCAGTTTTAGCAGCATGTAGAGGTGCTGCCAGTCCGCTTTGTCAGTCAAATGCAGGGGTCTCCGTTGGATTAGTCAATGAGCGGTTGAATATTTAAGCGGCTCGAAACAGAACCACTAAAAACCCCGCTACCGAGATTAATCTGTAGGCTGAGGCGAAGTAAACGGCAAGCGTTTTCGACGAAATGGGCAACATTTGGGCAGAAATCGCTGATAAAAGCCAGACTGAGCGCCAAATCAGCTTCCTAATAACCCACCTTAAGCCCGGCGGGGTCATTTTGGACATCGCCTGCGGAACAGGACGCCACCTTACCCCCTTAAGCGCGGCTGGGTTTGATGTGGTGGGGTTGGATGTCTCCGCGAAACTGTTAAAAATAGCTAAACAGCGGCAGCCTTCTGCTCAACTGGTTAGAGGCGACGTACGGTTTTTGCCCTTCAAAACGGGAGCAGCTGTCGCAGCCATCAGCATGGATACAAGCCTTGGTTATCTGCCCTCAGAAAAAGACGACCAGCAAAGTCTGGTCGACCTCCATAGAGTGCTTGGGCGGGGCGCTGTTTTGATGCTGGATGTTTTCAACCGTGAACAGCTCTGGCGCAAGTATGGTCAGAGGCGCGTATTGAAGCGGTTGAAATGGTCAGGCTTGCCGTTTATGTTGAAGTTACATAGTCGCTGGCTACTGTTTGGGGCGTTTAAATGGCGGGCGTATCCGAGTTTTTATCTTCTTCAGAAGAGAACTGTAAGCCGCAGTGGCAATTTACTGTGCGATTTGTGGGTGGTTTGGGAAAAGGCCACTGGGAAGCTGGCGGTTTTTGAGCATCGCGCCCGCTTATACGACAAAACCAAGTTGCAGGCTTTGTTGGGCAGCGCGGGTTTTGCCGTTGAGGCGGTTCATGGGGATTATGAGGGGCAAGAATTCGCGGCAGACTCGCCAAGACTCATAATCATGTCAAAAACTTAAACTGGTTTTTCTGGGCGATTTGGAAAAAAAGTTATAAGCGCCCAAAAAGAAATCATTTGAGAAGTGAGTTTCATGAACGCTTGGAAACTGCGTTTTTCCATGGTTGCCACCTTAGCAGCCATCTTTGGATTAACCACACTGGTCTTCTCCGCTGTCCTACTCTACGTTGGATACTTTAGTATATTAACAGTCGGATTATTAGTCGTGGTGCTAAACGTTGTGCAGTGGCTTCTCTCACCTTATTTGGTGGGCGCCATTTACCGCGTTAAGGAATTAAAGGAAGGCGACAACCCCAAACTGCACCAGATGGTCGCCGAACTAAGCAAGAAGAGCAAAATTAGAAAGCCGCAAGTTATGCTCTCTCAGATTAAACTTCCCAACGCATTCGCATATGGCTCGCCGCTGACGGGCAGCAGAGTTGCAGTAACCGAGGGATTACTCAGCAATCTCGATGACGGAGAAGTTGAAGCCGTAATCGGTCACGAACTAGGTCACCTAAAACATCGGGACGTGCAAGTCATGATGGTCGTCTCCTTCTTGCCTGCCTTATTCTACTACATCGGTTGGACTATGATGTGGTCGGGTATGCTGGGCGGAGGACGCAGAAACGATAGCGGAGGCGGTAACAATGCTCTAATCGGCATAGCGTTCATGGCTTTCTCTTGGGTGCTAACTCTTTTCACTTTGTACCTGAGCCGCCTGCGCGAGTACTACGCTGACCGCCACAGTGCCTCCATCGTTGAAAACGGCGCTGAAAAACTCTCCACCGGATTAGTCACCATCGTAGAGGAAAGCAGACGAAGCGGCAAACCAAACCAACAGCAAAACAAAAACAACAACGCCTTCAAAGCCCTCTTCATCTCGGACCCTGACCGCGCAAACGTTGACTCCGCAGAACTCCACGCCAACCAAGTGGCAAGCAAACAAGATCTGCTCCGACAGAAACTTTCCGAGAAACCGACTCAAGCTGACTCACTAATCGAAATCTTCTCCACCCACCCAAACATAATCAAACGCCTACGCGCCCTACAGCAACTCAGCCAAAACGCATAGTTAATAGATTAAGTCGGGGCTTCGGTGCTCAAAGAAGGGGTTAACTCTTTTTTCTTCCCCAATCATTGATGTTTCTCCATGACCGGGATAAACGATGAGTGCATCAGGCAGCGTTTCCAGCTTTCGCAATGACCGCGTCATATCAAGCATTGAACCTTCGGGAAAATCTGTTCTGCCGATGCCGCCAGCAAATAGCGTGTCACCTGTGAAGATTAGGTGGTCTCCAAGTAGACAGATGCAGCCTCGAGTGTGGCCGGGTGTGTGGATGACTTTTAGGGTTTCTTTACCGAACTGTATGAGGCTGCCCTCTTCGAGGAGAAGGGTGGCGGGTGTTTTGTCTGTTTGTAGGCTTTCGATAAAGTAAGCGTCGAGTTTATGGATACATAGTGGTACGTTGAATTTTTCTTGAAAGATTTCGTCGCCTTTTATGTGGTCACTGTGGCCATGAGTGTTGATTATGTATTTGATTTTTAGTTGAGCTTGCTCTATGTAGTCTAGAATCGACTGCGCTTCGGAGAGATAATCTAAGCCAGGGTCAATTATGATTGCTTCTTTTGTGTCGTGACAGCTGGCTACGTAGCAGTTGGTTGATAACATGCCAACGGTGAACGTTTCGATTAGCATACAAATCAAACCTTCTCACTATCTTCTATATCAGAAGCTGAATATACCATTTTGCTTTCTACCCACATCCTCGTGAAACCTGCAAACGGGATACCGCGCAATCGGTAATAGAAAAGTCAAGTAAGTTAAATTTTCTAGAAGCCCAACTGTGGGGGATGGCTTCACGGAAATCGCAACAGACATCACGTTTTCGTCAGGTGTGGTGCGTTTTGCGTGGACACATTTGGATGCAAATATCAGATGTATGCAGAAACCTATAGAGGGGCTCTGAGCGGCGGCGGGATGGTGCGTTTAGCGCAGCACGCAGTTGCCCGCCCCAAGTCCGGCCATACCCTGATAATGTGGCTGCTGCGAAACCTTAAATTCACCGTTACGCCAAAAGTATTGTGGCAGAAGGCGAAGAGGATGAGTGAACAAGATCAACCTCGATGCGTGTACTGCGGCAACTTTATCGATGACTGCAACTGTGTATGTCCTTTCTGCGGGGAAACCGCGAAATGTACCTGCTGCATTGGCAGCGATAAAGCAACCGGCGGCGGATAAACGCCACACAAAATAAATTCTCAAATGGGAAAGCGATATGGTAATTGAAAGCATAAACTGGATGGCGGGTGGACCGCAAGGCAGCGGCGTGGACACGGCATCCAACATTTTTGGCAGAGCCTGCGGATACGGCGGCCTCTACGTTTACGGCAGACGCGAATACCACTCAAACATCAAAACCCTCCACAGCTACTTCCACCAACGAGTCAGCAAACAACCCACACTAGCAAACATTGCGGATGTGGATTTGCTTGCAGCGTTCGACGCGGAGACTGTAGTGCGTCATGTCGGCGAAGTCGTGAGTGGAGGCGGCTTGATTGTGGATTCACGCAATCTAAATGTCAACGTTTTACGTGACATCGCGACTTTCAGCGAAGACTACAAAACACAGGTTCGCGCATTCCAAAAAGAGAACGGCGTCGGCGAAACCATAAGCGATTTCCTCAACTACGCCAAAGAAAAACAGATCCAGGTTTATCCTGTGCCCTACATGGACTTGCTGCAAGACATCGGCAAGCAACTCAACATAGAAAAACTCAGCACACTAACCAAAATGATCAATGTCCTATCAATCGGCGTATCTTTTGCGCTCCTAAAATACGACCGCAACCTAGTCCAAGACGCAATCAAAGCCACCTTCAACGAAAAAATCGCCGCCATGAACCTAACAGCCATCGAAACCGCCTACAACTACACAGAAAAAACCTTCAACGTAAACAGCTTCAAGCATAAACTCGAAAAACAACCCACCAGCGAATCACGCATGCTCCTAACAGGCAACCAAGCCGTTGCAATGGGCAAAATCTTAGGCGGCTGCAGAGTTCAAACATACTACCCCATCACCCCCGCAGCGGACGAAAGCGAATACATCGAATCCCACGAAATCCTAACAACCAAAGGCGGAACTCAAGAAGCCGTGATTGTCCTGCAAACCGAAGACGAAATCGCGGCAGTAAACTCCGCTTCAGGCGCATGCTTAACGGGAGCGCGAGCCGCAACCAGCACTTCTGGACCGGGTTTTTCTTTGATGGCTGAAGGCTTAGGTTGGGCAGGCAACAACGAAGTCCCCTTAGTCATAACCTACTATCAGCGTGGTGGTCCCTCAACTGGGCAGCCTACAAGACACAGCCAACAGGATTTGCGGTTTGCTATGCATGCGGCTCACGGCGAATTCGCGCGCATAATCCTTGCGTCAGGCGACATAGAAGAATGCTTCTTTGACGCTGCAGAGGTTTTCAATTTAGCTGAGAAATACCAGATGCCCGTCATTCATTTGCTCGACAAGGGCATGGCGAACTCTTCACAAACATACCCTGCCTTCGACTATAGCAAAGTCAAAGTTGACCGAGGTTTAATCGTGGGCGAAAAAGAACTCGAAGGCAAAACCTACAAACGCTTCGAATTCACAGAAAACGGGGTGTCCCCGAGAGCGTTTCTTGGCACAAAGAACGCTGTGCAATGGTACAGCGGTGATGAGCACAACGAACTGGGTAACATAAACGAGGAGCCAACGGTGAGGCGCAAGATGATGGATAAACGCGTCGGCAAACTTGCTTTAGTCGACAGAGACGTGCCACTGGAGTTGAAGGTCAATTTCTTCGGCGACAAAGACTCAGATAACATCGTCTTAAGTTGGGGGTCACCAAAAGGCCCCATAATCGAAGCTCTAAACCAACTCAAAGACGAAGGGTACAGCTTAGGATTCTTACAGGTACGCATGATTCATCCGCTTCCCTCTGCCTACATAAAACAATTGCTTGAGGGCAAAAAGCGCATAATTGATGTGGAAGATAACTGGACTGCGCAACTCGGCGGCGTCATAACCGAACACACAACCATCAAACCCACACACTACATCCTCAAATATACAGGTCGACCCATGATGACAACCGAAGTATATAATGCAATTAAAGCAGTTTTAGATGGCAAAGCAGTTGAGCGGGAGGTGTTGATGCTTGGCGCATAAACCCTCAGACTACAAGTCAAGCGTCTATGTTGACTGGTGCCCCGGCTGCGGAGACCACGGAATAGTGTCAGCTGTGCAGATGGCGCTTGCTGAGCTGGCACTGGAACCGCACAATGTAGTCATCGTTTCAGGCGTTGGCAACGCAGCTAAACTGCCCCACTTCGTCAAAGTCAACGGCGTACACACCTTGCACGGCAGACTGTTGCCTTTTGCTATGGGCATAAAGATGGCAAACCCCAACCTTGAAGTCATCGGAGTCGGCGGAGACGGCGACGGCCTCGGCATCGGCGCTGGACACTTCGTAAACACGGGACGCCGAAACATCGACATGACTTATCTGCTACACAACAACGGCGTCTACGGATTAACCAAAGGACAAGCCTCACCCACATTGCGCTTGGGATTAAAAACCAAATCCCTGCCTAAACCAAACATCAACGAAGGCATCAACGCAGTCGCTCTAGCAATTACCTCTGGCTACACTTTTGTGTCGCGCTCATACGCCTTCGACATAATCCACCTAAAAGACGCCATCAAACAGGCCATCCAACACAAGGGTTTGGCGCTTGTGGAGATTTTGCAGCCATGTCCACCATACAACGATATTAACACTAAAGACTGGTATGCAGGCGCAGACCGCATAGACCCCGCAACTGGTCAACCACAACCCCGCCTCTACAAATTGCAAGATATCGGCTTCGACCCCCTCGTCCGCGAAGAGAGTGAGGTTTTCAAGAAAAAAGTTGCTGGCATGGAGAAGGCTCAGGAATGGGACGACAAAATCCCCATAGGTGTATTCTACCAAAACCCCCTTGAAGCAACCTTCCAAGACCGCTTCGCCAAACGCATACCCTTCTATCTGCAGACTCCACCTGCAAAGCAGCAGCTTAAAGACGAAAACGGCAATTCAACGATTGATTTAAGCGAGTTTATGGATGACTTAAAAACAAGCTAAATTTAAGGAGGGGCAAGAAGCTTCTCCTTTCTCCTCGATTTTCTCCTGATTGTCCTTCTCAAAACATCTATCGTCGATTTGGCTTATAACCCGTATTTCCAGATTAGGAATATGTCAGCGCTTCTATGGTTCCTCATCAACGTAGCATTCTTCAGTGAAACGCGGTGCGCATACGCAGTAAAAAATCAGGTCGGTTTCGCCAGTGTTTGTTATTTTCTGAGAAGTTAGGGGCGGAATTACAACCACATCGCCAACAGTAACCTCGGTGGGTTGGAGGTTGCCAACGTGGACTACGCCTTTGCCGCTTGTGATGATGTAGATTTCTTGCACTCCTTTGGTTAGGTGGTGTGCTTTGGTTGTTACACCTGGTTTGATTGTGGCTCGGGCAATTGACACGGAGGGGTCGCTGTGGTTTTCAGCTATATAGCACCTCTCGGGAGTGAGGTATTCGAGGGGTTGGTTGGCGCGCACGATTTTTGGAACCATTTTCATATCCCTTTTAGTTTTAGATAACTTATTTTTGAGGTAATTATGGATGTGGCGAGTTTTTTATTTATAGTGTTTACGCAATCTTTAACCAATGTATGTATTTACGTAGAATGGGCTGTTTTTCCGTTTTAGTCGTTTTTCTGGGTTTTTATATGTTGAGTTTTTTGTGTATTTGTCATGGAGTTACACTGACATGTATATGGTTGTTTGAGGTTTTAATGTAAAAAATTATTATATATGCGCTAACTGTAGTGTACTGAATTAGCCTACTAACACTACGCTTAAAGTTAAGCGCGAGTATGTATATAATGAGATGCCCCTACTGCAACTCTGAAGAATCAAAAACCCTCGAAACCCGAGACTCCCCAGAGAACACCACCCGCAGACGCAAAGAATGCATAACCTGCGGAAAACGCTACACCACCTACGAATACCTCGAAACCATCGAACTCATGGTACGCAAAAAAGACGGGCAACTACAACGCTTCGACGTCAACAAAATCATCCGTGGGCTACAAAAAGCATGCGAAAAACGCCCCGTCACCATGAACCAAATCACAGCCTTAGCTGAACAAGTACGCCAAGACCTCATGCTTAAAGGCACACAGGAAGTTGCGTCCAGAGACATCGGCGATTTAATCATGAAGCACCTAAAAGCCGTGGACCGCATCGCCTACATCAGATTCGCTTCAGTTTACAAACAGTTTGAAGAGCCTGACGATTTCAGGCGGTTACTTTCGGAAGTGAAGAAACAATGAAGTTTGTCCTAAAACGTGATAGTAAATTAGAACCATTCGATCAAGAAAGAATAACAACTGCCATTTGGAAAGCCGCAAAAGCAGTCGGCGGAAAAGACAAGGAACAAGCCAAACGCGTAAGCGACGAAGTCGTAGCGGAGCTACAAAAAACATACGGCGACGACGGCGTCCCCACAGTCGAAGAAATACAGGACCTCGTGGAAAAACGCTTAATCGAGAATGGGCATGCCTCTACAGCTAAAGCCTACATACTCTACCGCAAACAGCACACTGACATGCGGGAACTCGCCGCACTACTGAGTTCCTCAGACATGGTGGATCAGTACCTTGAGGTTGAGGACTGGCGAGTAAAAGAGAACAGCAACATGAGCTACTCGCTACAGGGCTTAAACAATTACCTCTCCTCAGCGGTTATCGCCAAGTACTGGATAGCCCGCATCTACCCCGAAGACATCGCCGCGTCACACTTCTCAGGTGACATACACATCCACGATCTCGGCGTTTTGGGGCCTTACTGTGTCGGCTGGGACGTCAGCGACCTGTTGCTCTCTGGATTCGGCGGAGTTTCAGGTAAAATCGAGAGCAAACCTGCCAAACACTTCCGCACCGCATTGGGGCAAGTCGTTAACTTCTTCTACACTTTGCAGGGTGAAGCGGCTGGTGCACAGGCATTCAGCAACTTCGACACATACCTCGCGCCTTTCATACGCTATGACCATTTAACTCAGAAAGATGTGGAGCAGGCGCTGCAGGAATTCTTCTTCAACATGAACGTGCCCACCCGCGTCGGTTTCCAAACCCCTTTCACCAACCTAACCTTGGATTTGAATGTGCCTGACTTCATGAAAGACGAAGCCGTAATCTACAATGGAAAAGTCACAACCGACACCTACGGCGACTTCACCAAAGAAATGGAAATGTTCAACCTAGCATTTGCCGAGGGCATGAGACAGGGCGACGCAAAGGGTCGAGTCTTCACTTTCCCAATCCCAACCTACAACATAACTAAAGACTTCAATTGGGATTCACCTGTTTCGCAAGCGATCTTTGAAGTCACCGCCAAATATGGTGTCCCCTACTTCAGCAACTTTGTCAACAGTGACATGAAACCCGAAGACGTACGCAGCATGTGTTGCAGATTACGCATCGACAACCGTGAGTTGCGTAAACGTGGCGGCGGCTTCTTTGGCGCTAACCCCTTGACTGGAAGTATTGGTGTAGTCACCATAAACATGCCCAGAATCGGCTACCTCTCAAAGGATGAGGATGAGTTCTTTGAGAAACTAAGTAACCTCATGGAAACCGCGAAAGCGAGCCTTGAGTTGAAACGTAAGGTACTTGAAACCTTCACAGAAAACGGCCTATACCCCTATTCACGGCGTTACTTGCGCCATGTGAAGGAGGGTTATGGTAAATTCTGGAAGAACCACTTCTCAACCATCGGCATAGTCGGCGTTAACGAAGCTGTGCTGAACTTGTTGGGGACAAATATCGCTTCAAAAGATGGTCAAGCCTTTGCAGTGAAAATGCTCTCGTTTATGCGTAAACGTTTAGCGGATTACCAAGAAGAGACAGGTGCGATATACAACCTTGAAGCCACACCAGCAGAAGGCACATCATACCGTTTAGCCCGCTTAGACAGAAAACGCTACCGCGACATAGTCTTCGCTAACCAAAAACACATAGTCTCAGAACATGCGGAGCCCTTCTACACTAACTCTTCACAGTTGCCAGTGGATTTTGCAGGCGACCTCTTCGACGCATTAGAACACCAAGAAACACTCCAGACACTCTACACAGGCGGCACAGTTTTCCACATCTTCCTTGGCGAACGGCTGAACTCTTGGAAATCAGCTGCTGAACTCATCAAAAAAGTCAGCTGGAACTCCAAGCTGCCCTACTTCACCCTGACACCCACCTTTAGCGTCTGTCCAACACACGGCTACACAGCGGGTGAACATAAAACCTGTCCAGCATGCGGTGCCAAAAGCGAAGTCTACAGTCGAGTCGTCGGATACCTGCGTCCCGTTGACCAATGGAACGACGGTAAACAAGCCGAATTCTCTATGCGTAAAACCTTTGACCGCTCCACCGTACTGCAAACCTCACCCCTAACAGTCTAAGGTGAACATGCACAGTGAAGTTTAGTGGACTACAAAAAACCAGTTTACTAGATTACCCTGACCGTGTAGCGTCAGTGCTGTTCACACCCGGCTGTAACCTTCGCTGCCCATACTGTCACAACTACAAAATCGCCGTTGACCCTCAACCGCCTTTTCTCCAAGAAGGCGCCGCGCTGCAGATTTTGGAGAGCCGCAAGAAATACGTGGACTCAGTGGTCATCACAGGCGGTGAACCCTGCATGCACAAAGAGCTGCCCAGATTCCTTGCTAAACTCAAAGAACGCGGCTTTATGGTGAAGCTGGACACAAACGGCTGCTTCCCCAACGTACTTGAGGAATGCCTTCCACATGCAGATTACGTTGCGATGGATGTCAAAACAAGCCCGGAAAAATACAAGCTGCTCGGTACAACAGACACAGCCAATATAATGCGGTCCATAGAGTTGCTCAAGGCAGGTAAGGTTCCGTACGAGTTCCGCACTACCGTTTGCCCCGAAATCGTAACAGAAAAAGACATGTCTGCAATAGGGGAAATGGTGAAGGGCACAAAAACTCTCGCCCTCCAGCAGTTCATACCAAACGACACACTTGATAAACGCTTCAGAACAATCAAGCCATATACACCCGAAAAGCTGCAGGAATTCGCTGTCGCCCTAAAAAAGTCTGCAGACACCGTTCTGCTTAGACTGTAACCATGCTTGTGTAGCTTCGCAGTTTTTTTTCTTGTTTTTATTAGTAGTTGTTGCCGAGAACCCCCTATACACAACAACAACCAACAGGCTGCGCTAAGGACTGCGCTTTGTTTTCTGCGTCGGGTTCGGGTTGCTGGCTGGTTGTGGCGGCTTCCTCAAGTAGTACAAAACTACGGATGCCTTCTGGATCGGGGTAGAAGAGGCGCGTGGAATTCAAAAGCAAGGATCCGCTTGCAAAACTCATCAAACACCTTTATCAATGTACAATTAGATCAAGAAAAATCTGTAGTAACAGTAAAGAATATTTAACTATGCCAACCCATGCATGAACTAATACAACAAACAAACGTCGGGAGCGAAACACATGGATCCACAGACAGACACCTCTGCACAAACCAGATTCTCCACAACACCATCCACCCTAGAACTGTTGCCTAAGCGTTGGTTTTGCACGGGCTTAGAAGCTTCAGGTAAAACAACTAGACAGGAAGCTGAAACGCCGGCTGGTTTCATGGAAATACTGAACCGCTCCGTGATTACTTGGGTTGACTATATCACTGATGATCCAGTAAAAGATCTGCCTGTTGTAGCCGCCCAAATGGGTTTCAGTGAAGCATTTATTGGTAATTTGTCATGTTGCGATCAACTCAATTATTCAGACTTCGATACTGAAATGTGGCTTACCTTCCCCGCTATTCAAATCAGGGGAAACGACGTTAAAGCTTACCCGTTAATCTTTCTAATAAGAAAAAACCTTGTTTTTACCTTCCATACACGTCTCGTTGACAAAAGATTTCTGCGTCTAAGAAGATATTCAGAGACGATTCTACGGAAAATCCCAACTGACTTCAGACCAGAAGATAGACTCACAATCCTACTGTCACGTATTCTTGAAGCTAATAATGACAGCAACTTTAGGCACCTGAGGGCGATTGAGGAATTCGGTGACGAGTTAAACCGCGATTTGATGGATAGAGATGTTGACAAGTCTACGTTGGGGCCGAAAATCTACGAGATGAAACACGCCCTCATCATCTACCTGAATGCGCTGTGGGAAAGCGTGGATGTGCTGCAAGGCATTCGGTATGGAGATGCGGAACTCCTCACTGACGACCCGAAACTGGTGAACCTGTTCGCTGCCATGGTGGAGCAGGTTAAAAGTCAAATTGCGCTGTCCGAGCATATGTCGGAAGTGTTAGCGTCAGGAATAGAGGCAACTCAAGCCATATACAACAATCAATTGACAATCGCAAACAATCAGCTAACGATATCCAACAACAGATTGACTTTGCTTAACAACCGTTTATCAAAAATAGTCGCTTATTTAACTATCATCGGCACGGCGATATTGATTCCTAATACAATCGCCACTATGCTTGGTAACTCGGTTTGGGTTTTGGGGCCAGATTTTCTACCTGCATATCTAGCTCTTATGTTTGGAGCGACTGCGCTTGGTAGCATCCTAATGTGGGTGTGGATTAAAAAATCAGGTTTATTAAACCGTGAACACGAGCACGATGCAGACAGCAAAACCCATGTTCAGACCCTCTAAATAACGGGAGCCGTCTCTGGTGAAATAACAGAACCGCCACTATGTTTACTTTAGTTTCCTTACCGATTCGTTGGCTACCTCAAGGTCCTTCCTCTTGGTTTCTTGGTAGCCTTTTACTTTAGCAAGCACTTCAGGGTCTTCTAAACCCAAAATTTTCGCTGCTGCAATCGCCGCCCCCTCAGGTTCTATTGTCACAACGGAACCTATGCCGCTGGGTACCCGCAATGAAGAGAAGATGTCTGCACCACCGTATTTTTCGCTGTAAGGTGGGCAGGCAATGACGGGTTTAGCGGTGCTTCCATCGATAAAGGCGCTTAGAGCATTGGAGCGCCCTGCAACTGTTATATAAACCACTTTTTCTTTTTCGAATTCTTTGAGGATCTCCAGTACTGTAAGCGGGGTTTTGTGTGCTGAGGCAACGCGGAATTCATAGTTTACGCCGAGGAGTTTTAGGTACTTTGCGATTTCACGGGAGAAATCTAGGTCCCGCTCGGACCCCATGATGATAACTGCCTTGCCAGCCATGACTATTTCACAGCATAGCTGTAACTGATAACTGGCTAATTAATTTTTAAGAAGGCGGTTAAGGTTCGCCGAAGAACCTATGTTCAAACCTCTTAATCCATAAAGGAGTTCTGAACAGCGCATACACTAATACGCCAAGGATACTTGCGCCGATAGCGAACAGTACAGGTAAAAGCACGTACACGACAACCGGTGCCCCCTCGATTATGGCAATGTAGCCGATGTACGCCCACAAGGCAACAAAAACCGTCATCATTACGATGTTAATGATGAGAATTGCTTTTACTATGGGTTGGAGGCTGCCCTTTTGAGACAGCGTAGCAATCTTAACATACCTTTCATCATCTGAACTGGTTCTCTGTTCGATGAGGTTTAGGTGTTCAGCGGTCTTTTTGCCAAACGGCGTCAGAACATAATAGTTGCTATTGTTCTTTTCTAAGACGCCCTTTAGCTGCTCTAAATGGTAGTTAAGCTTCCCAGTGGACAAGCCAAGTTCAGTGATAAGCTCAGTGTAGGATACACCCATGCTTCTAGATTGCACTATCCTAAGTATAGTGCGGCGAGTTGGGTGAGCTAAGGCTTGAAAAGTTACATTTTCAATCTGTTCATTTTGAATTGACATCTTGGCTATCCTCAAAAGCTATTGGTTGTTTAGGGCTTAAATCGCTTTTTGACAACAATTCTTTGACAAATCCTGCAGTTGCTGTAGGGTTACAGTCACATGTCCTTATCAACCGATTCTCCAACAAATGGGTGAGGAACGGATGTGGCTCAGGAAAGCATCAAACAACCCAAAGAAGCAGAGGCGCTTAAACGACTATTGGGGAAGTGGTCGGTAGGTGTAGCCCTTAAAACGGCAGACGGCAAAGTGGTTTCTGGATGCGGCGAGATGGATGCCAAAGAAACCGACTCAACCATAAACTTGGAGGTTAACACCCAAATCGAAGGTTACGAAGACTACTACGAAAATCAACTCTGGACTTACGACCCCGTCAGCGGCAAAGTGCACCTCTTCAGCATAACCTCAGAAGGTCAAACACGCGACCACGTGGGCAAGTGGGTGGATGATTCAACCCTTGAGTTGCATTGGAGAGGAACATATGAGGATCAAGACCAAGAAGAGCATATAGTCGCTCGATGGGTCTCCGAGGATCACATTGAACTGAAACAGACAAACTATGCACAGGGCAAACCCCTGTTAACAACTGATTACGTTTTCAAAAGAAGAGAAGCCTAACTTAGCAGGCTAAGCAAGGTTTTGGTTAGTTTTTTGGCTGTCGCCTGAACTTCTGGACTTAATCCCTCTGCAAAATCCATACTCTTGGGTTCAATCAGCAGTAGCCTGATTTTGGCAGTTGTGGATTTTTGGATGTATTCGCAGAAAAGCCTCAGGGGCAAAACGTGCGAAGTAACCGCGGAGAACGCTGGAACTGCATCCAACTCAACTAGGCAGGTGTCTCCAGCTTTGTGACCCAGTACGGCTGCATCGATGAGGAGCACATGGGTGGGGTAATATTCCTCGATGTCTAAAAGGAAACTCTCAGGAACAGTTTCACACTCCAAAAGGCAAACATCCCCACGAACCTTGTCTTGCAATTCTTCCACAATTTTTAGGCCCACGTAGTCGTCTGAGCGATTGGGATTCCCTATGCCTGCTACTACAACCTTTTTTGCACCCACAAACCATGCTTGGAGTTCTTGCTCAGTTTGGTCAGCCACGAAAGCACCGAATAGAAAATGAGAATGTGGCTAGAAAAAGGTTTGCCGCTAGTTTGTTTTCTTTGCAAGGGTCGGCGGTTTTCTGTGAGCATCCCACGCGTGGTGAAGCGCCAAGCCGGGGTGATGGAGCAGCATTCGTGGGCCTGAGTAGCGCATGACTTTTCTGACTTTTTCTTTCATGTCTGGGCGGTAGCAGTGGACGACGCATTTGCCGCAGGTGCTTTTTTTCTCTTGGAAGGGGCATTTGTCGAGACGCATAAAGGCGTAGGTTTTGAATTCGGTGCATTCTGGGCAAAGTTCGCCGTGGGTGCCGTGGTGACCTTTGCAGTAGGTTTCGACCATGTAGCCTATGGTTTTCTTTTCGCGTTTCATTCGTTTATGTTCGGGGTTTGGGGGTTGCACCTGCATGTCAATCAAGCCTGATAGATGATATGCGTGTTTTTACTTAAGGGTTGACCCTAACAAGTAAGGGATTTCAAAAAAGGGATTGACCCAAAGAAATGGGTGAATCAGCGGCTAACGGAATCTACTAACCGCTTTTGTGCGTCAAAGACTTTCACTGTCAGCGGCATCTGCCCCACTGCAGCGTGAGTTGAGCAGCCAAAACAGGGGTCGTAAGCGCGGAAAGCCATCTCAACCATGTTAAGTATGCCTTGGTCAACCTCGCCGTTGTGGATGAAGCCTTTTGCTGCGTCACGGACACTCATGCATATGGAGGGGTAGTTGTTGGTTGTTGCGACGATTAGGTTTACGTCTTTAACCATTGCATCCTTGTCTAGGGTATAGTGGTGGAAGAGTGTGCCGCGGGCTGCTTCGACGACTCCGACGCCTTCGCCGGGTTCGCCTGGTTTGTTGCGGATGTGGGTGCTTGTGATTTCTGGGTCTTTGATGAGTTCCATTGCGCGTTCAGTTGCGTAAAGCAACTCTATGAGTCTTGCCCAGTGGAACGCCAATGTGCTGTGGACGGGTTTGCCGCCGAAGGTTTTGTACATTTCTTGGTATTCTGCCTGTGCCAGCGGGGTTGCCATGCCGTCTGCTACGTTTAAGCGTGCAAGTGGACCCACACGGTACAAGCCGCTGTCTGCGCCTGCAGTTAGCCCTTTGTAGCCGACTGCTTTAAGGTAGGGGAATTTGCTGTATGTCCATTCCTCGACGTGTTCGCCGATGTGGCTGAGGTGGTCCTGTGGATCGAATTTGGCGAATTGGTTGCCGTTGGGGTCGACTACGCGGATTTTGCCGTCGTAAAAGTTGACTTTGTTGTTTTCGTCCACGGTACCCATGTAATACGTTGGCATCGTGTAGGGGTTACTCTTGATTAAACCCACATACTTTGCGTTTCCTAAAACGATGTCATGGAATAGATTAAGAGTGAATTGGGCGAAGTCTCTGCATGAAGACGCCATTTGCTCGATTTCTTGGCGGTTGGCTTCGCTAAGCGCTTTCGAGATTCCGCCGGGTAAGCCGCAGACTGGGTGGGTGGCTTTGCCGCCGATTATCTCCGTGATTTTCTGGCCGTAAGCACGGTGCTTTATGACGTCTTTGGCGACGTCCATGCCTGCCTTTTCGATGACGCCTAAGATGTTGCGTTTTTCTGGGGGTGCATCGATGCCGACGATGAAGTCAGGGCCACCTAAATAGTAGAAGTGCAGTATGTGGTCGTAGATGACGTATGCGGCGTACATGAGTTCACGGAGCTTCTTTGCCGCTGAAGGCGGCTCCACGTTAAAGGCTACGTCAAGCGCTTTAGTTGCTGCGAAGTGGTGGGCAACGGGGCAGACACCACAGATACGCGAGGTCAACTGAGGCATCAATTCGGCGCGTCTACCGATACAGAACTTCTCGAACCCGCGTAATTCTGGGATTTTTAGGTAAGCGTTTTCGACTTCGCCTTTGTCGTTTAGGAATATGGAGACGTTTCCGTGTCCTTCAAGTCGTGTGATTGGGTCGATTAGAATTTCTTTCATTTCTTAATCACCTTTCTTTTGAGAATCGAGGCTGGCAGACTGTACATGTAAAAAGTGCCAGTTGGGTCTTTTATTTGGCTGATGATTTCTTCTATCTCTTTCTGTGTATATGTTTCTTTTCCCGGTTCAGTGTCGTAACCCAAAATCGATGCAAGAGCAGTAATCATAGCTGCACCCTGCTCAGGCACGTTTGGCGCTTTGCCGCCGCAGCCAGTGCAAGGCATATCAACCTTTAAGCATTGTGCGCCACAGCCGCTTCGGGTCGCGATGCCCATGCAGAGGATGCCCTGTTCAAGGAGGCATTTTTCGGGTTCAGGCTCTTTCTCGTAGACGCGGTAGAGTTTGCCGATTTTTTTGTTGTCGCGTTTGCGTGGGCATTCGTCGCAGACCGGTTTAGGTGGAGCAAGCACTGAACCTTTTGGTGGAAGGCTGTTGCTTGCGATTGCATCAATCGCTGCCACGATGAGTTTGGTTGGCGGTGGGCAACCTGGAAGATAGTAATCTACATCTACGGTTTGGGCGAGGGTTTTGACTGTGTCGTAGAACTCGGGGATTTTGAGGGCTCCCTCTTTCACCTGACTCTCGGCTTTGGGGGTGGTTGCTTGGGGGTTGACGTTTGATTTGTCGTCGAGGAAAACTTTGTCAAACACTTCTTGCTTAGTGCTCAAGTTTGCTAAGCCAGGGACACTGCCCTCATGAGCGCAGGAACCAAAAGCCACAAGGGTCTTGCTCTTCTGACGCAGCAGCTTTGCCATGTGTTCCTGTTCGCTGTTGCGTATGGAGCCGTTAAAGAAGGTGATGTCGATGTGTTTGTCTGGAAGTGCCTCAACGTCTTTGTATTTGGTGTCCATGGCGACTGGCCAGAAAACTATGTCAGCTAGTTGGACTACGTCGAGGATTTTCTCGTTTATGTCTAGGACGGCGATTTCGCAGCCGCCGCAGCTTGCAGCCCAGTAAAAGGCTATCTTCAGCTTAGGTTTACCCATCATTGTTTTGCACCTTGAGTAGCGAATTGTTCAACTATTTTTTTGGCGTTTACTCGAAGTTCGCTAAAGGCTAATTCTTCAGGCGACATACCCATGGCTAACCCGAGTAGTTGTGGATAATGGAGAATTGGAATGCCGTAGACCTCGTTAAAAGTTTTCTCTATACGCAGCTCATTTGTATCGTACATTATGTGGCAAAACGGGCAAACCGTCACTAAAGCCTGCGCTTCAACCATCTTTATGTGATTAAGCTTATCCCGCGCAAGTTGGAGGGCAATTTTGTCGCTGACGCCGACGCTAGGTGCTCCGCAGCATTCCGTTTCGTCAATGTAGTCTAAGCAGGTGGCGCCTGTAGCTTCAATCAGCATCTTGAGTGTTTGGGGGTCTTCGGGGTCATCGAACCCGATAAACTCTTTGGGGCGCAGTATGTGGCAACCGTTGTGCTCGGCGACTTTGAGGCCAGTAAGCGGGCGAGTAACTGCGGCTTTGATTTTTTCTACGCCCACATCCTCTTTGAGGAGCTGCAGGAGGTGTTTAGTTTCGACTGTGCCCTTGAATTCTAAACCTGCCTCTTTTAGGTGACCGTTAATTTTTTCTTTAAGCGATTTGTCGGCTTTCAAAATCTTGTTTACTTTTTTGAGTGTGCCTGCGCATCCGGGGCAAAGGGTGAGGATGTTTAAGCCCACCTGTTCAGCCATCGCCAAGTTCTTCGCCGCCAAAATCAGCATGGTTTCATGGCTCACAGGGTCAAAGGGTAACCCACAGCAGTTGAATTCAGGCATCTCCGCCAGCTCCACGCCGAGTTTAGCGAGAACTTTGCGTGAAGAAATCTCAAACGATGAAACACGGTAAGGGATTGCGCATCCGAGGAAAATCAGGTACTTACTGTTTGCCACTTGCTTGTTCTCCTTGAGGTTTTTGGACGCGATCAAAAAACGCTACGCCTTTGAGGGTTTTCTTAACTGCGTCGGGGTTGCCTTTGGGCAGAGGCGGAAGCCCTTGACTCTCACGCTTTTTGATTCGCAAATCTGGGATTTTGTAAGCGTATCCAGTTTCTATGAGGCTCTGCGCTTGATCTTTGAATACTTGGGGGATGCAGCCTTTTTCTGTGGCGAGGTTGCGAAAGACGCGGATGACGCTTGCGACTTCGACGTCTTGGGGGCAGCGATCTGTGCAGGTAAAACAAGCCGCACAAAGCCACAATGTATCGCTGTTTAGAACGCGGTCTTTTAAACCCAACTGCGCCATGTGGATAAGGGTGCGTGGGCGGTAAGAATCGCTGAAGCGGGCGACGGGGCAGTCTGAGGTGCAGGTGCCGCATTGGAAGCATTTGAGGATTTTTTCGCTGCCATGCATTTTTTGGAGTTCATACTTGAATTTGGGGTCGATTTCAGAAGCTTTAATGGGCTGCTCCTTGCCCTGCGGGGGGGAAGTTGATGCTGCCTCAGTCATAACGGTGACACCTTACTGGTTGGATAGCACCGTACGTGTGCTTATCGTTTGAAATGGCTTTGTCGAGTAATTAAAGATTGAGCAGAGACAAAGTTGATTCGTACATGTTGGATATGATGAACATGGAGCCTCTCGGACTGATAGACCCCCTTATTTAAAGGCGCATACGATTCCGTATCCGAACAAGCTAGAAAGCGTTGTTGCTCTCAGACGACCCCTCCCCTCCCCCTATATAAACAAGCCAATTAGTCAAAGAAGTTGGACACACTTCAATTTCTGAGTCAAGAAACCTTGACAAGAACGCTTTTAAACAAAACAAAACCCAAAAACCATTTGGCGACTACAATGAATAAAGCAATACCTCTGCTGTTGATTTTGATCCTTGTTTCAACCGCCCTTTTACTGTTATTAGCCTTTACGATTTCGTCTTCGGCTGACCTGTCACCCTTCCTCATAGCCGCAACTATTGTGGCTTCGGTTGCTCTTTTAGGCGCGGTCTTTTCGCTCTATACCGAAAACAGATACAAAAACAGAATTTAGCGAGGTTAATCTTTGCATTGTCTAAGGCTGCGCAACTCTTCCAACGTCTGGTTGAGCATCGCAACGTCAGCGATAGATTTCACTGCAGAAACAGGCAGGCAAACGGTGACCCTGCCAAGGTAGGGATGCTTGAACCCAAACGCCTTCGACGCTTCATCAGTCAAATTCACGTATAGACTTGTTATTTGCCAAGTGCTCAGGTCAAGTTCCGCGCTGTGTACTTCGCCCAATTCAAAATTGTCCGCGGTAAAAGCCTTCTTCCAGAATAACCTTGTAATTTCAACCATAAAAAAACCTTCAACTATAAGGTGCCAAACGCATCTTATATCTGTTCTTTTAGAATACTATTTTACAAGCCTTAACCATAATTAGTGATGGTGACGTCTTTTTGTCGGTTTCTCAACATCAAAGGAAACTCACACCAGAAGAGGAACAGGTCATAGTTCACAAAGGCACCGAGATGCCCTTCACAGGCAAATACTACGCTTTCTGGGAAAAAGGCACCTACGTCTGCAAACGCTGCGGAGCCAAACTGTACCGCTCGGAGAGCAAGTTTGAAGCCCACTGTGGCTGGCCAAGCTTCGACGAAGAAATCCCCGGCGCAGTCAAACGGCTACCGGACCTGGATGGGATGCGAACGGAAATTCAGTGCGCTAACTGCGGCGCCCACCTTGGGCATGTTTTTGCGGGAGAGCAGTTTACAGAGAAGAATACGCGGCATTGTGTTAATTCGTTGTCTATGGAGTTTATCCGCGACAGATAGATGAGCAGCGACCCTGTAGCTTCGCGAAAGAGTTATAGTGCCACGTAGAGTAAGTAGAGATAGCAAGCGGCGAAGCAGCGATGTCGACGCCTACACCTGAACCCACAGTTGCGCCTGAACCGTCTTTTCTGGGCATACCAGTGGATACCATCTTTGGAATTATAATCATCTCAGTAATCGCTATCTCGCTTGAGAGAATTGTAACACGTTATTTGTCACGGTTTGCTAAACGCACAAAACTGGCGCCCAACGTAGCCAACAATCTCGCTTTGACGTTTCGCATCTTTGTTCTGGTCGGTGCCGTAGCTGCAATTAGCCAGGTAGGCGGCTTTAGTGCAGATTGGATTGTTTCCATCTCAGCCATCGGCGCTGCAGCTGTCGGCTTTGCCTCGCAGAAAACCATCGGCAACTTTGTAGCAGGCCTCTTTTTGATCGCGGCTAGGCCGTTTAGGGTGGGCAACTATGTTCGAATCGGCACGGTAGAAGGCATAGTCTCCGAGATTACCATAAACTACACTAAAGTGATCACTGCCTCAAACAATACGATTTCAATCAGTAATTTGCAGATTTTGGATAGGGAAATAACCAATTTCCTCTATGAAACAGTGGATCATGTGGACTTGTACTGTTACACTTTTGATCTGGGGTTCGATCACTTGGTTCCAGCAGACAAAATCGCTGAGCTTTTCTCGGAGGTTTTTTCCAAAATCCAGCAGTCGCTGCCCAGACGTCCCTGTGCGGTTTTCTCCCGCTCAACCGCTGCCGAACGCGTCTACACCATCTACCTCTACGTGAACGACCCACAGGAAATCTTCATCCTTAAACCAAGAATTGCTCAAGAAATGTTCCAGCGCTGGGATGAAGAGAGGGCAAGAGTAAAGAGATAACCAGCGGTAACCACACTAAGGTAGTGATGTATATGTCGAACCCAAAAAAAGAATCCCTCAGTGCACAAGCATCTAACCTGTCTGAGTTAATTGCTTATCAGGAAGGCTCAGTGGTTAGCCGAACAATAATTGACAAGAAAGCCGGAACAGTAACCCTTTTTGCGTTTGATGCCAATCAGGGCTTAAGTGAGCACACAGCACCCTACGACGCCATGGTTTATGTACTGGACGGCGAAGTCGAAGTCACCATCGCAGGCAAACCCGTCAACCTCAAAGCAGGCGAAATGACCATCATGCCCGCCAACAAACCACATGCTCTGAAAGCGAAAACACGGTTCAAGATGCTGCTGGTTATGGTTAAGTCCTAAACCAACCCTTTGCCCCATACATCAACGTAACAAAAGTCTTTGAGCGGCTTTCTCGGTGGAGTCTTCGGCTTTTCCGCGGGGTAACCAAGGATTATTAGCGCTGACGGCTCAACCTCAGGGGGAATCGCTAAAACTTTTCTGACGGTTTCTTTGGCGAATGCGGGCGCACAGAACCAGCAAGCCCCCAAACCCGCCTCATGCGCCGCCAGAAGCAGATTCTGCAACCCCGCACCCAAGCTTTCCACCGCCAAGTCCCGTTCAAAGCCTTGCCGTTGTGCGTCGGGGAATTTTCTGAGCCCTTCCATCGTCAAACAGGCAAGAATGAGAGCGGGCGCTTTTGCAAATCGCAACTCTCTTTCGCTACGTAACTTTGGGTCAACCTTTAAGTCGTCTTTTACAAGGTCAGCAGCCCAAGCATCAGCCAAATCTTTTGATAGTTCCTGTTTGACTTTGGGTTTTTCGATTATTATGAAGCGCCAAGGTTGAGAGTTATGCGCGGAAGGCGCCCACCCAGCAGCCTCCAAAACATCCAAAACAAGCTCTCGCGGGACCTCTCTGGGCAGATACTTCCGTATGTTGCGCCTCTGCCTAATCGCGTCATGTAGGTTTGACATAGAAGAAAGTAAGGAAAAAGTTGGTTTTATGTTTATATGCGGTTGGGTTCCAGAATGACTTTTAGCGAGTTGCCTGCTTCTGCCATCAATCGGAAGCCTTCCTGTGCCTCGCGGATGCCCAGCCTATGCGTAATCATGTCCTTGACGTTTAGTTCGCCTGTTGCCAGCACGTGCAGTGAGTCTTCGATGTCGTTGGGTGCGGCGCCGTAGCTTGTGCGCATGGTGATTTCGTTTCGCCAGAACTGGTTAATCGGCACGGGCAGCTTAACTGTTGGGTCTGGCACAGCAAAGAAGAGGATTGTGCCGCCGTTCTCAACGCAATCCATAGCTGACATAGCCGCGGATGTGGCGCCTGTGCAGACCACAACTTGGTCGGCTAAGTGCCCCGTCAGTTCTTTGAGTTTTTCTGGCAGGTTGCCTTTGGCGTCGAGAGCGTGGTGTGCACCGAATTTTTTGGCAAGCTCCAACCGATAGGGGTTGATGTCGGCTACGATGATGTTTTCTACTCCTTTGAATTGGGCGAGTTGGGCGTGGAGGATGCCTGAGATGCCGCTGCCGATAATGAGCAGGGTGTCGTCAGCTTTTAGGTTTGAGAGCCGCTGCCCACGTGAAACGCATGCCAAGGGCTCGATGAATGTGCCTTCCTCAAAGCTCATGGCATCTGGGAGCTTGTAAATGCCGTGTTGGACGTTGATTTTTGGCACCAACACGTACTGTGAGAAGCCGCCGGGGTAGTAGTTGGTGGTGTGGAGTGTGTGGCAGGCTGTGTGGTTGCCCCGCTTACAGTGACGGCACTCAAAGCAGGGAACATGGTGTGAGACAAATACACGGTCACCCACTGCCACGTTTTTGACTTTGGCGCCAACTTGAGTGAGAACGCCGGTAGCTTCGTGACCCAGCACACGCGGCGCCTTAGGAACACGATACCACTCGATAACGTCGCTGCCGCAGATGCCGCTCGCCATCACTTTGAGCAGAACTTCTTCCTCGCCTGCACGCGGCGTCGGAATATCTTGGACGCGAACGTCATGGTTATTGTAATAAAAGGCGGCTAACAAAAAATTCACCAAGAAAGAGAAGGGGTTATGCTTTGCCCGCTTTGATCTGGTTATAGAGGTCGTCGGCTTCTTGTGCTGTGTAGCCTTCGTGTATTATAGCTTTTATAGCTCGGATTGAAGCAACGGGGTGCTCGGTTTGCCAAATGTTCCGTCCAAGGTTAACGCCTGCCGCGCCCTTCTGCATACCGTCATAGATAAAGTCGAACACTTCGCGTTGGGTTTCGGTTTTAGGTCCGCCCGCGATGACGACTGGAACTGGGCAACCTTCGATGACTTTTTCAAATTTCTCTTTACAATAGTAGGTTTTAACGACACGTGCACCAATTTCCGCAACGATTCTCGCGGCTAAGGCAAGGTAGCGGGCTTCACGTTTTTCAAGCTCCTTGCCGACAGCGCAGACAGCCATGACGGGTACACCGTAGTCTTCGCATTCGTCAATCAGCCTTGCAAGATTGGTTAGGCTTTTGTTTTCATATTTGCTCCCAACGAAGACGGACATGGAAACTGCTGAAGCGTTCAATCTGAGGATTTCCTGAATCGAAGTAACTACAGATTCGTTAGCTAAGTCTTCGCCAACCACTGAAACAGCGCCCGAAACACGCATGATAACAGGCTTCTCAAGGGCAGGGTCCACACAGTTGCGCAGCACCCCCCGGGTGAGCATTAAGCCGTCGGCGTATTGGATAATTGGTTTTATAGTTTCTCCGGGCTTTTCAAGGCTGTGTGTTGGTCCTTGGAAGTAGCCGTGGTCGATTGGTAAAAAGAGGGCTTTTCCATCTTTTTGGAATAATCTGCTTAAGCGGTTTTGCATTCCCCACTCCATAAGTCATTGCTCCGAGACAGCAGTGGGCTTTGGGAATAAATAACTTTATCCTTTTAGTGAGAAAAAGGTGATTAGGCTAAAACCAGCCACAGCAGATAAATCGATGGCGAGCTTTCATTATCTTAACTTTACTTCGATGCAGGCTTTAAAATCAGGTAGCCCTTTTCTATGAGCCAATGATGAAACTGCCAAGTCGTATAGAGACAACTGTCGCCACATTTTTTTCGAATAGCCTCATACTGCGGAGACCCCTCGGTTTGACGCTCTAAATCCAGTTGATTTGGGCATTTGACGTCTTTGCAGAATTCTCGACGTTTATACTCAACATAACCCTGAGGAGCCATAGCCATCAAAGGTAAGGTCGGATCAAAATCATATAAACGTTGCCAGTGAAGCAGTTGTGCTTTAAATAAGGGAGGGGAGGTCACAGCTGAGACGTCGCGTGAATTCAGTCACTTGGCAGTTGCCCAAAACGCTAAATATCCAAACCCCAAAGAAGTAGTGGTGAACGATTTGGTTTTTGCAAGAATGTCCACATGGACCTTTAAGGCGGGCAAACGAGAAGAGGGCTTTTTAGAATTAGACAACCTACTCAACTCCCTAACTAGGCATGCTGAGGGGTTCCGCGGCTACATGTCCCTGCTTCCAAAGGAGGAACCCAACACCGTATTGGTTTTGACGCTTTGGCAAGACGAAGAATCTCGCCAAGCTTCCGAAAAAGGGGTTTTCGCCCAGACCACGCTGAAGATCCAGAAGTACCTCGAGAAACCACCCGCCAGCAAAAACTACCGTGTGTTCTCCACCGAACTGTTCCAGCGTATAGAAAGAGCTCACATCCAAGATACATAGAGGCGTTTATGGATGCTACGTGTGGGTCACCGCGGCGCAAAGGCTTACGCGCCTGAGAATACGCTGGCGAGTTTTAGGAAAGCGCTTGAAATCGGTGTGGACGCCGTGGAGTTGGATGTCAGAAAAACCCGTGATGGCGAGTTGGTTGTTATGCATGACGCCGACGTAAAGCGCACAACTAATGGTAAGGGTTTGGTTAGTGATTTGACGCTCTCACAGATTAAGGCGTTTTCTTCGGAGGGGGAGATGGTTCCGACTTTGGGTGAGGCGCTGGATTTTTTGGGCGGCAAAGTCAAGGTCGTCATAGAACTCAAGGAGCAAGGCTGTGAAGAGCAAGTTCTTGCAGAAGTACAGAAGCGAAGCATGGAAAAAGACGTTGTGATCAGTTCCTTTCTTGAGGACGCCCTCAAAACAGTCAGAGACCTCAACGCCGACATCCCGACTGGGTTAATCTACGCTAAACACAGCAACCCCCTCAAAGCAGCGTTGGCGTTGAAGGCGAATTACCTATTGCCCCTCTACAGGTTCACCCATACAGCAAACGTGCAGAAAGCGCACCAAAACGGCTTAAAAGTCATCGTCTGGACCATAAACACCCCTGAAGAAGTGGTGGAGTATGCCAAGAAGGGCGTGGATGGCATCGCCAGCGACAAACCAGACATACTAACTACACGTTAACTTGTCAACGTCAATAACCGCAATCTCTATATTTCGCAATGGAACCTTTTTAAAAAGCGCGTGTGGGCCCGTGGCTCAGTCAGGCTAGAGCGGAGGACTCTTAATCCTTAGGTCGCGGGTTCAATTCCCGTCGGGCCCGCCACCATTTTGATTTGATGGTTTTTGAGTTTTTGTTTTGTTGTGGGGTTGTGTTTGTCCGAAATCCATATAAGTAAATCTTTACTATAATTTGGTAAAGATTGGAAATTGTGATGGAAACACTCTCAAAAGACGAAGCAACCGTCTGGCAAGAATTCCAACAAGACAAAACCACCAGCACCATCGCCGAACAAAACCCCGAATGGAACCCCGCATACGTCTCACGCGTCCTAAACCGCGCCAGAGAAAAAATCGCCAAAACCCTCAAAGCACACGCCAACAGCCACCGCCTCGACATAGAAACCCTCCTAGACTACAAAGGCCTCCTCATCGGCTTCGACTACCAAACAAGCAGCCAAGTCTACATAGTCTACACCCAAAAACTCGGAGTCATCGTCTGGTACAAACACGACTCGTACGGTGGAAAACTCTGCTCCGACTGCCCCAAAGAAAAAGAATGCAGAGAAACACTAAACACCATAATCCAAGAGTACAATATCACACTAAGGGAAGACGAAAAGCAGCTATGCATGACTAAACAAGCCATCGCAGTCTTCAACAAATTAGCCGCTAAGGAAACGCCGCGGTACAAACGAAAAGGAGGCGAATAGATATGGGAAAAAACGAAGCAGAAAAAGTCATCCGACCCCCAGTGCAGCAGATTACCAGCGGAACAATCTTCAAGCCATCAAAAGCATACCTGCAAAAGATGCAATTCCAAAACATCCTCGCCTTCGTATTCATTGTGCTGTTGGTGTTCTTGTCGTTTATAGCCGTTGCATACATGGCTGCCTCTGACCCCGAGAATCCAAGTGCAGCGCAAATAATCCAAGATTACATGGTGACCGTGAACCTCTGGTCGCTTATAGCAAATCTACTATGGTTCATCCCCGCCTTGGTTCTGACGCCGATGTACTTCAACAGCATAGAATACTCTGTAAAAGCCCAAAGCGGAGACACAATGCCTGAAATCTACTCCAAAGAAGGCATCATAACAATCACCCGCCGCCATGTACCCTTCAGATGCATAACCAACATTTCAAGCAAAGCAGGCCCGTTTGACAGACTGTTCAAAATCGGCTCAGTACACGTAGAAACCGCAGGCTACTCTGGCTCCAACCAGAAAGGTCCCGAAACCGTCCTCAACGGCATTGTATTCTACGAGGAAGTACGCGACTTCATCTTAAGAGAGCTAAGAAAATACCGAGAACCATACACCACAACAACCGAGGTAAACCAGCCAACTCCAGAACCAACAAGCAACAACAGCGATGAGGTTTTGGTCACTTTGCGAGAAATACGCGACCTACTAAAAACCAAGTAGAGTCTCCCCCAGTTTTATTTTCATTAAATTTTCAAACAGATTTTAATTTAATAATCACTCGATTACGCAGCAGTTTCTTTGGCGGTTCCTTCTTGAACTGTTGGCCGTCCAGCCTCAATTAAAGATTTATTTCCAAACATTAGAAGCCCTACAACAAAAATTAGCAGCCCTGACCCAATCAGCAACCACTCAATCGTCACAATATCAGCCACGGGACCAAAAAAGATCATACCCATCGGCATCATAACGCTCGATATCATGCCGAGAACCCCAAAAACTCTTCCGAGGAAATCTGGATCAATTTTTTGCTGAAGCAGAGTAGTGGCGGGTACATTGAAGATCGGCAACGCAATTCCAGTTAACGCCATACAGAGTAAGTAGAGCCAGAAGATGGGTGTGATTCCAAGAGCAAAAGTAAAAGCACCCATAACCAAAGTTGAAGCAATAATTGAGTGGGTTTTGTTTTTGAATCCACCTCAGTAAGCTATGAGTAAACCGCCCGAAATCATACCAGCCGAAAAAGCAACTTCAACCGCAGTTAAACGCCACACGTCACTTCCAAAGGTTCTTGTTACTTGGAGGGGGGAAAGAAACGCGGCGGGGGCGACTAAGAAGAAAAATACTGCGGCAAAACCGAAAAGTGCTTTGAGATAGCCTTGATTGTTGATGTATTTTAAGCCGAGTTTTAGGTCGGCGAAGTATCCGGTTGTTTGCTTCAGTAGCGCTTTTGCGTGAGGGGGAACATGGACAGAGAGAAGCAATATCGATACAGCTAAGGCTGCGGTGATTACGTCGATGAAGAATACTATTTCGATACTTGCTATGACAAGTAGCATACCGCTGATCATGGGCGCGATAAGCATTGATGTTGACTGAATGCTGGTGTTTGTTGCGTTTATCTTGGTGAGTTTATCCTGCGGCACCAGTTGAGGAATAATAGCGCCTACAGAAGGCGTATGAATTCCCGCTCCAACTGATCGTATGCTTAAGACTAGGAAAAGCAGCCATAAATCATTGTGTCCTAAGAAAAATAATATAGCTAGAGTAAATGTTGCCACTGCTATAAGCGAATCCGACAAGATGATGAGTGTTTTTCGATTGTAGCGGTCTGCCCATACGCCCGCAAACGGAGAGATAATAAAAGTCGGCAGAAAACCACAGATAATTGCCAGAGTCATCATCACCCCCGACTGTGTTGTCAGCGTAATATACCATGTGATGGCATACTGAACCAGTAGTAACCCAAACAACGAAATATTCTGGCTTACCAAGAAGAGCAGAATAGTTGTTCCAAACTTAGAGAGCCTGCTAACCTGCATATTATCTCCGAACTGATTGAGCACCAAAATTTAAACTGATTTGTGGCAAACAGCGCAAAAAGATTAGTTCTAACAGTAAGGAACAAAAGAATGTTAGCTGAGCAGTCTCTTTAACCGCTGCACTAAGCCTTCTCGTTCACTGGGCTGTCGCATCCATAACTGGCGGTTTTCCCTGAACTGTTCACCGCTGATCTTGCCTTGCTTTTGCAAGTCGCCCAAAAGCCTCATGAATCCCTGCAGCTCCAGCTGTTCGTTCGATACAGCGTTGCCAATTTTTCGCTCGCTTTGGGCGTTGACGCCGATGGGTTCAGTGTCTGGCGGCGGATACATAGCGTAGAGGAAGCGTGCAAAGTACAGATTATCCCAGTCCTTAGCGAGGGGCAAGCTGTTTTTTGCGTTTAGGAGTTCGGCGGTGTATCGTTCGTATTCTTGTCCGGGCGAAAGATACTTTGTCTGCACCGCCGCCAAACCCACAACACGGTTAACAAAGTACCGCATGTGCTGATTGTCAAAAACGGGTAGCGCCAACCCTTTCTCGTAGTTGAAGCAGTAGATGATTTTTTTAGCCACGAATTTGTCCTGTGACATTCCGCCGAGTCTTTCCCATGGAGCGTCCACTTTTTGAGCCAGCGATTTACGGTCATCTACTGCGGTGCGGAGGAGGTTTCGGAATTCTTTGATTTGGAGGCGGGTGTTGCGGTAGAGGTTGGAGTTGTTCTGGATTGGTGCACCTTGGATGTTGAGGTTTTTTTCGAGGAATTGGAAAAATTCGCCTACTTCGTCGGGGTTGACTTTGAAGAGTTTATCAGCGTCAAGCCACTCTATTGAAGCGAGGTTTTCGGCGAAGGTAAATTTCTGTCTAAACTCTTTAAGTCTGCCAAGTGTGATGTTGACTTCGTGTTTTATGGCGTTGTTTTTGTCGAATGCATCGGCTTTTTCTTGCAGGAGGTTACTTTTGGACATTTTGACCGTATTGGTATGGGTGCTTTGTCTAATAAGAGTTGCAACCAGGCAAAGTGTGATAACACAAATTCCAGACAACAATACAACAGCGACTCAAGTACAATTCTTTAGAGGATGCGGTCAAGGAAACAATATTAGTCTTTGAACGCCAATTGCTTTAAGGTCACCACCATGAAAAAGCAGGTGTTCATAGCAGGTCCCATCATAGGCATGGAAAAACAGCAAGACTTCCGTAAAACCATCACTGACATAGTCGAAAGAATAGGGTTACAGATTATTGATCCGTGGAAACGCGAAAGAGTCCTTTTCAACGGGACTGAGGATTGCTGGTGGGATAAGGTGCCCACTTTTGATTTTGTGCAGCGGGACCTCGACGACGCCGACCGATGCGACATCATGGTGGTGTATTTGCCGATTCTCTCGGCGGGTGCCTGCATGGAAATGTTCTACGCCAAACGCAAAGGCAAAAGAATCATCGTTGTTTCGCCCATCAAGTGCCTCAGCCCATGGATTGTGTTCCACTCTGACAGGATAATCAAGAGTTTTGACGAGTTGGAAGGGGCACTGAAGGAATTTCTTTGATTTTTTAGAAAAAGCCTATATCGGCGTAAAGCTAGCAGAGAGGCATTACGGTGTAAACAGTGGACGCCTTTACCGTCGTCTTGATCGCTGTCGGGTTGGCTATGGATGCTTTTGCAGTTTCAATTGCGAACGGCATGACCATCACGCGCAACCGGCGGCGCTCAGCGCTTTTGACGGCGACGGCGTTTGGCGGTTTCCAGATGCTGATGCCAGCCATCGGATACCTCGCGGGTTTAAGCCTTGAAAGCATCATAGCCAGCGTGGATCACTGGGTAGCTTTTGGGCTGCTGGCGTTTATCGGCGCAAAAATGTTCTTTGACGGTTCTAAAAAAGAGAAGCCGCAAGATGGACCTACAGACCTCAAAATGCGGACATTGTTGGTTTTGGCGGTTGCCACCAGCATCGATGCGTTGATGGTTGGGTTGAGTTTTGCGTTTCTGCAAACCCAAATTGCGGTGCCTATAGCGGTGATTGGCGGGGTGACGTTTGGACTTTCGTTTGTTGGATTCTATTTTGGATGCGGACTGGGCAAACAGTTTGGTCACCGAATAAAAATCGTGGGCGGCGCTGTGTTGATTCTTATTGGGCTGCGGATTCTGCTGGAGCACCTGTTCGCTTAGAGCACTTTTTGGGTTTGAATTCTTCTCGGACCTGCATTTGTCGGCGTTTGCGGTTGTAGCCCAACGAGAACTCGTGGGTAGCGTCGCGGATTTTTCGTAGCAGAAGCATCATGCGGCTGTTTTTAGCAAAAACATGCGGCTCAGGGTCATCTGGGAAGTAGATTTCTTCGCGTTCCTTCGCCAACCCAATCAACGGCACCTGCAAACCCAGCTTCTGCAACGCAGCCTGTGCGGCGCTGACCTGTCCAGGGCCGCCATCGATGACCACAATGTCAGGCAGGGGGTTTTTCTCTTCAAGTTGGCGCGTGTAGCGTCGGGTGACGACCTCGTTGACTGCGGCGAAGTCGTCTTGCCCAGCGAAGGTTTTGATTTTGAATTTGCGGTAGTTCTTTTTGTCGGGTTTGGCGTCTTTGAATGTGACCATGCCTGAGACGACGTGTTCGGTTCCGAGGTTGGAGATGTCAAAGCACTCGATTACGCGGGGCAGTGTGGGTAGATTGAGGTTGTTTTGCAGGTCCACTATTGCGCTGTCGACTTCGAGCGTGGATTCCAAGTTTTTTTCCGCCAGCTTAAGTAGCGCCAGTTTGTCGGCTTTTCTGGGGATAGTCAAAGAAACAGGCGCCAATCGCTTGGCAGCCAGAAACTCTTCCAGCACATGCTTTTCTTGGGGTTCCTGCCAGACAGGTTGGTTGAGCAGTATTTCGCGGGGAATCTGATTGGAAGTATAATAAGCCTTCAAAAATTCCTGTTCGATCTGCGGCTGCAAATCCACCGTGAACTCCTTTTTGCCCAGCAAAACCCCTTTGCGGACGCCCATCTGCACCACATGCAGCTTCTCGCCCACCCGCTTGAACGCCATCACATCTTGGTCGAAGCGTCGCTCGTTGTCCACGATTTGGCGCTCTGTTAGGAGTCGGATGGAGGCTATTTGTTTGCGCAGTTCTAGGGCTTCCTCAAACCGCTGACTCTCGGAAGCTTGCTGCATTTGCTGGGTAAGTTGCTCTATGGTTTGCTCGTAGTTGCCGTTTAGAAACGACCGAGCCTGCTTAACCTGCTGCTCATACTGCTCGGCTGAAACGTTGCCGACGCAGGGCGCGGTGCACATGTGGATGTGGTGGTTTAGGCAGGCGCGTTTATGCATGTTTTTGCAGGTGCGCAGTTTGAAGACGCGAACCACGGCGCGTTGGAGGTCTTGACGTGTAAAGCCCTCTGTATAGGGACCAAACGACTCCAGCTTGCGGCTGACTTTGCGGCTGGTCAAAACCCGTGGAAATGGTTCGCGGGTGAGTGAGATGTAGGCGTAGCTTTTGGCGTCTTTGAGGTCGATGTTGTATTTGGGCGAGTGCTGCTTGATGAGTTTGTTTTCGAGTAGGAGGGCTTCGACTTCGTTGTTTACGACTATCCAGTCGATAGTGCGGATATGTAGGAGGAGTTGGCGGGTTTTGGCAGGTTGGTCTATGCTTGAGAAGTAGCTTTTGACGCGGCTGCGGAGGTTTTTGGCTTTGCCCACGTAGAGGATTTCTTCTGCCTCGTCGCGGTAGAGATACACGCCTGGCTCGGTTGGAATGTCGCTGGCTTTGAAGTCGCTTGGACTGGATAGTTTAATCATGGCTTCTGCCGCTGCTATCTCACTGAACGCGGGACGCATTAAGCATTTCCCATTAACTGCTCAAAATTGCTGGCGCTATTGCTCTGCAGAATACCCCGCCCCTTTTTGACTGGGCTGCCTTTATCAGGGTATTTTGGCTATTTCTTCATCCAGCCAGTACTCGCGTTCCTTGACGCGCATTGGGTTGGACTTTTGCCAGATTTCACACTCTTTTTCAAAATCCTCTGTACTCATATTCTCCATCTCCTCGATGCCTAATGAAACCGGCGCTTTCTTGAAAATTAAGAGGACGCCCATCGCTTTTAAGGTATATTCCGAATTTGGGAATACCACAAGCAACTCGCCTTGGCACCGCTAAGAAGCCTACGACGTGCGAAGTATCTTTTTCAAAAAGGTGCCCGTATAAGACGCCTCATCCAACGCGACTTCCTCAGGTGTCCCCTTTGCCAAAAGCCGCCCGCCTGCAGCGCCCCCTTCTGGACCCAAATCTACAAGGTAGTCACAGCTTTTGATGACGTCAAGGTTATGTTCGATTATGTAGACGGTGCTGCCGTTGTCCACGAGCCGATTGAGTACTTTGATGAGGCGTTTGGTGTCGTCGAAGTGCAAACCCGTGGTGGGTTCGTCAAGCATGTAGACGACGTGCCCCGTTTTGTGTTTGCTGAGTTCGCGGGTGATTTTTATGCGTTGACTCTCCCCGCCTGATAATTGCGTGCTGCTTTGCCCCAACTTGATGTAACCTAAACCGACATCGAGCAGCGTCTGCAGTTTACGGTGCACCCGCGGCGTGTTCTCGAAGAACTTGGCGGCTTCTTCCACGGTCATGTCGAGGACTTCCGCGATGTTTTTGCCCTTGTACTGCACGTCAAGGGTTTCTTTGTTGTAACGTTTGCCTTTACATTCACTGCACTGCACGTACACATCGGGGAGGAAGTTCATTTCGATACGGATGACCCCGTCGCCTTGGCAGTTTTCACATCTGCCGCCTTTGACGTTGAAGCTGAAGCGGCCTTCCTTGTAGCCCCGTGCTTTGGCTTCTTTGGTTGAGGCGAAAATCTTGCGGATTTCGTCGAAGAGCTTTGTGTAGGTGGCTGGGTTGCTTCGGGGTGTGCGTCCGATGGGGTCTTGATCGATGACGATGACGTTGCGAACCACTTCGGGCACTTGAAGCGCCTCATGCTTGCCGACTTTATCAACCTGCTCGCCGAACATCTGTTTGAGCGCGGGGATGACTGTGAGGTTCATCAGTGTGCTTTTGCCTGAGCCTGAGACGCCTGTGACTCCGCAAAGAACGCCCAGCGGCAGCTGGAGGCTGAGGTGTTTGAGGTTGTTCTCGCATGCGCCCTTGACCGAGATGAAATCGGCTGGTTCTCGGCGTTGGGTGGGTACTTCGATTTTTAGTTCGCCTGAAAGGTACTTGCCGGTTAAACTACGGGGATTTGCCATGACCTCTGCGGGTGCACCTTCCGCGACGATGTGGCCGCCGTGCACGCCTGCTCCGGGTCCCATGTCCACAATGTAGTCGGCGTGGCGCATCGTGTCCTCATCATGCTCCACCACGATTAGGGTGTTGCCGAGGTCGCGGAGCCGCGCTAAGGTGGCGATGAGTTTGGCGTTGTCCCGCTGGTGGAGGCCGATGCTGGGTTCGTCGAGGATGTAGAGTACGCCCATGAGGTTGCTGCCGATTTGCGTTGCTAGGCGAATGCGTTGGGCTTCGCCGCCTGACAACGTCTTAGCAGCACGTGAAAGCGAGAGGTAACCTAAGCCGACGTTTTTGAGAAAGCCAAGGCGCTCATTGATTTCTTTTAGCACCTGCTTGGCAATGGAGAGGTCTTTCTCGTTTAGCTTCGGCGGCAAATCGCGGAAGAACTCCACTGCGTCTTCGATGGAGAGGTCGGTGGCGTCGATGATGCTTTTGTCAAGTATTTTAACTGCAAGCACTAGCGGCTGGAGTTTTTTGCCGTTGCAGGCGTTGCAGGGTCGGGCTGTCATGAATTTCTCTATGTCTTCTTTGCGCCATTCGCTCTCGGTTTGGCGATAGAGGCGCATAGTTTGGGGTATAACGCCTTCCCAGCCGTCACGCATCCACATGCTTGCACCGTTTGACCAGTTACCGTTTATCGGCTCGCGGTCGCCGTAGAGAAGAACTTTGAGTTGCTCCTCTGTGAAGTCTTTGATTGGGGTAAAAACGTCGAAACCGTGCTTTTTGCCCACCGTCGCAAGCTGCTGTACTCGCCAGCTAAGGTCCATTTTACCGTAAACAGAGAGGGCGCCGTCCATGATGGAGAGGTTGCGGTTCGGGATGACTTTGTCTGCGGTGACTTCGGTGATTTCTCCTAGTCCATGGCAGATTGGGCATGCTCCCCATGGAGAGTTGAAGCTGAACATACGGGGTTCAAGGGCTTCAAACATTATTTCGGGGTGGTTGGGGCATGCGCCGAAGGTGCTGTACATGGTTGCGCCTTCGAAGCTTTCTAGTTCTTTCTTTTTGGCGGCGTCTTGTTGGGCTGCGTCGATGACTATCATGGTGCCCTTGCCCGTTTTAAGCGCGCTCTCAACAGCCTCGGCGATGCGCGAGCGCTCCTCGTCGTCGATAGTTACTGTATCTATGACAGCTTCTATCCAGTGCTTCTCGTAGCGCACCAGTTTGACTTCTTCTTTGATTTGGTCGGTTTCGTAGATTTTTTGGTCCACGCGGATTTTGGTGTAGCCCTCTTTTTTGAGGTCATCAAACACTTGCTCGTGTGTGCCTTTCATGCCTCGGATGATTGGGGCGAGGAAGACGAGTGTTTTGCCTTTTTCTGCCATGATGAGGCTGGTGATGTTTTCTGGGCTCTGTGGATGAATTGAGCTGTTGCATTTGGGGCAGTGATGTGTACCGATGCGGGCGAACAGTAAGCGGAGGTAGTCGTAGATTTCGGTTACGGTGCCGACGGTGGAGCGGGGGTTTTTGCTTGTGCTCTTTTGTTCGATGCTGATGGCTGGGGACAATCCGTCGATGGAGTCCAACAAGACGCCGTCCATTAAACCCAAGAATTGTCGTGCGTAAGCGGAGAGGCTCTCAACGTAGCGGCGTTGACCCTCAGCGTAGATAGTGTCAAACGCAAGCGTGGATTTGCCAGAGCCAGACAGCCCAGTTATAACTATTAACTTGTTGCGGGGCAACTCTAAATCGATGTTTTTGAGGTTGTGCTCCCGTGCACCTTTAATGGAAATGTTATCACGCATTACTGAAAGTCCCTCTCCGTTTTTTGTAGATTCTAGCTTGTTTTAGCATCTGAGATTAGAACGTTATTGCATCAAACCCCTAAATTTCGGGTTTAACCGCCTCGTTTTCAGCCTTCTCAATCTTTGCCGCCAGCGTCCTCTGCAACTCAGCAATCGCATCGCGCAATTCGATGGCTTTCTCAAACTCCAATTTCTCAGCGGCTTCACGCATCTTGGCGTCTAACTCGATGATTTGGCGTTGTATGTCTGATTTGGCGAGGTGCTTGGCGCCTTTGATGGTACCTTCTTTGATGGAAACTGACTTGACAATAGTTGTCGGGGTGATGCCGTATTTTTCGTTGTAGCGTTTTTGGATGTTTCGGCGGTAATAGGTGATTTCCATGGCGCGTTTAATCGACTTGGTTTGCACGTCAGCATAGAGGATGACTTTGCCATTGACATTGCGGGCTGCTCTGCCGATGGTTTGGATAAGGCTGCGTTCATCACGGAGGAAGCCTTCTTTGTCCGCATCTAAAATGAATATGGAGGCGACTTCGGGGATGTCTAACCCTTCACGGAGCAAGTTGATGCCGACAAGGACATCGAATTCACCCACACGAAGTTGACGTATAAGCTCAATGCGGTCGAGGCTCTCGATTTCACTGTGCAAATAGCGCACGCGGAAACCCTCTTTGACGAGGTAATCCGCCAAATCCTCCGCCATACGCTTCGTAAGGGTAGTTACCAAGACACGGTCGTCCCGCTCAATCGTCTTCTTAGCTTCAGCCATCAAATGCTCCATCTGCCCCTCAATCGGATGCATCTCCACCTCAGGGTCAAGCAAGCCTGTGGGTCGGGTGATTAACTCGACTGGTGGACCACTCTTTTCAAGTTCGTACTCAGCAGGGGTTGCTGAGGTAAAGAGGACTCTGCCCATTTTGCGCTCGAACTCTTCGAACTTGAGAGGGCGGTTGTCGAGGGCGCTTGGCAGGCGGAAACCGAAGTCCACGAGGTTCTTTTTGCGGCTGTAGTCGCCGTTGTACATGCCTCTTGCTTGGGGGATGGTTTGGTGGCTTTCGTCGATGATAAGCAGGAAGTCTTTGGGGAAGTAGTCGATTAGGGTGAAGGGGGGCACGTTGGGTTTTCTGCCGTCGAAGTGGCGGCTGTAGTTCTCCATGCCTGAGCAGAAGCCGACTTCACGGATCATTTCAAGGTCATAGTTTGTGCGTTGTTTGAGGCGTTGGGCTTCCAGAGGCGGCAACTCGGGTAATCGGCGTTCAAGTTCTTGCTGAATTGCCTCTAAGGCTTGGGCATGCTTTTCTTCGGGGACAACGTACTGCCTTGAGGGGTACAGTGTCATGCGGTCGACGCTGTTTTTGACGTTGCCCGTTATGGCGTGGACTTCCTTGATTTTGCTGATGACGTTTCCTGTTAATTCAACACGTAAGATGTCATTTTCGTAGGACGGCACGATGTCGATGGTGTCTCCTCTGACGCGGAATCTGCCTGGTTCAAGCACCATGTCGTTGCGTTCATACTGCATATCCACCAGTTGACGGATAAGCTGCTGGCGAGTCATTTTAGCGCCCACATCCAGTTTCTGAGCCATCGTGCGGAAGTCGTCTGGGTTGCCTAAGCTGTAGATACAGCTGATGGAGGCGACGATGATGGTGTCGTTGCGGCTGACTATGCTGGAGACGGCGTGCATGCGCATCTTTTCGATTTCGTCGTTGACGGTGCTGTCTTTTTCGATATACATGTCCTGAGCGGGCAGATACGATTCAGGCTGGTAGTAATCGTAAAATGATATGAAGAATTCGACGCGATTATGCGGAAAAAGCTCTTTCAACTCTCCGTAAAGCTGCGCCGCCAAGGTTTTGTTGTGTGCCAAAATCAACGTGGGTTTCTGAAGGCGGTTGACGACGTTTGCCATGACGAAGGTTTTGCCGCTACCCGTTATGCCCAGCAGGGTCTGTTTGTCTTTTTGGGAGAAATTCTGGACTAACTGCTCAACGGCGGCTTCTTGGCCGGGTGAAATTTTGTATGGCGACACAAGTTCGAATTGCACGCGGATGCTTCTCCCTATAAACGACAAAATGACCGAGCTATTTGGATTAATAAGTTTTTGCACCAAACAACGCAAATTCAGGCACAAGTATCTGAGTGTAGAACCCGCAATAACCCAACTAAACCAGCCCAAAAGTCACGTGTCTTTATATAAGGGAGGGGAGGTCAGCTTTGAGAGGTCGCGTGGTCCCATCGTTTGTGGATATGGAATCGTATGCGGCCTTATATAAGGGGGTCTAGTAGTCCGAGAGGCTGTTTGTCATGCGCTTTTCTGGTTGATGTTCTGCGGCTTTTTGCTTTGGGTTTTTAGGCGGTAGAACTGCCACCGCTTCAAAGCAAACGCCGCCAATGCAGCAACAAACAACCCGTTAAACACAACCAAGATCGCTGGGTTTTCAAAGTCTGTGCCTGACAAATTCGCATGCACCACACCGAAAAAGAGCGCCACATACATCAAGGCGTGGAACCATCGCCAGTAACGAAGCATTTTTCTGCGTAGCAAAACTGCAACAAAAGCCACAAAAATCAGGATTAGGGCTGGTCTGCCGCCGAAGTATAGGAAATCGTATAGTGAATTTAGGTTTGGTACAAAGACGGCTGGGTTGAGGAAGCGGATTGCTAAGGTGATGGGGTGCAGGGTTATGAGCACCAAGCCTGCTGCGGCGAAGTAGTGGTGAATGCGTGTGAAGGGTTTTTTGAAGAATAGGGTTATCTCTTTGAGGAGGGCTGCCATGATGGTTGCGATGCTGAGGGCGATGAAGCCGTTTAGGGCGAACAGGCGGACTGCGAGATTCCAGGGGTTGCTGGATTCCAAGGTGTAGGCAGTTATGGACACTGCTGAGCCGAACAGCAAGATAACGCCGAAAAATGCTAACTCCTTTCGAAGAGACATACTCTAAAAGAAGTAAGAAAGGAAGTAAAACAGTTTCGAAATTAGGAGACAGTTAATTTGCCGAATTTGCCGACGTTGAGTTGCGCTTCGCCTTTGAAGCTGGTCACGTAGCCGTTCTCGATTTTTATGTTGTCGCCCACGTTAACCTGCTCAATCTGCTCGTTCCAAAGCGTCAACTTGATGCTGCCTGACTCGTCGGCGATTATGGCGTCGACGATACGGTAAGTTTCATCTTTATAACGCGATTTAACTTCACGCGGGTCGCCCTTCTCAACAACTTTGCCTTCCACGCTAACCCGCTTCATCCCATCAGCTAAGTCTTTAATATCTGTCAATTCAGTTCACTTCTAATGTTCGCTTAACGCTTTTCCTCTTTCAATAATATAAATCTTGCTAACTAAGCGCTGACAACAAGAAAGGGGAAAACAAAAAAGGGGTTTGGTGGCTAAATTACGCCGATAAAGAGCCACAGAGCCAGAATGGTTACGCCGACGCCTACTGCCGCGACAGTTATGCATTTCATTGAGGAGAGTTCTGGCTTGAGTTCCTTTACCGCTAAACCCGTTAACGCTCCAACCCATATGTAGGAGACAAAGAACATTGCGGTGAGGATGCCTCTGAACACGGCTAAGGCTGCGTCGATGTTGGCTATTGCAGTAACAGTTTGGCTTGTCAATGCTCCGATGGTGCTTGGATAGTAGAGTGCAGCAAACGAGTCGTAAACAACACCCAAAGAGGCATCGTAGGGATAGGAAACGGTGGACATAGCGAAAGTAGCAGCGATGTTGACTAAACCGCGGATAACCATAACCATCAACGCGAAGCCTAAAGCCACAAAGAGAGGTTTCCAAACCACCGTGCTTTTCAGCCCACGAAGAATCAGGTACACAACCGCGCTTAAGATGAGCCATGTGAAGAGGAATTGTAGCGAGAACACTTGGAGGAAGCGGAGCAGAAAACCTGTTGCGTCGTATTGGAGAGGTTGGACAAATTGGCCTCGGAAGAACAAAGCGCCGATGCGTATGGTTACGTCTGTGTTGTCGGGGTAAGTCAACTCAAGCGTGAGCGAGGTTATGTTGCCCCATTGGGGGTTGCCGCTTTCAGTCCAGCCATCTGCGTCTGGACCGACTGGAATGGTGAGGTTGCCCCATTGGTTAACTGCTGAAGCGCTGTTTAGGGCGCTGGTTAAGTCGTAGGTGTAGAAGTTCTCGTCCGCTAAAGAGTATAAGCGGAGTGTTGCGGTTTGGGGGGCGCTTTGGGGTTCGATGAGTTTTAGGGTTATGGAGAGGTTTTGGAAGCCTGTTTGGCTGCAGTCCACGTTTGAAGTGTTGGTTAAGGCTGCCATGACGTTGTTTGTGTTGTTGGCTTGTATTTGGAGGCTAAAGTTGCCAAACAGCGGATAATAACCTAAAGGATTGTTAGGCGGATATTGAAGTTGACCAACGTAGACGGTGTTGTTGTAGTAGTCGGCGAAGTTGTTGGTTAATTCCACGCCTGTTCCTGCTACCCAGCTTGTGGCGTTGTTGTTCTGCTGCATTAGGCCTGGAAGGGGTGAGGTGGTTTCTAACTCGGTTTTTGTGAATTGACTGTATTCGTAGCCGAGCTGCACACCGATGAATAAGAGTAGGATAATGATTACGCCCAGATACTTGGGGTTCGTAACGATGTTTTTGAACGCTTTCTTGGGTGCATAGATGACTTGTAATATATCAGTGAGAATCAAACCTTGCTTTCTCCTGCGCTATTGTGTGAATTACAAGGGATTTATTAAGTGTTTACCAACTTTGGAAACAACATAGGACTACAGTTTTTTCTATAGTTGTTGCCGAAAAAGCCCTATACCCAACAACCAACGGCTTGTGTAGGTGGTTGCGTTTTGGGTTCTGCGGGCTTGGGGGGTTGCGGGTTGGTTGTGGTTGATTTCGCAAGCAGAAAAAAGCCAGTCCGAGAACGAGAAGTTAGTTGCGATTTTTTTCTAGACCCCCCTTATATAAAGCCGCATACGAAACCGTATCCACAAGAGTTGAAATCACGCGACGTCTCTGTGTGTACCTCCTCTCCTTTTTTAAAGGTAGATCAAAATATTGTTCAAGCTCTTAATGTGGTCGAGGCGGTTTTCTATTTGATGTTAATTTGGACATGGTATGATCGCACTTCTTCTGCGGAGAACACGGATTATACGCTTTGTTAACATCAACCGATATGCCTACAACAATTTGGTGATTGAGAATAGTTTAACTAAATTATGAAAAAATTCGCATTTTTTTAAAAAAATAGGGAGTTTGTTTGATTTTCTGTAGTTATGGATCGTAATAGCCGAAAGCGTTTTGGTCATGTCCAAAGACCACTACCGTACTTCCACTGCCGTAGTTTGTGTAGCCATCGTCATATCCTTGATAATACAAATAAGAGCAGCAACCAAACCATGAATTCCACGCAACACTGCTGATTTGTACATCATGCCAACCGTCCTGCACTAAGACCGTGACAGGTGTAGTTCCATAGTAAACACTGTCTATCCATACATCCACACCAAGGTCCATATTTGTGTAAGCACTAGTACCTGTCACTGTCAAGTAGTGATAAGCAGGTTGATTGGTTATAGTTACTCCGTAAAGGTAGTCGGTATCGGAAATGCCGTAAGGGCTTTGAGCAGTGACACTGATTGTATAAATGCCAGATGTAGTCCATGTATGAGAGACGCTGTTTGGGTTGGTTGTCGTTGTATATGTGCCATCACCCCAATTGAAAGTGTACGTCAATTGATAGCCATAGGGGTCAGTAGCAGAAGCACTCTATTGGTATGCGTTATTAATTGTTCCTGATGTAGGGCCACTAATTGAAGATACAATTACATAGTCTGGACGGCCCGGGTAAACGTACATACCGAGGTTTCCATATGCAACCATCTTTCCCCAACCAGTACCATTACCACCACCCTCTAGTGGCCAAGATGCAGTGAACCAATCAGAAATCATACAGTCGTTCCAGGTTTGCGTAGGAAATGCGTTAGAGGCCCCGTAATTTAAGGCTTGCCACACTGTCAGATGTTGGTTTAGAAGACCATCGAAGTAATAGTAGACGAACATGCCATAAGTGTTGTATCCTCCTTGCCGATTATCTACGTCTTGACAAAGAGATGCTGATCCCTCAACGAAGCCTATGTAACAGTATTTACCCTGCGTGCTCATCGAATCTCCATGTGTCCATGCATAAGGCATACCAATGATAGCCCCGCCTCCCGAATTTTCACCATAATAGCCAGTTGAGCTAAAAGTTTCACTCGGATTGTGATGTGGGTCAAGACCACCGTACAGTGATGCTGAATGGCAGGTGCTGATATAAGAGAAATACTGAGTACCTGCTGATGTTGTATCGTATAATTGATAATCAAAGACATTCTGTGAAGGGCTCGCATATGTTGTTAAGTCGGTGCACAGTTGATAATGCCATTCGTCATCATACGGATACAAATCCCCGTTTCCACCTGGAGTTCCAATACCATGGTCAAAATAGACATTCGAGACAGCGTCATTTGCATAGGCAAGAACATTACTTTTTGTTGTTTGACCGTACGGCTGGTAGTTATTACTGGTGTAGCCTGCGTTACTGTACCAACTACTAATGTTTGAACTGAGTTGTGTTTGAGCAGATATTTCGCTAGTTGTATGGTATAGATAGCCACCGCCAGCAGCAGTTTCACCCCATATATTAGCGACTTCCGCATTAGCTGTTGGAATCGCTGAAGCCAAAGATACGAATGCAACTGAGCTTATCATAATGCAAAGTACCGTTGTACCAACCTTGCGAATTTTTGGAAGACGCATTGAATACATTGGCGTTTTCTTGGTAAACAATACTATAGCAAAACCGCCTATTGCTACAACCAAAAGCAGTACTATTGGAAGTGAGACGGTAGAATCGGCATAAAACGTATCTAAATATGTGTCGATAATTGCTTGATCACCAATTGAGCTGTCAGCGATTGATGCAATATCGCTTGTCTCTGGTGGTAAAGTAGAAAATACTTCGTAGACGTCTTTTATTTGCCCTGTGTCAGCCCATATATCAATATAGATCCCGTAGACGTTACCAGGGTAATATTTGTCTAAGCCAACTCCGATATGCCATACTGGATAAAGAGCTAAGGGGTCACTGTCACGTGTGCTGCCTGCCTGCATAAATGTTAATTCTTCAACCATTGGTTTGGTGACATTAAAGTTGTTGACGGCAACGGTTTGGTTGCCTGAACCTATCGTCCATGTGTAAGCTTTTGCGTTTTTCGTTGCGAGCTCTTCAGCTTGTTTTTCGGAGATATTTACAGTAGTGTTACCGATTTTGTGCAGATTCCATGTATCAGTGAATAGTGTGAGGAAGCCATCTTGGTATTTTAACGATACACACTTGTCTAGAGTGTTGATACCATTAGAGAAATACGACCATGTAAACGTTGTAGAGTTTATTTGGCCGCTAGTTATAGTTATGTCGAACTTTATGTTTCCGCTGGTTGTCGTTGAGTTCTTTGTTATCTCGGCTTTTTGTAGCATTGAAGCCAATTGTCCATAGAATGAGTCGGTGGAGTAGACTTGATAGTTAGTTAGGAAAGTCTTGGCCATTTGTGCTGCAAAGATTGGCTTGGCTGATAGCTGGAAGGAAGCGTCATTTTCTAGAACCATAAACATTTTTAAATTACCGTTTGCAAATGTCTCAAGAACTTCAACATGGCTATTGGCGCTTTCAAGTGTGTATCGTATATTCTCGGTGGTCACTGCATCGATAAGTGAACCAGTGGTTGCTAGAGTTGTGGTGGCGGTATACCTCGTTGAATTATAGCCTGCGACTTGATTGAGGAATACTAATCCTTTTGCAGCATAATCATTCGTAACTTCGCTCGTTGAAGCAAGTGGTATCACAAGAAAGCAAACACTAGAAATCACAAGTAGTGTTAGAAGGGTTATTCCAAAATATTTCTTTTTTATTTTTGCCATTTTTTTAAACCTTCTGACAAGAAGGTCTGAGGTCAATTTTTTAAAAAACTTACTCATCTATAGTTATTCAGATAATGAACACAAGATTTTTTAAACAAAAAAAGGCTATACTAATTTTATAGTGCTTGAGATGAAACAAAAAGCCGCTTGTGTTTTAATACTGCTTTCATTCATTTTTTGCATACTTTACGCTAAACCTGTAGAGGGTCAATCGCAAAATAATCTTGTCATAAACGCTGACGGTACAGTAACGCCCTCAACCGCACCAATACAGAAAGAAGGCGATAGCTATACGTTAACTGGCGATGTTATAGGCAGCATATCCATACTAAAAAGTGACCTGATCTTTAACGGCAACGGATATTCTCTCATAGCCATAGGAGATTTACGCCATGGGCGAGAGGGACTAACAGTAGGCTTAGATGCCTATTCTTCGCCGCCTGTTCTAACAGGTGCAACTAACGTAACCATAAAGAACCTAAATGTCAACGGCGGCATCTTCGGCATTTCCTTCATCAACACCACAAACTCCACAATCACCAATAACACAGTAACTGGAACAGGGAATGGCTATTATTCAATACAACAACAAAGCGCAGGAATCTACCTTGAACGGGGAAACATGAACGTAGTTAAGGGCAATACAATATCGAACAACTACAACGGCATAATATGTGTTGAAACAACAAATAACCTAATTGTTGAAAACAGGATAGCTGGCTGCACTAACCCTTGGGGCTCATCGGTAGGTCTTGCTTTCTGGGATGCCCCAAACAATAGGGTTTACCATAATAATTTTCTCTACAATGAGGTTAATGCATATGGCGGCGTAACTGTAGGTGTCGTGGGAACAGCGCCTTTAGCAAATAATAGTTGGAGTAATGGTTTTCCAGATGGTGGCAACTACTGGAGCGACTACAAAACAAAATATCCTAATGCTGCCGAGTTGAATGGTTCAGGGATCGGCGATGTAGCTTATCAGATTGACGCCAATAATCAAGACGGTTATCCACTTCTCGAACCATTCAACAGCACTCTTTATGCAATCAGAACCAGTCCACCAAAAATAGCCATATCGACGCTGGCAGACCAGACGTACAATGATTCTAACGTGCCTTTACTATTTACAACAAACAAAGAGATAGAATGGGCAGGTTATAGTCTTGATGGACAATCAAACGTTACCCTAAGCGGTAATGGAACCTTAACTAACGTTCCCAACGGGGTCCATACTGTTACTGTATATGCTAATGATACCTTTGGCAACATGGGTGCGGAAACGTTTAGTTTCGCGGTTGCGGTGCCTGAGGTTTTTCCCGTCGCAGCTGTCGTGGCTGTTTTGGGTATGTCAGCGGTTGCAGTTGGAGTCGGTTTGGCTGTTTACTTTAAGAGGCGACGCCGTTAACGGGGTCTTTGGGAAATGGTAGTTTCGGTGTATTTTTTGGCAGGATTAAAATTCCGCTCACACACATAGGAAGGAAAAACCTTTTTAGCCATAACCCGAAGCAAACAAAGATGGCCAGATGGGTTTATGGGTTCCAGTGCTTGGCCAACGCGTCAAGCGCGCTGTCGAAGAGGTAATCTTCCGGCACCACATCTACTTTGACTTTGAGTTCTCGGAGAGCTTCAGCTGTGGTGGGTCCGATGGCGACAACAGTGACTTTTTCAGCGACAATTTTACGCAGTGTCTCCATTGGGACTTTTTCGGTGAGCATTTTAAAGATGTTTTTGGCACTCAACCCGCTGCCAAACAAAACGGCGTTTATGCGACCGCTGATCAAGTCGTCATAGAACTTGGTTTTTAGCGCTTCGTCCACTGGTAATCCTGACTCATAAACGTAGATTTCCTCCACATCCGCACCCAATTCCCGCAGTTGGTTGGTTAGGGTTGGGGTTGCGTTGCTGGTTCGGGGTATGCGGATTTTTTTGCCCTTGAGGTTTTTGCCTTGGAACACTTCGAGTAAGCCTTCGCTGCTGTATTTCTGCGGAACCAAATCCACACGTACGCCTGCGTCTTTTAGGGCTTCGGCTGTTTTTGGTCCAACCCCTATGGTGAAGGCTTTTTTGAGCCCCTCATACAACTGTCGGGTCTGCCCTATTTCTTCTGCTGCACTGAAGAGGTATTTGACGCCGTTAGTACTCATCAAAATAATATAGTCCACTGTGCCCGCGTGGAGTTCGGCGATGAATTTTTTCATGGGTTCGGGGTTGCTTAGGGGTTTGATTTCTATGGCTGGGATGTAGTAGGGAACGCCGCCTTTTGCCCTGATTAGTGTGCCTGCTTCTTCAGCCTGTCCAGCGGGGCGGGTGATGGCGACGACTCTGCCTTTTAGAGGGGTTGCTTGAACCATGCGAGTTTCCTGCCTAAGGTTGCGACTTCGCCGATGAGGATGACTGAGGGCGGCTTGATTTGCTGCTTTTCAGCTTCTTTGATGATTGTGCCTAAGGTGGCAATGAGTGTGCGCTGCTGTGGAAGGGTTCCTGACTCTATCATGGCGACTGGTTTCTGTGGAGTGATGCCGCCTGCCAGCAGTTTGCCGACGATGCCCTCCAAGGATTCGACGCCCATCAAGATGACCATGGTGTCCACGGCGTTGGCGATTTTTACCCAGTCTATGGATTTTTCTGCGTCGCCCGCTCGGTGACCCGTAATTATAGCCATGGATGCTGCATAATCCCTGTGAGTAAGCGGTATGCCAGCGTACATTGGAGCCGCAACAGAAGAACTGACACCGGGCACAATCTCGAATTCGATGCCCTCCGCGACCAGCGCCTCAGCTTCTTCGCCGCCTCGCCCGAAAATGAAGGGGTCGCCGCCTTTGAGCCGCACGACTTTGCCGCCTTCTTTGGCTTTCTCTATGATTATGTTTGTGATTTGGTCTTGTGGCACCTCATGTAGGCCAGTGCGTTTACCAACGAAGATGCGTTCGGCTTTGGCGGGTGCCATGTTGAGGATTTCGTCGCTGACGCCTAAGCGGTCATAGATTAGCACGTCGGCTTGTTTGATAACTTCAACAGCCTTAACTGTGAGCAGTTTAGGGTCGCCTGGACCCGCGCCTACGAGGTAGACTTTACCATACGCCATACTTTTCTCTCCACTCCTTCTCGAACTCTTTTGCGCCCTGTGCTATGAGGTCTTCGCCGACTCTGGCTCCGAGTTCCTGAGCCTGCGTAAGGGTGCCTTTTGCTGACGCACTGATTTTTCTGCGGTCATTAAGCGAGAAAATGCTGCCATATAGGGTCAAGTTGTCGCCGTCTGCTTTGCCGACTGCGCCGATGGGAACGCGGCAGCCGCCCTCCAGCTTCAAGACGAGGCTGCGCTCGGCGGTAATCTCGGCGCGTGCTCCCTTGTCCTCGACAGAGTGCAGAATTTTGATAACTTCAGTGTTGCCTTCTTTGGCGACTATGGCTATTGCGCCTTGCCCCGCGGCTGAGGGGAACTGGTCAAGTGAGAGCCGCTCAGTCATTTCGCCAGTTATATCCATGCGCTCCAATCCTGCTTCCGCGAGGACTATACCCGCGATTTCGCCTTTTTTGACTTTGCCAATTCGGGTGTCGATGTTGCCGCGGATGGGGTCAACTTGGAGGTCGGGGCGGAGGTACTTGAGTTCTGCTAGGCGTCTGAGGCTGCCTGTGCCTACAACTGCGCCTTTTGGCAGTTCTGCGAGTTTAACTCGGTTCTTAGAGATGAAAACGTCACAGGGCGAATCTCGTTTGGGAATCGCCGCCAAAACGGTGCCTGCCTGCTGTTCCACGATGGGCACATCTTTGAGGCTGTGAACTGCCAAATCGACTTCGCCGCTGACGACTTGCTGATCAATTTCTTTTTCGAAAATTCCCTTGCAGTCGATGCTGAAAAGCGGTTTGCCGTGTTCTTTGTCGCCGATGGTGTGGATGATTTTGACTTCGAATTCCACGGTGGGGTTTTTGGTTTTTATCCAGTCCAGCGTGCGGTTTGTCTGTGCAAGGGCAAGTTTGCTGCCTCTGGTTCCGACGGTTAGCTTCATGGGGTTTTCCTCGTTTTCGCAGCCGCAGAAAGCGCTTTGTCGAAGGCGTTTATGGTGAATTTTAGGTCGTCTTCGGTGTGGGCGGCTGATAGGAAGCAGGTTTCGTATTGGGATGGCGGAATAAACACGCCTTCCTTGAGCAGTTCGCGGAAGTAGGCGGTGAACATGGCTGCGTCGCTGTGTTTGGCGCAGGCGTAGTTGGTGACGGCGTTTTTTGTGAAGAAGATTTGGTAGAGTGAGGCGATGCTGTAGACCTGCGCGGGGAGCTTGTGTTGGGTGGATAGGTCGGTTAGGGCTGCTTTGAGTGCGGAGGCGTTCTTTTCGAGTTTGGGGTAGATTTGGTTTTTGTTCTTGTTTAGGTAAGTGAGAATCGTGAAGCCTGCCGTCGCCGACACGGGGTTGCCGCTGAATGTGCCTGCTTGGTAGACTTTGCCGACTGGGCTGATGTTTTGCATGATTTCTTTTTTGCCGCCAAACGCCGCCAACGGAAAACCTCCGCCGAGCACTTTGCCCAGCGTGGCCATGTCGGGTTTGATGTTGAAGTATTCTTGTGCCCCGCCTAGTGCTAAACGGAACCCTGTGATGATTTCGTCAAAAATCAGAACGGCACCGTTTTGGGCTGTGATTTTTCTTAGGCTGGATAAGTAGTCTTTTTTGGGTAGAATTAAGCCCACGTTTCCCATAACAGGCTCAACAATCACTGCCGCGATGTCGCCGCCCTCATTCTTGAACATTGTTTCCAGCGCTTCTACGTCGTTGTAGGGCAACACAATCGTATTCCTTGTTGTCTCCTCAGGAATACCCAGCGAGTTTGGCGCTCCAAAAGTCGCTGCACCCGACCCAGCTTTAACCAACACGTTGTCGTGGCTACCGTGGAAGCAGCCATCGAATTTTATGATTTTTTTGCGACCTGTGTAACCTCTGGCGGCTCGGACGGCATGCATAGTGGCTTCTGTTCCTGTGCTGACTAGGCGCATCATTTCCATGCAGGGCGAAGCTTTGCTGATTTGTTCGGCGAATTTAACTTCCAACTCCGTGGGAGCGCCATAAAGGGTGCCTTTTGACAACTGCGCCTTAACAGCCTCAAGGATTTCGCTGTTCGCATGCCCTAGTAGCAACGCACCGTAAGCCATGCAGTAATCTACGTATTTTTTGCCCTCTGCGTCGAAGAGTTTGGAACCATGTGCGCACTCGACGAAGAATGGGTAAGGTTCGAAGGCGCGGACGGGGCTGTTTACGCCGCCGGGCAGGGTTTTTTTGGCTCTTTCAAAGAGCGCTTTAGATTTGGAGCCAGTCAAGTTAAGTCAACCATGATTTTGCGTCTTTTGCGTGGTAGGTGATGATGAGGTCTGCGCCTGCGCGTTTCATGCCGATGAGGATTTCGCGGGTTATGGTTTTTTCGTCTATCCACCCGTTGGCTGCGGCAGCTTTGACCATACTATATTCGCCACTGACATTGTAGGCAACGATAGGCACGTTGAAATTGGCTTTTGCAAGAGCGATAATGTCGAGGTAGGCAAGAGCGGGTTTAACCATAATCATGTCCGCGCCTTCCGCAATGTCAAGCTCCATTTCGCGCAGCGCCTCTTGTGGGCTACCCTGACTCATCTGGTAGCTGCGGCGGTTGCCAAACTTTGGGGTAGATTCAGCAGCCTCGCGGAAAGGTCCGTAAAAGCCTGAGGCATATTTCGCGGCGTACGCCATGATTGGGGTTTGGTCGTAGCCTGCTTCGTCGAGGGCTTCTCGGATTGTAGCGATTTGACCATCCATCATCGCAGAGGGCGCAACTATGTCCACACCTGCCTCGGCGTAACTCACTGCAATTCTGCCCAAAAGCTCCAGTGTGGAGTCGTTTTGGATTTCGCCGTCTTTGACGATGCCGCAGTGGCCGTGGCTCATGTACTCGCAGAGGCAAACGTCGCTGATGACGACGAGTTCGTCTCCGCAGGCTTTTTTGAGTTCGCGGATAGCTTTCTGGACGACGCCGTCCGTTGCGTAGGCGGATATGCCTTCCTCGTCTTTTTTGGCGGGTATCCCGAAGAGCAGCACGCTTTTGACGCCCTGCGCTAAGGCGGCTTTGCCTTCGGCGGCGACCTGCGAAAGCGGCACCCGTGTATAGCCAGGCATGGAAGTTATGGGCACGTGTTTTTTGATGCCTTCTTCGACGAAAATCGGGTAAATCAGGTTGCTGGGGTTGAGGTGGATTTGGTTTAGCATTTCACGCATGGCTGCGGTTCTGCGCAGTCGCCTCATTCGAACAGTTGGAAAACTCATTTTTCGTTTGCTCCCTTTTCTAATAATTGGATTGCTATTTCTTCTGCCTCGGCAGTTTTGCCTTCGGAGAGGGCTTTTTTGATATTTTCATTATTGAGTATTTCGTAGAGTATTTTGCTTCTTTCTTTTTGGTCAACAACTTTGCCCTTCAATGCGGCGCGGGCTTTCTCTTGCAGCTGAATCGCCAGCAAATCTTGGGGAGTAATCAATTTCTCGACACGCTCCCGCAGCACATGAGCCATGGCGGGGCTTTTGCCGCCTGTGGAAACCGCGATCTTCACGGCCCCAACATGAGCCACCGCAGGCAAAATGAAGTCACTGACCTCTGGGTTATCCACTGCATAAACCATGCAGCCATAATGTTTGGCGGCTTTAACCATCTCAAGATTGAGGGCACTGTTGTTTGTGGCTGCCAAGAGCACATGTGGTTTTGGGCTGAGATTGTCAACGAATACTTGGGCATCCTTGATGCCTGTCTTGAGCAAGGCAACCCTTTTTTCTTCTCCAAGCTTTTGGATTTCACTGGAGAAGTCTCTGCTAATCACCCAAATCTTCGCCCCAGAATCCAAGAAACCCTGAATTTTTCGTGTTGCTTCTGCGCCTCCGCCGATTACCATGACGGCTTTGCCGTTGAGTTTTAGGTCGATTAGCACTTTTCTTGGTTGCCACCTTGTGAAGGGTTAAGGCTGTAGTGGGTTATGAGGTTTTTGAATTTAGCTGTCAGGGCGTCATAATCGATTTTAGCGGGTTTGGGTGGAGCCGCAACTTTTGTGATTAGGTCTATGTTGAGGCTTTTTTCGATTGCTTTAATTGCTTGTGCACAGAAGTCTTCGTAACGAATTTCGATCTCGGGAATCATTCCGCGGTGCTCCAAATTTAACCTCGGAACCATACCCAGCAGTTGCACGCCGACTTTTGCAAACGCCTGCTGCATCATGGCAACGGTTTCTTTGGTCAGGTAGCTAACATGCAGCTTGTTCAAGATCACGCCAGTCGTGTTTACGCCTAGACTCTGGAGGACAACAATGTTGCTGAGGGTATCCAGTAGGGCGCCTTCTAAGCCTTCTTGGTCGCAGGCTACCACCAGAACTGTGGATGCACCCAACGTCGCTGCTACTTCAACAGTGGACATGGGTCGCTTGTATTTGTCGTTGAGTAAACCTGTGAATGCGTTCATGGCGCCTTCGACAAGCAGGAAATTGTAGTCTTTGCTGGCTTCTTTGATGGCTTGTTCGGGTGGCATCCAGCCGCTTTGCCCCACCGCTATGGAGGAGTATTCCTTCACGGGTTCTTTGATTAGATAGAGGGAGGGGACGGCGTCTCGTATGTCTCCGCCGACTTTGATTACGCCCACTTTGTACCCGCGTTTTTTGAGGGCACCAGCGATGCCTGTTACCACAAAGGTTTTTCCTGAGCCGCTGCCCAATGCCGTGACCAAAAGGAGTTTCGGGACTTTTTCTTTGATTGGAGGTTGTTGGCGTATGCCCGTGGATATGCCGACTTCGCCTTTTATGTTCTCCAATAGTTTAGCGTTAGCTGCTTTGATGGCGGCGAGGTCGGTTTGGTTCATGTCGAGGGAGCTCATGATGCTCTGCGTGATTGTGGGGTTATTGTCCAGCAAGCCGTGGATGAAGATGCCGACTACGTTGCCGCTTTTGTTTGCGACACCGGAGATGAGGTCTTTGCCTTTTCCGAAGTAGTTGACGTGTTTGGCGTGAGTGATTAGGATGGGTTTAGAATCGCCATGAAGTTTGATTTCGCCGTAGGTGTGACAGTGGAAACCTGTGACTTGTTTACCAACTTCCCTTGTAAGAAAACTCTTGTCCACTATGTCAGCTGTTACGCGGTCAGTGCAGATAAGTGGCTTGAATTCTGCGTCAAGCAACCCTAAGCCTTCACGTTTAACCGGGATGGTTGAGAGGCGCCCGACATCGGTTTCTTTGGCGAGAACCTGAAAGCCTGAGCAGATACCGAGCACATATTTGCCTGACTCCGCCATCTTGATGATTTCGCGGGTAACCGCTGGGTTGACACTTTGTGACTCGACGAGGCTGCCTCCGGGGATGATTAGCATATCTAAAACTTCGCTTGCAGACTTGCCATCTACTTTTGCGTCGGCGCAAACCAAGTCCGTGGGGAGATTTCCGAAGTCTTCGAAGCAGGGAAGTGCGCCTGGGAGGTAAATTAAGCCGATTCTGGTGTGTAAAGTCATCCGTGGGCCCCGTCGGGTAGTTTACCGTAAATGTTATATTTAAGCTGGTCGGTTTATCCATCCATGCATTCGTCAGCGAAGGTAGACCACGTCCTCAACGTCAGGATCACACACAAAACAGCGCACGTACCGCTGATGGAAGCAGTCGCTTTTAAAGAAAAAGCCCAAGCCCTCACAGAATTACAGGCAGTAGAAGGCGTAGAAGAGTGCCTTTATTTGCAGACGTGTAACCGCATCGAAGTCTACCTCGTCGCGGAAAAAGCAGAGAACACGGGTGTAGTCGCCAAAGAGCTCTTGGCGAAGAGAGCTGGCGAACACATAGAGGAAGCAAAAAAAGCCATAGAAACCAGCATGGACAACGAAGCATTCGAGCACTTACTGCGAGTCACCTCAGGCATGGAGTCCATGGTTATCGGCGAAGACCAAATCCTAAACCAAACCTGGGACGCCTACCTCGAAGCCGACAAAGCCAAAACCCTCGGCCCCATCCTAAAACACCTCTTCAACCGCGCCGTAATCGTCGGCAGACGCGTCCGCAGCGAAACAGGCATCAACAAAGGCGCGGTCTCGGTTGGGTCAGCCGCCGTAGAATTAGCCAGTAAACTTCTCGGGAGCTTAGAGGACAAAAAAATTCTAGTTATGGGCGCAGGCGAAATGGGCACATTGGTCGCGAAAGCGCTTGCCCGCCGCTGTTTAAGCCCGATTTTCATTGCCAATCGAACTTACGACCGCGCTGTTAAGCTTGCGCAAGACCTGTCAGGTCAAGCAGTCAAGTTCGACAGGTTCGACGAGGTCATGGTAGACGCTGACGTAGTTATCTGCTCAACCTCAGCACCCCACAACCTACTCACAAAAGAAATCGTTATTCGTTTGATGGGTAAACGCCAAAACAACAACACTCTAGTAGTTATCGACATCTCCAACCCGCGTAACGTAGAAAAAACCGTCACCGAAGTCTCAGGCGTCAAACTCTACAACATCGACGACCTGCAGTCAATAGCTGATAAAAACAAGGCGCAACGAGAAGCAGCCATCGAGAAAGCCACCAAAATCCTCGAAAAAGAACTCGTGATTTTAGAGGAGGAAATGAAAAGCTTCAGCGTCCGCTTGATAATCTCAGAAATCCTCTCACAAGCTGAAGAAACCCGCCAAAGAGAACTCGTAACAGCGCTAAACATGCTGGGCGATTTAGACGAACACCAGAAGCGGGTCATAAACGATTTAACCTCAATTCTGCTTAAACAAACTTTTATTCCAATTGTAGAAAACTTGAGGGCAGCCGCCAAAAACGGCGACAAACAAACCATCGACACAGCAATAAAATTGTTCGAGAAAACGGAGAAAAAATAACTTGCCAAAAACCACCCACGACAACGTCGGTTTAATCTTAATCGGACACGGCAGCAAACTTCCCCACAACAGAGAAAACCTCGAAAAGTTAGCGCAAATCATGAGGGAACGCTCCAGCTTCAAAGTCGTAGAAATCTCTTTTATGGTTCGAAACTCGCCCACGATTCCAGAAGCCATCGACACCATAGCCAAGCGGGGCGTCAACAAAATCGTTTTGGTTCCCGCCTTCCTTGCGCCGGGCGTGCACACGACACAGGAAATTCCCGAACTCATTGGCGTAAAAGACAAAGAATCCCAACTCTCCCAAAAAGGCATCCAACTCATCTACGGCGACCCCATAGGTGCGGACGAATGCATCGCCGTTATTTTAGAAGAAAAAGCCCTAAAAGCCTTGGGTGAAGATTGGGAGCACCACCATGCACCCTTCAAAGCAAACGCCCCAATTGCTCTGCCCGTAGCGTCTACACAAATCTTCGACAAGAGCATGACGCTTATCCGCCCAGAAATCCAAGATGTTCTCGCTAAGGCACCTAAGAATCAGGCCGCCATAATCGAGCGGGTTGTGCACACGACCGCTGACCCCGAATTCGCAAAACTACTCGTCATCAGCGACCAAGCCGTAGACGCAGGCGTAGCCGCGATTCGATCAGGCGCTAAAATCTTTACAGATGTCAAGATGATTAAGGCAGGCATAAACGAGGCACGGGTGCACAAGTTCGGCTGCAAAGTCCTAACATACATCGACGATGCACGCGCCACAAAAACGGCATCCGAAGAAGGCATCACACGCTCCACTGCCGCTATGCGTCTCGCAATTGCCGACGGAGCAGACGGAGCCATCTTCTTAATCGGCAACGCACCCACCGCAGCCTTCGAGTTGGCAGAACAGGTCAAAAAGGGCAAGGTCAAGCCTGCGTTGATTGTTGCGGTGCCTGTGGGCTACGTTGGCGCTGCTGAATCCAAAGAAGAAATCGCCAAACTGCCAGCACCATACATAATTACGAAAGGACGTAAGGGCAGCAGCACCATCGCAGTAGCCATCTTCAACGCCCTGCTTGCCATGGCGGAAGCCCAACAGTAAGGAAGCGAAAATATGGCGCGGTTTCTGAAATACGGCATCACAACGGGCGCAACAGCCGCAGCAGCAGCCAAAGCCGCAACAACCGCCATCGTCAAAGAGCCCGTGGACCGCGTTGTCATCCCCACACCGATTGGCTTACGTTTTGAAGTACCCGTAAAAAGCAGCAGAAAAATCTCAGCTGACACAGCAGAGGCAGTTGTGGTTAAAGATGCTGGGCAAGACATCGACGCTACAGACAAAATGGAAATCACCGCCACCGTCAAACTCACCAGCGACGGCAAAATCACCGTCAAAAGCGGCGAGGGCATCGGCACAGTCACCAAAGCAGGCTTACAAGTACCTATCGGCGAAGGAGCCATCAACCCCACCCCAAAAGCCATGATAACCGAAGCCGTAAAAGAAGCCCTCCCACAGGGCAGAGGCGCGGAAGTCACAATCAGCGCACCCGAAGGCGCAAACATCGCCAAAAAAACCACCAACGCCAAACTCGGCGTAAAAGGCGGCATCTCAATTCTCGGCACGACAGGCGTGGTTAAGCCGCTCTCCCTTGAAGCATGCAGGCGTTCGTTGGTACCTCAAATCGACGTTGCCATCGCGCGGGGCTATAAGCGCATTCTCTATGTGCCTGGTAACATCGGCGAACGGATTGCTAAAGAGAAATTCGGTGTACCTGAAGATGCGATTGTGCAGACAGGCGACTTCGTCGGCTACATGCTCGACAAAGCCGTGGAGAAAGGTGTGAAAGAGATCATTGTTCTGGGTCACTCTGGGAAGCTGGTTAAGGTTGCTGCCCGACTCTTTAACACTCACCATAAAGTCGGCGACGCAAGAAACGAAGTAGTTGCATCCTACGCTGGCGCAGCAGGAGCAAACCAGAAAACCATCAGGGAGCTCCTGAAAGCAAACACAACCGATGAAGCGACAGAAATCCTGCGGCAAGTCAACCTAATCGAGCCCACCTATGACCTCATCGCCGAACGGGTACACAAACAAGTCAGCGACCGAGTAGAAAACAAAATCACAATTAGCGTCGTAATCGTAGCTATGGACGGAAGAGTCCTCGGTATGGATCAAAACGCACGGAGCAACAAACCTTGGCAAAACTTAACATAGTCGGCGTCGGACCGGGCTCAGCAGATTACGTTACGCCAGCCGCAAAAAAAGCGGTTGAGAAAGCAGAGCTTGTTATTGGGGCACAGAGGAGTTTAGCGCTTTTCGCAGGCGAAGTCAAAGGCGAACAGATTGTTTTAACCGCCAAAAACATTCAAAACTCCCTCAAAAAGGCGGCAGAGCTAGTTAAGGCGGGTAAAGAGGTGGCTTTGCTGTCAACTGGCGACCCCGGCTTCTCAGGTTTGCTGCACACCGCACTTGAAAGCGGCTTATTCAACCCAGAAAACATCAACATTGTACCAGGTGTCAGCGCCATTCAAGCTTCCGCAGCCCGCTTAGGCATAAGCTGGGACAACGCACGCTTATTCACCTTCCACGAAGGCGACGTCTCCGACGACGCAAAAAGCAAACTGGTCTCCGCCTATCAATGCGGACGCACCATCATGTTGCTGCCTGCGCCGAAGGGGTTTGCACCCAAAGATATCTCAGCGCTGCTACTTGAAACAGGCGCAGCCCCAAAAACCCCAGTGTACATCTGCGAAAACGTCACCTTAGAAAACGAGAAGATCACCCGAACGACTCTGGAAAAAGTAGCAGCCCAGAGCTTCGGTTCCCTATGTGTTATGGTTATCAAGCAAACAGCTTAGTTAACAGAAAAGTGGACAATACAATGACGAAAAATTGGCCTTACAAGACCCCCGGCATTCCAGACGAGAGCTTTAACCAAAGCGACGCGGTTCCTGGACCAACCAAAGAAGAAATCCGAGTCATCACCATAGCCAAAGGTAGACTCAACGAAGGACAAGTCGTTATCGACGTTGGCTGCGGAACAGGAGGCTTAACCGTCGAGGCAGCACTGCAAGTCGGCGTGAAAGGAAAGGTTTATGCTTTTGACGAGGACGAAGCCGCAGTTACATTAACGAAGAGTAACCTGCAGAAATTCGGTGTAGAAGGCAACGTCTCGCTGGCGAAGGGTAAAGCACCTGAAGCGCTTATCGCCCTGCCAAATGCGGACGCCATTTTTATAGGGGGAGGGGGGGTCTCTCTGAGAGCAGTTATCCAGACCGCACACTACAAACTCAAACCAGCAGGCAGAATCGTCATAAACGCCATACAACTTGAAACCGCAACAACGGCCATCGCTGAACTCAAAGCGTTAGGCTACAAAGACATCGACGTAACCAGCATCTCTGTCGCAAAAGGAAAATCTACCAACAGTGGAACCATGATGGTCGCACGAAACCCCATCACAATAGTCACTGCAACAAGAACCGCTGGAGGACAGCTTTAAGTGGGCGTATTCATCGGCATCGGCGTCGGTCCAGGCGACCCAGAATTACTCACGCTCAAAGCGGCAAAAGCACTTAAAACAGTAGACGTCATCTGCATTCCGAAGTCGCACGCTAACAAACCCAGCATGGCGTTGGGCATGGTAAAAGGCATCCTTAGCGAGCGCAAAAAACCCGCTGAAATGCTTGAACTCGTTTTCCCCATGACCAAAGACGACCTCAACAACCGCAAACTCTGGGTAGAAAACGCAGCCATCGTAGCCTCCAAAGCCAAAAAAGGCAACGTCGCCTTCATCACACTCGGCGACCCCATGCTCTACAGCACATTTCTCTACCTCTACGAATGCATCAAAGAAACCTACCCCGAAATCGAACTGGAAATCATCCCAGGCGTAACCTCCGTCACCGCTGTCGCAGCAAGCTCCAAGCTGCCACTCGCAGAAAAAGAGGAAGTAGTCACCATCATCCCCTCCGACCTTGACCCCGCCAAAATCGAAGAAGCCGCCAAACACGCAGACAACATAGTGTTTATGAAATGCGCTTTCCGCATCAAAGAATTGCTCCCCATCTTGCTCAAGTCAGGGTTCACAGAAAACTCTACCGTCGCATTGGTGAAGCGGTGCACGCTGTCGAAGGAGAAGGTGATGGTAGGCAAGCTTAGCGAAGTCAGCGGCTGGGACGTAACTGAGGATTACTTTTCAGTAGCAATCGTCAAGAAGAGTCAGGTTCCTATTCATTGGAAACAGAACGGAAGTTGCAAAGCATGAACAAAGTTGTGTTTATCGGTGCAGGATCAGGCGACCCCGAACTCATCACCCTAAAAGGCAAAAAATGGCTTGAACAAGCCGACATAGTCATCTACACAGGCAGCTTACTCAACCCCGAATACCTCAAATACTGCAAAAAAGACGCAGAACTCTACGACAGCGCAAAGATGGGTCTCCCCGAAATGCTCAAAATCATGGTCCAAGGCGTCAAAACAGGCAAACAAGTCGTGCGCCTCCACGACGGCGACCCAAGCTTCTACGGCGCCATCCAAGAAGTCATGACCACACTAGACAAAGAAGGCATAGAGTACTTCCGAATCCCGGGCATCAGTTGCCTCCTAGGCGGCGCAGCAACGCTCAACCGCGAACTGACCCTGCCAAACATATCTCAAACCGTCATAATTACTCGCCCCGAAGGCAGAACCCCCGTACCAGCCGCAGAGAGCATAGAGAAACTCGCGGCACACCAAGCCACCATGGTCATCTTCCTCGGCACGCCCCACATCGCCCGCGTTGTTGAAGACCTCCAGAAAGGAGGCTACTCCAAGGACACGCCCTGCCAAGTTGTGTACAAAGCCACGTGGCCAGAGCAGAAAATCGTCAAGGGCACCCTCGCAGACATCGTTGCAAAAGTCAAAGCGGTAGGCATAACCGAAACCGCACTAATCTTTGTGGGTAAAGTCCTCGACCCAGAAGCCTACGATTTATCTAAACTCTACGACCCCAAATTCACCACAGCATTCCGCAAAGGCGAAGAGTAACATGTACGACAGGGGCATAGCAGTCATTGCTGTAACACGGCGCGGCGTCGAAACCGCGCTGAAAATTAAGAATGCCCTTGACCATGCAGGTTTGGGCAGCACAGTTTATGCCCCAAAAAAATACAGCCAAAACGGCGTCGCCGCCATCGACAATAACCTCGGAGATCTCTTCAAAGACACCTACAGAAAAGTAGACGCCTTAGTTGGGGTTATGGCAACAGGGATAATTATCCGAGCAGTGGCGCCTCTACTTGAAAGTAAACTCACTGACCCCGCAGTGATAGGCGTGGATGTCTCAGGCAAATTCGTCATAAGCCTGCTAAGCGGACATTTGGGAGGCGCAAACGAGCTGACCAGAATCATCGCCGAGGGCATCAGCGCCACGCCAGTTATAACCACAGCCTCTGACAGTATGGGCAAACTAAGCGCGGATGAACTCGCCCGAACCCTGCATTTGTCGATTCAAAACCCAAACAGCCTCGTCGCCGTGAACTCCGCTATAATAAACGGGGATCGCGTCGTGGTTATTTTGGTGGATGAGGTCAAGGTTCCTCTTGGCGGACTTGGCTGTTTCGAGGTTAAAAAAGTACAAAACATCAAAGAAGCACATGAAGTACTTGGTGCCTACGACGCGGGAATCATAATCACAGATGAACCAGTCACGGCCCCAAAATTCAGCAAACCTGTCACCATACTGAAACCCAAACGCATCGTAGTCGGGTTGGGAGCACGCAAAGACACCCCAGCAGACAGCATAGTCGCAGCCGTGCATGCAGCGTTGGAACGTGTGCATATACCGCTTTCAAGGGTTCACTGTTTCGCAACCGTAGATATAAAACGCAATTCAAAACCCATGCTTAACGCGGTAGAAAAGTTGGGTGCACAGCTTGAATTCTTAAGCGTTGAGGCACTTCGCTCAGTCACTTATGATGACCTGTCGCCTGATTCAGCGATGGTACAAAACAAAATCGGTATAGGAGGAGTATGCGAACGAGCAGCACTAAAAATAGCAGGACCAAACGCAAAGTTGATTCTAAAAAAGACCAAACTAAACGGAGTAACAGTCGCGGTAGCCGAGGCAGAGTAAGCGTCGTCGGCATCGGACCCGGCAGCCCCGAGCACATGACGCCTAAAGCCCGAAGCGAAATCGAAAACGCAGACGTAGTCGTAGGGTACGGTACATACATCAAACTCATCCAAAACATCATCAAAAAAGAAGCCGAAGTCATCTCGGGCACCATGGGCAAAGAGGCAGAACGCGCCCAAATCGCAGTTGACAAAGCCAAAGCGGGCAAAGCGGTCGTTATGGTTTCCAGCGGCGACCCAGGCGTTTACGGAATGGCAGGCGTCGTCTTAGAAGTAGCCGCCAAAGACAAATTCGCCGTACCAGTCGAGATTGTGCCCGGCGTAACCGCCGCAACAGCCGCATCCGCCATCCTCGGAGCACCACTCATCAGCGACTTCGCCGTCATCAGCCTAAGCGACCTATTGACGCCGCTAGAGAAAATTGAGCGCAGACTCGAAGCCGCCTCACAAGCCGACATGTCGATTGTGCTCTACAACCCCCAGAGCCAAGGGCGCATCGAGCCGCTTGCCAAGGCTTACGAGATAATGATGAAGCACATGGACCCTAAAACGCCGGTGGGCATCGTGAGGCAAGCGGGCAGGGAAGGACAAAACTTCACCATAACGACGCTTAAGGACATGCTGAACTGCGACATCGACATGGTCACCACCATAGTCGTGGGCAACTCGGCAACAAAAGTCATCAACGACAAGATGGTCACATCAAGGGGCTACGACATAACATAATAATTTTTTTGATTCTGATTAATGAGTCGAGTGCTTGTTTGGGTATTCAATAAGCCCACGAAATTTTGAGTTTTCAAATCGCTTCGCCAGTTTAAAATCAAGAGTAAGCAATCGAATATCTAAATTATCAGCAAGCGACAAAAAAGAAGCATCATAAACAGCAATATTATACTCCAACGCCAAATTCATCGCGTCAACGATAACCTCGCCAAAGCTGTGTACACCAAAAAGGTTCATGATTTCAAGGGCTTTGGTGAACGCTTTTTCGGCCCCTTCAACGGTCAATTTATTCGGCGCCTTACATTTTATGGCGTTAGCAACTTCATAATAACTAAAATCCAAAATGTGAAGAAACGTGTGCTCTGAAATTTTTTTTAGCGCCCAATCAGAATGTTCCTCGGGAATAACTATGGCGATGATAACTGATGAATCCACGACTACTTCAGTGACCATGATCGCGGTCTTCCCTGATTATGTCGGCTGAAGGTGTGGTGTTACCGATTTTTTTGTATAACTCTTGCCTAAAGACAGTGACTTCGGCTAGTACTTTGGCTAGTTTTTTCCTTTTTACCATTTGTTCCAAATAAGCCCTCATATCCTCTGCGTAGTCAGGGTTGAGTTGTTGAAGTTCCTTTTTTAGTTCTTTTGGAACTCTTATAGCAATTACATCGCTCATGTAAACAAAATATGTAAACAGCCGATATAAACATTTTGTAAACATTTTGTTAACAAAATACGTTACAGGACGCCGAAGAGCAGCGCCACCGCCATAACCACAAGCACCACCCCGCTAACTTTAGGAATGTACTTCTCATATCTGCTAATACGGTCTTTAACACGCTCATACATCTTAACACCCAACAACGTTACACCGATAAGCCCCACAGCCACCGCCAACCCATAAGCCACCATCAACAACAACGGACTAACACCGCCCACAGCCAAAGCCAACAACGCAAACTCCTCCTCATGCGCGAAGCCCAATACGAAGGCGCAGCTTGCCAGTTTCCAGAGGCTGAGGTTTAACCGTTTGGGGTGCAGGTGCTCATGGTTATGGAGACCAACCTCTGCGTGTTCATGCTCGTGCTCGTGTGTTAGGTCGCAAGCGTTATCGTGGAAATGTCCATGTTGCTCCGCTAAGTCAGAGTGCACTTTTTCAGTGAATAGTTTAATCGCTAAAATTATCAGTACTGCGGCGGCGATGTAGGTTAAGAGGGGACTGGAGAAATCGTAGAAGGCGCTAACTACGACGTAGATTAAAACCACCGCGATAGAAGAGGCGAAATGCGCCAATGAGAGTATGCCTGAACTCACAAACGCATAGAAGATCGGTCGGGTAGTTTTGGCGGAGTAGAGCAACGCCAAGGGCCAACCGTGCCCCGGCTCCAAGCCATGCAACAAACCGATGACGATTACGCCGATTATGGAAGCTTCGATGGCGCTCATTGCTCAACCGACTTTCCAGTTTGAGTTTCCAGTAGCCGCAGGATTTCTTTTCTTGCTTCCCCGATTGTTAGAGGCAGTTTCTCGTCGATGGGAAGGTTGTCCTCTTTCTTTAGAACCTCAAAAAGATGCGTCAACCTTGGAGCACGCAAATTCACTCTGCGTATCAGTTCTGCGTCGGAGAAAAGGTCTTTAGGCGCACCTTCAGAAACGAGTTTTCCTTTGCTGAGAATGTAGAGTTTGTTGGCAAACAGTGGCACCATGTCAACGTCATGCGTGGCTAGCAGAAGGGTGATTTGCTTTTCCTTGTTGAGACGCAAAAGCAAGTGCAGAATGTCGCTTGTGGCTCGCGGGTCGAGGTTAGAGGTAGGTTCATCCATAATTATAACTTCAGGCTCCATTGCGAGCACACCTGCTAATGCAACGCGCTTTTTTTGACCCAAACTGAGAAAATGCGGAGGCTTCTCCTTAAACTCCAACATGCCAACTGTTTCCAGGGCTTCATCAACGACTTTTTTAACCTGCTCAGGTGGTTGCCCAAGGTTTAGGGGACCAAAAGCTACATCCTGTTTTACCGTGGGTGCGAAGAGCTGGTCGTTTGGGTCTTGAAAAACAAAGCCTACTCGCCGCCTTAGCTCCAGCAGCGCTTTTCCGCTATACTCTATGGGTTTATCTGCGAAGTAGATTTTGCCTGAAGTGGGTTTTAGGATGCCGTTGAAATGGTTGAGCAGGGTAGTTTTTCCTGAACCGTTAGTACCCAGAAGAGCGATACGTTCGCCCCTCTCAAAGCTTAACGATACGTCATTTAGGGCTAATGTTCCATCTGAATATTGATGTACGAGGTTCTCTACTCTAAACAACATTGCTATATGACTCCAATGTTTAAGGTTAAAAAGATTGCAACCACAAGAAACACATCGAACAAGACAATTGCGGCAAGCACTGCTTTTCTGGGTTTAGGAAAATCTTCGAGGACATGTATGGTTCCATCATAGCCTCTGGCACTCATAGCAACGAAAGTGCGTTCGCCCTGCTCAAGCGTTCTTATGAAAAGGTTGCTTGCAAGCAAAGCTAATCCTCGGATTCGCTTCATCCAGCCACCTCCGCCAAGGCGCAGTTTTTGGGCAGTCATCATTTTCTCTGAAACCTCCAGCAAGACAAAGATGTATCGATAAATCAATAGGGACATTTCCACGAGCACTTTGGGAACGTGAACTCGCCTAAGGATTAGGCTAAGGTCCGTTATGGAAGTGGTTAACACCAAGAAGAATAAACAAGAAAGCGCGCCTTCAACCCTAAAAAAAGTGTTTACACTCATTGAGATGCCGCTCTTAAATATGGACCAAGTGGTCCATGGTAGAGGGATTTCTATGAGCGGTTCTCCAAAACCGAAAAACAAAGCTATGAAAATACAACTTAAAATAACCATAAAGGTAGGGTAAACGAAGAGGTCAAGGTAGAGATGAGCTTTGACTTTAGCGAGACCTAACAACAAAACAGTGCAGATTATAAAAACGATGATGGGGACGATAATCGATTGCGCAGAAACACTTAAAACAAGTACGGAGAGTGCAAAAAAAGTTTTAGTTATAGGGCTGCATTTCGCTAACGCGTTTGTATATGCAGACCTATCTACTTCTGCATAGAGGTCAGAATGGCTCAATGAGTGTTTCCTACCATGTCATTAGCGGCCCTTCGCTCGTGTGTACCCAATGAAGTAGCCGATTATCGCTCCGCCTATGGCTACCTGCATTGAGAAGAGTAATCTTTCGCCCAACTCGTCTGGCTGGAGACCCATCGGTTCAATCCAAGGAGTATAGCCGCTTGATTCAATTGCGTCGGGACCTTGACCGTCTGTACCGCCGAACTCAGCGCCGGAATTAATCACGAACGGAATTACGAAGATTGCTATCACTGCTCCAATTAGTACGAGGTACTTTATATCGATTTTCTGTTTCTGCTTGTACTCTGTGCCTACCGAGGTTTTCTTTGTTTTTTCGCCCTTTCTGGAGCCGAGGAAGTGTCCTATGGTTGCAGCACCTATTCCCGCTTGGACAGTGAACAATAGTATTTCAGTTTCTGCGGGCAGCGTGATAAATGCATTAGACCACGGGGTGTACCCTAAAGCGATTATGTATGCTACGAGCAGGATTGGGAGTGCAACTGCTATGGATAGGTAAGACCAGTACTTCATTATGCTTTCACCTCTTTATCTAAGGTTGAAACAGGAATCTTGATCACTTTTAGTGCAGATAGAATATTGCTCTTATACTTTGCTAGGAAACTGAAGATCAAGACTGCGAGGATACCTTCGGCGATGGCTAAGGGAATCTGTGTGATTGCATATATCGCAGCGAATGTCAAAAATGAATCAAAGACTCCTGCGGCGGTTGGGAAAGCAAGAGCGAGTTGCAGAGATGTTACAACATAGGTTGCTAAGTCGCTTAGAGCAACAGCAGTAAAAACGCCTACTGAAGGCGAAAGTCGTGTTTTTCTAAATAGCATCCATACAGCAAAACCTATTGCAGGCCCAGCTATACCCATAGAGAAAACGTTAGCGCCAAGCGTGGTTAGACCGCCGTGTGCCAGCAGTAAGGCTTGGAACACCAAAACTATCAGGGATAAAACACCGGCTACAGCAGGTCCGAAAAATACGGCGGCAAGTCCGGATCCCGTTGGGTGTGAGCTGCTTCCAGTTACGGATGGAAGTTTGAGGGCGGAGATTACGAAGATGAATGCGCCCATCAATGCCAAAAGCGGTTTGGTTTCAGGCATTTTTTTTGTAATTTTTGTAAGCCTGTAGACACCATATGCTATTATCGGAATTGATATTGCGAACCAGATTTCCCACCATGGGTGGGGAAGGAAGCCTTCCATTATGTGCATACATTAACCTCTAACTGTTGGATAATCCATCCACCTTGCGTATAAACCTTCGTTCAACCAAAGTTAACAAGAGGTTGAATAACCAAATTCCAACATGAAATCAGCCATCTTTCACGTGCCCAGTAAGAGCTGTATGCTCCAGCAAACCAGCCAACTTATCCTTCGAAACGTTAAGCAAAGAAGGCAAATCCGACGGGTGCTTAACAAAAACCGCGCCACCAACCTTCAAATCACGCATAAGCGCCGTCGCACGTCCACCAGTAAAATCGCGACTTTCAATAGGAACCTCATCGATAACGTAAACAGGAATACCACGTTGGAGCGCTTCTTTTGTTGCATCCAAATTTCGCAGGTTCCCTAAACCAAACGGAACCGAAGTCAAAACCACCATACTGGCGTTGCATATCATTTCCAAGTTTGCAAGATACGTTTCGTCGTTTATAGCCGAGAAGGGCGCTTCGGATACCACGGGGATTTTGAGCATTTCGCAGGCTTCATAGTCTGAGTCCAACTGGTTCAAGACGCCCGCTGTCACTGAGTAGCCTTCATCCACAAGCGTCTTCATCAGCATCGTTCCTGTACCCGCGCCGCAAATCAGATGAATGGCGCATTTCTTTTCTGTTGAGGCCTTCTTGGGCGAGAGGGGGATAATGTTGAGCGAGTTAGTTACCAGGTTTTTACGGACGAGGGCGTCCACGGAGAAGACACTGCGAATGTTTTCGCTTGTTAGGATTTTTTCTACTTCTCCGGCTGCAAAGATTGTGCCGTTTTTGAGCATCAAGACGGCGTTGCAGTAGCGAGCAGCCATGTTTAGGTCATGAATTACTGCTAAGACTGCTAAGCCGCTCTGGATACAGAGACTCTTGACGAGGTCCATAACTTCGAGTTGGTTGATTATGTCAAGGTGACTCATGGGTTCGTCTAAGAGCAGAATTTTTGGCTCCTGCGCCAACGCACGGGCAATGATCACCCGTTGGCGTTCGCCGCCGCTGAGTTCGTGAATGGATCTGCCTGCAAGGTGCCAAGTGTTGGTTAATTCCATGGCTTTTCGGGCGACTTCGACATCTTTTGGGGACTCCATCTGGAAAGCGCCCAAATGCGGGTTGCGGCCCATCAAAACCACATCCATAACCGAGAAGTTGAAACCAACCGCGCTATCCTGTGGAACCACAGCCATCTTTTTGGCAACATCGATGGGTTTTAGCGCGTAAATGTCGTCTTTATCGATTAGTATTGAGCCGCCGTGGGGTTTGAGCACTCGACTGATGCTTTTGAGCAGGGTGGATTTTCCTGAGCCGTTTGGTCCAAGAATGCCGACGAAGTCTCCTGGTTTAACTTCTAGATTTATGTCTGAGAGTATCTTTGCGGAGCCGTAACGGCATTCTACACCATTCACGTTTAAGGTTACCATGTCAAGTTTCACTTACATGCGGTAGCTTAGCTTCTTTCTTCGAAGTAGGAAGATGAAGAACGGCCCTCCTGCCATGGCGGTTATTACGCCGACTGGTAGTTCAGCGGCACCTGTCGCTATCCTCGCAAGGGCATCACAAAGGACAAGGAAAATTGCGCCGACGATTACTGAGGCAGGTATGAGAATTCGATGGTCAGGACCGATGATAAGGCGTGTTATGTGGGGAATCATCAGTCCAACGAAACCTATGAGGCCACTTATAGATACTGCTGCAGCCGTCATCATAGCCCCCAACGCGAGCAGGATTTTTTTTGTTCTCTCGGTGTTGACGCCTAAATGCTGTGCTGTGTCTTCGCCTAATGCAATCATGTTTAGGTCGCGTGAAAAGAAATATGACAGGATTATGCCAATTAGGATGAATGGGAAAATTGACCACCAAGCACTCCAAGTAACGTTTGTTATTCCGCCGATGAGCCAGTAGACCAGCGCGTGAAGTTGTGAACTGGGGGCTATCACTTGGAGTAAGTGGAATACGGCAGAGAGGAAAATTGTGATGGCGATGCCTGAGAGCAGCAAGGTCATTTCGGGCACTCGCGTACCGACTCTGGAGATGTTGTAGACAACAAAAATTGTAATCAATGCAGCGATAAAAGCTGAAGTAGGAACAATCGGGAAGCCTACAAAGCTTAAGCCTGCACCAAACACTATAGCCAATCCAGCGCCCAATGAAGCGCCGGCAGAAACGCCCAACACATAGGGGTCAGCCATGGGATTCTTAAACACACCCTGATAGAGCACACCTGCCGCAGCTAAACCAGCACCGATTATTACACCTGCCAATATACGTGGTAAGCGGATGTCGATGATGATAGCTTGGTTAATGGTTGTAAAGGAGTTGGGGTCTATGCCGCCGTTTAACACGGGAATCTGGTTGCCTAGTACTGCGAGGATTTCTGAGAAAGATATCGGCGCGTAACCGATATTTAATGAAAGTATAACCGTGACAAACAGAGCGATAACTAGTGTTGTTAGGGTTAGTTTCCAACGTTTGGAACGCTTTTTGTAGGTTGTTTCAACTGTGCCGGTCACGATAGAGTCACTTTAAAAAAATTTAGGGGGATGTGAAAAGTTGGGGGTATAGACATGCTGCTACTGCTTCAACTTGGTCCGCAACTCTCATGCCTGGTTCGCTGAATAGATCTTGGTCTATGACGTATAGGCGGTCGTTTTTAATTCCGTTTATGGCACTCCAGCCGGGGCGGGCTTTAACTTCGTCTACGCTGCCGTAGAAGGGGGTACCAGTGCCCATGCCCGTGGGTAAGAGCACAACGTCTGGATTCTTTTGCACGATGACTTCTGAACTTGTAGTCGGATACTCTTGAGTTTCATCCGCGAATATGTTGATTCCGCCTGCTCTGGTTATAACGTCGTTTATCCATGAAGCGGCACCTGCACTCATAACGCCAGAGGAGTCGTACCAGATTTCATAGTAGACAGTGGGTTTATCAGTTATTTGGGCGGAGGCGATTTTTGATTCTACACTGCTGATTTGAGTCTTCAATGAGTCAACCAATGAAGTGGCACTGGCTTCTGCGCCTGTGGCTTTACCGATTAGGTTGATGGTGTTGTAGATGCCTTCTATGCTGGTGGGGCCTACGACGACTACTTTGTAGCCGAGTTCGCGCATGTTGGGGATGGATGCTTCGTTTATGTTTGTTGTGAAGATGATGTCGGGGTTTACTGAGGCTATTGCTTCCATGCTTGGTGTGGAGAAGCCGCCGACTTTGGTCATGTTGCCTGCTTCGAACCATGCGGTAAAGTTGTAGGGGTAGTCATCGTATTCTGTTAGGCCGACGACTTTGTCGCCGACGCCGATTTTGTAGAGGATGGGTGTGACGCTGGGGGCTAAAGAGACTATTCGCTGGGGCACTGCGGGTAGGATGGTTTCGGTTCCTTGATCGTCAACTATGGTTATTTGCCCTGTTTGCTGGGGGTTTGAATTTTGGGTTGCGTAGTAAACGTATACTATGGATACTGAGAGTATGGCGATTATTGCTATTGCCAATATTGTTTTTGTTTTCACTTTTCTCCCTCGTTTTCCCTCTTATTTTGTGGTTGGTTTATCCAGCCCAAACCTTATTAAGTTTTGTTTAATAACGAAGTCAGTTGATATCTATGGCTAAAACGCAACACCGACTAATTTTTCAGGACAAAGGCGAATTCACAAAATTCCAAATACTCCTAGAAATCATGCGCAACCAACCCCACATCAAACAAAAAGACATAAGCGAAAAACTCGGCATAACCATCCAAGCCATCTCGAAGTACTTCAAAAAACTCACCAAAGAAGGCCTCCTCGAGGCAGGTTCTGAGCGCGCAGATTATCACCTGACACCGAAAGGGGTAAGTAAACTACGAGAGGACATGCGTGACATAGAGAACTATGTCAACGTAATAAAGCAAGACCTAAAAATTGAGCGGGCATGGCCAGCCATAGCTACTCAACCTGTGAAAGCCGGACAGGAAGTAGGTCTCGTCATGAAAGAAGGAGTTATATACACCATATCTACCGACAGCCCACTCGCTCAAGCTAAAGGCACCGCATTGGGTGATGCAAAAGTCGGCGAAGACCTCGGCCTAAAAGACCTACATGGCAAAATGAACGTGAAGCAAGGCAAAATTCTCATAGTCAAACTGCCCAGCATACGCAGAGGCGGCTCTCAAGCGACCGATATGATAAAAGTGAAAGCGTTCTATGATGAATTTAAACCCGACCGCGTCGGCGTCATGGGCGCGGTTGGCAGGGCAGTACTCACAAAGCTGGGAAAAGAAACAGACATCGAGTTTGGGATTAGCCGCTCTGCCGCTATCGCCGCATCAAGGGGGCTAAATGTGTTTGTTCTGGTGGTGGGCAGGATGGTTAACCGCATGATACAGGAAATCGACCAGATCAACATGAAGTCAGGCGGCAGCATAATCTACGAAGTTAAAGACGCACAAAAAACCTGAATAAAGATTTTAAAATAACATCATAGCGATCACGGAACAAAAAAAGGAAAAAGGGGTTGGTTCTGGACCAGGGGTTGCGGTTTTTTAACTTGTTGGAACTTCAAAGCAGGAATCGTCTAAAGTTGGGTTCACTGCTATGCCAGATATGGTGGTTTTTCCATCGGTTGAAGTCCAATCGCCTTCAGTCCAGTGTGCTAGACTGTCAACATGGCCTTCATACAATGGATACCATTGTTCCCAGTCGGATGTGAAAGTTCCCTCTGCCCAAGTGCCAGTCATGTTGCTCCATGATTTGTGTTCTGCGCCATCAAAGATAATGCTGAACCCTGCAGTTGCATCCACGTATTGGATTGCAAGATCCATTTCCGAACCGATGTTTCTTGCGTAGTAGTTGTATGTTCCTGTGTCATCAACTACGGTAAATTGTAGGCTGGTAGCATCAGCGACTGCGACTGGTGCTGGTGTAGGAGTGGGGGTGGTTCCGCCGTTTCCGCCTTGGTTGAGTAGCATAACGCCTGCGACGCCGACTACAATGACAACAACTAAAACCGCGACAACAATGTAGATCATTTTTTTATCCATTTGTCTCACCTATTTTGACGTTCTGTGTTTAACTGTAATTTTATATAAGCTTTTCCAAACTCTAAAATGCTTGACCGAAAACCGAGGAAGCGCCCTCGATTTCACTTTTAGTTACCCCTCCACTCTCAAAAACACACTATTATTAGGTTATTTTAAATACACCTGCCAACAAATCAACGTAAAAGCAGTGAAAATCATGTCAGAATACACCGACAATCAACCTGAAGAAAGTCAAGATTATAGCGAAAATACTGAGAAGACAGAAGAAAAAAGCGAACAGATGCTACGGATGGAAGAGAACAAGAAAAAATATGAGTTCATAGAAGACCTGCCAGGAGTGGGTCCAGCAACAGCAGGGAAACTCCGTGAACTCGGCTACCACACCGTCGAATCTTTAGCTATGGCAGCCAGCCGTGAACTTGAACCCGTCGGTGTCAGCGAGAAAAAAGCATTCCAAATAATCGAAGCCGCCCGCTCATCCATCGGCATCGCGTTCATCCGAGCAGACGAACTCTACAAAATGCGCAAAACCGTCCTCCGCCTTACCTCTGGCAGCAAAGCCCTCGACAAAATGCTCGACGGCGGCTTAGAAACTCAAACTATAACTGAATTCTACGGCGAATACGGCAGCGGTAAAAGCCAAATGTGCCACCAACTATGCGTCAATGTCCAGCTTCCCCCTGAAAAGGGTGGATTAAACGGCGGCGTCCTCTACGTCGACACTGAAAACACGTTCAGACTGGAACGCATCGTTCAGATGTCAAAATTCGTGGGCTTAGACCCTGAACAGGCAGTTAAAAACATTATTTACGCCGAGGCCTACACAAGCGACCACCAAATGTTTCTACTCGAAAACGCTGACGAAATAATCAAAGCTAACAACATCAAACTAATCATAATCGATTCCCTAACGGCACATTTCCGAAGCGAATACATCGGCAGAGAAATGCTTGCATCACGACAGCAAAAACTTAACAAGCACATGCATAAACTCGTCGCTTTAGCTCGAGCCTTCAACGCAGTGGCAGTTGTAACCAATCAGGTTATGGCTAAACCAGACCAGTTCTTCGGCGACGCTATCCACCCCATCGGCGGCAACATCGTCGGCCACACCAGCCACACCCGCATATACCTGCGCCGCGCTTCGCATGGACCAATCCGAATTGCACGGTTAGTTTCCAGTCCTTACTTGCCTGAGGGTGAAGAAATCATAAAGGTCACTGAGAACGGCATTGAGGATGTTTCTGAAGAGGAGAAAGCCACGAAAACCCGACGTTAAAAACGTCTTCCTTCTTCTTTTGTTTCCGCAACCTGTATGGTGACTCACGTAGGGCAGGGGGCCATCAGGTATTTATTTATCCTAAACCGATATGAGCGTGTCTACCCCAAAAGTGTGCCCCAGAGGTTAGATGTAAAACTATGCCGATCGCACAAGCCTTAGTAACCCGCTATTTCCAGCTTATAGTAGCCCGCCAATTCAGTGAAGCCGAACGCGAATTGGAGCGAGTTAAACAGAAGATGCAGAAAACCGAGTGGAACAGAGGCTACTTCCGCGCCCTCTATGGGATGTATCTTACACGTAAAAACGCAGCCGACGACTACGCTTTTTTCTCTAAGTTGGATTTCAGCGACAAAGTAGCGTTAAACGATCACCGAAAGGAGTTTCTCAATCATATGGGTAACGGTTTACATGGGGACTTTGACCGCGGCTTCTTCTCTGCATGGGCAGATTGTATGCGCATCATATCAAGGATGAATATTGCGCCTCCGCCAGCGGAAGAAGAGAAAATCGAGACCCTTCGCACTGACAAAAGCCAAGCAACCATCGCGAACTTTTTAAAAGAAAACAAGATAGAAGAAGATAAGCAGTAACGCGGTTTAAGCTGCGGCGCCTGTGATTACTTGGATGATGGTGTAGAAGAGTACAAAGAACATTAGCCAACTAAAGAAGTACATGCCGATGCCTGTGCTGAGGATTTTGGATTGTTTCTCTATTTTTGTCTTGTATACTGCTTTTAGGATGTAGTATGTGATGAAGTAGAAGAGCAACGCTATGGTTATGCTGTTGATTAGGGGTGTGTAGTCTGTTGCGGTGCCGAACACGAATTTAGCGATGACCGCTGTGACTGCGCCTGCAGTTATGCCTAATGTAACTCTTAACCAGTAAAGTTGAACGAGAGGAGTCATGTGAAACCTGTTCCTTGGCTTGATATATTTGGTTCTTACTTAAAAAAGATGCCCAAGTATTAATGGTTTCCATCGCTCTGCGCGGGGGTTTGGCGGGTTGTGGCCGATTCCGAAAGCAGTACAGCTTGACAAAACGGCTGCAACTATATAACTAAACCTCCACAGTTCAATTTCTTATCTTAGAAGTTGCCCTGCACCCCTCTTATTTCATCTTCTTCCAGCAGACTTAGCTGCGGCGTCGGTTTTGTTGCCTGCGTCTGGGGTACATTGCAGGCTGGTTGTGGCGACTTCCGCAAGCAGTTCGGCTTGGGGGGGCTTGAGGTTGAGGTCAACTGCGATTTTTTCTCTATCCCCCCTTATATAAAGGCGGATGGGTTTTTCTCTTTATGTGGGTATGGTGGTTTTTGGGGTGCCACAAGAAGGCGACGGGTTGCGGCTGCGTTTTGGGTTTGCAACGTGCTTCTGCATCTGTTTTGGTGTGGCGTGCGAGATTTTCCCACAAGAATACATGGAAACACGCGATTATGCGTGTAGCGCCATGTTGGAAGTGTTTTTGTTTTCACAAGAAAAGCGACGACAGCGATGAACAGCACAATACAATCGAGCACTCGCATGGCCCATTTGGACAACTCCGCTCGCACCAAACCAACACCACACCCACCCTAATAAAAAGTCTTCACGTTAAAAAAGCACAAAAAGAAAAGCATTAAACAAACCACCAATCAAGCACTTACTATGTGGTCACCATTGTGCAGACTTCAAACACAGTGTTTTATGCCTGCATTTGGGGTAATCCTAAAAAACTAGTTAATGACTAATTTATGATTTAATATTTGCAGGAACTTACTTTCATGATATTTTTGTTTTCTTCTCACTCTTGTTTTTCTTTGACTTGCGCATTTAGACGATTGCGTAACTGCTCAGGATTCTTATTTATTTCAGATACACCGACTCGTGACATAAAACGCCCATAACTCTCGAGCATATGCTGCTTAAACGGAAAGTCTAATCGTTGGATGCGAGTCCATTTAATTTTATCATTATCTACGCTTTGAACTTTAGTAAAATCAAAGCAAACACCGAGCACTTTGTCTCCTTCAATAAAATTCCATAACGGATAGAAGCTTTCTCCAGTTTTATCACTCCCAAAATAGCGTCTTTTCATAGCAGCAATAATTTCTTCAGGCGGTTTTTTTAAATCAATTTTTTTTGCTATTGCTGGGTCGTGTTTGTATGGTGGGTAGTCTTTATCAGCAAAGGCTTCTTCTAAAATCGGAAAACCGAAACACAATAGAAGTCTCTTAGATTTGGTATTAGCAAAGTCACAAACTGGTGTCAGTATTATTGCATAGTCATAATATTTCTCTAAACCTTCAGTTTTGAAAATATCGCCAGTCCAATAAGGTTCATCTTTAGTTGGCGCGTAAAACATCAATTTGTTATAAAGAAGAAAGTCCTCCTTGCAAGGATATTCTTTACTAACTTCATAATTACCGGCATTAATTTCTTTAACTAACTTATCGAGAACTTTGAATTCGTCAGATGCGTACGTTTGTCTCGATACTATCTGCATTATTGTATCTACCAATTCGCGAGCTGCCGACTCTTCACCAAAATCCCGACAAATTGATCGCATCATATTTGGTAATGTACATTTTATATCTTTCGAAATCAACTGACTAAAAGCCTTATCCTGGGCTTTATCAACTATAGCTTCCCAAGTGAAGAGTAGTTTTAGAATCTTTTCTTTCTCGATAGACTCGGTAATTATTTTCCAAAGTTTTGTCGGCTCTGCAAACTCTTCTTCTTTATCTAATCCTGCATCCAAAATTATTCCCTTAAAAGGACCGTAAGACTCTTCATAGAAATGATTCAAATTATGTGGATCTTCTTCATCAAATTCCCTCGCCATTATTATTGCAACCACAGGAGCGGGGATTTTATTGAGTGCTTCTAATACTGGGTAGTAGAAACTTAACGTAGCTGTTTTCTGTTGTTTCGTATCCGCTAAGTCTAAATCCACGATTACAACCCGAACATTTGAAATTGTGCTGGGAAAATCTCCTTTACCATTCCAAAACTGAACTGTTAGACCTTTTTCTACGAGTAAGGTTACAGCTTTTTTCACAGGATCCTCATACTTATCATCGATGAATAGTATTTTTCCAATGTTTTGTGTCATCAACTATTCACCGCTGATTTTTTCATTATAATAGCGATATTTGCACCCGGGAGTAATCCTGGCAACTCGTCTTGTGCAAGTATTTGGAGATGCCCACTATTCATTCTTGCGATACGATCGGCAATATACAAACCAAGACCCATTCCGCCTGGTTTTCTAGTGAAGAAGGGGAGCGATAACACGCCTATATCGTCTTCAAAGCCTGGACCATTATCGCTGACAACAATTAGACAATCGGCGTCTCTTTCCGTTATTACAATCTTTAATTTCCGATTGTCTTCCTTATTTCTTTGAAGCCAATAGATGCTGTTGTCTAGGAAATTTAGCAACATAATTGTTATTAGCCGATCAGTACCCTTCACCGCAGCAGTACTGTCAGAAGTCAATTCAATTTCAATCTTATTTCTCTGGCATCGAAAACGAAGAAGATCACATGCCGTTGTTGCTGCCTTGACAGGTCTAGCAACTTCTGTCTCTTGTGATTGTTGCATCAACTTGCCAATTCCGCTAACTACAGTGTCTGCCTGTTTGAGAACTGATAATACAGGATCAAGGCTTTCTCTTGGTACTTCTTCTGAATCAACCAACTCTCGAAGTAGTTTTAATGCTTCATGAAGGTCTCTACGCACTTCATGGGTTGGCATCATATATGTTAGACCAATAGATGCAGCAACTAGAAGTGGTTGTTCGTTCTTCAGAAGTACTTTGTCAAACGCATCTCTTGCTTCCGATATCAACTTATTTGCTTGTAGTTTAGTGTCTCCATCCATTTGGGATTTATCAGTAATTAATTTTGATAATGCGGCAAAACTTGATGAAAATGTTGCACGATAGGGACTTTCAATAGTTCTACCTGTAAGCTCTTTCAACTTTCGTCTATCAATATACCGTTCTGCCTCAAATTCCGTAATAGCGCTTTTTATTAAGCTCCTGAAATCCTTGAATGCGTCGTTTCCAATAAGTCCTTCTCTATCGGTCTTATCCATCAGTTTTGGATTGGAATCGGCTGAAATTTCGATCGCGCCTATTGTCATGTTGCGACTTATGCGCATTTCAAACCGTTGAACTCTTGCCAAATCCATATTTAACCAATCATTATCGAAATTTCCATAAGGTAAAACCCTAAATCCGTCTCTGAAGACCTTGACACCAGTATTTGGCCTTATCATTTCTCTATAGATCGCCGCATCGCCGAAAACGGCTTTTATGTCTGCCGGAAGCAATTCCCAAGCATAGAACCGCACTTTAAATCCACCACATTCAGGTTTTCGATCGTTGAGAAATTGTTTAGCATCGCGTAAATCCTTAGAGAATGGACCTTTAACTCTTTTCAGACCAACGAGATCGAGTCTTTCAAATCGATAATTGTACGTTATTTTACCTTGTTCGTTTATTATTCCTTCAAATGTATAGGTTGCTTTCTTAACTAATTGACTAATATCAGGAGGCACAGTCTGAGTTGCAAACTTGTCATTTACCTGTATATCGACTTTGAAATTGACTAAATCCGAAAATGGCGATTTAAGAGCCATTACCCCTCGCTGTACTCTCTCTAAAAGTTCTTTGGACCAACATTGATGCAGTTTCTTAATTGTGATTTGTGTCCCATGCGTTTTTACCCCTTTAAACATAACAGGTTCTGTTTCTTCCCATTCGATAGGTATCTCTTCAATGAAACGCTCGTTTTGCTCAAATGCTGCCCAATCAAGTGTAATCTTGGTCTCTGTTTGTTCATTTATTCGTCGAGTTACCAATTCAGTAACATAACCAAGCTTGTGTACGGAGAGTCGACCAAGTCCTTTTTCACCCAAATATAATCTATGTCCAAACTCAGAAACACGAGGCTCGAGGTTTTTTCCTCTTGCTTTTGATAATGTTCCAAGTTCGAGCCATGACGTAAGAACCTTATCGCGACTCATGCCATGACCGTTGTCCTTAATTGTTATGTTTCCATTAGATTCACTGACGTTGTCAAGTCTTAGGACAACTTCGGTTGCGTCTGCATCATATGAGTTCTTGATAAGTTCTGAAACAGCTGCAATTTCATCAGTGATGAGTTGCTCCCCTAATTGAATCATTAAACGAGCGCGTGTGGCAATATGTGCCTGACCCTTATTTGAAGCAGTCATACTATCCCGACTATACTTTAGTCAATTCGATGTTGCGGTTATTCTCCTGATGAGGAATTAATTGAATTTCGAAGCCCGTTTTATTGAATCGCTCAATAGTAAATTTACAAGCTTCTTTGGAAATTTCAGAACCAATCCAGCGCCTTAATAATTTATGGCAGACTATTCCTGCAGTTGAGGAACCAGCAAAAGGTTCATACACGATTTGACAATGGTTTGAAGAAGTAGCGATTATTCTTTCAAGCAAGGCTTCAGGTTTCTGAGTGGGATACCTTCCCTTCTTAGCAAATTCGAGGTTTATATTGCCCCAGATATCTTGAACAGGTTTCCCATGCATTTCGTCCAAGTAGCGTTTAAGCAAAGGAACTTTTCCTGTTGCATGTTCTATTCGGCCTTTTTTGAATAATTCTCGCATTTTAACTTCGCTATAACGCCAATAGCGTTCAACGCCTAAAAAATCATAATGAGCATTTCCTTTTGAGGCACCTCCGGGGGCAGTTAAGTCCCCAACAGCATATTTCCGCTCAGTTTTAGCCTCAACATATTTGTAAGTTTTCTCGACATACGCTTCATCATAAGGAGTGTATTGTTGATTCCATACATATCTTTGGGATCCTGCATAGACAAGGATTGTGTCATGAATACGACCGAAGTGCTTACTACCTTGTTTAGAGTCGTTATGGGCGCTTTGTCTTTTCCATATTATTTCGTTAACGAAGTTGTTCATGCCAAATATGCTGTCGGAGAGGACTTTGATATAATGCGAAAGGTGCCAATCGCAGTGAATATAAATTGAACCTGTGGGCCTTAAGATGCGCTTAAACTCGTTAAGCCGTGGTTTTAACCAATCAATATACTCAGTAGCGTTTGTCCATTTATCGTCAAAACTGCATCCATTCATACTATATATACGACCAGTGAAGAACGGGGGATCGGCATAAATCAAGTCGATAGATGAGTCAGGTAGTCGCTTTGATGTTTCGAGGCAGTCTTCATGAAAAAGACTATGAGTTGTTAGGGAGTCTGGTTGGAGAGGCATTAGGTACCGCTTGCCTACCAATTATAAATGTTTCTGCTCTTAAAACTTGTGTTAAGCGTTAAAGGCCGTTTAACATATCGTAATGCATATTGCTGCAATTTTATTTTGATTTAATTTTATAAAAAATATTTTTATTGAAATTAAAATATTATTAGCGTTTATTTATATCGCAACTTTTCAATTTTTTTGGCTCTTAGCGCAAATTTAGTAGACGGATATTTGGTTTTGCCTGTTTTTAGTAGGGGATGAGTTCGCCTCGAAAAGTGCGCTATAAGTTAGGTTTTAAATTTCTCCTGAAGTCTGGGTAACGGGCAAAGACGGCGGGTTAAGCGGATGATGTTTACCTCGGTATTCCGCAAGGGATAAAGAGGCTTAACCCAAGCAACACAGAAAACCACCCAACCACAACAGAACAAAAAAGAAAAAGCCTGTGCAAACGGTTAATTTGTAGACAGCACAATATAGGGCTCAGACTGGTGGATACATTGAAGAAAAAAGAGTTCTCAAGCTTCGACATCGCTGCCGCAATTAAAGAACACCAAACCGCAATTCAGGATTCAAGAGTGAACAACATCTACCAGTTCAGCGAAAAAACCGTCATATTCAAACTCCACAAAACCGACCGACCCCCCATTCGCCTCGTTGTAGAAGCGGGCAGACGCCTCCACTCCACCAGCTATGCTGAGGAGAGCCCTGCTGAACCGCCGCCGTTTTGCATGATGCTGCGCAAGTACCTCCGCGACTCATGGCTCCGTAGCATCGAGCAGTACGCGTTCGAAAGAATTGTCACAGTAACCTTCGAAACTAAGACGGGGCTGCTCAAGTTTGTGGTGGAACTCTTCGGAGAAGGCAACATCATAATAACTAACCAGCAAAATATCATCATACAAGCTTTAGCCTTTAAAAAAATGCGTGACCGCGATGTCGTCCGAGGCGTTGAGTTGGAGCTTCCCCCAGCCATCGGCAAGAACCCCTTTGAAGTCACTCAGCCGGAGCTGGACGAGACACTTAAGAATGCAGGCGAGGGTGAAGTTGTACGCACGTTGGCGCGGTCTTTGGGTATTGGCGGTGTCTATGCTGAGGAGGCTCTGCTTAGAGCGGGTATCGAGAAGAGTAAACCCTGTAAAGATTTATCTGCAACTGAAACTTCAGCGATTTTTGGAGCCCTACAAACCTTACTTACACCAGTGCTTGAGGGCAAGTTTGAGCCCAGCATCATCCAAGATGAAGAAGGCAGCTACCTCGACGTTGTACCGTTTACTCTTAGGCGCTATGAGGGCTGCCCAACGCAAAAGTTCGAGTCCTTCAATGCGGCACTCGACGAGTTTTTCCTGCGCGTAACTGCCGTTGAGAAAGCGGCTGGCAGTGTAGAGGTGGACAAACTAAAACAGGAAGCCCAGCGGCTCAAGCGAATCGTGGATGAGCAGGAGAAATCCATCGCTGAAGACGAAAAAAGAACAGAACGTGACAAGCAAATCGGCGACACCATCTATGCGCATTTCCAAGAACTGCAAACCTTCCAAGAGCAGCTGCTTAAAGCCAACCAGCAGGGCTACGACTGGAAAGCCATAATCGCCCAAGTTATGGTTGCCAAAAAAGCAGGCAAAACTCCGATGATTTATGTGGAGTCGTTTGATGGAAAAAATCTTGCCTTAAACTTAGGCATCGATGGTCACCATTTCAGTTTAGTGTTGCGTAAGTCGCTTTTTGATAATGCCAACGAGTATTATGAGCGTGGGAAGCGGGCGAAAGAGAAAGCTCAAGGTGCCCAAACCGCCCTAAACGAGTCGAAAAAGAAACTCGCAGAAATCGAAGAGGAACTCAAGCGTGCCGAGGAACTTAAAAGCCTCAAACCCGCCCAAATCGTAGAAGCCCTCGCCAAACGCAAAGAAGAAATGGCTAACAAGCAGTGGTTTGAAAAATTCCGCCATTTCACCACATCCGACGGTTTCTTGGTGGTAGCGGGCAAGGACACGGTGAGCAACGAGGTTCTCATCAAGAAGTACACTAAAGAAGAGGATGCGGTTTTTCACGCTGAAATCACAGGTTCACCTTTCGTTGTCGTAAAAGCTGAGGGTAAACAGGTCAGCGAGGCGGCGCTCAAAGAGGCAGCGGAAGCGGCGGCGTCCTATTCCCGAGCGTGGCGCGAAAACGCTGGCACAACAGATGTTTACTGGGTTAAAGTCGACCAACTCAGCAAGAGTGGCCCAAGCGGCGAATCCATTCCGCACGGCGCCTTCTTCGTGGTTGGCAAGCGCAACTGGTACAAGAATACGCCGCTCCGTGTTGCAGTCGGCATAGTGCTGGGCGAAGAAACCAGCTTCGTCGGCGGCCCCATCGACTCGGTGAAAGCAAAAACCAAAACTTACCTTGTTATTCAGCCGGGGGATTATCAGGGCAAAGAGTTGCTTCAAATGATTATGCGGTCACTGACGTTAAAACTAAGTAAGGAACAGCGCGAAAAAGCAGGCAAAACCTCGATTGAGCAGGTTCGCGAGTTTGTCCCCTACACCAAAGGCGCCATTAACCTAAAAGCAGCCTAACCGCTTCAGCCGACTGAGACATACATCAAATCAGCGTTTGATGTCATGGTACATTATATCGGGTTGTCGTTGGAGTCAGCACCAAAGAGGAGTCCCAACCGACTGAGCCTTCGGAATCCACTGTTTGAATGTTCCACGCGGTTCCCGTCCACTCGGCGAGCTTTAAATCAACGTTGGTGAGGTCGGCGCCACGCACTATCATCAACCAATACATAACTCAAACCATTTTGTAGGGCCCCCACACATCAACGTTATTTCTGGCTCGTGATAGTGGTCGTATTTGGCCAGTAGGAATTTCTCAACTATTTCTGCGGCAGAACCGCCGTTCCCTCTTACAACAAAAACCTTATGCCTATGTCTTAAGACAGCTTCAATTTCGCCCTTGCGTTTTCCAGATCAGTCTATGCTGCTTCTATTACAGCAAATGTTGACGATATTTGTTGCTCTCAGAGAGGACCCTCCCCCTATAAAAAGGCACAAAGCAGGCACAGCTAACTAGGTCTTGGGACGACAATTATTTATTTTCAAAAGCATAGAAAAACAGTGGAGCGGTAGTTTTGGATAAGGCTGACTTAGAAAAAGGACGCAAAGACCTCTACAGGCCCTCACCAAAAGAGGTTTCATTCGTGGAAGTTCCCGACATGAACTTCCTCTTGATAGACGGCGAAGGTGCACCTTCCTCTAAGGAGTACATGGATGCAGTGCAAACCCTCTACCCACTCGCTTACACACTCAAATTCATGGTCAAAAAGGGCAAAGCAGTCGACTATGGCGTGATGCCCCTTGAAGGCTTATGGTGGATGGATGACATGACCCAGTTCAGCGTGGAGCGCAAGGATGAGTGGAAGTGGACGGCGATGATTATGCAGCCCAAATACGTCACCCAAGACGACTTCAAGCTGGCGTTGGAGCAGGTGAAAAAGAAAAACCTCCCCGCCATAGGCAAAGTGCGCTTCGAAGTTTTCCATGAGGGTAAAGCGGCGCAGATCATGCACATCGGACCCTACTCGGACGAAGCGGCAAACATCCAGAAAATCCACGCCGCCATCAAAGCAGCAGGGCACCAACTAAGCGGGAAACACCACGAAATCTACCTCGGCGACCCCCGGAAGACAGCGCAAGAGAAACTCAAAACTGTGCTACGCCAACCAATGAAGTAGGTTACACGAAAGTTTTGCTCCAGCTAGTGCTTCCGTCTTCGAAAGCTGCATAAGCAGTTTCGAGTTCGTAGAGGCATCCGTTAAGGTATGTATAAGTTGCCTTTGTGTAGCCTGTCTGCTCATTGAAATCAACGCTTACAAAAGCCTCAACCCGAAAGTAATAGGACGCCATCGAACCCTGAGTGTTAGCTGGATACGCCCCGCATCTTGAAATTCTCTCGATGTAGTTTTCACGCCATGATAGGGTGCTATTGTAGATGCCGTAAATTTTCAGCCAATCAATATTGTTGATGTTTTCTTGTTTAAGGGTCCATTCGTACACTACGTACTTGTAGGGGCTTTCGGTTGCCGCTGGAGAAGCTGCAGGTGTAGTGGCTGTTTTTGGTGTAGGCGTGGGGTTGGCTTCGGTTGCTGGTTGCGTTGGGTTAGTTTTGGGCGGATTGATTAAATCGATTTCACCCTGCAAGTAAGCAAATCCAGCAATAACCACGACTACGTTGATTAGCATCACAACAAGTATGGCGTAACCGACTTTGTTATCCACTCATATTCGCCTAAGTAACTTACATCAAAGTTAGGCTATAGGCTATATTAGATTTACGAGATTTTCTTAGCTAACTCGGCAATTTGATCTCTAAACCGCTGCCGCATTTTAGTGAAACGCATCGCAGCAGACGGATGGATTACCTCAAAGTACTGGATACCCTCAACTCGGGGTGTATCCTTCGCAGAAGCACCTAACAACACAATGATTTTGGGCTTAATTATGCCAATCTGCTCAGAAAGATACGGGAGACAAGCCTCAACCTCGTCGGGGTAGGGTTTGCGGTTCTGCGGCGAAGTGTGCTTAACAATGTTGGTTATGTAGACATCTTCGCGTTTTATGCCGAATTCGGCGAGGGTTTTGGTGAGGTATTTTCCTGCGCGGCCCACAAAGGGTCTGCCCTGTTCGTCTTCGTCGGCGCCGGGGTTCTGCCCCACAAACATCACAGTTGCATTCAGCGGTCCTTCGCCTGGGACTCCATGTTTGGCGTCTTGCCAGAGGCGGCATTTTCTGCAAGCGTAAACTTGAAGGTTTATCTCTTCCATACTCAACGGTTTTCGCCTTGTTGTTGGAATGTTACAGCAACACAACCTTAAAAAATTCCCTCCCTCTTCTAGTGTCAAGTCCTAGCCACTGTAGCAGGCAAGGGCGCAAGCGTGGTTTTATGGCTGCCGAATCGATTTCAGAATCGCTCATCGCGAGCGCAGTTCGGGTTCTTCTGAGGGTAGCGTTTGCTTTTGAACCCTTAGCACCCACAGCCATAACTGTACTAATGAATCAGCAGTTACACCGCTACAAGGAAGCAGGTATAGTCAGCAGCTACAAAACCCACACCAAACGCCTCGGCAAGTACCATTACCGCATCGTGATGGATTTGGATTTGACGGGTATGCAGGCGGTTCACTTGTTAGGTAACATTTTCCCAGAGCAGTTAAGCCGTTATGGGAGGTGGTTCCATGACTGAAGGGAAGAAAGGGCGCCTCAAACTCACCGTAGAAGTAGAAGTTAACGAGGAATTGATGGATGTCGTCAAAGAAGCCATGTCTAAGGCGTCAAGCAGAATCCCCGACATGATGCGCCGAGGCGAAAACAAACAGCAATAGGCAGTTATATTTCGCAGGCTTTCTGCAGAACCTTAGCGGTTAAGTCGTCGCGGACACGTTCCGCTTCCAATTCAGCCTCTTTTTTGGGCAACCTCAATTTTTTGATATGCTTCTGCGTGTGGGTTTCTATGGCGAGGCTCATTTTTTTAACGTTCGGGATGAGAAGAATTTTTTCTCCACAGAAGCATTCAACCACTGGCAGATGGCGGGCGTCATCCTTTTTCTTTTTGGGCACTGCGTTATCCTCGAGACATTTTGTATAGCGAATTTTTTATTTTATAAACCTTTAGAGAAGACGGCGCTGCAACGCTTTTGTTGTACATTTAGGCTAACCCACACTTTGTCTCTTTATTTGCTGTTTCGCAGGCAGGTTAGCCTTTAGATTTATTAGGCAAAAAAGCGCAGTAGAAACATGATAGCTATGCCTTATTGTGAAAACTGTGGATCACAAGTCAGCGCCAACGCCAAGTTCTGCGGCGCAGTTCGAACCTCACCCACTCAAACCCAACAACCGTCACAAACACCAACTAAACCCCAAGCCGCCCCAAAACGGGAACGCTTAAACTACTACTCACCCCCCGACCCGCGCACTATTCCGTCTGCGCCTCTACCCACCGCTGGCGCCCAACCCCCAAGTTATCAGGCTCCGCCTCGACAGGCGCAACCACCAAGCTATCAAACTCCTCCAGCCTACGCTCAAGCCCCAGTGCAACCCCAACCCGCACCCTCAGCGGCACCGATGCAGCAATCTAGCGGCGAAGTCACCATCGGCGTAATCCACTTCCGACGCATGAAATCCCTAGGCCGCTACGACTCCTTTGCGGGTGTAGTGACTAATCAACGCATGATCTTTGCCACCTTAACCTCTAAGATGCTTAGTGATGCGGCTATGCAGGGCACGTGACCAAGCTAAAGCCGAGGGCAAGGGCTTTTTTGGGCAATGGGCAGACCAGATGCGAGGTACCTTCGGCTACACCAACCGCTACCTCTCCATGGCACCCGACGCGGTTCTCTCAGAAACCCCCGGCAACTTCGCCCTCCAAAACAACACCATAAGCGAAATCAAAGTCCACCTAAAAGGGCAACACCAAAACGATGGCCCACGCGAGTTCGAAGCCTTCGCAATTTTAAAAAGATAAGCCGCTTCATCCTCGGAAATGCCGTAGATGTTTACGTAGTGTTTTTTGGGAACCACCAGCGTGTGGCCTTCGTTGACTGGGCGGTTACTCAAAAAAGCCACGACCCATTCATCTTCATAGATCAAGTTTGCAGGTGCCTCTTTTTGGATTATTTTACAGAAAATGCAGTTTTCAGTCATGGAGTCATACCTTTCAGGGGTTTAGTGGTAGGAGATTGCTTTTATAGAATTTACTGTTTGAATATTAGTTATGGATACTTTAGTGGATGATATCGGTAGTTTCCCCTTGCCAGCGGGAATCAGAAGAGATGACTACGCCAGAGCCTATGAACAGGCCAGAGAAGCCATAACCAAAGGCGAAGACCCCGCAAGCGACGAATTCGTACAAAGAACATTCTGCGATACAGTCGTCGAGTCTTTTAAGCGAAAATTGGCTACGGGCTTGGATGTGGTGAATTTTCCCCAGCATTTCAGTGGGCTTAGGCAGGTCGGCGACGCCATCCACGAAGCCATGGCAGTGGGCTCATTTGTGGTGCCCAAAGAAAAAGCGTTCCTGCCAGAAATTTATGTGCTAAATAAAGAAGCAAAACAACTAAGCGAGGAATTTGGCAGAAAAATCCAGCTGCGGGTTTCCATTTTTGGTCCATTAGAACAGTACCTAAACGAGGTCGGCGCCACAGCTTACCCCGACGTGCTAGAGGGTTTCGCTGAAACAATCAACCGCTTCGCCAAAAACAGCATCCTAAACAACAAATACATAGAAACCAAAGTAGTCTCAATCGATGAACCCAGCCTCGGCCACAGCAGCTTCACAGGCACCCCTGAACTTATCAGAGAAACGTTGGAGAAAGCCTACGCCTTTCAAGGTCCAATCAGGCAGATTCATTTGCATTTTGCCTCTGGCATCCACGACTTGCTCTCCGTGAAAGGTTTGGATGTCGTGTCATTTGAGTATGCAGCTTCCCCCAAAAACATCACCGCCGTATCCAAATCCATGCTGGAACAGGCGGACAAGCGAATCCGCGTGGGCATAACCCGAACCGACATCGACGCGATATGGGCGGAACTCTATGAGAAAGGCGTAACCCAGCCGACAGCCGAACAGCTCGTTGAGCCCATAGAAACCATAAAGGCGCGGTATCGGTTTGCTAAAGAAAAGTATGGGGAGCGGATGACGTTTACGGGTCCTGACTGCGGTTTGGGTAGTTGGCCCAGCCAAGACGCCGCCGCATTGGTACTCGAAAGGGCAGTGAAAACAGCAAAAAACCAGTAAATAATTTCACAGTACCAACAGCATAAGTATCACTTTAACTTATGTAATAGTCGTAGAAAACGTATGGACAAAGAATTCATCGTCGTCAACGTAACCAAAAAAGGGCAAGTGACAATCCCAAAACAACTAAGAGACAAATACGGCATAAAAAACAAAGTTCTCGTCGAAGAAGCGCCAGACAAAAAAGGAATCCGATTCAAACCCCTGCCCTCACCTCACGACGCATTTGGCTCACTAAAACATCTCTACCCTGAAAAAACCGCCAGAGAAATCATAGAAGAAGGAAGAAAAGAGGACTATGAAAGAGAAAAAAGGTTGCTGAAAAATTGGCGGAGACGCACGTAAAAACTAAAAACTTTGATTTAGTTCCAACGTTCGTTGATGAAAAGTCTTAGCGGTGACGGCTCGGTTGTGGTGCCGAACTGCGGTGTTATGGCGGGTTTTTTGCGTAGGGGCGGTGCTGGCATCGGGCTGGGCGGTTCCAGTTCAACGGGGATTTTGTTTATCAGTCTCCTTCGCCTCCATGTGTTGTCGGAACGAGGGTTACTTCGAGGAGTGCTTCTCGGCGTATGATTACGGCTTTGACGGGTTTGTCCACTACGTCTTCGGCGAGCAGTCGGGGTAGGTCGTAGAATTCGGTGACGGGTTTGCCGTTGAATTTGACGAGTACGTCGCCCATGGCTAAGCCTGCCTTGCGTGTTGGCGAATTTGCTTCGACACTGAAGATCATGACGCCAGTTTCTTGCTCTAGTCCCGCTTGCTCGGCGATTTCTTCAGGGATGGCGACGGTGTTCGCGATAACACCCAAATAGCCCCGCTGGGCGGTTTTGCCTGTCATGAGGCGGTCGGCGATGGCTTTGACTTTGTTGGAGGGTATGGCGATGCCGCGTTGCCAGACGTATGCGGTGTTTATGCCTATGAGTTTGCCTTCGACGTCGATTAGGGTCCGCCGCTGAAGCCGGGGTTGAGTTGGGCGTCGGTTGCGAGGACGTTTTCCATGGCGGTTGCGCCTCGCCAGCCGCGTATGGTGCTGTTTACGTTGGTGACCATGCCTGAGGTGGCGGTGGGCTGGGTTCTGTTGAATGGGTTGGCTAATGCCAAGACGTATTGGCCCACGTTAAGCTGTTCTGAGTCACCCATCTCGATGGGCGTGAACTCCCCTCTCTCGGCCTTAAGCAAGGCTATGTCGTTGTATGGGTCTGTGCCCACGATTTTGGCGCTCAGGGTTTTTTCGCCTTGCCCGATTTTGACTGCGCTACATCCTGATAGAACGTGGTTGCAGGTGACGATGTAGCCGTCCTTGGTTAAGACAACGCCAGTGCCCCGTGACATCTGCGCTTTGACTGCGACGACTGACTGCGAGGTTTTCTTGATGAGGGCGCTGGTGGCGTCTGAGACTGATTTTAGGACTTCAAGTGAGTTAACTAGTTGAGTCATGTCTTTTCACAGAAAAGGAATGGGCGAAAAGGTATTTGTTGACTAAGGGACAGCCAAACCTAGTCACAACAACATGCCAAGCTACCGACTCTGCCTGCTTCAGCCTTTGCGGAATACCGAGACCCGATCTGCCTTTAAATAAGGGGAGGGGGGTCAGCTGAGAGCAGCATACGCGGCTGTTTCATGCCAACTGCGCCCGCTAACCTGAACTGCTTGCGGAAGTCGCCACAACCAGCCTGCAATGTACCCCAGACGCAGGCAACAAAACCGACGCCGCAGCTAAGTCTGCTGGAAGAAGATGAAATAAGAGGGGTGCAGGGCAACTTCTAAAACAAAAATATAGTTAGGCTGGCATCATGTAGTCGCCGTAAAAGCCCACGTGGCGGGCTACTGCTGTTCTGCTGGTCTGCGAGCTTGTGGCTAGTTTGCCGATAAGCGTCATGAGTTGATATGCGGCTTTGAGCGCTTGGTTTAGGTTGTTGTTTGTGAGGAATTTGGCTTCGATGCTCAGTGCTGAGCCTTGGATGTTGGCGGCGATTTGGATGCCTCCATCCTCGGTTATCCATTTGAGCGTTACGCCTTGGCTGTTTTCGGATATGCCCAGCCAGCGCAGCATGCCGAACCATTTTCCCTTTAGCTGCAGGATTAGTTGCTGTGTGTGGAGGTCTGAGGGCAGGAAGGTTTGTATGAGTTGGGAGGTGGGTGGCTCGGTTTTTGGGTGCTGGAGTTTTAGTTCGGTGATTTTTGGGGTTACTCGGTAGCCTTCGCGTTCTTTTTTGATTATACCTTCCTCTTCAAGCCGCCCCAATATGCGTGAAAGGGTCTCTGGGTGCAGGCCTGTTCTGCGTTTTAGCCCATCAAACGTGAAAACCGCCAAGTCCTCAGTTTCTATCAGCGAAAACAGGTCTGCGTCGCGTTCGCTAAGCGAGTAATCGGTGGGTGGGCTTTGCCAATTAACGTTGAGAACAGGAACCATTACTTATTGATTGGCGGAGACGTTGCTTTTGAAGATTACCCAAATCTAACCCCGAAACCCATGTTTATTTCTGGAGAAGAAGGGTTACTCAGCGAAGCCAACGTCCCAATGGACAAAAAAGGGTTCGCTTAAGGGATTGCTCGTGGCTTTAGACGTGGATTCGCCGAGCCCTACATTGTTGATTGCGGTTCGACAAGTAACCATGTCTTCGAGGGCTCTTAAGAGTTCCACAAATAAACTATATACCAACTATATAGACGCAAAAGGCCTGAAACGTTAGCGTTTCAGGTTTGAACGCATCAACTTCAGGTACAAGTAAACGAAATATGCTAAAGTGAACGCTGTAAGCCCGATTTCCGCGGACAGGATGAGGGGATTTGTTTCGATCGCCATAAAATACCCCTGCTGCGAAATAGCGAGGAAGACGAGGATTTGCAGAAAGATGGCGCCGCCTAAGCAACTTAGCCCCAAAGTATGGATTACGATGCTGAGTTTGTGGTTAAATTTTGGGAGCGCCAAAGCTATCGATAACTTAGTGCTGTTTAGAATGACTTAATAGTTATGAATTCTAAGGCTTTATTCCCAATCACCAAAAAACAAAACAGAAAACGGGGAGATTAGCCCAAGTTGACTTTTTCACCCGTAACAACGTACACTACAGATTCACAGATGTAGACAGCGTGGTCAGCGATGCGTTCAAAGTAACGTGAGACAAGGATACTTGATGCCACGCATTTGCTGCTGCTTTGCTCCGAGTTAATGATTCGATCTAGGAATTCAAGGTACATACCGTCAACTTCACGCTCGGTTGGCGAGATGGTTTTGGCAAGTGCAATGTCATGTTTTCTGAGCGAGTCTATGCTGATTTTGACTGTTGAGAGAACTTTTTCGCTCATCTCCGCCAGATACTGCTTAGTCCAAGGTTCGCACTGAGATAACCCGTTTAGCTGGTCGCTAATCGAGGAAATGTCCAAGGCATATCGCCCGTACCTCGCGAAGTCGTTACCGATTTTCATGTAGGATTTAATGGCGCGCAAATCTGAGGCGACGGGTTGGAAACGGGCGATCAACTCGAAGGTGCGGTCTTCGACTTTGCCTGCCATAGCGACAAGCACGTCAGACATTTCTCTAACCTGAGCTTGTACGCTTCTCCCGTCAAGGTAGCCATGAATAGACAAAGATAGGGTTTCGTATGTTAATTCGCCCATGCGGGTAAGCAACACGGATTGTTCCTCTAAGCCTCGGTCAATTATTCTGCTCATAGTTTTCAGTTCTCCTTAGCCGAATTCTCCTGTTATATATTTCTCTGTTAGCTGGTTCTTGGGAGATTCAAAGATGTCCTTGGTAGACCCAAACTCGATTAAGCTGCCCAAGTACATAAACGCGGTGTAGTCGGAGACACGGGACGCTTGCTGCATGTTATGCGTCACAATAACCACCGTGTAGTCACGCTTCAACTCCACCACCAGCCGCTCTATCTTCGCAGTGGCAATCGGGTCCAGCGCAGAGCAGGGTTCATCCATCAAGATAACCTCAGGCTGCAAGGCGATGGCGCGCGCGATACAGAGACGCTGCTGCTGACCGCCAGAGATGCTTGTGCCGGGCTTTTTCAGGTCATCTTTAACTTCATCCCAGAGCGTAGCTTGCTCTAGGCTGCGTTTGACGACTTCGTCAAGGTTTTTGCCTTTCTTGGCGCCTGTAAGCCTTAATCCCGCTGCGACGTTGTCGTATATGGTCATGGTGGGGAAGGGGTTGGGTTTTTGGAAGACCATGCCGACTCTGCGACGCACCATGACGGGGTCTACGGTTTTGTCGAATATGTTTTCGCCGTCAAGCAGAATTTGGCCTGTCATTTTGGCGTTGGGTATGAGTTCATGCATGCGGTTTAGGCATCGGATAAACGTGGATTTGCCGCATCCGGATGGACCTATGATGGCGGTTACAGTGTTTGCTTTGATGTCTACGTTGATGTCTTTTAGGGCTTGTTTTTGGCCGAACCAAGCGTTTAAGCCGATGCTCTGCATCTTCAAGTCCGATTCGACGGTTTTCTGTTGGGGTGTAGTCATTTTTTGAATCTTCCTCTACTTGCTAATCTAACTGCAATGTTTAAGGATAAAACTATGAGAATTAAGATTAAAGCGGCGCCCCAGCCCTGAGCCTGCGCGCTGGCGTAAGGCTGAAGCGAATCTCGCCATATCTCGAGCGGCAACGCAGCCATAGGTTGGTCTAAGCCTTGGAAGAAGTATCGGTTGCCAAGAATCGTCATAATCAGCGGGGCTGTTTCGCCTGAAATGCGGGCAACTGCTAGAAGGGTGCCTGTGATTAAGCCGCTTTTGGCTGAGGGCAAAACTACGCTTAGCGTTGTTCGCCATTTGTGGGCGCCTAGAGCCAGCGAGGCTTCGCGGACACTGTTTGGCACAAGTTTGAGCGATTCCTCGGTTGTTCGGGCAACTATGGGGATTAGGATGAATGAGAGCGCAATGGCACCTGCAATCGCCGAATAGCTGCCAATCAAGGCTATGACGATTACGCCGTAAGCGGTTATGCCTACGACGATGGAGGGAAATTCAGTGAGGATGTCGTTTATGCTGCGCATGGTGGCGGCGTAGTGGTTGTTGCCGAATTCGGCGAGGTAGATGCCTGAGAGGATGCCAATGGGGATGCCGATGAGGCTTGTTAAGCCGATGAGTATGAGCGTGCCCTGTATGGCGGGGCCGATGCCGCCGTTTGCGTTGGTTGAGATTAGAAAGTTGATGCTGAGTTGTGGCGCGCCCCTGACTATGACTTCCCAGAGTATACTTAGCAATGGGACAACGGCTAAAACCACGCAAACTGCGCAGAGAATAAAGAAAAAGTGGTTTTTGAATTTGCGGAAAGCGTAGTTGGATATCACTCAACTGCGCCTCCCTTGACCTTTAATACCTTAGTGACCATGATGTGAGCGCCTACGTTGATGAGTAAGCTCATGATTAGCAGGATCAAGCCGACGCCGACGTATGCGGCGACCTCCAACTCACCCGTAGCTTCTAAGAAGCCGTTTGCGATGAGCGAAGCCATGGTTTGGCCTGGCTGAAAAAGCGAGGTGGGCATGGCTGCGGGACCTGTGGCGTTGCCTATGAGCATTGATACTGCCATGGTTTCGCCGACGGCACGACCTAAACCTAGGATTACGGCGCCGAATATGCCTGAGCGACCGTAGCTTATGACCCAGTGGCGGATGACTTCCCATTTGGTGGCTCCGATGCTGTAGGCGCCTTCGCGGATGCTGTTGGGTACGGCGCTGATGACTTCTTTGGAGATAGAAGCGACCGTGGGGATTATCATGATGGCTAGGATGCAGCCTGCGGTGAAAAGGTCCAGACCGAAGGGGGTACCGCTGAAAATTGGAATCCAGCCCAAGTAAGTTGACAGGGGGATTTCGATATAGTTTAGTATCCAGAACCTGAAAATGAAAAGCCCCCACAGACCATAAATTACACTTGGAACAGCTGCCAAGAGTTCGACAAGATAGCTAATTGGTACCCGCAGGGATCTAGGTGCCATTTCAACTAAAAAAATCGCTATACCTAAACTCAGAGGAACCCCAATTAGAAGCGCTATCCCGGAAGTAACGAGGGTACCAAGCACATATGGTAATGCGCCGAAGACTTCTCTGCCTTCAACTGGATTCCAAGCGGTACCAAAGAAGAAGTCTGTGCCGAATCTTTCAATCACAGGTACAGAATCCGTCGTTAACACGTAACCTGTTATTATCAAGATAACTATTGCGGAAGCCGCTATGACTGCGGCGAGGTTTTTGAAGAGAAAATCGCCTGTTATTTTTATTTTTTTAGTAAAAAACTTGGGGGGTATTTGGTGGTTCAGGGCAATCCACCTAAGTCGCGGATAATGTTTGCCCATTGAACGTTATCGACTGAATTGTTGCTTCATTAAGCTGCACAACGTTGCTTGGTAGCGGTGCGTATTCAAGATCAGGTCCTAAATCTTGCCCATCGTGGACAATGTACCATAGGAACTGTACAAGCGCAGTTGCTTTTTCCTGTGTCATGTTGGGAAGTACATTGAGTTCTTTGTAAACCAGCAGGTAGGTGAAGCTGACTATCGGGTATGCTTCCGCGTTGTCCATGTTTAGGAGGTCTACGCCTGTCCAGCTTGCGTCGCCTGCGGGTAAGGTTGCGGCTCCAGCTTGGGCGGCTGCGGTTGTGGATTCAAGTGTTGGTAGAATGTAGTGACCTGAAGGGTTGGCAATAGCCGCCATGGTCATGTCGTTTTCGAGTGCGTATGCCAATTCAACATAGCCAATTGAGTATTGATTACCAGCGACTGTCGAAGCTACACCTGCGTTGCCATTCGAGCCTATTCCGACGGGCCAAGCTACTGATTTGCCCTGACCAACAGCGGTACTCCATGATGTGCTTACTTTGCTGAGGTAGCTTGTGAAGATGAATGTGGTTCCTGAACCGTCTGAGCGGTGAACAGTGGCGATGCTTTGTGATGGGAGAGTGACGTCAGGGTTTAGGTTCTGGATTGCAGGGTCATTCCATTTGGTGATGGTTCCTTGGAAAATATCTGCGAGAACTTGTCCAGTTAGTTTGAGACCGCTTGATACGCCGGGGAGGTTGTAGGTGACTGTCACTGCGCCGATGGTTTCAGGGATGTGGAGAGCATTTGGAATGTCTGCGCTTTCGGTTGCCGTGAGAGGTGCATCTGAGCCTGCGAAATCGACGTTTTTGTTTTTGAGGTCAGAGATTCCGCCGCCGCTGCCGATGGCTTGATAGTTCACTTGAACGTTTGGTTTAATGTTGTGAACGTATTGGGTTATTATTTCGTTGAGGAGCGGGTAGGGGAATGTTGCTCCTGACCCGTTGAGCATTACTGTTTCGGTGGTGCCGGGGGCGGATAAGTAGACGTATGCTGCGATTGAACCGAGGATTACTACGATTGCAACTATTGCAGCTATAACATATTTAGTGTTCATATTTTGCTGCCTCGTTTTTGTGAATCTAAAAGACGTTAATGTCGTTATATAGTAAATCTCCATAAAATTTATAGTCTATATAGATATAACTAATATAATGACACATCATAGAAAGAGTCACTTGGAGTCAAGCGTGACCAAAGAAACAGAAAAATTTAACGAAGAACAACGCAAACTGCAAGTCACAGGCGGATCCACCTTTATACTTTCTCTGCCCAAAGATTGGGCAACCAAAAACGAACTCAAACGCGGCAGTTCAATGCTTGTCCGAGAAGAAGACGATGGCTCACTATCAATCGCACCCTCAAGCTATCCAAAAAAAGAAAAACAAGACGAAGCCTACATCCGCGTGGGCCAAAACGACAACCCCGACGCCATCATGCGCACCGCGATTTCTGCATACCTAAACGGCTACAACATACTCCACATCCGCTCACAAGGACAAAAAGTGCTCCCATCTAAACTGCGCAACCACCTCAAACACTTCGCAAGACACTACTTGGTAGGTACAGAAATCGTTATAGACACCCCGACTGACTTAACGCTTCAAGTGCTGCTTAACTACCCTGAACTCACCGTCCAAAACGCTCTAAGTCGCATGGCAATCATCGCCTCATCTATGCATAAAGAATCTATTACGGCGCTCAAAAAACTTGATTTTCCAAGCGCCAAGGCAGTTATCGAAACCGACCGAGAAGTCAACCGCTTCGGCCTCTACATTGTGAGACTGCTAAAATTGGCAGTTTCAAATCAGCGCATTGTCAAAGAAATCGGCTTAAGCTACCAAAAGGAATGCTTGGGTTACCGGTTGATTGCCAAATCAGTAGAGCGATCCGCTGATCACGCAACCAAAATCGCTGAAAACACCCTACTGCTAAACGATGCAGTTAATGATGAATTTCTTGAGAAGATCAGCCAGCTAAGTGAGTCGGCGAATTCAATGTTTGACAGCGCCATGGAAGCCCTCTTTAAGCATGACTTTAACTTAGCCGAAACCGTACTCGAAAAACTAAGCTACGTCCATAAACTCGAGAAAGAAACTGTGTTGTGCTTGCCAGACGCAAAAATCGAGGATGCGGTCAACTTGAGGCTGATTATTGAGAGTGTCAGACGCACCGCGGAGTACGCAAGCGACATCTCAGAAGTTGTGCTCAACTTGAATGTTGAATCGGTTTTAGGTTAACCCCTTCTCTATTTTCGTCAGAATTTTAGCCTGAGCAATAGATTACTTGATTGTTATAAAAAAAATAATTTGGGAATTGTTTTAGGTTGTTGGCAGTGTCTGTCCGTTGAAGGTTATCGATTGTATGGTGGCTTCGTTGATTGCGACCACGTTTGATGGCAGTGGAGCGTAGGATAGGGCTGAGGATAGGTTTTGACCGTCGTGTACCATGTACCATAACCACTGCACGAGGACTACGGCTTGCGCTTGAGTCATGCCTGGGATAACGTTGAGTTCTTTGTAGACTATGATGTAGCTGAAGCTAACAATAGGGTAAGAGTTCTCGCCGGGGGCATTTAGGATGTTTACGCTTGTCCAGCTTGCGCTGCCTGCGGGTAAGCCTGCGGACGCGACTGATTGGGCGGCTGAGGTTGTGGTTGCGAGTGTTGGCATAACATAGTTTCCTGCGGCGTTTTGTATGGCTGCGACTTTCATGTTATTCTCTACTGTGTAGGCTAATTCGACATAGCCGATTGTGTAAGCGTTTCCTTCGACTGTTCCAGCGACACCAGCGTTGTTGTTAGCGCCAACTCCGACTGGCCAAGCTGGATTTTTGGCTTGTCCAACAGTGCTAGCCCATGTACTGCTTGCCGAGCTGAGGTAGCCTGTGAATACGAAGCTTGTTCCTGAGCTTTCAGCCCGGTGGACGACTATGATGTTTTGTGCTGGAAGGTTGACTGTTGGGTTGAGAGCTTGTATGGCAGAGTCATTCCACTTGGTTATGGTTCCGAGATAGATGTCTGCGATGACTTGTCCAGTTAACTTTAGACCTGTGGGTATACTGGGTAAGTTGTAGGTTACAGTAACGGCGCCGATGGTTTCAGGGATGTGTAATGCGTTGGGGATGTTGTTTGCTTCTGATGTTGTGAGTGGTGCGTCAGAACCTGCGAAATCGACGGTTTTCTGTGTTAATGCGGAAATGCCGCCGCCGCTGCCGATTGATTGATAGTTGACAGTTGCCCATGGTCGGGTTGCAGTATAACTATTGATCATTTCACTAATTAGTGGATAGGGGAAGGTTGCTCCTGCGCCGTTGATTATGGCAGGTTGGGGGGTTGGTGTTGGGCTGGGCGAGGCTGTTGGTGCCGTCGTTGGACCTGGTGTTGGGGCGGTTGTTGGTTTGCTGGTTGGTTTGGTAGTTGGGGAAGTTGTTGATGAATCAGTCGAGGATGCAGTGGGTGCTGCTGTTGGCGCTGGGGTTGGGGTGGGTGTAGATGCGGGTTGGTTGGGGTTCGCTAGGTATACATAAGCGAATGCTGAACCGATGATAACAGCTATTGAGACTATTCCAAGGATAATGTAGGTAGTTTTCATGTTTACTCTATTCTCCCGTTGCTCATCTACAAAAAACAGGGTAATATAATCGCCCAGCATAGAATACGGAGGGCATTATAGGGTTGCGTATGCATCTATAGGCAACTATATAATCAATAGTAAACCGTGATAAAATTCTTCAAAGCGGATATAATCAAAAATAGAATCTATAAAAAATGAAGAAAAACTATGGATTATCTTTCGCTTAGGGGTACTGTAAGATACAGACCACTTTTGACCTTTCCGTTTCGCTGGCACTGTCTATGAGATGGGCGGTTCCATCTGGACAGTAAACTTTGTCGCCCACTACGGCTTTTCTGTAACGTTCGTTACATTCTTTTAGTTGAGAGCAGCCATCACAATCTCTTGATAGCATTTTATTTTTTCACCTTCCACTTAGTCAAGAGATATATTGCGCCTGCGGTGCCTATAGAGATGACGCCTATAAAATATATATAACTATATATCAAAAGCCTAAACACAAATGAGGCACCCGCTAGAAAAGTCACTGCAGGAAACCACAGGTAGGCTCACCCCTTTGCGGCTTTAAATAAGGGAGGGGAGGTACACTCAGAGACGTCGCGTGATCGGCAACATACCCTTTCAGGGTTCTCTTGGGGAACCTTTAAGAAACCAAACCGCCCTCAACAAAGAGACCACAATGCATCACAGTAGGTTAAAGGCAAAAGGCATATTTTTGGACTTGGACGGCACCATCGTGGACTCCACAGGCGCCTACATAGAAGCCGCCCAGATTGCCTTCCGCAACCTGAAAATTCAGCCGCCAGAAGACCCGGTGCTCCTCGAAATCCCACGCCGAATGGAGCAACACCTAACACTCGACGACATAACCAAAGGCTACACAAAAGAGTTCCTGCCACTGTACCTCAACGCCTTCCGCTCAATAACCGAGAGCAAAACACAACTCCTCCCAAACGTCTCCACCACCTTAGCAGCACTCTCGCAAAGAGCCAAACTTGCCTTAATAACCATGCGGCATGTGCCAAATCAGGTAGTTCAAAAAGAGCTTGACTACTTTGGGATACTGCCATACTTTTCTCATGTAGTTACGGGGTTGGACACGGCTAAACCGAAGCCTTCACCTGAAGCATTAATCAAATGCCGAGAAGCCCTAAACCTCGACATGTGCGACTGCCTCATCGCAGGCGACTCCGTCAGCGACATGCGGGCGGGCAAAGCAGCGGGCGCAAAAACCGTTGCGCTACTCTCAGGCCTCTACAACCGCGAGGAGTTAGAGCGGGAGCATCCAGATTTGGTGCTTTCTGATGTTTCACTGTTGCCGTTGCATGTTGAATAAGCTTTTTCTGGGTATATCGGCTCTGGATATATTGCAGTTTTTTTCTTAGGCAGTTATATGGGTTTTAAAAATAAAAGTTAATTACAAACCTTCAACTTTACACACTATTGGAGAGGGCTTCAGCGGGAATCGTGATGAATTTCGTAGAGGTAATCATAGGGGAGAAACTAAAAGACGCCGACACCGCCTTAGACGTGATCGGTGCGGACAGAAAAGTCTTACAGGTTGCCTGCCAAGACTTCACTAACTACCTTAAATTCCATTGGAACCTCATAGGCAAAGAAGCAAACCAATGCGACCTAGTCGAAAAACTCGAGCTTTTGTTTAAAGAAAACCCCGAGGAATTGGATGCTTTTTTGGCTGTTTGGGTAAACATCTGGTTCAAAAAATGGAAAGAACGCGTCAAACTGCTCATCGGCGACCAAAACGCCAACAAATGGAACAAGATGGCGAAAACCATCACTGACGCTGAGCCAATCTGGCGCAGACTCGAACACAAACAGGAAATCCAAGAACTCGTCGTCGCCACACTGATCAGAAACGGCGAAATCTGCGGAACCGAAATCTTAGCCGAAAATCTGCTTAAAATCGAGTTAGGCGAAAAAAGCTGCTGTCAGGAACTGGGTGAAAATGGGGAGAGAGAAAGGGTTTTCAGCACCGTCAATAATGCGCTGCGCAGGGCGCGTGAGATGGCGCAGAGCCGCGGGCCACTGATTTTTGTTAAAGTGGATAAGGGCTACTACAATACGGGAGCAGAATAAACCTACTCCATTTTTTAATCTTAATTTTTTAGTCTTGTTCTGTGCGATTTTTTTATTAAGCATCAAGCCCTTAACCGTAAGCTCAGAAGAGGGCAGTCATGAAAGATCGCAGTCTACTCATCGCTTTTTTCGCAGTAGGCATAGTTGCCACATTGGGTTTATCCACGCTGTATACGACTGTGATAGTTCCAGCTTTTGCGCCGCCGCCAACGCTGGATCAGAGGTATCTAGCCGCCATCGAAGACGCCATGATTGCTAAAGAAAACGAAATCTGCCCATATCTAACAGTCATAACTCAAAACAACAGTAATTTAATCTGGCAGGGCGAAGACGAAAACGCATCCGTCCTCGTCGTTACCTGGACCAAATACGCCAGCAGCTACCCAGTTGGGGAAAACGTAACCACCAGCTGGGGTGAGACATGGGTGACTGCGGCTCCAGAAATCCAAGTGTTCTTCAAAAACCACATTAACTTAGATGCAGATTATACGCTCAGAGCCGCGCAGCTACTGGGCTTACCTCCAAATACTACAAACACGGTTTTTGTGGAGCTATGGGTTAAACCAGAAGCGCTGTTTCGACCCACTCCAGACAACGAAGTAACCGACGCCACGGCATCGCTGTCTTTCCCGGCTGGCACTGCAGACGATTACGTGGATTGGTTCAACAGCAACATAATCAGTTCTTATTATCCTATGAGGTATCCTTGGACACGTTTAGGGTACACGTATGATTGGGAAAACACCGTGACACATGTAGGCTTAAGCGAGTTTGTCATAAAGCAGAACTCAACGGTCACCGTGAAATCCGTTACCCCCACAGCCGAATACCTAAATAACTCCCCCTAAACTAATTGGACAGCTATTTTCTGTAGGCGAACTACACAACGCTTAAAACCAAAAAACACAGAGAGCATCAACCGATGAAAGATGGCTAAATCCAAAACGATTATTCTTGTCCTAGTTGCCGTAGTTGTTGTGTCTTTGGGTTTCAATGTATACCAGTATAGCAGCAATCAAGCCCTCAGCCAACAGAACACCGATTCAGCACCGAGACAGGAAATGGTCAGCCAACTAATGCATACACAAAACAACATAAACACAGAACTCGCAAACCTTGACGCCGCCCTTTTGTCTGCATGTCAAAAACTATCAACCATGGGACTCAACGGCGCCCAAGCGAGGATTATTCTAAGTGACCTTGCAGACAGCAACTCTCTGATTGTTAACGCTGCAACAGCTGATGAGAAAGATGTGTTGGTTACGGTGGAACCCAGCAGTTACAGTAGCATCGAAGGCGAAGACATCGCCGCTCAGGAACAAAATGTTCAGATGCATAAAACCATGCGTTCAGCCATGAGCAACATGATTCCACTGGTTGAAGGGTTCCCGGGCGTGGTGATGGTTGCACCCATATTCGACGCGAACGACAAGTTCATGGGTTCACTGAGCATTGTGGTCTTACCCAGTTCACTGATTAATCAATCAATCTTAGGTACGCACTATTCGATGTGGGCGATGCAAAGCAACGGCACCCTCATCTATGACCCAGACCCCGCTCAACAAGGCAAAAACCTACTCACCGACGCCATATACGCCGATTACCCCGAGGTACAAGCGTTTACCCGTGAAGTTGCAGAGCAACAGTCAGGATATGGCACCTACCAGTACTACGACAAAAACATCGCTGATGCATCAAAGCAGTTAGTGAGTAAGGAGGCTTACTGGGTAACCGTTGGCATTTATGGAACAGAGTGGCGGCTGGTTGTGTGACATGCCCTAAACTGGCATCTTGGATTTTTGACGCAAAAACGGCTATGCTAGCTCAAGAATAAAATTGAAAATAATTAAAAGATATGTAGGTTGGGTTTAGCAGACTCTTTGTCTTTGCAGAGTCTTGGTTCGCCAGGTGTAGCGCCTCATGGTTTTCTGTTCGCCAAAACCACAGGCTCCACAGCGATGGTTACGAACATGGTAAGCGCGTCTACCGCATCTGCGGCACATAATGTGGACTGTTTTACCCTGACGCTTACCCATCGAAGGAGTTCCTTTTCCCATTCAACTCACCTTGGTGGGGGTGAAATGAGGACTACGTTGTCTCCGCGGACGATGATTAGCCCTAACTTCTGTTGGTTCTCAACGACTGTGGTGTCTTCTGTCTCTTCTAGAACTAGGTTCAAGTGTTGGTCGAAACCCTTTAGTCTGCCTCTGAGGCTTTTACCGCCTTTCAACCGTACAAGTACGATTTTACCGAGGTTCTGTTCAAGGATTTCGGTTGTCATTTCGCTCATATTGGAATCCTCAAGTATCTTTATCTCATCTATACTTTATATCTCAACATTTAAACCTATCTCAAGGACTCCATGAAATAGCTATTGAGGCCAGTTCAGATTCAAAATGACCTGATTTCGCATGCCCCACAATAGATAATCAACAGCGATTCGCCAAAAATGTATGTCTTCAATTCATAAGTCTTAAAAGCCTATATTGCAGATTCAAATATGGAACACGGGTTAACCCATGAAAAACATAAGCGAATATGAGAAACTCAGGAAACCCATAGAGGACATCATCAATTTTACTAACACAATAGAAGAAGCATACCGCGAGAAATGCTTTGAAATCCTATTCACTGAATACTTATCCAACCACCACGAGACAAATAGCCAACCCGTATTAGAAAACAAATCTACACCTCAACTCCGAGAGTACCCTCCTGAGCTCAAAGCATTCATACAACAACGCGGAATAACAGAAGACACAATCAACAAGCTGTTTCTAAGGGAAAGCGGAGAAATTCACCCAATCTACAAGATAACCGAGAAGAAAAGAGCAACAGCACAAATTCAAGTAGCGCTATTAACCGCGTTTGAAAATGCCTTGGCAACCTCCAACGGCGCCTTCGAGTTTTCAATGAAAAATGCTAGAGAAAGATGCGTTGACTACAACGTCTACGACGGCAACGACTTTATCTTCAACTTCAAAAAGTGCGCAGGGTTATTTACCAACGTAGACGCCGAGGTTGTAAAGTTAACGCCAGTCGGGAAAGACGAACTGGCAAACTTAATAGCCACAGTCTCCAAGCAGTAAACCAAAATCCAAAGTTTCAGCCCTTTTTGGTGCGTCCTTATAAGTTTGATAGGATAACTTGGATGAGAGGAATGTGGGCAGAGCCAATGGCGTCGCTGATAGATTTCGCATTAGTCTTTCTTATTTCGTTGGGGGTCAACATGATTCCGTTTGCTGGTCCATCAAACCTGCTTATCCCAACATGGTTCGCGCCCCTTCTGGTACACGCAGATATTACGACTAAAGTCGCAGTTGGAGTTCTAGTCGCGTTAGGTGCCGCCTTAGCAAAGGGCAGCCACTACATGATAACTTTCTTCATCAGCGGTAAACTTAGCGAAAAACGCCGCAAACGCTTAGACGCAGATGCAGCAAAAGTTAAGCGATGGGCGTTCCCGCTTCTTTTCATAGCGGCAGCATCACCAATACCCGACGAACCCATCGTCATACCGCTGGGGCTTATGAAGTACAGTCCAGCCAAGTTTTTCACTGCATACTTTTTAGGGAAGGTTTTGATCGCTGTCGCGGGCGCTTTCGTAGGAGGGTTCGCAGTTGACATGTTATCAAGCTGGATTAGCCCTGAACTCATGATCGTAATCTCAGTTGCCTTAACCGTCATAATAACGATCATACTTCTCAAGTTTGATATGGGCGAGTTAGCCGAAAAGATCCTGCACAGGAAACCAAAAGGTAAAGGTGAGCAGGAAAACACTAATAACCCTGCAGAGAACGCACATAAGGAAGATGACTCATGCCCACAAAACAACGCAGATACCCCCTAAAAGCCAAAGAAGCAAAACAAATCAAAGATGAAGCCACACTGAAGCTTAAACTTGATTTTGACGCGCTCTTCGGAGCTAAAGCCAACGTTGAAGTCGTCGAATCAGACGTGGGCTTAATTTACCTCATAGGCGGCAAACCGTTGCTCTTCAAATTGGACCAGAAAGTCCTACCCACCCTGCTGTTTGATGAGTTCACCGCTAAAGCACCCAAAGTCGTCGTTGACATGGGCGCCATTCCATACGTCTGCAAGGGCGCCACCGTTATGGCGCCGGGTATCGTGCGCATTGAGGGCGAGTTTGGCGCGGGCGATTTGGTTTTGGTTGCGGATATGAAGCATAATAAGGCGTTGGCCGTTGGCGAGAGCCTAATGGATGCAACTACCGCGAGGGCAACCAAGAAGGGCCCCGTAGTGAAAACGCTGCATTATGTGAGCGACAAAATCTGGGACTACATAAAAACGTTCAGCGAATAAATCTAATTTATTTAAAAAAAAATAAAAAAGGAAAATTGTTTTCTTTTTAGTGTGGGTTTATCGTTTTTTGAAGATTGAGTAGACGACTAGTACTGCGAGTATGGCGATTGCTACGAGGATTGCGGTGGTCATTGGCAGGAAGTATTGTTCAGCCATAGTTGCTGGTGCTGGTGTAGGTGCGGGAGTAGTTGGTGGTGCTTCGTCTACGGCAAGTGCTGTTTGTGCATAAGCGCCGTAATATGATTCTGATCCAGCGAAACTAGCGATGACAGTGTATTTACCAGAAATGTCAGGTGTCCACATTAAACTATAGGCTCCACTTCCATCACTTGTGGCTATGCCGATGTTTCGGTAGTTTCCGTTAGAGTCGATTACATCGATTGATATTGGTACGCCCGTCACGTTTGTTGGGCAGGGTTTTTGCATGTAAACGTATTCCATCCAAGCAGTCATACTTTCGTCGCTTACAACAGGGACTCCATTAGGGAATCTAGCCGCCTGTTCAGCTTGCTTTGTACCTGCTGAAATGTCAGTGATTGAACCGCGAATAACTACGCTTTGTCCTGATGACAAGGCAGCCATAGGTGCATCCACAGTGAGCGCACTTGGGCCTTTGCCGACGCAGTATACTTTACCATCGTAGGCATTGAGGTGCACAAGGTATCCGTCTGCGATTGCAACTGGTGCAAGTGAGGTTCCTAGACCTGACGCTGACCATGCAAGTAGGTTCCATAGTAATTCACCAGTGGTGGCGTTGTTTGCGTAGACTCTGTAGCCTTTGTATAGTGGTGTGTTTGGTGAGTGTTCTCCTGCGTAGGAAAAGACTATGTCGTCCGCTATTGCTGCTGTTTGAATTGGGTAGAGACCCCATGGTGTTTCGATGCCGCTGTTCGTGTCGTTGAATTTCCATAGTAATGAGCCGTTTTTCATTGAGAAGGATTGCAATTCTCCGCCGTATCCGCTTACGTAGAGGTTGCCATATGCTGGGAAGCCTGCTCTGCTGCTGTAATAGTTAAATGCTCGGAATTCTCCGACTGGTCCCCATTTGAGGTCTCCTGTATCGATGCTGTAGCCTAATCTCTGTCCTGTTTCAAAGTCTGTCATAGCGATGGTGCGAGTGACTGGGTCTATGGGTTGCCATGCCAGCATTCGAGTTATGTCTCCTGCGGGAGCCGTGTAGTTTTTGATCCATAACAGTTGCCCTCTGGATTCTGGTTTGTCGCTTAGTGCCCACATTGTCCAGGGATTAGATGTACCTCGGGATAGTGATGTCAATGCGATGTTGCTGCTGCGGCCGATTATAACGTCACCGGGTATTACGCCAATTATACTTGGCGAGGTTTCACCAGGTAAGTTAGGTATGGTTACGTTCCATGAATATGCTGTGGTTGTATTGATTGATTTTCCGTTTACTCTCCATTGGTCTTCGCTAGTTCCTGATGTGCCCAGTCTTGTACCGGTTGCTGCCGTCCAATTCCATAAAGCTATCCATCGGTTTGGATAGTTCATAACATATCGGACTATTTCGCCTTTGTCTGTGTAGACTTCAGTTCCGCTTGGCACTCCAGTTAGGTTGAACATGCCTTTGCCTGACAATGGATCATAGGCCATCCATGTGGAGCTGCTGGCTTGCCAGAGTATGCCGCCGACGATGCCATGCTGATTAGGTGAGGCATAATCGTAGAGTTGCGCGAAAGTTGGGCTGATGTCGTCTCTTCGCCAAAGTTCTTCACCTGTTCTTAGGTCTACTGCTACGTAACCGCCACCGGTTGAGGCGTGTCCGAGTGAGATTGGATAGCATAGAATGCCGCTGATGATGATGGGGTTGTTGAATCTGGTTTCATACGAGAAGCCTGAGTAGTAGGTTGCACCTACCTCAGCTGATTCTCCAGCTAAGCCGCCTAACTCAAAGATTTTAGACCACATAATGTGTGAGCTTGTGGGTGCGCTGCCATATTCTTGCCATCTGTCTGCAGTAGCTGATCCGCTAAGCCAGTTAGAGGAAATTTGTTCCCATAAGATGTTTTGGCCTTCAATGGGTCGTGTCCAGTATTCGGTTGGAAGTGGAATGATAGGTTGGTGTGAGATAGGGTCTTCTTGGACGGTAAAGGTGGTTGTTGCATTGCTGGGTAAATAGTAATCGCCTTGGTATGCACCGCTCCAGGTGTATGTTTGTCCAGGGAACTCGAAAAACAGAGTGTATGTTCCAACTTGGTTGGGTACATATTGCGTGTATGCTGCTGAGGTTGGGTCTGAAACTACGTTCCAAGTTACGGTTTCAGTGGTTGAGTCGGGTTTTGTTATTGTGAGTTTGTAGTCTTTGAATCTTATGTCGTTGTCTGCGTCAACGCCAGCTATAACCTGGTTAATCCAGACGACTAAGAGGACTTCTTGGCCTAAGCCGACTGGGTTAGGGTTGGCGCTTATGTAAGCGAAGGTTGGGATGTTCCAAGGGGGAGTGTGTGCTTGTGCGTTTGGTGCTGTTGATAGGGCTATTGATGTTGCGAAGATAGCTATAAACAAAATTGCGATTAATTTATTTTTGTGCGTTTGCATTTTCTTTTTCTCCTTAAGCTCTTGTCAAGATGGAAATATATTAATAAAAGTTGCTAAATAGGCGGTTTCGAACAATAATTTCTTAATTGAGGAAACAGGCAATTTCTAAAGGCTCCAGCAAGAAATCCACCATCAACCCCACCGAAAACTAAGAACACAACTCTGAACACCCCGTCCCATTTCGGGTAATATCTTATATTGTCTGGGGCGTATTTTGTAGTGTGGTCGGCTTTGAAGTCCCTCTTAGCCATAATTGAACCCAAAAAATTCAGCAGAGTCAGTGTAGTAGGGGACTTGCATGGCGACTACAGAACCCTAACAGCGCTGCTCGAGGTGGTGAATTTGGGCACTGACCTGCTGGTGTTTTTGGGCGATTACGCTGACCGAGGCCCTGACGGCGTCGAAGTCATTCGAACCGTCGCCACTCTACAGCAGAAACACCCAAAAAACGTGGTTGCCCTAATGGGGAACCATGAGGATTTCTCCGAGTTAGGCGAACCCCAGTTTAACCCCTGCACCCTAATCGAAGAAGCCTCAGCCAAAACTGGGAGTTGGGGAAACTACTTCACAGGCGAACTCAAACCCTTCATAGACACCCTCTACATTGCAGCCCTAATCCCAGACAACGCGCTACTCGTCCATGGCGGTGTCTCCACCAAACTCACTGGAAGCGACGACTTGAAGATGCCGTCAGAGGAATTGAGGCTGGATCTGCTGTGGTCAGACCCCACAAACGGTGATGGCGAAGACCCCAATTATGCGCGGGGTGCGGGGGTTGAGTTCGGCTCGGATGTTTCAGCCTCTGTTTGCAAATCACTGGGTGTTGCTCGGATTATTCGGAGTCATCAACCACAGTTGGCAGCTGCCAAACCATACGTTAGCCATGGCGGAAGAGTCGTTACGGTTAACGCGACTTCAGTGTATGGTGGAGCCCCCTTTGTCTATTTCATTGACCCGAAGTCCACCGAGAAAGATAGCTATCAAAACGTCAAAAGATAGAATTCTCCATTTTTGGTAGGCGATAGGGGGCTTGTTTAAACGTTTTTTTAAGCCAAAATGCATGTGACCACGCCGAGGTACTTTGGTGTAGATTACTTATAGCTGTTCTGCAGGTTTTCCTTCGCATCTGTGCAGCTTGTAGTGAAGAAAGAAAAAAATTATTAATACCAAAACCGCATAAGGGGTGAGGGAACTCGGTGGTATACCAAAAAATATTAGTGCCCATAGATGGCTCCGAACATTCTAAGCGTGCCCTAAAAGAAGCCATAGGCTTAGCAAAAATGACTGAAGGTAACATTACGTTACTAAGTGTGTGCACTAAAGGGGCTAATCAAGACAATGAAGCCCAACAGAACAAATGCAAAAACGCCTTAGAAGATATGCAGAAAATCGTAGAAGCTGAAGGCGTTCCAGTCCATGAATTACTACTTGAGGGCAAAGTGGTTGATCAGATTGTCAGGACGGCTAAAGAGGGCTGTTTTGACTTAGTTGTCATAGGCGCAAGAGGCCTAAGCAGGCTTGAAGAGATCATGATGGGCAGTGTAAGCCACGGAGTAGCCGAAAACGCACCGTGCCCCGTAATCGTGACCCGATAAGAGACGCTTCCAGCCTTAATGGGTAGTGTACCAGTTAACGATTATGCGGGCTAACCGCTCCGAATACCCAGCCTCAACCAGTGCCTTAATCAATTCTTTCTCGCTCAAAACCCTCACTCCACAGAAGGAAACCCATAGCTTCCGTTATAAGCCTGATTTCGATTCCGCGAGTATATCGAAAAACATGAGTTGAAGGAAGCTTGGGGAAACGTTTAATCTATGCGATGGAAAAATGAAAAGAGGGTATTTTGAGGTTAAGCGCTAAGTTGAGCTGCTATGGCCCTGCCGAACTCAACACATCTATCCAGTTCTCCATCCAGCATAGGACCCTTCATACCGTTCACTCTAACTGACAACCCGGGCAAAACCAGCTTAAGGTTAGGCAACCTCGCCTGCACCATACTTTCAAGTTTTTTAACTGCCCTATCAATGGACCTAGCTCGCCCAGCATAAGTGCCGAAAACTGCAACTTTGGTGGCTTTTAGATCAGCGGTTGCCAAGTAGTCGATGAAGCGCTTCATAGTTCTGGATGGTCTACCCATATGATTTGGCGCACCTAACACGATTAAATCGGAGCAAGCAGCCCCATCAAGTCCCACTTCCCGCACATAGCCCGCCTCCACCACTACCCCCACGCTCTTCAGCCCCTCAGCTATCTTCTCTGAAGCCAGCTTAGTGTTGCCATACTTTGAATCGTAGAAAATAAACACGCTCACCATAGACATTCCTAAGAATTCAAGTGACTCCCAGGGCACATAAAACTTGACCCTAACAGGTAAGGGAAAAAATCTTCACCGCCAACACAACAAACCAACCCGCCCCGACACCAACAGATACACCCACAACCTTCAATCATTCGTAATCGCACTCGTAGCCATCATTGCCACACTATAAGTAATGCTCCTTAGGCGAAAACGAAGACCTACCCTGTAAATCAATAGGCATTTCCCAGAGGTTATTTTATGGATCCAAGATTCCAAAATACCGTATGCTAATAAGACAAAACAAGCCTTCGAAAAAAGCTATAATCGCATATCAAAAAATGGCCAAGAAAATGATAGCGAGAAAGCCCCGGCTAAGAAGAACCTACGAAAAATAGAGTTAACGCATACAGTCAGAAGAGAGATATCTAAGAGCGATTAATGTCAAACGTCCTTTTCTCAAATGCTATTTCTTTGTCAACTCTGTTTTTTTCCTCATTAATCACTCTTTCGATGTAAGCAAGATAAGCTTTGGCGAAATTACTGATTTTACTATCGGAATCGTCAATCCATCTGATAGCTTGCTCTTTTCTGATTTTATACTGTTCGAGATATCCATAATCACCCATGACAGCACCCCTAACGCCGGACAAAATTCTAAATAGTTTCTTTTGTAAATCTGCGCTAAGAGGATATAAACGGATTATTTCTTTGATAACATTATGAATTGAGGTTTCTCCCGCATACCTTCCAAGAATCTGTAAGACTATGTCACGGTTTTTAGTGACATTTGATCGCACTAATTCTAAAGTAAAGAGTTCTAAAGGTTTTTCAAACGAGGGAAAAATTACCTCAATCAACTTTGTCGCATACCAGTTTTCTAGGTCCATCTCGTCAGATAGCCACGATATTATATCAGTTAATATTTCCACTCCGCTCCCAGATAAAATATCGTTTAAAGACGAAAAATGAAATGGTACTGCTTCGGAGATTTGTTTAGTTTTAGCTAACTGAACCCGTTTATAGAAGAATTGGATTACCAATCTAGGGTACTTACGAGCGATACAACCCAAAATACCTTCTTCTGCATAATCGATGTTTTGACATTTCACCAAATTATCAAGAATAGCTTGTGCATTTTCGTCACTCATTTCTTCCCAGAAATGTGGAGCCGAAAAATATACGTGAGACCATGTATAATACTGAAATTCTGTGAATCTATTAATTAATTCCGTCACTTTATTTTTATGGTTTTTATGAACGCTATAATTGACTGTAATGATTTGGAGAACCTTAAAAAGGACAGCATTATCAGAACTTTTCGATAATAGAGGATAGAATTTATCAAATAATTCATCATCATAGGGCTTGGCTGAAAATATTGCTTGAGCAACAGCAAGCTGCCTTTCTCTTTGTTTTGAATAATCAGTTAGAAGTTCCACAACTTTTTTGTGCTCTGAACTTTCCAGTAAACCGCTTAAAAGATCGCTAAAAAATGGTGAGAGAAAATCCTCTTTTAGCAGTTCAAGAGAAATTACGGGTTTACTTTTAGACAGCTTTCGTAGGAAGATAGAGAAATAGGAATAACCCTCACCTTGTCTATAGATGGTCGCTAGTTCTCTAAAGAGGAGCAGCCATTCTTTTAGATTAGCCTCAGTTATTTCTCCGACAAAAGTATCTATTTTTTGGTTACGTATTGATTGGGTTTTTTCATAATCAAAATCAGCCAGATAGTGGAGGTCATCTTCATAGAAGACCCTAAATTTATTGTAAGCAGCGTCCTGATCAATTTTTTCTCTTAGAGTCAACAGCTTTAGGTCTGCTTTCAATTTGAGGCGTTCGACGCTAAAAATAAACCGGTGGAGTTTAGCCTTCGTGAGGTTAGCTACTGAATCATAGTATTCTGTGAGGAAACCAACAATTCTATCAACTTCCTCTGAAACCAGCACAACTATTTCTTCAGGCGTTTTATCATTATGTATGCTTTGGGTCAAGGAAAAAATAAGATCGAGAACTCTATTTTTGTCCTCGTCCGTTTTTACAGCTTGCAATAGATTTTTGGTTAAGTCGAAATATTGTATTCTGAGGGCTTTTAAAGACGGACTAACGGAAAGATAACCCCTTGTGAAGGTAGCCTTATGGGGATCTTTCATTGTTACATCTTCACATTCTAGAGAAGCAATGGGCTTCATCACCGCTGAAATCATTTCTAAATTATCGATTATGTACTCGGGTGTCTGAGTAGAGATATACTCAAGGACAGTTCTTTGAGCTGAAAATCCATACCTCCTTAGAAAGCTAATTCTATAGGATGACAGTCTATTGAGCGATTCTTCACACCTTTTTTTGAGTTCTGGATTTTTTCCCAGCTTGATGATAATACGGATGTTATTTGAACCGTAAATATATCGATCCAATAAGTCAAGGATTTCATTTGCGATATCGAAATAGTTTTTTCCTCTTAATTCGCCAAAGATTGTTTTTCTGTCAACCACTTCATTCTTTTCAGCAGATAACAAGGTAGTTTCTAGCGCTGAAATCAATCCATACTCAGGCGGTAATCTGTCGGCGTACTTCGGTATGTATTCACTTAGCACCTTGAGGAACCCATAGATATCATTGTTAGAAGTACTCTTTGACATCGAATCAATTATATCAGGTCTAATTACAAGTTGACCTTTCCTTATCCTATCAATCTGATAATTTATGAAACTAAAACCTCTGCTAGCCTCTTTCAAGTGCTTTTCCATAATTTCCTTAAAGTAAGCATTCAGGTAATCAAAAGAGAGCGTATCGAACTCGAGTATTTCTTTGATTGGTTTGTAAATTATGTCATGCTGAATTTCCGACCATGCATGGAAAAGCACGGTTGTGAGTTGAACCTCACACAGTAAGCCCTTGAATTTTGCGTATTCAGGCAAATTACACCTATTAAGCTTTAATTTTAACACGATTTGCCTTGCATTATACTCATTGGGGCTCACCTTATTTTCATCATCAACGATCTTAAACTCCTCATAAAGTATGTTAGCAAATTGGTACAGGTCTTCTTCAAAATAAAAGATCACTCTGCAAGCGGACAGATCTGTCATTTTTAGCAAGGGCTTAAGTTGTAATTCTTTTTTTCTTAATAATTTCTCACGGAAGTGCGATAACTCCTTGGTTCTGGATTGAACCGTTTGGAACTGAGAATAATGTTGCCTAAGTAAGTTCTCGAGAAGGAACTGAATTGTTTTTGTATATTCTTCAAATAGATCGCGCTTTTCTGCATATTCATTCAGTAAATTCTGTACATGCACAGCCTCAGCAGGATTCGACGCCATAACAGCGAATAGAAATTACTCTACCTAAAACTTTTTGCATATCTAACTAGGCTGCTCAATGCAGTTAGGGCCGTCATAGCGATAGCTTCTCCATCCCTTGCGTCTATTAGAATATCTGTAGAAACCTATGGAGGGGAGGCTAATTGGCTTTTATCTTTATCAGTAGATCAAAATGCGTCTGTTTTGTTTGTTCTGGTTGCGGTTTGCTCCACAACCAGCCTGCAGTCGCCAAAGCCAGCTGAACCCAAAATGCAGTCGCCTGCATAAGCGGCTGGAAGAAGATGAAATAAGAGGGGTCCCCTGCATCTTCCAAGATAGATTTTTTGATCTACTGTTATATAGGGGGAGGGGAGGTAGCGGCTGAGAGGTCGCGTGGTTTTCAACATACCATATTTTTCACGGAAAACGCAACGGACGCCACGTAAAGCGCATTGCTGGGTGCGTTTTTCGCAGACATATTAGGCGCCAAATATCAGATCTATGCAGAAACCTATAGGAGGGATAGAGCTCTGCGGTGGATGAGTGCGTTTAGCGCATCGCTGTCCGCCTTTTGTTCTATGTATACGGGAGGGGGTCAGTGGCAGAGCAGCAAACCCCGCCTTCGTTGTCCCTTTTTATAGAGGATAGGGCTCTAACTGAGAGCAACAAACGCTACCCACTTTTTCGACAAACAGAAACCCACGTGCAGAAACAAAAGCAGATCAAAACAGAAAACAAACCAAACAATTAAGACAAATTGAAGAAAAGAAGTTATTTTCAACCCGGTTCTTTCTTCTTCAACTATAATTGCTGATTTTGGGCTTTGACGTATATCCTGGTGTATGCTCTCCTTGCTCCTCCAATCAAGCATTTGAATGCTTATTTACTTAGGAGGTGATCCGGCCGCAGGTTCCCCTACGGCCACCTTGTTACGACTTTTCCCTCCTTGTGAAACTTAGATTCGACGCCGCCAATTAGACGGTGCCTCACCCAAAAGTCACTCGGATGGAACGACGGGCGGTGTGTGCAAGGAGCAGGGACGTATTCACCGCGCGCTGATGACACGCGATTACTAGGGATTCCATGTTCACGAAGGCGGGTTGCAGCCTTCGATTCCAACTACGGCAGGCTTTCGAGATTGCCTTCCCCTTTCGAGGTCGGAACCCATTGTACCTGCCATTGCAGCTCGCGTGTGGCCCGGGAGATTCGGGGCATACTGACCTGCCGTGGCCCGCTCCTTCCTCCACTTTATCAGTGGCGGTCTCCTCAGTGTGCCCAGCTCAAAGCTGGTTGCAACAGAGGACGCGGGTCTCGATCGTTGCCTGACTTAACAGGACACCTCACGGCACGAACTGGCGACGGCCATGCACCTCCTCTCAGCTCGTCTGGCAAGACCTTTAATCTGGCCTTCATACTGCTGTCGCTCCCGGTGAGATTTCCGGCGTTGACTCCAATTAAACCGCAAGCTTCACCCCTTGTGGTGCTCCCCCGCCAATTCCTTTAAGTTTCAATCTTGCGATCGTACTCCCCAGGCGGCAGACTTAACAGCTTCCCTGCGGCACTAGAACGGCACGTGGCCGTCCAAACACCTAGTCTGCATCGTTTACAGCTGGGACTACCCGGGTATCTAATCCGGTTCGCTCCCCCAGCTTTCATCCCTCACCGTCGGGCGCGTTCTAGCAGACAGCCTTCGCCACTGGTGGTCTTCCCGGGATTATAGGATTTCACCCCTACCCCGGAAATACCGTCTGCCTCTCTCGTCCCCTAGCCAAGCAGTATCCCCCGCAATCCAACGATTAATTCGGTGGATTTAACAAGGGACTAACTTAGCCAGCTACGGATGCTTTAGGCCCAATAAACATCCACACCACTCGGAGAGCTGGTATTACCGCGGCGGCTGACACCAGACTTGCCCTCTCCTTATTCCCCCAGCGTTCTAGACTGGGTAAAAGCCTTCCTCAGCGGATGGCACTCGGGATAGCCCTGTCACACTTTCGTGTATTGCAAAGTTTTCGCGACTGCTGCGCCCCGTAGGGCCTGGGCCCTTGTCTCAGTGCCCATCTCCGGGCTCCCGCTCTCACGGCCCGCACCGGTAAAAGGCTTGGTGAGCCATTACCTCACCAACAACCTGATCGGTCGCGGCCTCATCCTTGGGCGACGCCTACGAGCATAACGTAAACGTCTTTTAAGCGAAGACTCATTCCAGAGTTCTTCACCTATCGAGAATTAGCCCCAGTTTCCCGGGGGTGTTCCGGTCCCAAGGGCAGATTAGCCACGTGTTACTGAGCTGTGCGCTGCGCTCCCGTGTTGGCTGGAAGCGCTCAACTAGCATGTCTTAGTCCTATCCCGATAGCAGTGGGGTCCGGCAGGATCAACCGGAGTTATGCACTCCGTTTTGATTTCTGCGGATCTTACTATCATGTTTTTTGTGTGGTACGTTCTGCACTTTTCGCATTTTTGTGCCTAACTGGATTTGGAGGGAGAAACATTCTCCACAAATTATACGTCAAAGCCCAATTCAGACCTAACTGAGCAATTAGTCAGGTCCACATTTCCTATTTTTGTCCCCGCAACTGGAGGCCAACTCCGTCATTCCTGCAAGGCGTAATCGCCGTTTCGGTAGGGGTTGAGCCGCCGCCATGTGAAAATTGCGGGGCTAGCAATTATAGCTGAATTCTAACAGAAGTCCACTCAGCTAATATAAACATTCCGTTTCCATTCACATAAACATTGTTGGAAGCGCTTGAATGCAGCTGCTTAGCGTTTGTGAGCATTGCAGGAGCAATTTAGGGTTCTTTCCTGGTTTTTTAGGCTAATTTTTTTGTGTTATCGGCGGTTTTTGCCTGATTTTTTGCAAATTATGGACTGAGCAGGCAAGTTAGGTTTTTGGGTTTTGCTTGCGCTCTCTGACACCCCGCATGCGCAATATTTGCACAACAAACTTTGCCGCCGCGCCTCAGATGCGGCTCAGAGCATTAACCGCTAATGGCTTATTTGTCGCCGTTTTAATCATACAACCGCAACCCCTTAATACCCCTTTCCCCCTAACCTCTCTAGGGCTTTTAAGCGAGATAAACAGGTCAGGCAAGATTCATCTTCCTGATACAAAAAATGAAACAAAATTTTGTAGGTAAAAAAACTGGAAAAGCTAAGTTGCTGGTTATGCAACAGTGAATTTTCATCGTCACTGGAACTTATGCTCCACACTATTATGGAACACAAAAAAACAAATCCTTCTGAGACCTAATTGAAAAAAGAAACCAGATCTGTTCTTTACTTAAAAATAATCGTTGGGGGTTGCGAAAAAACTGAGGGCTCAACTGTGTATCAACTTTGGACACGGTTGAAAAATGGGCAACAATGTATTTGGGCAAAAACAGTATAGGGCTACATTAACTCCTTTCTTGTTTTGAGAACGATTGTCGCTGCTTAGTCATACACACAAATCCTTTTAATTTTTTTATTCCTAAAAATAAATCAATAATGTTCTGTGGTGATTAATTTTCAAACGCACACTGTAATGGTTCACTGCCCAAACTGCGGAAAAAAGCAGGATACGCCAGATAAGAAAATTGAAAATTCCCTCTTCTGCTTAGCTGTTTATACTTGCACTGGATGCGGCACAAAATTTAAGGTGTCTTGCTGAATTTTTTGGGCTGATAAACAATCACTTCGCCACTTTCTTCTTTTACTGCTAAATCATGTTTTTTAGCGATAGAGGCTATCTGTTGATTGGTCAGAGCATCGGTTGGCATTGTTATGCGTATTTGGTAGTTTTGGGCTATCGGGTCATTTTGGTCGGATAATTTTAAGTTGTAGGCATTGTACCCTACTCTTTCGGACAAATTCACAATTTCTTTATAGACATTTACCGCTTCAGCTCTATTCAAAAAAAAGCAACCCCTAATTAGGAATGTGTTGTGGCAGACAAATAAAGCTTTTTATGTCAACAATAGTATGCCTAACTTGGCTAAAAGCCGATGTTTGTATGGAACGGCGCCGCTTAGCGGCAACTTTTGCCCCCAAAACCCTTCCCAGTACTTGTTGCTGTATAGGCACAGTCACATCATTATTTATGGTTCATAAGCACTAATGGTAGAACACAGAAAAGGTTAGCTTAAATGCAGGCGAAAGTGTTCCCCTCTCTCTTCCTGAATTCGCTTGCGTTTAAGTTAGCCCTTCTCGAACCCTCACCAAATTTTTATAGTTGCATCAAATAAAAACTTAGTGACAATGGCTTTCCCGCTTGATTCACTAACGTTTTAGCCACATTTGCCCATCAGGCTATTCCATTTATGAAGTTCGCAAGAAACTGCTTTAGGTTCTGATGTAGCCTGATTGCTGGTTGACGGATGCCCTCAGTTATTTCTGGGCGCGGCTGAAAATACCCGTGCTCTGTCAAATAAAAGATAACGCTTGAGTAGTCTCCTGTCACGGCACAGTCAATCTCTTTTTTACCCATTTCA